>JBGAVK010000064.1:0-17149 GCA_044228165.1 Pyrinomonadaceae bacterium | reverse complement strand
AGGTCGTGGTTTACGGTGCGTTCCCGGCATCAGGTGATGGAGTTTACGTCAATCTACGCTTCACGGTTACGGGAGTGGCAGGTGCGAAAGCCCCGATGGAAATTCGTAACTTCCGTATGAACGACGGGAACGACGACGTTTATACGGTCGGCAATAAGATGAAAGTCACGCCGGTAAGTGATACTTTCCAAAGGCCATAAGCGGAACCCTTGAAATGCGGACCCTGGACCGAAAAATACCGGTCAGGATGTTGGGCGGCCGATCGGCTGCCCATTTTTTTTCAACATTCGAAAGTCTTGCCAAGCGGCAGAATATATCTCACCGGTGTTTCAGGCTGGGAAAAGTACTCGTACACGGCATCTGGACTACGCCTTTATCGCATAGGCGTGGTGCGCATATTTGGTTGACTCATTTCAGATTTCGAATATACTTCATAAAGCAATTAATTTCCGAAACTTTCACGATTTATTTGATAGGTATATCTACTTAAAAATAGGGGTCTATCCCTCTCGATTTTTCCTATCTAGGACTAGTATCAAATCTATGTCAAATCATAAAAATAGCCTGTTAGCCCTTCTCGTTGTCATCACCGCTGCTGCACTTTTATTTGCGGTTTCAACGGGGGCGTCCTCTCGCTCGGCGCGAAGCGTCACTAATTCCGCATTGAATAACGTCTCAATGGCCGGGGGAGGTGGTACAACCTTTAACTACACCGGCACCACGCAGACATACACGGTGCCGCCGGGTGTGACCAGCATCAATATTGACGGCACGGGAGCTCAGGGCGGTTCTGTCACGACGACCTGCTCCGCGAACGGGGGGCGCGGTGCTCGGATGATCGGTGATTTTGCGGTAACCCCCGGTGAGGTTCTCACGATCGTAGTTGGCCAACAGGGATTTACTAATGGATCCGATGCCGGCGGCGGCGGCGGGACCTATGTGGTTCGAACGGGCAACGTTCCGCTTCTAGTAGCCGGCGGTGGCGGTGGTGCGACAAATAACATCGGCGCCTGCGGCCCGAATAGGGACGGCGCAGACGCTTCACTCACGACCTCGGGAACTGCGAGCGGCGATGGCCTTGAAGAAGGCGGCATCGGCGGAAATGGGGGCGGTGCAAGTTCGGGATCGGGTGGCGGCGGTGGTGGTTTCCTGACAGATGGTGTTGCCGGGACCGGCCACGCAAACAACAACGGTAAATCATATCTTAGCGGTTCCGCAGGAGGCGAAGGCGTTGTAAATGATAGCGGCGGATACGGCGGCGGAGGTGCGGGATGGTTCGTAGGCGGCAATGGCGGCGGGGGCGGCGGTTATTCCGGCGGTGCGACAAGCGGTGCCATACCGTTTACCGGAGGCGGCGGCGGCGGGTCGTTTAATAACGGGGCCAATCAGAACAATGCGGTTTCGACGGGCACCGGAAACGGCAGCGTAACCATCACACAATTGGCATGTATTCCCTCTCCGATCGCGGTGAATTTCAGTTATACCGGTGCAGTTCAAACATGGACCGTACCGCCGGGGGTGACAACTGTCAATATCAACGCTTGGGGGGCACAGGGCGGAATAGTATTTGCCTCAAATGCAAACAATGGCGGAAATGCCCAGGGTGACCTGGCAGTGACCCCCGGTGAGACACTCTCTATCTATGTTGGCGGCCAAGGCGCCGGACTTACCGGCGGGTTTAACGGCGGAGGCGGCGGTGTGAACGGCGGCGGCTCGGGTGGGTCCGGAGGCGGTGGTGCCTCGGATGTCAGGCAAGGCGGCGCTGCATTGGCCGATCGTAAGATAGTGGCGGGCGGCGGAGGCGGCGGCGGAAGTTTGTTCGGCGGTAATTCAGTAATCGGCGGCCCCGGCGGAGGCCTGATCGGCGGAGACGGCTACCGCGATCCAAGCTACGCCTCTAACCCCGGCGGACAAGGCGGTAATCAAAGCGCAAGTGGAACAGGAACGTGCGTTACCTTTAACAACCCGGCTGTTTCGGGAGGATTCGGTTTTGGCGGTACTCCTGTTGGGCAAGGATGCGGCTGCGACGGGTTTGGCGGTGGCGGCGGCTGGTATGGCGGCTCCGGAAGCGGCAATTGCAGGGGCGGCGGCGGCGGCTCTTCCTATATCGGAGGCGTCACAGCGGGTTCGACGACCTCAGGCGTGCGGGCCGGTAATGGGCTCGTGACCATTACCTATCAGGGTTGTGCGGCCGGTGATCTTAGCGGGACCGTGACGATGGCTAATGCACCTACTACTTTGATCCCTGACGTAGTTATTGCTGCAGCCGGCGCGACACCCGCGGTAACAGACGGCGTTACAAATAGCTCGGGTGTCTATTCGATGACCGGCTTTGGGCCGGACGCCTACACGATCACACCTTCAAAGACACCTTACCCCGTACTTGCTTACAATGGTATTTTCTCAAATGACGCAACTTTGATATCGCGTCATGTAGTCGGCTTGAACATGCTCTCGCCCGCACAGCTAAGGGCTGCAAAGGTCGCGGGGCTTCCAAATCTCTCGTCCTACGATGCAGCACTGCTTGCACAGTACATTGTCGGCGTGACCAATCCGATCAACCAGACCGGCACTTGGAAATTCACACCGGCGTCCACTTCGATGGTCGTTACTTCGGGCAGCACGCTGAACTTCGCAGCTTCGTTAATGGGTGATGTAAGCGGCGACTGGGATCCGATGGGAGCACGCCCGGCTGCACGTTTGACCGACCCGGAACGCATCAGAAACGCTGTCCACGCGTCGCTGACGCCGACCAAGGCTTCGGACGGTTCAGATATTGTTGTTGCTTTCAGGCTCGACAATCTGCGAGGCAAACAGGTTGATTCGTTCCAGTTCGACATAGACTTCGACCCGAACCTGTTCACACCGGCAGAAGTTGCCGCGAGCCTCGAAGGAACACTCGCATCGAATATGTCGATCGCATTTAATTCACCCCAGAAAGGCTTGCTAAAGGTCGTTGTTTACGGTGCTTTCCCGGCGTCAGGTGACGGGGTTTACGTAAATCTCCGCTTCCGGGTCTCGGGAACGGCGGTCACGAGATTCCCGCTCGGGATCCAAAATTTCCGTATTAACGATGGCGAAGAGGATGTTTATACCGTCGACAGACGACCTAAAACAGCCGTGGCAAACGACGGGACCATCTCAAAATAGAAAGTCGATATTAATTCGGCAAATTTCAAATTAAGGGCGAGGGCACATGTCCCCGCCCTTTTTGTTTGGTTTCTCGTGTATATGGAGCGGCACTCTGATCTCGATTTTGATTTTTGGTAAATCTTTCCTTAGTCTTGAAGCTTGGCCGGTAAGGCCGTACGGAATTTATGCAAGCACTTATTTTGGCAGGCGGAAAAGGAACGCGGCTCAGGCCCCTAACGGTTTACACCCCGAAACCGATCGTCCCGGTGATAAATCGACCGTTTTTGCTGTATCAGATCGACATTCTTCGCCGGTGCGGCATTACGGATATCACTCTCTCTCTAAGTTATCAGCCGGATAAGATCCAGCACGTTCTCGGAAACGGCTCGGATTACGGTGTAAATCTTCGATACATAACCGAACCCAGCCCAATGGGAACGGGCGGGGCATATAAATTTGCATCAGATTCTCTCCGCGAAACTACGGTCGTCTTTAACGGTGATATTTTGACGGACCTGGATATCGGAAAGGTCATAGATTTTCACGCTTCGAAAAAGGCAGCAGCGACGCTATCTCTATTCCCCGTCGACGACCCTTCTCGTTACGGCCTTGCGGAGATCGGTCCGGATCAAGAGATCAAAAGATTTCTCGAAAAACCGACGGCTGAAGAACTGGAGTCGAGCGGCGTAAATACAATAAATGCGGGGATATACGTTCTCGAACCGTCGATCCTCGAGTTGATAGCTGCTGACGAGAACCGCTCATTCGAATATGACGTCTTTCCGGAAATACTCCGTCGCGAACTTTCATTTTACGGCTATGTAATGAAAGGCGATTATTGGCTGGATATCGGTACGCCGGCGAGCTATCTCAAAGCACATCATGATTTCCTCGCAGGTAAGATCGAAGGGTTTGAGATCGAACGCTCAGACGATTCGGACGTCGCGACAAGGGCCGAGATCGATAAGGCCTCAGTGATAGGTGAGGGATGTTCGATCAAACCGGGGGCTCGAATAACCAACTCGGTGATCGGTGCCGGTGTCACGATCGAAGAAAAAGCAGTTGTCGAAGACTCCGTCATCTGGTCGCATTCGCGTATTTCCAGTTTTGCAGAGGTCCGCAACGCCATTGTCGGACGTAGTTGTCACATCGGCCGAAACGCGATGGTCGGCGAAGGCACCGTGCTCGGCGATAAAACCGCTCTGACTGACTACACAAAGGTCTGATGCCCGAATTACCTGAGGTCGAACTCATTTCACGCTCACTTGATACGCTCGTTCGTGGGCGGACGATCGAAGCAGCGGAATTGCGTCGCGAACGTCTGGCTCCGGATCTATCTCCCGATGTTTTCGGTGAACGGCTTCGCTCCGCATATATAGATCATATCCACAGACGCGGCAAGCATATTCTTTTTGACCTTAGCGAGGGCCGGACGCTGATCGTTCATCTGAGAATGAGCGGCCGTTTTTCTCTGCTGAATGCCGAGACCGAATTCCCAAAATTTACGCATGCGGTCTTTCACCTCGACAGCGGCGACCGTCTCGTTTTTGACGATATCAGGCATTTCGGGCTAATGAAGATCGTGGACACCGACAAACTGCACGAGGCAAAAGAGCTCAAAAAGCTCGCTCCGGAACCGTTTTCCGACGAATTCTCGTTCGATTACCTTTACAGGACCGTAAAAGCGTCGAAAAGGCCACTCAAAGAATTCCTCATCGATCAAACAAGGGTCTGCGGCCTTGGCAACATTTACGCTGCCGAAGCTATGTTCGCCGCAGGTCTCGACCCTCGCAAACCAGCTGACAGGCTAAGCAAGCAGGCTGTCTCGCGGCTATTCGAGAGCATTCGCTCCGTACTCGATATCGCAATATCTCATGTGGGTGATCGCGAGATCGACCCTGAAAATCTCGAGGGCGGGTACTTCAGTGGGCTCGATGACGCCGGGTGGTTCGTTTATGACCGTGAAGGCCTGCCATGCCAGGTCTGCGAAACTCCGATAACGCGGCTGAAACAAGGCGGGAGATCGACCTATTTCTGCCGGAAATGCCAGCGAAAGTAATTCTGGATTAAAATAGGATTCTGTAAGAAAATAAGGCTGATCAATCCGCTTCCTATAGTGACCATTATGAGATACAAATTCCCCACACCACTCTTTACCTTAATCCTCGCAGCATTTTTGATCTTGTTCGCAACGTTCGGCGTTGCCGCTCAAGAAGCGGAAAACAAGCCCAAATTGTCGAGCGAATCGAAAAAGTCGCGCGATTATGCCCTCAGCATGCTCGACGAAATGAAGGAAATTCTGAAGAAGTATTATTACGATCAGAAATTTCGTGGTATAGATCTCAACGCCCGCATTGACGCGGCCAAAGCTCGTGTCAAGACTCTCGAATTCAACTGGCAGATGTACCGTGTTTTGGTGCAGGTGCTGATGGAATTCAACGATTCGCACACGAGAATGATCTTGCCGCCTCGCACCGACCATTTTCAATATGGTCTTGGGTGGCAAATGGTTGGTGATGAGTGTTACGTCACATCGGTAACCAAAGGGAGCGACGCGGCGGCTAAGGGGGTCGAGGTCGGCGACCAGATCGTGATGATCGGTAAGTTCAAACCGAACCGAAATGATCTTTGGAAGATCACCTATCTTGTTTACAAGCTTGATCCGTCGCAAACGCTTGATTTGAAACTCAAAAAACCTGACGGTTCGGACAAAGCTGTAACAATCGAAGCAAAGACCCAAACGGAAAAGGAATACAGAGCCGAGTTAAAGGCCAAAAAGGACAAGTCTAAGGACAAATACGAGGCGTTCAAATGTCAGGAAGTTGATAGTACGCTTGCCGCTTGTAAATTGTATTCATTTGTTGTCGAAAAAGGCGACATCGACAAAATGATGAAGTTCGCAATGAAGTATCCAAAACTGATCCTTGATCTCAGGGGAAATGGCGGTGGTTACGTTACGATCGAGGAGTATGTGATCTCGCATTTCTTTGACCGAACGGTCAAGATCGCAGATCTTGTTACAAAGGACAAGACCGAGGTTAGGACGACAAAGGTCCTTGATGCCGACAAACAATATAAAGGCGAAGTCACAGTTTTGATCGATTCGCGATCGGCCTCTGCGTCCGAAATGACCGCCCGCGTTTTACAGATCGAAAAGCGGGCAAAAATTCTTGGCGATCATAGCAGCGGAGGTGTAATGACAAGTATTACAGTACCCTTTGTTAGCGTAATGAGCCTGTTTGCCGACTCGGCGTTTATTCAGGTAGGAATGAGCGTAACCGTCGCGGACGTGATCATGAAGGACGGCTCACGCCTTGAAAAGGTCGGCGTAATACCGGATGAAATACTCCAGCCGACGGGGATCGCTTTGAAACAAAAACTAGATGCGGTTTTGTCATATGCCGCATTGAAAAACGGCGTAACTCTTACACCAGAGGACGCCGGCAAATTCTATTTTATTACCGAAAAGGGCGAAGACGGCGATGATGACACAGAGGTTAATGACAAGTAACCGAAACGCTTTGCTTGACACCCGCCCTCAAAAAGGCACATTATCGTATTTCGTGGTGAGTTAATGCGACTTGCGACCACGTTAAATAACCTGCTAAACAGCTCATAGACAAATCATCTTTTTTGAAAAGTCTCGCTGTTTTGGCGAGATTTTTGTTTTATGAAAACCTTCCGAGAAATGATCGAGTCCGATGGCGTTTACGTCTTTGACGGCGCAATGGGTACGCGCCTTTACGACAAAGGGGTTTACATTAACCGCAGCTACGACGAATTGAATCTGACCGCTCCCGATCTGGTTCGCGAGGTTCACGAGGAATATGTCGCGGCAGGTGCCGACATTATCGAGACCAACACCTTTGGTGCGACCAGACATAAGCTGCAGCCGCATGGACTCGAAGGCAAAGTCCGCGAGACTGCCAATATCGCAGCTGCTGCCCGCGAAGCTGGCCGCTGCCGGATGGGTACCTATTGTCGCAGGGGCGTATCGGGTTTTATTTGTGGTCGAACTATTTGGGCTCATTTGCCTGACGAAGCAGATGTACAAACAGCAGTATCCGGTGGCCTCATCGAAGGCGGTGTCACTCCGGCATTTGTCCTCGAGATACCGACTATTTGTCGGGGAGCAGGCGATTGCCGCCGTTAAGAACTCATATCCGCCGCATCGTGGTCTACAGATGATTTGGTCCAGATGGGATCACAATACCATTTTCGGCGCGACACCTGAAACATTCACCACAAAACTCGATGAATTGGGTGCCGATGTCATCGGTTTGAACTGCGGCGTCGGCCCGACACACATTCTGAGCACACTCGAAATGATGCGTACGGTCACAGACAAGCCCCTCTCGGCACAACCGAATGCCGGTTTACCGCGTGACGTACAAGGGCGGCAGTTCTACATGGGTTCGCCCGAGTATATGGCCGAATTCTCACGGAGATTCGTCCAGGTTGGCGCGAAATTTGTCGGCGGATGTTGCGGCACAACGCCGACCCATATCAAACTGATTTCTGACGGGATCCGTTCGATCAGTCCTCGCGTTTCTGCAGCCGCCGTTATCAAGAATGAACCGGTCACTGTAGCAGAACTCAAACCCCCTGACGTCCGCGTCGTTCCCCCTGAGGAGCGTTCGCGTTGGTCGGCAAAGATCGCCCGCGGTGAGTTTGTAACATCGGTCGAAGTTCTGCCGCCGAAAGGCTGCGAAGCCGATAAGACGTTGGAATCGATCAGGTTGTTGAAAGACGCAGGCGTTGACGGTGTGAACATTCCTGACGGCCCGCGGGCTCAGACCAGAATGTCGGCACAGGCGACAGCCGTACTTGTCGAGCGCGAGATCGGGATCGAAGCGGTCCTTCACTACTGTTGCCGCGATCGAAACCTGCTCGGCATGATGAGTGACCTTCTTGGAGCGGCGGCGTTGGGGCTCCACAATTTGCTCATAATAACGGGAGACCCGCCAAAGATGGGCCCTTATCCGGACGCGACCGCGGTGTTTGATATTGATGCCATAGGCCTGACAAATATGGTCAACAAGCTTAACCACGGCCTCGATCTCGGCAATAACCCGATCGGTAAACCCACCGCCTTTTCGATCGGCGTTGGTGTAAACCCGGGAGCGGTCAATCTCGACGAAGAGATCAAAAGGTTTGAATGGAAGGTCGAGGCGGGTGCAGAATACGCCATAACACAACCGGTGTTTGATACAGAACAATTGAGGCGGTTTCTCGATTTGATCTCACATGTGCGAATCCCGATAGTTGCCGGTATCTGGCCGCTAATTTCTTATCGAAATGCGGAGTTTATGCACAACGAGGTTCCCGGAGTAAATGTCACGCCTGAGATACTCGAGAGAATGCGAATTGCCTCGGAGAAAAGTAAGGAACACGCCCGTGACGAGGGCATTGCGATCGCCCGGGAATCGCTCTTAGAGGTTCAAGAGGTAATTCAGGGTGTACAGGTGTCCGCCCCATTTGGAAACGTGAAATATGCCCTGCAGGTGTTTGACGCGTTGAGTTAGTCACCGTTTAATGTCGAAAATAGAGAAAGGAGAATGACCGTGTCATTCTCCTTTTTCATTTGTCGAAATCCGCACTTTTTATCGAGCATCAAAATTGTTGACCGGAAAATCAGCTCCTACACCCCAGGCTGTTGCTCGGCCAACCTGTGCCAAACTTTCATAAACCCAGAATGTACTTTGTGCGGCCGCGGTTGCTCCTTTGCGATAAATGGCAAGATCACACCGTGCATCTCCGTCATAGTCGCCTTGTGCAGGCAGATCATTTGTAAGACCGAACTGCTGCACGCGAGTTGTTCCGTTTGAACTATTTTCGATCCACCAGACCATCGGACTGGTACCGGTAGCTCCGGTTCGGGCCACAGCATAGTCATACTTGCCGTCGCCGTCATAATCCCCCGGAAGCACATAATCAGTATTGAAATTACCAAACTGTTTGTATGTCGCGGCGCCGTCAGAACTTCTCAGGATTATGTAATGATTTGCCGGTGCCTGACCGACACGATAGATGGCGACATCAAACTTACCGTCACCGTCATAGTCGCCGGGAACTGGTGTGTCGAACGTATTTACTCCATCTCCCGAAGTCCCCCACTGGATCGGAAACTGAGCATTGCCGCTAGCACTTTTGCGGATCCACCAAACTGTCGGGCTTGCTGCTGTCGCACCCGCCCGGAAGATGGCTATATCCGTGATACCGTCGCCGTCGTAATCCCTATTAATGACTTTGTCACCAGATACACCAAAATTAACTACCTGGACGGTCGAATCGGACGATCGCAAAATATAAGTGAAACTTGCATTACCTGCAGCGGCACCCGCCCTATAAAGGCAGAAATCATCTTTTCCGTCACCGTCATAGTCGCCGGGAGCCGGGAAATCAGTATTGGCATCACCAAAGACAGCAAACTGCTCACCATTGAAACTATTCTGATTGTAATAAGTGATCTGAGCGACCCCGGGTGGAGCGACATTGGAAAATCTCAAAACGCTAAGATCCTGGCGGCCATCCCCGTCGAAATCTACGGGCCGTTTTATTCCAAGCTGCCCGCGTATCTCGCCGCCGGGGAAATTGCTGCTGTGGACATTTACGTAACCCAAATGCGCTCGAAGCTGCGAGATCTGTGACGGGGTTATCGAGCCGCCGCCTGTGATCGTACCCGACGTGCCGCCTATGGCCCCGAAATTGATCGCAACGCCTGTGTTTGCCCCGATCGCCGCCGGTGCGTGAATATGCGACGCGGTTTGAGTGCTTGTGAGCCCCGAAAACACTAAGGTAAAAGTGTAGCTGCCTGCCCCTTCATTAACAACTACACGGGCATAACCGCGCGCAGTCGTTGCGACAGCGGGTGATTCCTGAGCACCGGATAAATACGCGTAAAACGTCTCAGCACGAGCCCGGGCCGAGCCGATCAAGATCACTAGGAAAGCAAAAATCAAAGCGGACGATCGTTTGTTCATATTCCCTCCGTCGAACATTTAGACCATATTTGGTTAATAAACGTTAAATAACAAAACGGGTTATTTTGGTAATCTACCTGACAATAACACAACTGTGAGCAAAAAACGTGTAAACACAAAATTCGTGAATATTTCGAAGTTTACGCTCATCCACTACGTTAAGTCAATAAATTCAACCAAATGAATAGTTGTTTCAAGGGGTCAAAATGATCTTGCCGAGCGATCGACCTTCGGTCAGTTCCCGGTGGGATCGAGCGGCTTCGGCAAGCGGGAAACTCTGGCCTGAAACGGGGGTGAGATAGCCCGTTGTCAATCCCTGGAAGATAGCCGAATGGATCGCTTCACGATCAGCTTTCGACGAATTGAAAAGCGACATACCGTAAATTGTCGCATCCTTGGTCATCGCAAGTCGGGGTGTGAACTGTATGCTGCCGCGATTCCCGACGACGGTGATCCGTCCGAACATAGCCAGTGCCGAGAAGTCGCTTTCGAGATTCACATTTGCGAGCATCTCGATTATTACATCGACACCCGACCCACCAGTTACCTGCCGGATCGCGTCGAGATGCCCTACGTCAGTATGATCAAAAACGTGATCGGCACCCTGTTCAGCCACCAACCTCTTCCCTTCATCCGAACTCGCCGTGCCAATTACGGTAAGTCCGGCGTTCTTAGCCCATTGCACCGCGGCTAGCCCGACACCGCCCGACGCTCCGTGGATCAAAACTGACTCGCCCGCCTTTGCCTGTGCCTTCTGAAACAACGCACGGTAACTGGTCGCATACGGAGTCCAAACTCCTGCTCCCTGTTCGAAACTCACATTGTCTGGCAACGTGCCAAGTTGGGCCTCTTCGCACAAGGTATACTCGGCATAAGTCCCGGTAAGCGAGTCCGCCGTATAAACGCGGTCGCCGGCTCTCCACCTTGTGACACCGTCGCCCACTGCCTCGACCACGCCCGCGGCATCTTTACCCGGCGTATACGGCAGCTTTGGAGCGTGGGCGTGAATTCCTGTCCGAAGGTAGGTGTCAACCGGATTAACCCCGGCGGCCTCGATCTTAACAAGCACCTGCGAGCCCTGCGGCTCAGGCGTCGCGACATCCTCAACCTTCATCACCTCGGGCGGGCCAAATTCTCTGACGACGATAGCTTTCATAAGAATATTTTACCCACCAAAATCACGAAAGGCACGAAACCTGGTATCGATTTCGTCCCTTTCGCGTATTTCCCAGGCTATTCTTCTTATTCCACCGTCACAGATTTTGCCAGATTTCTAGGCTGATCGACGTCGCAGCCGCGGCGAACCGCGATGTGATATGACAGCAACTGAAGCGGAACGATCGAGAGGATCGGGCCCAAAAGGTCCGATGTTTCGGGTATCTCGATGACGTGGTTCGAGACCTTCGAACTCATAGTATCGCCCTCAGAAAGGACGGAAACAATAATACCGTCGCGGGCTTTGACCTCAACGATGTTTGAGTGGGTCTTTTCGTATCTGAGCTCGCTTGCGGCGTTGCCGTTCTCGCGTGTGTTGACGATCACGACCGGCAATTTCTCGTCGATCAAGGCGTTCGGGCCATGCTTCATTTCGCCCGCGGGATAGCCTTCGGCGTGGATATAACTGATCTCTTTTAATTTCAGAGCTCCTTCGAGGGCGACCGGGAAATTAATACCTCGACCCAGATACAGGAAATCCTGAACGCGGAAAAACTCTTTCGACAATTCCTCTATCGAATCGGCGTCATTTAGTAACTGTTCGATCTTCAAGGGCAATTCAGCCAGATCCTGTGCGAGCTTTTTCGCTCTCGTCTCGTCTATTGTTCCGCGAACGTCACCGAGATACATCGCAAACAGATATAACGCCACCATTTGAGCGGTAAACGCCTTTGTCGAAGCGACTCCGATCTCAGGCCCGGCGTGAGTCAATATCGTGCCGTCGGCCTCACGCGTGATCATTGAACCATGGACATTGCAGATGGCGAGGATCTTGCAGCCGGCCTGTTTTGCCTCACGCATGGCGGCGATCGTGTCAGCTGTCTCACCGGATTGCGAAATAACAATGATCAGATCGGTGGGGCTCAGGACGGGCTCCCGATAGCGGAACTCTGAGGCGTAATCGACCTCGACCGGCACCCGTGCCAGCGATTCGATCATATACTTACCCGCGAGTCCGGCATGCCACGACGTGCCGCAAGCAGCGATCTTGACTGAAGTCACGGCCCGCAGATCTTCGTCCGAAATATCCATCGGATCGAGATAGACCTTTCCGTTATCAAGTGAAACACGCCCTTGCGACGTGTCACGAACGGCACGCGGCTGTTCATATATCTCCTTGAGCATAAAATGCTTAAAACCACCCTTCTCCGCCATGATCGGATCCCAGGTGATGCGTTGCTGCTTCGGTTCTAAGACATTTCCGTCAAAGTCAGTGACGCGGACTGAATCTTTTGTAAGAATTGCGATCTCGCGATCACCGAGAAAGAACACGTCTCGCGTATGAGCCAAAATTGGCGGAATATCAGAGGCGACGAAAAATTCCCCATCGCCCAAGCCGATCACCACCGGCGGGCCTTCGCGAACGGATACGATCATATCCGGCTCATCCACCGATATGATCGACAGGGCAAAAATACCCCTTAACTCTTTGACGGTTTTACGAACGGCAAGCTCGAGCGACAAGCCTTCGTTGTCAATATAATGACCGATCAGGTGCGCGACGACCTCAGTGTCGGTTTCTGTATTAAATTCGTGTCCCAACGCCTGGAGCCGTTCTTTGAGTGTTAGGTAATTTTCGATAATTCCGTTGTGAACGACGACGACCTTGCCCGACTGGTCGCGGTGCGGGTGAGCATTTTCCTCCGTCGGACGCCCGTGCGTCGCCCATCGCGTATGTCCGATACCGTAATTTCCGTCAAGGGGATTCAGCCGGATCGCTTCCTCGAGATTGCGCAGCTTGCCTTCCGCCCGCCGCAGCGAGAGATGATGGTCGTCATCCACCACAGCGATCCCAGCGCTGTCATATCCGCGATATTCGAGTTTCCTTAGACCGTCAATAATGAGCGGCACAACCTGTTTATTTCCAACGTATCCAACAATTCCACACATAAAAGTTTAGTGAACAGTTAACAGTAAATAGTGAATAGGCTACTACTTCTTAAGATCGCGAATTGACCGCGCAGGAGCCCCTACGGCCAGTTTGTTCGGCTGAATATCTTTTGTGACAACACTTCCCGCTCCGGTTACTGCACCGTCTCCGACGGTGACAGGCGCGACGAGCATCGTATCCGAGCCGATCTTAACACCGTCGCCGATCGTCGTCGGGTGTTTATTCTTGCCGTCGTAGTTACAAGTGATAGTCCCTGCCCCGATGTTCGTCTTTTCGCCGATGGTGGCGTCGCCCAAATATGTAAGATGGCTAGCCTTCGACCCTTTGCCGAGCAGTGTCTTTTTAAGTTCTACAAAATTACCCACAGCCGATCTTTCTGCCATCACCGCATGGCCGCGAAGATGTGCCATCGGACCAAGCGTACATTCATCGCCAACCTCAGAGTCACGGACCAAACAATGGTCCCGGATCTCGACACTGTTGCCGATCTTTGAGTCTTTTATCCGCGAGCCGGAGCGAATTATGCAATTTTTGCCGACCACACTGTTACCTTCGATCGTAACATTCGGATAAATGACGGTGTCCCGGCCGATCTTAGCTTTCGCTGAGATATACGCAGATGCGACATCGATGAAAGAAACCCCGCTCTCAAGCATCAGACGTTTGATAGTACGGGCGCGAAGCCCGGCCTCCATTGCCGCAAGTTGGCGCCTGTCATTAATGCCTTGGATCTCGTGCCTGTCATCATGCAAAAACAGCGCGAGCTTATCACCCTTTTTCTTCAGGATCGTAGGCACATCAGTCAGATAATATTCGCCCTGAGCATTAGCATTCCCAACCTTGGTGAGAGCCTGAAACAGCTTTTTTGTATCGAAACAATAGATGCCGGAGTTGATCTCATGGCATGCCCGTTCCTCATCGCTCGCATCTTTTTGTTCAACAATTCGCGAAAAGTCCGAGCCTTCGCGAATCACGCGTCCATACCCTGTCGGATCGTCGAGCTCGACCGTTAAAATGGTACAGGCGGCTTTTGATCGGCGATGTTTTGCGATCAGTGCTTTCAAAGTCTTCGCCGATATCATCGGCACATCGCCCGAGAGCACGAGCAAAACAGAATCGCGGTCTTTCAGCAGTTTCTTAGCTGAATTTACGGCATCTCCCGTTCCGAGCTGTTGCTTCTGGACGGGAAACGCAAACTTTGCTTCACCAAATTCCGCCGTGACGGCCTGCTTAACGTCATCAGCCTGATGCCCGACGATCACATTTATGCTATTTGGCTTCAACGAGAGCGATGTTTCGCACACGTGATTTATCAAAGGCCGCCCGTCAAGCCGATGCAGTACCTTAGCTAGATCAGATCTCATCCGGGTTCCGAGCCCGGCCGCCATTATCAATATATCGAGTTCGTTTTTCACAAATGATCAAAAATTTCTGGGTGAAGTTCCGGTTCTCGGGCTAGGCAAATTTGCTAAATATTAACTAAACATCGCTGTTTTTTGCCTTGGCTGTAAAGCACACAGTAACAACACTTGAGCGAGCTTTTCCGGATGATGCCGGACCATTTCGCCATCGTCCAATAGATTACCATAAACTATCTCGGCCCCCTCGATAGTTTCCGGTGAGATCGACCCGTGAACGCCGATCTGTTCAGCTCCTTCGCCGGTATATTTTTCGAGCTGCGATTCGTTGATCGGCCGGTCGTTTACGACGACAAAATCAAAATCGATCTGGGGTGCATATTCGCGAACTATCTCAAGGTGCCGGCGAGCCGTCATACCGTCAGTCTCGCCGGGCTGGGTCATTAGATTGCAAACAAAGATCTTTGTCGCCGACGACGCCGCGATCGCATCCGCAACGCCATCTACCAGGATCGGCGGCAGCAGACTTGTGAACAGCGACCCGGGCCCGATCGTGATCACATTCGCTGCGTCGATCGCCGCAAGGGTCTCAGGCATTGGTTGGCAATTAGCCGGTTCGAGTGAAAGCCTCTTTATCCTATGCCCAACATGCGAAATCTTGGTTTCGCCGCGAACAACGCTGCCATCGGTGAGTTCCGCTGACAGCCGCACATCGGCGACGGTCGCCGGGTAAATATGACCCTTGCTGGCAAGGATCTCGGATGAGAGTTTCACCGCTTCGGCAAAGTCACCGGTTATCTCGGTCAGAGCCGCAAGGAATAAATTGCCGAAAATATGCCCGCCGAGATCGCCATCGCCCCGGAAACGATGTCTAAACAACCGCGACAAAAGCTGCGAGTCTTCGCTGAGCGCGACCATGCAGTTGCGTATGTCTCCCGGAGGCAGCATCTGCAATTCGTCGCGCAAGCGGCCTGAACTTCCGCCGTCATCCGTCACCGCGACGATAGCCGATAGATCTTCGAGCCATACCGGCTCGGTCTCGCGTTCGTGCACAAATCGCTTCAGCCCCGAAAGAAGTGTCGAAAGGCCATTTCCGCCGCCTATGGCAACGAACTTTAGTCCGGTCGAACTATCTGAAAATAAATGGTGCTTCATTCAGGTCAGAACCGCAGGCATAAACGCCCGAGGGCGATCCAGGTGTGATTGTCTAGAAGTGAAAATACGCTGCCGGCGAGCGCTGCCGACCGCTAAATATTATCACTTCGCCGATCCTATTCGCAACGAAATATCTTTCGCCCGCGAATTCACTGTATTCAAAGTTTAAACAACGCCAACACGAAAAAAAACTTGTCGACACAGACTTTGGTGTGCTAAATTTAGTTTTGCGGCAAGTCTTGCGAGACCACGCACGCCGCTTTGCCAAGAAAATACACCCGTTATAAACTATCCCCCGTCGGCTATTCGCACGAGAACATCAAATGGCAGATACGCCTTTCATCTTACAAGAACATCAGTTTCAACGGCTCAAGACCGTTCTTGAACGGCTTCGCGTCGAATGTGCCGCCCGTGTCGTTTTTTTGATCGATCGGGACGGCCAACCGATTGCCTTCCACGGCGAGATCGGCGATATGGATACGACGAGTTTTGCATCGCTTGCTGCCGGCAATGTAGCCGCTACCAGTTCGATGGCAAAGCTCATCGGGGAAGACAATTTCCCGTCAGTCTTTCACGAAGGCGAGCATGAGAGCATCTTTATTAGCATTATCGGCCGCAGTTTGCTGGTGACGGTATTCGACGAACGTTCGACCTTGAGTCTGGTAAAGATCAGAACCAAACGCGGCAGCTATGAGGTCGCTTCGATCCTCGACGAGGCAACCGCCGACTCGGCGAACTTCAGGATCAATCAGAATTCGTTTTTCTCGGAGATCACAGACGAGGATATTGACAGCTTGTTTAGTTAGTCGCTCGTTGTTGGCTGTTCATTACGGGTCGGAACTTATTAGCGATCATTTACAACAAACAACGAACCACGAACCAATAACAAATCTATGACTTTTATTAATTACGCATCCCGCGAGATCAACTGCAAGATCGTTTATTACGGTCCCGGCCTCTGCGGCAAGACGACTAATCTGCAGTACATTTACGATTCGACCGCACCGCAGGCAAAGGGCAAGCTCATTAGCCTTGCGACAGAGACCGATCGTACGTTGTTCTTCGACTTTATGCCGCTCGAACTCGGCACTGTTCGCGGATTTAAGACGCGTTTCCATCTTTACACTGTCCCCGGCCAGGTGTACTACGACGCGTCGCGAAAGTTGATACTTAAAGGCGTGGATGGCGTGGTCTTTGTTGCCGACAGTCAAGAAGAGCGGATGGACGCGAATATCGAGTCGCTCTATAACCTTGAAGAAAATCTTGGTTCACAAGGATACGATCTCAACCAGATACCGTATGTTCTGCAGTTGAACAAACGCGATCTGCCAAACGTGATACCATCTCACGACCTGACGGGTGAACTTCTCAAAAAAGTGGAACCGGTCTTCGAAGCCGTCGCAACCAACGGCACC
>JBGAVK010000063.1:0-16810 GCA_044228165.1 Pyrinomonadaceae bacterium | reverse complement strand
CTACAAATACCCAACCCGCAAAAGCCCCGGCGGAACCCGCGAGACGGTCGCCGCCGCAACTACCGATAAGATGCGGCTCATCCAATCCCGCTATTACGTGCCGAATAATTCCGCTCTCGTCGTAACGGGCGACGTCACGCCGGAGATCATTTTTGCCAACGCCGAAAAACTCTTTGGCGACTGGAAACGATCAGAGGACCCCTTCGTAAAATTCCCGCTCGTCGAACATCCGCCACTGGCAAAAAACGAAGGCGTGATAGTCAATCAAGACGTTCAGAGCGTGCTCGCTCAGATCAGCTGGCAGGGGCCGTCTGTCGGCAAAGACGACGCGGCGACCTATGCGGCTGACGTATTTTCGTTCATTATCAGGCAGCCCGATTCGCGATTTCAGAGAGCACTCGTAGATTCGCAGCTCACGACGGGAACGAATCTCGGCTATTACACTCAGCGTAACGTCGGCCCGATCCAGGCTGTGATCTCAACCACGCCGGAAAAGGCTAAGGCCGCACTGAAAGCGCTTTACGCAGAGATCGATCAGTTCGATAAGCCCGGCTATTACACCGATGAGGAGCTCGAGAACGCAAAAACACTGCTTGAGGCGGACGATCTCTACAGCCGCGAAAAACTCAGCGAATACACCCACACCTTGAGTTTCTGGTGGTCGACGACCGGGATCGACTATTTCCGCGGCTACCACAAGAACCTGAGGGCGACGACCCGTGCGGATATTTCCCGCTACGTAAAGACCTATATTCAGAACAAGCCGCATGTCGGCGTCGTTCTCATCTCGCCGGAGCAGCAGGCGATCGCAAAACTCACCGAAGCCGACCTCATCGGAGGTAAGAAATAATGACCAGGAATTTACTCATTCGCCGTTCGCGGCTTGTCCTCTTTGCTGCCATCATTCTTGCCCCGCTCATCGGTGTTTATCCGCAGACGTCTGCATCGGCCCAGATCACCGAACTTGATGTCAACGGCCTGAAAGTGATCGTCAAACGCCGTCCCGGCGCACCGACCGTTGCTGCCGGTTTGTTCTTTAGGGGCGGGACGCGCAACCTGTCGGCCGACAGGGCGGGGCTTGAGAATATGACGCTGACGGTCGCCGCCGAAGCGACCAAAAACTATCCGCGTCAGCGTTTGAGAAAGGAAACTTCACGTATCGGAACCGCGATCTCTGCCGGCTCGACATTCGATTTCAGCGTGCTTTCGCTCGCCAGTACCAAGCAAAATTTCGAGACTTCGTGGAACATCTTTGTCGATGTAGCGATTAATCCGACCTTCGCGGCGGATGATGTCGAACGTGTTCGCGAATTGATGATAACCTCGCTGAGGGCCCAAAATGATTCGCCTGAGGGACAGCTCGACACTACATCCAACGAAAAGCTTTTTGCCGGGCATCCTTACAGCGTAGATCCGGATGGAACTGTGTCGTCCGTTTCAAAATTCTCGGCGGCCGATCTCGCGGCGTATCACAAGCAGCTAATGCAAACTACCAGAATGCTGCTCGTCATCGTCGGCGACGTCGAACCGGCAGAGATCGAAAAGCAGGTCGCGGCGTCATTAGGCAAGCTGCCGCGCGGCAATTATAAAGACGTGCCGATGGCAAAGCTGAAATTTGATAAGCCAACGCTCGATGTTGTTTCGAGAACCGTGCAGACGAATTATGTCAAAGGCGTTTTTGCGGCGCCGTCGATCGGGGAGCCGGACTATTACGCGATGCGCACCGCCGTCACTATGCTGCAGTCGAAGGTTTTCGAGGAGGTCCGCACTAAGCGGAACCTCTCATACGCACCTGACGCTGTCCTAAATAACAATAGTGACAATACCGCCGAGATCAGCGTTTCGTCAGTAAACCCGAACGCGGCCGTGGGCATAATGCTCGATGAGATCAATAAGCTGAAGCAAGGTGCTTTCGAAGAGGATTCGATCGGACAGATGTCGGGTTTCTTCCTCACCACGTATTATCTCGGCCAGGAAACAAATGCCGCTCAGGCCGCATCGCTTGCCCAGTACGAACTGATCGGCGGCGGCTGGCGAAACTCGCTCGAATTCCTCGATCGTCTCCGCCGCGTGACCCCCGCTGACGTTAAAGCGGCCGCCAATAAATACATGAAGAACATCCGCTTCGTCGTCGTCGGAAACCCCGCAGATGTGGATCGTTCGGTGTTTATTCGGAATTAGAAGAGAACGCCGCCTTATGTGAACGGTTCTAAACGAATAGTTAACACCAGTATAGGGTTCCAAATTAGGTTATGAGCCATTGTAATTCGGTACCTTAAGCGGTCTTAATGATGCAATGCGGAGGTCCCACAGCCACCAAATGGAACGATATAGGATCCGACCGAACTTCCGTTGATCCAGTAATTTGAGAAGTTCTCACAGTTGCCGTTGGGTCGGTAAACGGCAAGATCTGTCTTTCCGTCTCCGTCATAGTCGCCTTGAACTGGAGTATCGAGCATCTGGCCCCAGTGAACGGAATGAAAGCTGCCATCGCTGCTGTTTATCCAACGCCAGTTGTAAGTTGGAAAATCGCCTTGTCGGCTAACGACAGCAATATCAGTTTTTCGGTCGCCATCATAGTCGCCGAGTACGGGAATATCATTGGCTTTATTGCCGAGCCGAGCGACATTCCAATTTCCGTCTGTGCTCTGTTGTATATACCAGGTCATCGTCGATTCTGCAGTTGGGGTTCTGAGTACTGCGAGGTCCGCTTTGTTGTCACCGTCATAATCGGCAGGGACAGGAGTATCGCTATAAGCAGAGCCGCCCCCACCGCCGAATCGTTCGACACGAACGCCACCGGTGCTCTGTAGTATCCACCATATAAGCCCTGCTGATGTGCTTCGGGCAATGGCTATATCCGTTTTTCCGTCACCGTCGTAATCGGCGCTTGCGATGTAATCTACAGACGATTGATTAATCGAGAGGCCCCATGGAACAACTTCGTAAGTGCCGGTCGAGCTGTGAAGGATGTACCAGTACCACTGGACACCTACCGGTGGGGCGATTCCGATGTTCGGATCACGGATGATCGCGATATCCGTCTTTCCATCTCCGTCATAATCGTCCGGTACCAAAAAGTCAACGTAACCGTCTTCATTATTGTTTATCGCACCCCATTGAGTGATTGAATAACCGGACTGGCCCCCAAGTACGTGCCAGTATATCTGACGGAAGTTCTCTCCTGTCAGCCGGTTGTCCAACTGTAAAAAATCGGTTTTTCGGTCACCATCAAAATCCGACTCGACATTGGAAAATGAAACCATTTTTAGCAAACAAATACATAAAACAATGGCAAATAATTTGCTATACATCGAAACCACCTCCCTAAGAGATCGAACAAAAAGGGATATCGAACGGCCTTGACGAGATAATTCAAAGCCGCTCGACATCGTCATTCGATTAATTCGAATTGCATGCTCCCGACACGCCGATCAAACAATTAACTACATTTTCGCTGATCTTCGACGCGTTGAATGTCGCACTCGCGGGCCGCACGCTGACGGGCCCGTACGCGGCATCTGCGCCCCAATTGTCCAATCCCCATGACCATTGCTGGCCACTTGCAGCGAAGACCTTACCACCACCGCTATAGGCCCCGTTTGTTAGCAGCTTGTAGAATGTCGTCTCGGCGTCACCGAGATTTACTGATGCGCATCGGCAGCTTGCCGACCCGCATTCACAACTTGACCCCGGAAGCGGTCTAAGTGCATAAAAAGGCGAGCTGCCGATTATCGACAGACTCCGCTCTGAATAGCTGGAGATATGCGAAGGATATAACTCATCGGACTCATACCCTATCATATTCGGCATTACTTCCTCATCGCCTGTCCCTGCAATCACCCACGCTGGGACTATTGAGGATGGCTCAAGGTTATTTGAGCCGACACTAAAGATCGGCCGATAGCCGTTGCCTGAATTTGCTTCATGATCAATGTCTCCCTCAGGCGGGATCGTCATGATCCCAACCATTTCATCCTCCGGCTGGAAGTAATTGCCACTTGGAAAATAGGATGCACCGGACGGTTTCAAGGTCTGGATATTCCGCCATAAGGTTGTTGACTTGTAATTTAGGGAGTTACCCGACGGCTGATAATAAGGGTCACCGTTATTCTGAAGGTCCACATATTCTTTATACGCGATCATTGTACGATATGGAGCGTTGGCCGGCTTTGAACCAGTTGAATTGCTGTTTGCAAAACGAACCTGCCAGTATGAAATATTTGCACCAAAGAATCCGAGATTCAGCGGCTTGCTGGAATCATTGTTTGCTCGGTTTCGGGCTGATTCAATGTTATACCTCATCTCCCAAGACCAATATTCACTGTGGCCGTTTGACAATAATGCTTTGTGTTTGTTGTTCGCAACCAGAGACGGATCACGATGAATATCGACATCAGTCGCGTACGTTACATAATAACCCATCTTTTCCAGCCAGCGGATCAGCGGATATTCGTAATTAAAGAATCCCAATCCTGCCGTGTCGTAGATCCCCATCGCTGAATAACCTCGGTAGGGTCGATTAAACGAGACCTTGCGGGCCTGTGTAGCGCCATTGGCCGGGAATATGGGCCCCGAGCCCTGGGTACAGCGATTTCCCATTTGCTGGGTCTTCGTTATTCCCGGTTACATAGCCCGGGTAGTCGTTATAGGCCTGATAGGTGGTTACAGATTGTTGAAATAGTATGTCAGAGTTTAAATCGTCCCGCCTTACAGCAAACGAAACATAGCTTTCGTTTCCATTAGCTCCTGTAAGTTTTGCAAGATAGATTCCGCTGACAGCATTAGTCGGAACCGTCCAATTTGCATTTGCAGGACTGTCCCAATTACATTCCGCAAGCCCCATACCAACACCTTCAGCAGGGTAGCCGGTTGTTAAATTCGGAACCGGAAATGCCCCGACCGGAACATTGTCAATGTCTTTCGAAACAATGAATTTAGCCCCGTTGCCGCCATAATATCCTAGTCTATAGATATCGATATGAACAGCTTGGGCGGGTCGTGAACTCAAATGGAAGAATATCTGCTCTCCGGCATTTACGCTTGTCTTATCAGCGTAGCCCTCAACCCCGTGAGCGGCTCCGATCGGACCGACCTTGACTTGCCAAGCCGATGTACCCTCATTGCAGGTGTTTTCTACGACGACGGGATTGCCCTGCTGGCAGTTGATCTGAGAAAAAGCTAAATTCGTGCAAGTAAACATACAAACAAAAACACAAAAAATTTCTAAATGCTTATTGAATAGATGTGAAAAATACATATTTGTTGCCTCCGATCAGTTTGGTCTGATCAATTAAGAAAAGGAGTAGAGGCGCGGGTGAATCGTCGGAACTCCAACAATCAAACACGAAAGGGATGATCTTTACTTGCTCGCGGCGACTGGGATCATGTAAAGAACATTCGTGCTGTTCCTGAGTATGTTCCTAATTTGAAAATAATTCTGTGATCTACATCACGATTCCAGAAGTATTCTTTTCATTGCTGGAACGGGGAATGTAAAATAAAGAAAAAGGCTGCCAATGATTTTGACAGCCTGAATAGAAGATTTTGCATTTCTGGTATGTTGCCGCTTATCAGTCGATCGAGTTGTCCTTGCCTTTTTTACTAGAGGACGGCGGCGCTGATTTTACCGGCGGCTCGCTCTTTGAGGGCGGAGACTGCTTCACCGGCGGCGGATCGTTGCGAGGGGGCGGTGCCGATTTTACCGGCGGCTCGCTTCGCGGCGGTGGTGCCGACTTAACGGGCGGATCGTAACGCACCGGCGGTGCCGACTTAACGGGCGGGTCATATCGCACCGGCGGAGCCGACTTGACCGGGGCCTGATCCTCGGTCTTCACTTTTGGCGTATAGACCGGCGAAGTTTCGTAGGTCGAGCTCGGCGGCGCCTGTTTGACGACCGGCGGACGTTCGATAGCCCCCGTCTTGCGTGTATCAACAGTGCCGCCCATTCCCGGCGTCACCGGGCTGCTCGGAGCCGACTTGACCACCGGAGTGCGGCCGCCAAAGACCTTTGTCGTCCTGAATTCAGGATCCATTGGGGCGTCCTTGATACGCTCGCCGGCTCCGACCTTGACCTGAGAGACCGTCGTTACCGATTTCGGCTGTTCTGCCTTGATCTCGCGGGTGATATTGCCGCGAACCGAGTTGTAAACCGGCAGATCCGGCGGCATCGCGTTGTTCGTTGCCTTTGACAGAACCTCGTTCGCGAGGCTGAGCGGCGCTTTCTTTATTCCCTTGACGTTGGTCCCGAAGCTGCCCGCTTCGACCGTCACGACGCCTGTGGGCGGTATCTTATCAATACGCGGTGGTTTTATTCCACCGGTTTCGGGTTGACGGTCGGGCGGTATCGGTTTGATTCCCCCGGTCGTCGGAGGCGGGCCGACGGGAGCCCCCGGCGGTGTCGGCATTGCGATATTGCGGATGGGGCCGTTGTTATTGTGATGGCCGCCGTAGTAATTGTGATTAAAATTGTAGTAGCGGTGATGATAGCCGAGCGGGTACCAGCACACGTTGTTGTTATAGATATTTATCACGACGAGAGCCGGTGACCACCAGCTCCGGCTGGAGCGGTAATAGCCATACGGCGACCACACCCAGTAGCCGTTGTCATAGACCCAGCGGCCGTGGTGATAAGTCGCCCAGCCCCAGGGCTCATCATTGACCCATGTCCATCCGAAAGGCGGCATCCATCGCCAATGTCCGTAGCGGTAAGGCGACCAGTCGGCATAACCATAGAGCGAAGTGTTGCTCGGACGCCACACGTAGCCGTAATCGCGGGTATAAACCCAGTCACCGTAATCATTTAGATCATCGGCTCCATAGATGTCGTTGTCGTAATATTTGTCGTAATAGGCGTCCTTGATGCGTTTGGCGATGGTGCGGTCGCGATCCGCGGACCACGAATCGAACTCATCCATGAATCGCGAAGCGTCAGCCGTCTCCCACTCGCCGGCATTCGGCCCGTCAATATACACGCGGGTGCTGCGGCCGTTCTTTAGCGTGAAACCGGCGTTATCAGAGTAAACGCGGGCTTCGCCGCCGTCGGTCGCGGCAACGCGTATTTCATCATCGCCCTGGCGTCCGGCATCGATCCGGTATGTGCCCGATCTTTGAATAGCAAGCGTCGTGTTCGGAGCGTCGATCTCAAAAAAGGACCGATCCTTGTCAAACGAGGTCACACGGATACTGATAGTTCCGAGCGAATGGCTGAGCGCAATGCCTTCGTCCTTGAGGGTCATGACCTTGATATAGGCGTTCTCGTCGAGCCTGATGTGGGTGTAATTGTCGAATTGAACCTCGACGCGCGAACCGCTTCCAACGGCGATCTCATCGCCCTCGACAATAGGCAGGTTCAGTGTCGCCTTTTCCCATTCGTTGCTCTCGAGACGGCGAACCTGAGCATCGCCGCGGATAAAACTGATCCTGCCGACTCGGGCCTTGACCTCCGGTTCGTCGTCGTCATCGACAGTGTATGAGCTCTGATCGTCGGGCAAATTTACTTTATGAGCGCTCGCACCCAAAGCGAGGCTTGAACCGCCGGCTGCCAAACCGATCAAGAATAGAAATGCCAAAAGACTCTTAGCTGCGTATTGCATAAGACTTCCCTCCGTATCGCACATAAATTTTTCTCCGGGAAGAGCGGCCAAAGCCCCCGGGACCCGGCCTTTGCTCATAATTATTGCAATCGGCATACCGCAGTATAAATAGAGGTGTTTTGAGCATTTTACAGCCCGAACTAAGACCAAATCGTGCAATGTCATAAACTTGCTGATACGAAATCGTGCAAACTTTGCCGCCAAATTTGCTACAGAATATGGTCGGAATATAAACTCACGATTGCGGGGCATTATCCGCGAGAGGAATTATTGTTATGAAGAAGTTTATTTTGGTTGGAATTTTTGCACTAATTTTGGCATTTCCCGCCTACGGCCAGAAGGCGGCGGTTGGAAAGATCGACCCGTCGAAAGCCGTTCGTGACGCGTTCGACCGCCTGGTCGAAGGTATCAAGCAAGTCGATTCCACAAAGGTGATGGCGAGCTACGAAAAGAGCGACAAGCTGCTTATTTTCAACAATAATGGCTCGGCAACCGGCGGTTGGGACAATCTTAAGGCAAATGTCGAAGCGTCATACCCGAAACTCACGAATGTCACGCTCGATATTACGGGGCTCCGTGTCGAGATGCTGGGCAAGACAGCGGCATTTGTGACCTGCAAGTGGAAACAGACGCAGGAAAATGACGGAAAATTGGAATCGGCGTCCGGGCGAATGACCTTGGTCTTTAAGCTTATC
This sequence comes from Pyrinomonadaceae bacterium, assembly GCA_044228165.1. Lineage (GTDB taxonomy): Bacteria > Acidobacteriota > Blastocatellia > Pyrinomonadales > Pyrinomonadaceae > OLB17. Next base: position 8,520 of record JBGAVK010000063.1, on the reverse strand, counting down.
GGCAAGGAATGGAAGATCGCTCATCGCCACACGTCGCCCGATAATCCGGCCGCGACCCGGCCCGTTTTTCCGTCCGAGCGCGAAAGCCAGTAGCGTCAAATTGTTTAGAAAGAGCCTCTTAGCCGGTAGCGTTAGTGCCCGGCTTCGAGGCTTTTTTCATTGTCGTAAAGGCGAGATATGTCTGGACGATGATAAGTAAGATCGTGCCGACGAGCAGGACGTACATTCCCGAATGCAGGTTGCCGGTGCGGTCGGAAATGAACCCGATGAGCCACGTCATCGAAGCCGCTCCGAGTGTGCCGCACATAAATAGCGGTGTGAATTGGCGTGTCGCCGAGGGTCCGAAAGTCTTTGAAAATCGCGAGACATTTGTCGGAAAGATCCACGATGTTCCAAATCCGGCGACCGCCGAACCAACGCTAAGCATAAGTACGTTCGTCGCCGTCAACGATATGATCATCCCGCCAAGAACGATAGAGAGCCCGAGAAAGAGCATTTTGTTCTCGTTCAGATAGCGGAACATTAGCGGCGCCAGCCCGCGGCCGATGACAAAAAGCAGAAAATAAAGCAGGGTCGGTGAGAGCCAATGAACGACGGGCTCGCCCTCGAGCCGCGCGGTATAGGTCGTCAGCCAGCCGCCCATTCCGCTCTCAAAACCCACGTGAATGAAGTTAAAAAGTGCGATCGTCCATGCCAGCGACGTTCGCCAGATGGGGACGAAATCGGGGTCATCGGACGCTGACTTTTTGACAGGGGCGCTCTTTGGCTGGCCCGCGGCAAGCCGCAGAACGATCGAAAAAACAAGCAACGGTGCCGCAAGTACAATAGTCGTGAGGCCAATGCTGTCACTGGTGCTGAAGGTGTCAACGAACGGCTTACACATGATCGCGCCGACACCCCAGCAAAAATTCAGAAAGTTAAGCGCCGGGCCAGAACGCTCGGGATTGACCTCGACGATCATCATATTTATCGACGGCAGCGTCAGCCCGACGCCCATTCCGATGACAAAAAAGCCAAAAAGCCCGAACGCGAAATAGTCCAGATTCATCAACAGAGAGCCGCATGCCAATGCGATCCCGCCTGCCATCGCGGCGGCCATGTAGTTGTTTCGCTTAGCCAGACGACTCGTGATATATGTCCCAAAAAGTGAACCCGCAAATTGAGATGGAAAGAAGAAGCTCACCTGCAGGTCATTCAGCTTAAAGTGCGTCGCCATTATCGGCAGTACCTGCCCGATCAGGACGGTCGCGATGCCCGAAAGAAAGAAGATAATGTGAAGAAGGATCTTTAAGAATCGAACCCTCGGCGTATCCGGCATAAATGGTTATTGTGACAAGTTAAACCAAAAAGGCAAAGGCAGGCAGCCGGGAGCGGAATGGTAGGCTCGCCAAAGCGGCCTTATGTATTTTATTGTACAGAGACCTGTGAGCGTAACGCGGTATTCTCACGGAGACGAAAGACGCGTTTCTTTTAGCCTTAACGGCGGCTATTGGTTAGAATTGTTGTAACACGAACTAAAACCGCGATAAATGCGGTTCGAAGAAAGCACGAAATGCCATTAGCACCGATAGAAGACGCCGTTAGCGATATACGCGCCGGTAAGATAATCATCATCGTTGATGACGAAGACCGTGAGAACGAGGGTGATCTGGTTTGCGCAGCCGAAAAGGTTACGCCCGAACTGATAAATTTCATGGCGGTTCACGGCCGGGGTTTGATCTGTTTACCGCTGACCGAGGAGAGATGCGATGAACTGCAGCTCTTTCCGCAAACTACTGAAAACACGTCGAGTATGGGCACGGCATTTACCACTTCGATCGAGGCACGCGAGGGTGTGACCACGGGTATTTCCGCAGCGGATCGGGCAAAGACCATCCTGACGGCGGTCGATCCGGCATCAAAGCCGACAGATCTGGCCCGGCCCGGCCATGTTTTTCCTCTCAGGGCAAAACGCGGCGGCGTGCTGGTACGCGTCGGCCAGACCGAAGCGAGCGTCGATATCGCACGGATCGCCGGCCTGCAGGGTGCGGCCGTCATTTGCGAGATAATGAATGATGACGGCACGATGGCGCGAATGCCTGAGCTCGAAAGGTTTGCAGAAAAACACGGCTTAAAGATCATCTCGGTCGCCGATCTGGTCCGATACCGGATGCGAAAAGAAACGCTGGTTTGCCGTGTCGTCGAGGCTGACCTGCCGACCGCGTACGGCACTTTTCGGACGATACTCTATGAGAATGTCATAAACGGCGAGACCCATCTCGCACTCGTTATGGGCGACGTTTCTAATACAACGGAAGGTGTGCTGGTTCGCGTCCAAACGGAGAACGTGACGTTCGCGATGTTTGGCGCCACATTGGGCGAGGCGTCGAATGCCGTGAGTGAGTCGCTCAAAAAGATCGCCGACGATAAGCGCGGCGTGGTGGTATATCTTCGTCAACGCGAGAATAACCTTGATCTCGTCAACCAGCTTAAGACCTATGCTCTAATGCAGGAACGCGGGCTCGATCTGCAGGCTGCAAAACTCGAGACCGGGTACGGCAAGATCCACGATCATGGCATAGGTGCCCAGATATTGAAAGATATTGGCGTAAAAAAGATCAAACTGATCTCTAATCATCCGCCGCGGCTCTCGGCACTCGACGCATTTGGCCTCGAGATCGTTGAGACCGTTGGCTTTTAATTTCGTAGACGAAACAGAATGGCTGACGAGGAGATCAAAAATCCTGATATCGAAGAGGGTGAAGGCAACTTCGACGTCGAGCCCCCGATACGGTTTCTAAATCGAAGCAAAATACTCAATGGGTTCATCGTTGTTGCCATTGGGGCCTTTCTGCTCGCGATCATTGCTCTTGTTGCCTACCGGATCGGTTTTTTCGACGACTATATCAAGGCTCAATTCACTGCCAAGATGTCGGACATCGGCATTGCATTCAAGGCTAAGAAATTCAACGTCACTGTCATTCCGCTCAAATTAACCCTCGTCGATGCACAGTTTAGAGACAAACTGACGGGCGGCGACCTTTTTTCGATCGAAGGGGCCGACCTCGATCTGTCCGTGCAAAATCTGATCGGGTGGCAGCGAAGCAGCGACATTATTATCGATAAAACAAAGATCAATGGTGCACAGGTTTGGGTAAAATTTGACGAGAACGGGCGTTCAAATTTCGCCAACCTCAAACTCATCGAGGATGAAAAGGGATCGTCAGTCAATTTCAGATATGACACCGGTTCGCTCGAGATCGATGATAGTGTCGTTCACCTGGGCGACCTTTCACGCAAGATATCGGCTAACGCCAACGATATCAGTTTTTTGCTTTATCCCGAAGGGGGTTCCGGCGACTCAAAACGTTATGGCTTTTCTTTGATATCGAATGGGTCGGACTTCTCTTACGAGGAGCGAAAGATCGAGGATATCAGTCTCGACGCGAAAGGCATCGCCGACGGTGAAGGGGCCGAATTTACCCGGCTCGATGTAAAAACACCGATCGGATATTCATATCTCACCGGCCGTCTGACTGACTGGGCTGCTCCTAAATACGATTTTGATATCGAGTCGAGTGTTGATCTGACACGGGCCGCTGACATACTTTCACCCGGCAGTGCACTGACCGGAGAAACTTCGTTTATCGGTAAACTTAGCGGCTCGGGCGAGAATTATAACATCACGGGCAAGGCCGCCTCTCAGTCGCTCAGAGCCGGCGGAGTTTTGCTGAAAGCGGTCAAGATCGACGCAACCGTCGCGGGCACAAATGCCAACTACACCGCCGATGGCGAAGCGATCGCTGAGATGCTCACCTTTGATGATTTTCGGGTGGACATGATCCGGATGATGGGCAACGTCCGCGGCACGGGGACGGATTTTCGGTGGCTGGGCGAACTACAAGCGGCGGCCGCCAGATCGTCGTCGCTCTCGCTCGGCGGGCTTTACTTGAAGGACGCCAGGCTCGAGCATCGCGATCGTGAAATACTCGCCGGGGCAGGCTCGGGCCGGGCTCAGAAATTTTCGATCGGTGATACTGAGTTTGCTGAACTTCAGGCACGCAATCTCAAATTTTCGCTAAACGGCGGCAACCTCGACATCTCTGCCTCTAATGCGAACAGCAGATCATTTACTACGAAGGACTATAGCCTGAACGGGATCACCGGAAACAACGTCGCGGTCAAGCGCCGCAACGGCGTAACAAGCGTCAATATCGACAATGTCCGCTCGGAAAAAGCCGAGGTCAGGGGGAACAAGGCGGCGAATGTCTCGGCCGATGAATTTCACTTTACCGACCGGGCACGTTCGACCACAGTGACCGCGAAAAATCTCAAAGCCGGAACGCTCGATATGAATGTCGCCCGCGTTGACGGCCTCGAATCCCCCGATGTAGAACTCGAAAATACCGCCGCCGGGCTCGTTGTTTATTCGGACAAACTTAGGGTTGCACGTATCGATACCGACGGTGCAACCCTCGGCAGCCTGAACATCGGCGGCGTTCGTTTGACAATAAAACAAGGCCGCGTCGAAGCTCGATCTAACGATGTCGACGCCGGCACCGTTGCCGTTAAAAAGTCGCAGACCTTCCCTGAAGGCGGCACGCTCGACGGCGTTCGCTTTGGCGATCCGGTCTATGTTCTGGAACCATCCGGCCGCTATCGCGCTACATCTGATATGAGCATCGGCGGCGGAATCCTCGGGAGTATTTCGCTGGGCAGAGCAACGGCGAGTCTCGACGTCAACAACGAGCGAGCCGCGATCAACGAGATAAGAGCCGAGATCATGGAGGGGCAGTTCGCCGGCGACGCCGCCGTAGGTCTTTCTAAATCAAGCGGTTCCAGTGTGAAAGGCGCGTTCAACGGGCTTGATCTTGGCGGTTTGCTGGCATTAGGATTTGGCCGAGTCGTGCCGGTAGAAGGCCGCGCAACGGGCGAGATCGATATGACATTTGCCACCCGCCTGCGAAAGCCGAATGGCTCTATCACGGCTGTCGTCGCTGCAAATGCCGGAACGTCGGACCGGGGCTTTGTTCCCGTCAACGGCGATCTCGATCTTACTGCGACAGATGGCGATTTTGATGTAAAGCGGGCCAATTTCAGAACTGAAAAAACTACGCTTGATATTAAGGGCAGGGCCGAATTCACGTCGCTTTTCGAAATATTCGAACGTGATCAACACCGAAATTCTGACCTGACTGTCGAGGTACGGTCAACCGACGCGGCCGAGGTTGATCGTATCGTCAGGGTAACCGGCATCTCACCCGAATTTGAAGAGCAGCTCGATTCCCTCCACGTCACGGTTGCGGGCGGCCTGACGTTTGACGGCCACTTCACCGGCGACCTGTCGTATCCAGTTATTTCAGGTAATGCATCATTGGATTCGATCTCGATGCGAGGGCGAGAACTTGGCAGCGTAACGACTGAGATCGTTTCTGATGAAAACGGCTCTGAGCTTCGAAACGGAAAACTCCAAGAGCGCGGAGGCGGAAATGCGGTATTCTCGATCCTCATTCCCGCCTCCGGCAAGAACAATGTCGTGGTTAGGGCGTCGCTAACAAATATCAATGCGGCTAACTTATTGGCCGCGCTTCCGATCGAACTTCCGGAAAGAATTCGCGACCTCGACGGCAGAGCTACCGGTGCGGTAGATATCAGCGGGCTTCCGAATGAGGCGAACGGTTCCGTTGATCTGAATGCATCTAACGGTAGTATCGGTTCGCAGCCATTTGATGAGCTAAAAGTGACAGCTCGATTTAATGGAACCGCGATCGACCTGAAAAACGCTGACCTGCGTTTCGGAGCGGGCCGCCTCTCGGCCACCGGAAATTATGATCGTGCCACGACTGCGTTTGGTTTTGCGCTCGAGGGCAAGTCCGTGCCGATCCCTCTAGTGCTTGCATTGCTGCCAAAGAATGACAGCATCCCGGCGATCACGGGCGACCTCGACCTGACGGCGAAAGCTAAAGGAAATTACAACGATACAAAATCGTATCTGGTCGAGTTCAGCGGCATCGCCCCCGCGGTTCAAGTGGGAGAAACCAATATCGGCGCGATCTCGCTCAAGGGGCAAACTGTCAATGAATCACTCGTCGCGGACCTGACGGCGACTCTCGAAGGAAAACCGCAAGTCATCGGTGCCACTGTCGACCTCTCGAATGACAACCTGCCGTTCAAGATCGAGACCAATTTTGACCAGAGCCCGGTCGCTCCGATTCTCGCCTTTGTTCCACAGTTAAAGGGATTTGGGATCGTCGGAACCGGTACGGGCAGGGTCGAGTTTGGCGGTAATTTGTCAAAACTTGATGATAAAAAGGTCAGGATATTCACGACGTCGGACCTCAGCGGAACCGCGCAATTCTCGCAATTGGCACTTCAGATACAGGACACTCCGCTGGCTGCGACCGAGCCGGTCTTGATCCGCTTTAACACGTCAGAGATCGTCTTTGAGCGGGCACGTTTTGCGGGCGGCGGGTCAAATATGTCGATCTCGGGGAGAAAGGCTCTGAGTGACAGCGCCACTAACGACCTCTCGATCGACGGCCGCGTCAATCTCACTCTGCTCAATCTTACGGCGCGAGACACCTTCTTTTCAGGGTTCGCAGATACTTCGGTTCGAATCCTCGGACCGAACTCCAAGCCACAATTGTCAGGCAATGCGAATATCGTAAATGGTTCTGTCGCAACATTTATAGGCACTGACCGGTTTACTGTCGATCGATTAAAGGCGCGAATGATCTTTACGTCAAATCAGGTCGAGGTCGAAGAGGCGACCGGTTATCTTGGCGGCGGAAAGTTCCGTGCGAACGGAGGCGGTTATCTCGACGGCCTCTCGGTCAAGAGTTTTCGGTTCTCGCTCGACGGGACCAATGTGACGCTTCCGCTGCCTAAAGATTTCGTGACCACAGGCGACGCACAGCTTGAGATCACAGGTGCGAGAGAGAGCGAAAAGTCGGATCTTCAACTGACGCTGTCGGGCCGTGTTTTTGCGAAACGAAGCATTTATTCCAAAGACATCGACCTGGCAAACGTCGTCGGAGCCCGCCGCGATACTGTTCTCGCCGGCGGCGGCGGTTCGATATCCGCTCCGCGTTTTGACCTGATAATTGAGGGACGCGACGCCCTGATCGTAAAGAACAACATTGCTGATCTCACGGCATCGGTTTCGCTCGTGTTAACCGGCGATGCGAACAACCCACGCTTGTCGGGACGGATCACCGCAAACAGCGGCACCATTCTGTTCCGTAAAGACCGTTACGAGGTCCAGCGCGGTGTGCTCGAATTCCCTCCTGACACCGCAATCGAGCCCGTCATCAGTCTGCTCGCCGAATCAGAGATCGCGGGATATCAGGTCTTTGTTAACCTCTCAGGCCCGCTGAAGGATTCGGAGCAACTTTCGGCGACTGTTCGCTCGAGCCCGGCGTTGCCGCAAGCCGACGTTGTGTCGCTGATCACGACCGGCAGCCTGACCAATACCGCCGGCGGCATCCCGACACTGGCACAGACGGGTATTAACACTGCGGCCGAGATATTAACCGATACCATCATCAATAATCCGGCGCGAAAGGCGACCGACAAGCTTTTTGGCCTGAATGTGTTCGAGATAGACCCCATCATTTCCGGCCAGCAGCTCAATCCGTCTGCCCGGCTGACGGTCGGCAGGCAGATCAATAATAATTTGCGGGTCACATATTCGACCAATTTGTCGCAGGACCAGAAGCAGGTTCTCGCTCTCGAATATCGCGTTTCTAATAAGCTGTCATTCGTAGCTCAATACGAACAGCGCTCGCTGAGCAATGTGACACGAAACCGTGACAATTTCAGCTTTGAGATCAGGTTTAGGAAGAGATTTTAACCATATACACTTTGATGCTGACCGGCGTTCCAATAAAAAACAAAGCAAGCATGGCCTCTCGCCATGTGCTTGGTTTTGTATTGGCGGCATTTTTATTGGTATTTCCGGTCGTGTTGTCGGCGCAAAGTAAGTTTGAAAAGCGAAACATAGCTAAGGTCGAGATCAATGCCGGCTCAGATGCGGCGGGAACACAGTTCATTGATCAATTTCGCACGATAGCCGTCGAAGCGGCCGGGCCCGTTTATTCGACAACCCGCATCCGGGACGCGATCGAGGCTCTATACCGCACAAAGAAGGTCGACACAGTAACGGTCGAAGCCTCGCTCGACAACGCGGGTGACGTCGAGTTGGTCTTTACCGTTAAACAAAAGACAGAGGCCGGGCGGGTCTCGATCGTTGTCGGCGAAACCATCGGCGACAAGGTAACTGAGCAGGACCTGCTTTTTAAACTAAATCTAATGACGCCCGGGTCGGCTCTGACTGAGCAGACTCTTGACAATAATGCCAACGAAATACTGGATTATCTGCGAGAACGCGGGTTTTATCGTTCGGAGGTTACTCACGAACGTAAGACAATGCGGTCGGAGAACGAGGTCGCCGTCACATTCCGGGTAACGCCGAACGCCCAGGCAAAAGTCGAAAGCTTTAACATCAATATTCAGGGATATACAAAAACCATTCCGGAAAGA
>JBGAVK010000062.1:0-16791 GCA_044228165.1 Pyrinomonadaceae bacterium | reverse complement strand
CACCGGGTGCGACTATCCGCGTCGGCGATCACGTCGGGGTCATTACGACATTTTTTTAAGTCCGTCCGGACAATTCAGCCGGGGAGCTGGATTCCTGTAAGCAGTTCGAAGGCTTTCAGATAGCGTTCGGAAGTGGCATTTGCGACGTCGTCGGGCAGCGGCGGAGCCGGCGGGGTTTTGTCCCAGTCGAGGGTTTCGAGATATTCACGCACGAACTGTTTGTCAAAAGATGCCTGTGCCCGTCCGGGTTCGTAAGTTTCTGCATCCCAAAACCGCGACGAATCCGGCGTTAACACCTCATCTATCAGCAGAATCTTACCATTCTTGTCGCGCCCAAATTCAAATTTTGTATCGGCGATGATCAAGCCCTTTGTTTTGGCATAGGAGCGTGCCTGGTTGTAAATCGCGAGCGAGATAGATTTCAGTCGTGCCGCCGTATCATGGCCGATGATGCGGACGAATTCGAGCTGATCAATATTATCGTCGTGGCCCGAAGCGGCCTTTGTCGCGGGTGTGAATATCGGCTCCAAAAGCCGATCGCATTGCTGCAAGCCTCTTGGCAGGTCATGACCGCAAACGGTTCCGGTTCGCAGATAATCTTTCCAACCCGAACCTTCCAGATATCCTCGTACAACGCATTCGACCGGAAAAACCTCGGTTCTGACGACGAGTGTCGAGCGGCTGCGAAGCTGCTCGTTGCCGCGGATCGGGTCCGGCATCATATCAATATCCGTCGTGAGCACGTGGTTCGGAACTATATCCCGTAAGCGATCGAACCAGAATGCAGAAAGCTGCGTAAGAACCTCACCTTTTCGCGGGATCAGCGTCGGCAGAACACAATCGAAAGCCGACAGGCGGTCTGTTGCCACCAGCAGGAGACGATCCTCGTCAACCTCGTAAACGTCCCGTACTTTTCCGCGATGCAATAACCGAAGCCCCGGAACCTCTGACTCAAAAACGCTTTGGGTTGCTGTCATAGACTCAGCCAAAACTCCTATCATAATTAACTGTATTACGAAGGAAACTCAATGGCAAAGCAAAATGAGATGTCCCGTTTTCTGGAAAATGACACATGTTTAATCATTTTCAACATTGTTAATATTTATAATGACATTTATGGGAAAAAGGTGCATAATATTTGGTGTCGGCGTTGATCATCGAGGCCGTCGCCCCGCCCCCGAGCACTCTACGGTTAGACGATCACGTAAATAAACACAATATTTTTCCACTCGCATGAAACGCAATCTTAGATATATACACAGTATTTTGGCGGCTCTCGCGGTCTCGGCGGTTAACGCTGCTGCCCAGGCTATTCCTGCAAATGAGAAGGCATTTGTTGATAATTCAGGAGGAATGAGTTGGACGTTGATCGTTCTGATGGTGGCGATCGCGTTAGGTGCTGCTTTTTTCTTTTGGAAGAAAAGCCGTAATGGTGACGATAAGCCGCAATACAATTACGGCAGCCGTTATAGTGATTATTACCGCAATGAGAGTTATGAATTAGACGGCGTTGATGCCGACAAAGAATTGGAGTGGCTTCGAAAAGCTAAAAAGACGACTGTCACTCCGTCAAAGTTGACATTTGAGGCCAAAAAGTCCCGTCCCGGATTGCCAAAACCAGAAATGCCCAAAACCGTTATGAGCGAAGACGGGAGCATCGATACAAAATTGTTTCAGGAAAAAATGCGAAGGCTGCAATATGCACAGCTGCCGATCAATTCATTTTCAAGCCTGAGCGCTTCGAGATCTTACGAACCATTGCCGCTTTCCGATGATCCCTCCGTTGTAAACGCGATCGAACAGGCAAACGAAGAATTTGAAGATGACGAAAATGTCCGCGATCTCGCGTTACGGGTCCTCTCAGCTTTTAGGACACGGAATTCGATCGATGCGTTATCGCAGATCGCATTGTATGACCTCTCGTCCAATCTGAGATCAAAAGCGGTAGCAACGCTCACCGACTTTGACCACGAGTCCGTTTTCGAACCTATCCTATTGGCATGCGCCGATCCGACCCGCGAGGTGCGTGCGGCAGCGGCTCGCGGCCTATTCAGGCTGAATTTCGACCGTGCGGATGCCTGGAAGCGGATCATCGAGACGAACGACGAATTCAGAATGAGCCATGCCGCAAAAGCCGCGATCGAAGCTGGAATCGTGGTGAAATCTTTCGACAGGCTTGTCCATGAGGACATGAAGGTCGCGTACGAGGCTTTCGCCCTAGTCTCGCTGCTGATCAAAGCAGGTGAGACCAAAGAGATATTTGAGGCCCTGAGGACACATCGAGACGAAAGGGTGAAATTTGCACTGCTCCATGTTTTACGCGTCCAGAAGGATGAGCGGGCTCATGCGAAGCTCATAGAATTCCAACTAGAGGGCAGCTTCCAGACAGATATGGCGGACCGGGTCAGGGATGCCGTGGCGGCATTCGAGCCGGTTTTGACCTGAATCTATTTTTTCGAGTTCCATCGGGACGGCAGGTTGCGTTATTTGCAGGCATGTCAGCACAAAATTTAGATGAGCCGTGTCAAAAGGACAGAGTTGTCGTCGGAAGACCGGCTCCGGATTTTGATCTAAGAACCGATCTAGATACCGAATGGCGGTTGTCCGACCATCTCGGTAATGTGGTCGTTCTATTGTTTTATCCCCAGAACGAAACGATGGTCTGCACACGGCAGCTATGCAGTGTACGTGACAATTGGGAAAACTATCTCGAAACCAAAGCGACGATAGTGGGTATCTCACCTGCGAGCCCGGAGGAACATAAAGCATTTTCGAACAGCCGGAAATTGCCGCTCCCGCTGCTTGCCGATCCTGGACGCGAGATCACCAGGACCTACGCGAAACATTGGCTCTATCCGGTAAACTTTACGAGAGCGGTCGTTGTTATCGACGCCAAAGGCATTATTCGCAATCGAGACATCATGCTCCGCGCCTTTCGTCCATCCGACGCCCAATTGATCACCGAGATCTATGCGGCCCGCGGTGACGCCTTCAACGACAAATACCAACAGCTAAAGCGGCGGATACCGTTCAAAGCGAAACTTTAGAGCCGTTACATCCAGTCGGTCGTCGCAGGCTTGCATTACACCTGAAATGGGAATAGAATCCGCGTGTTCGAGCTAAATCAGGCTCGTCGGCTTAAATATTCCAATGATCAGCGGAGGTGTAGTGCGGATGAAAAAGATCCTTGCAATCGGCGTATTTCTAATATTTCTTGGGGTTTGTACCGAGGTGTCGGCACAATCGAGAATTCGGTTTGCCCGCGGACGGACGTCAGCATCTGTTTCCGGCGGGCTCGGCGGCGGGGGAACTCGCACATATGTGCTCGGTGCGAGATACGGTCAGTACCTTTCCGGCAACGTCAGCTCGGCGAACGGATGTGTTAAGTTCACCGGCGGCTCAACCAGCACTAGCTTCACGACTCAGGCCGGAGATAACTATATTTCGGTGACAAATTACTGCAGTCGATATACGACCTTTGTTTTGACAGTTTCTATCAACTACGGCAGCGATTAGATCTGCACCAGAAACGATGCCGGTTGAAATGTTTTCGCGATCCCGACATTAAGTTGACAGAACAATTGGGTTCGATCAACAAAATATTTGGAGGTTGCTATGAAAAAACAAAACATCATTATTGCGGCGCTTTTCTTTTTGGTGGCGGGTTTTGGGATCGAGGCGAGTGCTCAATCGCGGGTCACGATCAAAAAGGGCGAGACGAACGCGACCATTAAAGGAACGATCGGCAAGTTTGCTACCAAGGACTATGTCTTCACCTACGGCGGCGGCCATATAGCGAGAATGACGATCACATCTCGAAACGATTGCGTCAAATTTGGCGGCGGCGAGACCGAAATGAATCTGGGAACGCAGGAAGGCGACAACTATATCGATCTGCGTAATCAGTGCGGGCTCGACCTCGCTTTTACCATTACGATCCATATCGAATGATCTCGTCCGGGGTTTTTGATCCAAAATATTAGGGCCGTGCTAGCTGCGCGGCTTTTTTTGTTGCCGGCTTTTTAGTATGATCGAGCTATGCAATTCCGTCTCATTAGTGAAAATACACCGAAAGGTGACCAGCCGGAGGCGATAAGGCAGCTTGTCGAAGGGTTGAACGAAGGCGTCAAGGATCAGGTCCTGCTCGGCATCACAGGCAGCGGAAAAACGTTCACGATCGCCAATGTGATTGAAAAGACTCAGCGGCCGACACTCGTCCTCGCTCACAATAAGACACTGGCGGCACAGCTTTATCAGGAGTTCAAAACTTTCTTTCCGGAAAATGCCGTTGAGTATTTTGTTTCATATTACGACTATTACCAGCCTGAGGCTTACGTTCCCGCTGCCGACCTTTACATAGAAAAGGAAGCGACTGTTAACGAAGAGATCGACCGGCTCCGGCTATCGGCGACGCGTGCTTTGTTCGAGAGGCGGGACGTGATCGTGGTAGCGTCGGTTTCGTGTATCTATGGTCTTGGCGACCCAGATGCGTATTTTGGAATGCTTGTGTTCATCGAGCCCGGGATGAAGATCAAGCGCGAAGAGTTTCTGCAAAAGCTCGTCGAGTTACAGTACGAGCGGGTCAATATCGATTTTGACCGCGGTAATTTCCGCGTTCGCGGCGATGTTGTCGAGCTCTATCCTAGTTATCAGGACCAAGCTTATAGGGTTGAATTCTGGGGTGACGAGATCGATGCGATATATACGATCGATCCGCTGCTGGGTGAAGTGATCGCGAAACACGAATCGCGCCTGCCGATTTATCCGAAGACTCACTATGTAATGAGCAAGCCGGTCATCAAACGGGCGGTCCAGACGATCAAAGCGGAACTCGATGAGCACGAGAAATTCCTCGTCGAGGAAGGAAAGGTCGTTGAGGCACAGAGGCTGCATCAGCGGACGATGTATGACCTCGAGATGATAAAGGAGATGGGCTTTTGCCGGGGCATTGAAAACTACTCACGGCATCTTACCGGAAAGCTGCCCGGCGAGCCCCCGCCAACTTTGCTTGATTATCTACCGCCCGAGGCTCTGATGGTCATCGACGAATCGCACCAGACGGTTCCGCAGCTCGGGGCTATGTTCAAGGGTGACCAAAGCCGCAAAGGTACGCTCGTTGAGTATGGATTTCGCCTTCCGTCAGCTAAGGATAACCGCCCGCTCAATTTTGGCGAATTCGAAAGCCGTATAGGTCAGACCATATATGTTTCGGCGACGCCCGGGCCATACGAACTAACAAAGGTCGAAGGCGAGGTCATCGAGCAGATCATTCGTCCAACAGGGCTGCTCGACCCGGTGGTCGAAGTGCGGCCGGTAAAAGGACAGATCGACGATCTGCTCGAAGAGTGCCGGCAGCGAGCTGAACGCAATGAACGCGTGCTTGTTACGACACTTACCAAACGGATGGCTGAGAATCTGAGCGAGTATTTTGCTGAGGTAGGCGTAAAAGTCAGCTATCTGCATAGCGATATACACACACTCGACCGGATAAAGATATTGCGTGATCTGCGTCGCGGTGAGTTTGACGTTCTGGTCGGAATAAATCTGCTGCGTGAAGGGCTCGATCTGCCGGAAGTCTCGCTTGTGGCGATCCTTGACGCTGACAAAGAAGGATTCCTGCGTTCGCAAAGTTCGCTTATTCAAACGATGGGCAGAGCAGCGCGAAATGCCGACGGCAAGGCCATCCTTTATGCCGACAAGATCACAAAGTCGATGGAATATGCGATAAGCGAAACAACGCGCCGACGCAAGATCCAGGAAGAATACAACACCGAAAACGGCATCACTCCGACCACCATCATCAAATCGATCGACGCAACGCTTGTCACGGCCTATGAGGCTGACTATTTCAAGATACCGCTCGATCTCGATTCGTTCGAAGAATATTCGCCCAAACAGCTAAAAGAAACTATCCAACAGATGGAAGCAGATATGCGAAATGCCGCCAAGGAAATGAAATTTGAGCAGGCGGCTGAGATACGCGATCGTTTGAAATACTTGCGCGAACGCGAACTGACCGTCCGTTAGCCGCTGTTTCAAGGTTGTTCCACATTCTGTATAATCAGACTCATGCAAGTCAAAACGCAGCTCGACGATCTGCAGAACTACTTGGCCGATGCCAGCAATATGCAGGGAGGACATGCCGAGAAGCTGTTTATTCCTGAGGCGGCGGATGAGGTCGCGAATATCCTTCGTGAGGCTAATGAGCAACGCGTCGCGGTGACTATCTCGGGGGCGCGAACCGGCACGGTCGGCGGAGCGATACCGTTTGGCGGGATCGTCATTTCGCTCGAACGGCTTAGGGAGCTCGAGATCGACACGGAAGCGATGACCGCGACCGTTGGTGCTGGCGTTATACTTGCCGATCTCCAAAAAGCCTATCCGCCCGATCCGACGGAGTGGTCATGCCAGATCGGCGGCACGGTCGCGACCAATGCGTCCGGGGCGAAAAGTTTCAAGTACGGGCCGACCAGAAATTTCGTCCAGCGGCTGCAGGTAATAATGGCGAGTGGTGAGATCTTAGACATAAGGCGCGGCGAATATTTTGCGGATGGCGACGGCTCGATATCGATTGGCGATGGCACTGTCAAAGCCCCGACATACCCAAGGCCCGATGTTCGAAAGAACGTGAGCGGATACTTTAACGCCGCACCACTCGACGCTATTGATCTGTTCATTGGCAGCGAAGGCACACTTGGAGTGATAACCGAAGTTGAGCTGAGTTTATTGCCAAAGCCGGAGGGGTTCTTTAGCGGGATCGTGTTTTTTAAGGAGGGCGGCCAACTGCTGGCTTTCGTTGACGAAGTGAAGCGAACCGTCGCCTCTTATTATCTATCGTCGCCAGTGACAGGGGTATTAGATCGTCCAGTATTTCTTCGTGAGGATTCAGCGATCGACCCTTCATTGCTTGAGTATTTCGACGCCAACGCCCTGGAGTTCATCTCTGAAAAGTTCCCGGAAACGCCTCATGGGATGTCAGGTGCCATTTTTTTCGAACAGGAGACTCACGTATCCGACGAAGACGAACGTCTCGGAGTATGGTATGAGGTGTTTGAGAGGTACGGGGCCGACCTCGACCTCTCATGGTTTACGACGAATGATCAAGACCGTGAGAAAATGAGGGCGTTTCGACACGCTTTGCCGGTCGCGGTAAACGAGCGGATATCGAAATACGGCCAGCGAAAGGTCGGAACCGATATGGCGGTGCCGGATGCGAACTTTGCATCGTTCCTGCAGTATTACAAAGAAACTCTCGACACGAGCGGGCTCGACTATGTCATATTTGGGCACATAGGCGACTGTCATTTACACGCTAATATGCTGCCGAAAAATGCGGACGAATCCGAAAAGGCACGGCATATTTACGGGCGATGTGTGGCACAGGCGATCATGCTCGGCGGCACCGTGTCGGCCGAGCACGGCATCGGCAAACTCAAACGAAAATACCTCGCGGCGATGATGGGCGAGAGGTACTTAAACGAGATGGCGGACCTCAAGAAACGATTCGACCCGAACGGCATCCTGAGCCGCGGGAATATGTTTGATGAGGCGTTTCTCTGATGCGGAAGCCCGCATTTTCGACTAAAATATCAATATGATCAAAGCAATTTTAATGGATTTTAACGGGGTCATCATCAATGACGAACCGGTGCAAATGAAAGCATATCAGGAGGTCTTGAAAGATGACGGGATCGATCTGACCGAGGCTGACTATTTTGCATCGCTGGGAATGGATGACGTGACATTTGTCGCGATGGCCTTTGAGCGGGCGGGTAAAACGCCCGCAGACGGTCGCGTTGAGGAAGTTATTTCCGCAAAATCCGCGAAATGGAAAGCGATGGTTACGGCTAATATGCCGCTGTTTGACGGCATCGAGGGCTTTATAGAAAAGATGTCGCATGAGTTCACGCTAGGTATCGTCAGCATGTCACGGCGTCATGAGATCGATCTTGTGCTCGAAAAAACCGGCTTGGCAAAGTACTTTTCTACGATCATCAGTGCCGAGGATGCCAGCAATTGCAAACCCGACCCGGAGTGTTTCAGAAAGGGGTTCAAGCACATCGATTCGGTTCGTACCTCGCAGGGGCATTTGCCGATGACACACGCTGAGTGTCTCGTTATCGAGGATTCACCACCGGGAGTTTTGGGGGCACGAAATGCAGATCTGCCGGCGCTAGGTGTAACGAACACGGTCGATGCCGGTGCTCTCAGAAACGCCGGTGCCGGTGCGATAGCAAAAGACCTTCGCGACTGGATGCCGGAATCGATCCGAAGAGTTTTTGCATAAAATTTAGCTGCAGATAAACAGGATAGACACCGGTAGATCCATAGTTTTTAACTCTTTAGATCTGCGGTTCACCTCTCGTAATATGTCAGAACTATTTGTTTCAGTCGAAAATGCTGAAAACGATCTTCTCGCGTGCGCGGCTTACATCGGCGAACGCATAAAAAGCAGTGACGGTCATGCGGAAGCGATGAACGCCATCGTTCCACGGTACCTCGCAGGCAATGAGGTTGACCTGGCGGCAGAGCTGGCTAATGCCGTTGATGACCCTTTTTCTCGAGACAAATTACTCACCGCCGTCGCGGTCAAATGTGCCGAGATCGACGATGACGAATACGCTCTGCAATTGGCTGACGCGATCGAAGATCTTGGGCTTCGGTCGCAGGCGTTTGAGCGGGTCGGCCTTGTAAAGGCGGAAAAAGGTGCGGTCGAGAAGGCGGCTGAGATAGCCGATGCGATGGCACATCCGGATTTCGTTTTGGCGGCGGTCGCTGTGAGACAGGCTGCAGACGGCGATCGAAACGCGTCCGAAGCCACCATCTCAAAGATCGAGTTCCCCTCGGCTCGCGTCTCGGCGATGCATCAGATAGCGGCCCGGATGATCGAGGACAAGAAAGTGGACGATGCGGTCGCCATTCTCGATGGCACGATCGCCTCGGCCGAAGCGATCGAGCATGACGAGGAGCGTATCCGGGCATTTCTCGATATCGGGAATCATTTTCTCGAAGCGGAAAGAAAAGACCGGGCGATCGAGACCTTTGACAAATCTCGCGGATATGCTGAGGCTCTGCAGAATGCCCATCGTGATTTTTTCCTGGTAAATTGTGCCCTCGGTTTTCTTTACGCCGGCAGCATCGAACTTGCCGACCGGACGCTCGACCTCGTTACAGACAAGACCCAGATAGCATCTGCCTTGCTTGGATTCGCCCGTGAATATTGGAAGAACGGGGAAAAGGACGAGGCCGTCGATACCATTACAGAAGCCTATGAGATCGTCAATTCTCAACGTGAAAGCGAAACGCGCGACAGCCGCGGCCGCGTCGCTTTGATCGCTTCGATCGCCGCGCAATTTGCCGGATTTGGCAAGTCCGACCGCGGCATTGAGATAGCGTTGCAGATCCCTGACGTCACGGAACAAACCGCGGCACTTTCGCAGATCGCTCAGATCCAGACGATGTTAAAAGACGACGGCCAGGCACGCCAAACGATCGAAATGATCGCCGAAGATTCAGACCGGTTGCTCGCATTTGTTGCTATTTCTGATGAAAAAACGCGACAAGGTGAGACCGAAGCGGCAATAGATCTGCTCAATGAGGCGGCGTCAATGACCGATGCCGTTTCGCAGCCTGGCGCACGTTCGACGGTTTTGAATGAGATCGCCGCTCGATTCACCCCCTTGGGTTTGCCGGAGCGTTCGAGGGAACTGGCGTTAGAGAACCTTAAAGTGATCGCTGGTATTCGAGACGAAAGCAGTCAGGCAGCTTCGCTGGCCGCTCTCTCAGATATCTATGCCGTTGCGGGCATCGAGATCGGCGATGATGAACGTCAGGTTCTCGGCGGCCTTGCGAGAAAGTTCGAATTTTAGATCAATAAACATCACCACGTATCAGATCCTCAAATGTGTCTCGCCGTCTGATCAACTCGAGCTCAGCATTTTGACGGACCAAAACGACCGCCGGCAGGAAACGGCCGTTGTATTGGCTGGCTTGAGCGAGCGAATATGCCCCGCAGTTGAGCAACGCAAGCACCTCGCCCGGCACAACATTCTCAGGCAGCAGCCGATGATCCGGCAGCCTATTCATCCCCTCAATATCAAAATACACATCACCGCCGTCGCACAGCGGGCCGGCGACCTTATATTCATAATTGTGTGATTCGTTCGCTCTATCTGCTGAGATCAGGTGGTAGTACCACTTATAGGTTTCCATCGAAAGCAGGATGTTGAAACCGGCGTCGGTCATGAGCCAGTTGTCAGTTGATCCATCAGCGGCCAGCCGTTGCTTCGCGTTTCGGACGGTGGTTAGGCAAATACCAGCGTCAGCGATGATGCTGCGGCCTGGTTCGAGCAGGATGGTGAGGCCGTCGAGAAGTCCGGTTCCGGCGGCGGAGTCCTTAACCGCGGACCACGCGTCGCGGATGGCATCCGCGGGCTCAAAGTCGGCGGAAAGCATTTCGCTCGTTCCATTGGCCATCCCGGGGACCGTTTCATTACCGAGATAATTTATAGGAAAGCCACCGCCGAGGTTGATGTGGCCTAATGTAACGGCGGACTCGGCGCGGATGCGTTTGAGACTTTCGAAAAGCGAAAGAAATGCATCGGTGTAAACTCGACGGTCAGGGTTTTGTGAGCCGATGTGAAGATGTATGCCGTTGAGCGCGAGGTGCGGTGAGTTGCGATACTGGCGAAACGCCGAATAAGCCTCGTCGGGCATCATGCCAAATTTTGATGTGAGCAAAGCAGTCTGTAAGCCTGAATGAGTGCCGCTTTCAATTTCGGGCACGAGTCGCAATGATACATTTGCCCTTTTGCCGAGGCGTTTGGCGGTCTCATCAATCGAAGACAATTCGTAAAGCGAATCGACCTGGATGGCGTAGATCTCGTTCTCTATCGCCAATTCAAGCTCCCAAACTTCTTTGCTGGTGCCATTGAAAATGATCTGATCCCCGTGAAAACCTGCCTCCAAAGCCTTCCAAAGCTCGCCGCCCGAATTGACCTCGATGTCACATCCTGCGTCCTTAACGGCCCGCAAAATGCCCATTGTAGACATCGCCTTGGCGGCGTAACAGAGCTTGAGCGGGCGACCGATCACATCCTTTATTTTTTCTAGCCGGGCGATGTTGTGACGGATACGTTCTTCACTAAAGACAAATAAAGGCGTGCCGTATTCAGCCGCCAATCCGGTCGCATCGATACCATCGACGTGGAGGCGGCCGTCGCGGACGTCGAGGAAATCGTTGATCTGCCAAGTTTGAGTCATAAGATAAAGCTATCCGCAGACCCGCGGAGCAGCAGTGGAAAGAGAGGATTGTTTTCCATTGATTTCTACGTCTCCGCAGTTTATTTATCGTTTGCTTAATTGGATCCCGGTTCCACGCGGATATAGTCCCGGCAGCGATATCGGCAGGCGGCCGGTGATATCCTGCGTTCCGAGTATCGACCTGGCAGCGGCCCGCTGCAGGCTTGGCATGTCTCCATAGCCGACGATATAGGTCTTGAGTTCCGGAAAATTCATCAAAATATATGGGTTGCCAAAACTGATACCGATGACTTTCTTATTTGCAGCTAGAGCTTCCCGCAGTATTGCCGCCCCGTTTTCAGGAACACCAACGCTATTCTTTGCTCCGCTGCGGACGCGGCCGTAAAGTCCGACGACAACGGTGTCGGCCTCCATGACGGCTTTGCGCGCGGCAAAGGCCTGTTCGGTAGTGTAATTTTCCTGAAGATATGCCGAAGCGAAACGAAGTCCGCTCGAGCGAAGCGACGAGACGAGGCTGCCCATTGTACCGGGCCCTTCAAAGCCGTTTGAAATACCGAGAACAGCGACTTTTGAACTTTGGTCGAGCGGAAGGGCACCTCCGTCGTTTCTTACGAGTGTTATCGCCTTCGCCGCGATCTCATCAGCGAGTGCCGCCGAATCTAACGGCGAGACAAATGTGTCTATCTGGTCTATTTGTGTGGCCCGATTCCTAAAAAGACCGAGTTCATGTTTCCAGGCGATCTGACGCTGTACCGATTCGTCGAGTCGCTCCATTGATATGCTGCCGCTTTTGACCGCGGCTATAAGGCCCCGTACCATCGGATCGGGGTCGGTCGGCTTTTCTAAAATATCGGTGCCGGCGAGAAACGCTCCTGTGTAAAATACAACGTCAGGCCGCTCATCGACATCGCATCCGAGACTATAAGCCCTTTGAATTTCATCTCGTTTCGCAATATGCCCGTCTGGACTTTACCGGACAAGGTGGCGGGGATCGTGGCCTTTTCTTCGACTATCTCAGCGCCTGATTCGGCGTCACCGCCCTGATAGGTCTTTAGCGGTTTTATCTCTTCGCCGTCGATCTGTGGCAGGGCGATGTGGGCGATCATAATGGAACCGATGCCGCCTTCGACCGCTTTTCTAAAGGGGAAAAGTTCGGTCCGCTCTAGGCTTTCGCGTGAATGGTCGATGATCGGGAGGCCGCGATGCGAATCGATCGCGGTATCCCCGTGCCCCGGGAAGTGTTTAGCGGTCGCGATAACGCACTGGCTCTGAATGCCCTGCGCAAACGGCACTCCAAAGCGGGCAACGTCCGCAGGATCTTCGCCGAAACTTCGCACGTTGATCACCGGATTTGCGGCATTATTATTGACGTCGAGTACCGGTGCATATACGTGGCGGATGCCGATCGCTTTGGCTTCGCGGCCGGTAATGACCCCCATTCGGCGAGCGAGATCGGGTTCGCCGGCAGCAGCGACTGCCATCGCCCAGGGGAAATTTGTCGCGTCCTCAAACCGCATTCCGACGCCAGTCTCAGCATCAAGCGAGAGAAGCAGCGGCGTCTTTGCAAGCGACTGCATACGGTTGCCGATGACGGCCGTTTCGTAGATCGGTGCCCCGAAAAATATTATCCCGCCGAGCTTGTTTTCGACTACTTGCCGTTTCAGATCGTTGAAGAACGGGCTGTCCTGATTGGCAAACCGGGCATTGATGCCGATGTGGACGAGCTGGCCGACCTTTTCCTCGACGGTCATTTTCTTGACGTATTTTTCGGCAAAATCGTATGACTTTTTCGAGGGCCAGAGGCCGGTCGTTCCGGCATTCGAACATGGCCGCCACGCCGCCAGCGTGCTTTGGCAGGTGAAAATTATAAGGAGTAACGCCGGATTAAAGAGTTTCTTCATTTTGGGTTCGAGCCGAGGTCAAGCTTGCTGCAAATGCGACAACGAACGTCATCAGGCTGCCGATGAGTGCGTACCATGTCCATGCGATGACCGGGCCCGCGACTAGTTTATTAGCAGCGAGCAGAATATAGGTCATCACCGCGCAGCTAGTGAGCATGCCGATAAGTGCGTGGCCCTCAGTGGCTCGCTTTAGAAATGTTCCGACGAGAAAAACGCCGAGTATCGGGCCGTTGATCAGGCTCGCGACCGATAGCGCCAGCCCGAGAGCGGATTCGCCTGAACGCATAAAAGCGATGGCGACCACGATCTGGATGATGCCGACGACAACGGTCAAAATGCCGGCGTACCGGACAAGCTGCTTATCGGTGATATTAGGACGGAATGGTTTGTAGAGGTCGTTGATGGCGGTTGCGGCGATCGAGTTGAGCGACGACGACAGGGCCGCCGCAAATATCGCCGCGACAACTAACCCCGATAATCCCGCAGGCATATGTTGAGTAATAAAATCAGGGAATACCTGATCGCCTTTTAAGAAAGGGAAGTTGGCGGAAATTCCCGAACCGGCGATGCCGGCCTGTGCATATTCGGCGGAATTGAACGGCGCATAGAAGGCAAAAAGCAACACGCCGATAAAAAGGAACCCGATGAACTGTGCCAGAACGACCGCGCCAGACGATAAGAGGGCAGTAGCAGCGGCAGCCGGTTTGCTAGTGCAGAGGTAACGCTGGACAAGATACTGATCTGTCCCGTGCGTTGACATCGTAAGGAAACAGCCGCCGAAAAGGCCGGACCAGAAAGTGTAAGTTTTTGCCATATCCCAGCCGAAATCGAAAAGGTTAAACTTACTGAATTGTTCCCCGAGTGCGACCGCACCTGAAAATCCACCGTCGATATGCTGCATCAGAACGACCGCAGCGGCTGCCGCTCCGCCTATGTAGATCACGAGCTGAACGACCTCGACCCATATGACCGCTTCCATTCCGCCGTAAAAGGTGAAGATGATCATTACAACACCCAGCAGAACCACCGAAGCGATAATGACAACGGTCGGATCGGTTCCCGGGCTAAAGGAAGCGTAAACAGCCGCCAAAACAATGGCCGTTAATAGCAGCCGAATCCCGTCGGCGACGTTTCGCATTACCACAAAAAGTGCCGAGGCGATCATCTTTACGCAGTTGCCAAATCGTTCACCCAAAAGCTGATAAACCGTCTGCAGCTCACCCTTGAAATACATCGGGATAAAGATCACCGAAATAACTATACGGCCGAGCATATAGCCGAAAACAAGCTGTAAGAACTGAAAATTGCCGTTCCTTGCAAAGGCGATACCAGGCACGGAAACGAACGTGATCGTGCTCGTTTCCGTCGCCACGATCGACATCGCGATCGCCCACCACGGCACGCTGCGGTCGCCCACAAAATAGTCTTCGGTCGTCTCCTGGTTGCCCGAAAACAAAATGCCAAAGGCGGTGATGCCGATCAGATAGCCGAAGATAATGACAAGGTCGAGTGTTTGCATTGAACAATAAATTACGACGAGAGTTTACGCGCGAAAAGATAAGAAGTTTTTATCGCGAATCTTTCTCGCGGTCAAATCACATCCCGAAAGACATTGCTTCTGAACTAGCTGACGGGTCGAGCCCGTCTTATTTGAGGCTGTCTATTGCTCTCTTAACCGCAAAGCCAAAATGGCCGAGAGCCTCGATCGCAGCCTCGCGGCCGACCTTTAGGGCATTCATTACCAGGGCGACACGGAGGTCGCCTTCTGCCTCGTCTAGCAGTTTTGATGCGGCCGCTTCTTCGAGGCCGGTTTCGGCAATAAAAATACGCAGGCTGCGTTCGCGAAGCTTGATGTTAGACGGCTTAAGGTTGGTCATCCGATTGCCCTTGACGTAGCCGAGCCGGATCATCGTTACCGTCGAGATCATATTAAGCACCATCTTTTGGGCAGTGCCAGCCTTCATTCGAGTCGATCCTGTGATGGCTTCGGGGCCGACGTTTGGAACAATGGCAATATCGACTGCTTGAGTGATCGCCGAATCGGGAACGCAGGCGATGCATGCCGTAAAACAGCCGAGCTCGCGGGCGAAATCGACAGCTCCGATCGTGTATGGCGTGCGGCCTGAGGCGGCGATGCCGATCACCGCGTCGTTTGCGGTTACGCCTCGTTTCTTCAGGTCTTCCGAACCGGCTTCGCGGTTGTCTTCGCTCGATTCGGTCGCTTTGTAAAGTGCATCGTAGCCGCCGGCGATGATGCCCTGAACAAGTTCGTAAGAAACCCCAAAGGTCGGCGGAATCTCCGACGCGTCAAGCACGCCAAGCCGCCCGCTTGTGCCTGTTCCGACATAAAAGAGCCGTCCACCATTTTGCAGCCGCTCGACAACCTTGTCGATAACCGCCGCAATTTCGGGCAAAACCTTTTCGATCGCCAAAGCCACCGTCTTGTCTTCATCATTGATCAAATGACAAGCATCCAGCGTCGAAGCCCGATCGATCGCGGCCGTTTTTTGGTTTTCTTGTTCGGTGACCGGTAGCATGTTTTTCACTGTGGAGACGCAGAGCGAAAGAGAAGTATTCGGTTCAGGCGCTGCTCCTCAGCGTCTCTGCGGCCTAATTCTTCTTACCTAGCCCCTCCCCATTCATCGCCATCAGCGCAGCAGCGTGAGCGGGCGGCATTTGCGGTTCCGTGAGATAAGCCTTCGGAGCTGCCTTTCTGATAACTTCTCCCATCGAAGAGGTCAGTAGTTCGCCCGCCTTAAAGACGCTTCCAACGCAACCGATCGGTACCCGCCGATCTTCGAGCCCAAGTCTTTTCAGGACGGCGACCGCCGCATTACCCAGTTCACGTCCGGCTTCGCTCAATATTACTCTGGCGATCTTATCACCATCCTTTGCTGTTTCAACCACCAGACGGGCAAATCCGGCGATGCGGCTGTTGTCCATATTTGGTGAATAGATCGCACCGATCAAGTTTTCAACATTTGATGCCCGAAAGTATTCGGCGGCTTGTTCGCTCAATAATGTAGGTTCGCCGCGGCCGTCCGACGCCTTTGCAACAGCGTGAAGTGCGTCGCCCGCTATGCCGCGTCCGCCGCCTTCGTCTCCGGCGACCGGCCCCCAGCCGCCGGCAATGAATTTCTCGCCGGCGTCGTTCATACCGATGCATATCGAACCTGTCCCGGCGATCACGACCAACCCGGCTTTTCCGAGTGTTGTTCCAAAAAGCGCGATGTCCGCGTCCGTTGTAACAAAGGTTCTTTGAACACGAAAACGCGAGACAAAGCTATCTCTGACACGCTCTTTGATATCCTGCCGGCGAACCCCGGCCAATCCCAGAGTAGCCGCAACGATGTCGCCGCGTGAGACATCACCCCGGTCGCAGGCCGCATCGATTGCCTTAGCGATGTTTGCCACAGCTGTCTCAACACCGACCCTCAAGGGGTTTGACGGACCTCCGTCGCCTTCGGCGACGATGGTTTGAGACGGGTCCATCAATGCAATATTCGTTTTCGTGCCGCCGCCGTCAACTCCCAGATACATTTGGTACGAACGGTTGCCTGATCCTTTTTTCGGCTTGCTCTGCGGCATCTGATCACCTGCGAAAACCTAAAAAATCCACTTCTATTGT
>JBGAVK010000061.1:0-17546 GCA_044228165.1 Pyrinomonadaceae bacterium | reverse complement strand
TAATAGATTCCACGCGTGCGACCGGTTCTGCTTCTAAACTATTTATATCGAGAGCTTTAACTTCCTCTGAGAGATCAACTTCCCGCTGCCAGGTTTCCTTGAACTCGTTTGCAGTTCCGCGGAATTCCGCCATGATCTTACCGATCTTTCGCGCCATTTCCGGCATCCGGCGCGGTCCCAGAAAGATCAATGCCAATACACCGATCAGCATCAATTCAGAGGTTCCTATAGATTCGAAGATAAATAAAAACACCTAAATTACCTCGATAAAATGATCACCGCGATCTTTAACTTTTCCGATCACGACCGCATCAGAGATCGCTTCAAGGAACCGAGAAGCATTTACGCCAGGCAAACTGATCAATAGACCGCCAGCCGTCTGCGGGTCAAATAATGCACTCTGCATTTCCCCCGAAACGTTTGATGCTATCTTAACGGTTTCGCCGACATAAATGCGATTGTTTTTATCCCCGCGGGTCAGCATACCCTCTGAAATGAGCTCCAATACATCGGGCAAGAGCGGAACTTGTTTAGAATCAATAGTTAGAGTCACATTGCTCGCCTTTGCCAACTCAAATGCGTGCCCCATCAAACCAAACCCCGTAACATCGGTACAGGCGTTCGCCCCAAGTTTCACCATAGCTTTTGAAGCCTCAGCTGCCGATGTTATCATCGCCTTGATCGCGGCAGCTTCAGTTTCAGGTCGTACAACTCCGCGTTTGACTGCGGTATTAATTGCACCGGTCCCGACAGGCTTCGTGAGAATAAGCACATCCCCGGGCCTTGCACCCGAGTTTGTCACTACCCTTTCAGGATGTATCAGTCCGGTCACCGCATAGCCAAATTTCATCTCCTGATCATCAACTGAATGTCCTCCGATCACGACCACTCCAGCTTCGTTCATGGCAGCCTGGCCACCGGCAAGAATACGGCCGAGAACGTCCCAATCACCTTTCTGCGGATAGCATACGATCGAAAGAGCCGAAACCGGCACCCCGCCCATCGCATAGACATCATTGAGCGAATTGATGGCAGCGACACGGCCGTAGATCTCGGGATCGTCGGCGACCGGTGTAAAGAAATCAAGCGTTTGTACAAGCGCAGTTTCGCCAGAGAGGCGAAAAACCCCGCGTCGTCTGAATTCTCAAATCCGACGATCACATTTTCGCTGGATTGTTTCGGAAGTTTGCTCAAAACTTGAGCAAGGTCGCCAGGGGCGAGTTTTGCCACTCAACCAGCACAGGCTACCATTTCCGTCAAACGCTTTTGCACTTGCCTCAATTCCTCCTTCTATTTCTTTAAGATCGTATCGTATATTCTGTCGAGATCGTCGGTACTGTAGTACTCGATCTCGATCTTGCCCCCGTTCCCTTTCTTTGCCGGATGGATCTTGACATTGGTGTTGAGCGTTCTCATCAATTTTATCTCAGCCGCCTTCATATTAGCATCAATATTCCGCGTAACCTGTTTATTTGCTTTAGTTTGCGTCGATGTGCTTTTTGGATTTTTGACCGCTCTTTCAGTTTCACGTACGGACCAACCGCCATCTACCGCCGCATTTGCCACTGTCCGCTGTAACTTGGGATCTTCGACCATCAGAAGCGCCCGGCCATGGCCGGCAGACAGGCTGCCTTCTTCGATCAAGCGCTGGATATCGCCCGGAAGACGAAGCAGTCTGAGCGAAGTAGTAATGACCGAACGTTCCTTTCCAACCTGATCCGCAACCTGTTCTTGCGTAAGCCCGACAGAATTGATCAGCTTGCGGTATGCATGTGCTTCTTCGATCGGATTGAGTTCTTGACGTTGAATATTTTCGACAAGGGCGAGTTCAAGCAATTTTTCATCGGAAACTTCTTTGACGACCGCAGGGATCCGGCGAAGTTCGGCGCGCTGTGATGCGCGCCAACGGCGTTCACCGGCAACGATCTGATATCTCGAGCCATGTTTGCGAACAACGATCGGTTGGACAACACCGTTTGCTCGGATCGAGCGAGCGAGTTCGTCTAGATTAGCCTCGGCAAAACGCGTCCTCGGCTGTTCCGGATTCGGTTCAATTAGGTCGATATCTATCTCAATCGAAGGCGTTTCGTCTGGCGTTGATGATTCTTCGCCGAGCAAAGCGCTCAATCCCCTGCCCAGTGGTTGTCTAGCCATTCTTGATTATCTCCTTTGCAAGCTGTGCGTAACTTTCGGCCCCGCGAGAACGCGGATCGTAAAGCATTATGGGCTTTCCGAAACTTGGTGCTTCAGCCAGGCGAACATTGCGAGGTATCACGGTCTTTAATACTTGTGAGCCGTAAAAATCACGCAGATCCTTAGCAACCGCCGCTGACAGGTTTGTCGTAGCGTCGAACATCGTCAACAACAAGCCCTCGATCGCAAGATTAGGGTTCAGCTCACGTCGCAAGCGGGCAAGCGTGTCAAAAAGCTCAGTCACGCCCTCTAGTGCGTAATATTCACATTGGATCGGCACGAGTAAAGAGTCTGCGGCAGTCAAGCCGTTCACCGTCAAAATACCAAGTGACGGAGGGCAATCGATTATCACGTAATGAAAATAATCCTTAACATTCGCGAGTATTTCCTTCAGTGCGTAGTTGCGGTTTGCTGACTCAACAAGTTCCACTTCTGCTCCGGCGAGATTCTTATCAGACGGTAGTACCCAAAGCGTAGGTATTTCGGTCGGCAGTACCATTTCACGGGGTGATTCCCCCGACACGAGGGCACTGTAAAGAGTTTTTCGGGTGTTGCTGCGGGCAATGCCAGCGCCGGAGGTGGCATTCGCCTGCGGATCGGCATCCACGAGAAGGACCTTTTTACCCTCAGTTGCCAGAGAGGCCGAAAGGTTTACAGCAGTCGTCGTTTTCCCAACGCCGCCTTTTTGATTTGCTACTGCAATTATTTTGCCCATTCTTTCAATGCTAATCTCGAATGTTCTACGTTAGCACAGCGAAATTCTAAACTCTAATGTGGCACGTGCCACATTTTGTGGTGGAATGGATCTATGTGGCACGTGCCACATCTCCTGATGACGCGCTAGTTTTTCGAAGATTCGGTAGGAGAATGCGCCGTAAGATGGACCAGAACTGATGAGACCGCCGCCGGCGTGAGCCCTGCGATCGAGCGAACTTGGGCAAAATTTCGCGGGCGGGCTCGTTCGAGCCGCTCGACCATCTCATTTGAGAGGCCACCGATCGTATTGAATTCAAAATTATCCGGCACTTTCAAAGTGTCGTGATGGTTAACCCGTTCGGTCGCCAACTTCTGCTTTTCGATATACCCGCTGTAAAGCGAGTCGGCAAGTGCGGTTTCAAGATCGGAGATCTTTGATTGGGCCTGAATATCGTCTGGCAAAAGACGGTGAATGAGATCAGACTTTACGCCTTGGCGCATCGCGATCTGAGAAAGCGTGATCGAATCACCAAGATCGACTCCGAGGATCTGCGCGACGCTCGCATACTGGACAGACGAGCGTTTGAACCGAGTTTGATCGAGAGCATTTCGTAAAAGTGCAAGACGGTCGCGTTTCTTGTTAAACAGGTCCCATTCGGTGTCGCCAACGAGCCCCGCTTCGCGCCCTTTCGGCGACAGCCTTTGGTCTGCGTTATCATGACGAAGAGTTAACCTCGCTTCGGCTCTCGAGGTAAAAAGCCTATACGGCTCATCCACTCCGTGCCGGATCAGATCGTCAGTCAGCACACCGATATATGCCTCGTCACGCTGGAGAATGAACGGTTGTCGACCCTGAACCGAAAACGCAGCATTTATCCCGGCCATTAATCCTTGACAAGCGGCTTCTTCATAACCGGTAGTGCCGTTTATCTGACCGGCCAGAAAAAGCCCGTTCATCCGTGTCGATTCCATCGTTGGCCGCATTTCACGAGGATCCACAAAATCATATTCGATCGCATAACCCGGCCTGATGATCTCGACCTTTTCGAACCCTCGACCATTTGGAGCAATTCAAGTTGAAGTGCCGACGGTAGCGAGGTCGAAAATCCATTGAGGTAAACCTCATTTGTATTATGGCCTTCTGGTTCGAGGAAAAGTTGGTGCCGGTCCTTATCAGCAAATTTTACGACCTTATCTTCGATCGACGGACAATACCGCGGCCCTATGCCCGTTATTTTTCCTGAATACAGAGGCGACTGGTGCAGATTATCTCTGATCGTCTGGTGGAGCCGCTCGCTCGTATATCCGATAAAGCATTGGATCTGATCCTGTTCGATCCTTTCAGTGGCAAACGAAAATGCCCCGGGTTTTTCGTCGGGGGGCTGCGGTTCAAACTCGTCACAATCTATCGTACGCCCGTCAAGCCGGGGTGGAGTTCCTGTTTTAAGCCGACCTACAGGAAACCCAAGTCGTTTTAGACTTTCAGCAAGTTCGATCGAAGCAGGTTCGCCGGCACGTCCGGCAGAAAAAGTCTTTCGTCCGGCGTGGATGGTGCCGTTCAGGAAGGTGCCCGTCGCGACGATTACTGCTCGCGCTCCAAAACGGCGCGAATCCTGCATCTCCACACCGATAACCTTATTATTATCAACAATTAGATCAACAACAACTCCCTGCCTAAGACTTAGATTCGGCGTCGCCTCAAGCACCCTTCGCATCTCCGTACGGTAAAGGGTGCGGTCAGCCTGGGCGCGCGGCGATTGGACAGCCGGTCCACGCGAGCGGTTCAGAAGCCGGAACTGAATACCGGTACGGTCAATGACGCGGCCCATGATACCGCCGAGGGCATCAATCTCGCGAACAACATGGCCCTTAGCGATCCCACCTACTGCCGGATTACATGACATTTGTCCGATGAGGTCTAGGTTGATCGTCACAAGAGCGGTCTCGGCTCCAAGGCGCGCGGACGCTGAGGCGGCTTCACACCCCGCATGCCCCGCTCCTATCACGATCACATCAAACTTCTCATCAAACATAGCAACGATCGGCTGTTTCAACCCAAAATGGCAGAAAAATGCCGAATCTAGACCGTATCAATCCTATTTCGGTTCGTCAAGACCTATATGACCGGCGATTCGGTAATAGTTAAAGTAGCAGTATCGGTATCCAGCTCAGCAACCGCTCCTACGGGCAAGGTGCAATTGTCGCGAATATGCCCGAATGACAACCCCGATACTACCGGGATCCCGAGATCGCCCAAACGATCGCCTATAACGCGACGGGTCGAAGCTGTTTCAGCGTCGGTAGCCGATTGTGAGCTCGAAAATACGCCCAGGGCTACGCCGGCCAAGGAACGCAGATCGCAACTCTGCCGCAGCTGGGTGAACAACCGATCGACTTTGTATGGAGGTTCATTGATATCTTCGGCAAAAAGTATCGCTCCTTTAATCTCTTTTAATGCGTAGGGCGTGCCCGCAAGAGTTGCAAGCAAACTCAGGTTGCCGCCAACCAGGCGGCCCCGCGCTTTGCCGGGCTTTATAACAGCCGGTTTAAAGAGAGCCGATGCCTGTGCAAGGTTGTATTCCGAAGGCTTGATCACAAACCTGGGGGACGGGTTCATTACTGTGTTAACAAAATTTGTTTTTGTATATTCCGAGAATTCTGACGATGCCACAGGTCCATGAAAGGTTATCAGGCCCGTCTGCTGCGAGATCGCAACATGAAGCGCTGTGATATCGGAAAAGCCAATGAATACCTTTGGATTTCTTCTGATCAATGAATAATTGATCTTAGGCAGCAGCCTGGGCGCCCCGCTTCCGCCCCGAACACACCAGACTCCATTTATATCTTTGTCTTCAAACGCCCAGTGTAGATCATGAAGCCTTTCCTCGTCGGTACCGGAAAAGAAGTCGTTCGTTCCGCGGGCAAACTTCCCGACCTTTGCGTTTAGCCCGAGCATCGCGATATTTGCGAAAGCTCTCTCGAACGCAGCATCCGAAGCTCCGCTCGCCGGCGCAATAACAGCAACCGTGTCTCCCTCACGTAATCGTCTTGCCATAACCGGCTTTCGCCTTGTTGATGAACTTCCCATCACATTTGTAACCCCCGGTACACCAATCATAGCCAACAACGCTGCGATCTTTAGCATGTCCCGTCTATTCATTGTTACTTTCCGATGCAAAATGTTGAAAAGATACGCGTTAGCATATCTTCTGTTGTGGTTTCGCCTGTTATCTCACCCAGATATCTTAGGGCGTTATGAAGCCCGATCAAAACTATTTCCTCGCTCAACTTTTGATCGAGTTGTTCGATCGACTGTTCAATTTCGGTTGCTGCCCGCGTCATGAGATCGTGGTGGCGGGCGTCTGTCACGAGAAAGCCTAATGTCGAAACATCCTCGGGAGCAAACGGACGAACAATCGCTTCCTTTAGATCGTCGATCCCGTCGCCGGTCTTTGCGGAAACCGGGATCAACCGTTCTCGCAGATAGCCAAGAGATGAATGTTCGGCTGCTATCATACGGTCAACATCTGTGGACGGAACTTTATCGATCTTGTTAAGTACGACAATATAATTCAAGCCGCTTACGCTTTTCAAAATTTCGCGGTCCTCGTCCGAAGTTTGTTCGCTCGCGTCGAGCATGACCACAACTATGTCAGCATCGGCCATTGCCGCTCTTGACCGTTCGACTCCTATGCTCTCCACTATGTCACTTGTCTCACGAAGCCCGGCGGTGTCGATGAGAGCGATCGGAATACCGTGGATCGTAAAACGCTCGTGTATCTGATCTCGGGTCGTCCCCGCGATCTCAGTGACGATCGCCCTGTCACTTCCGACTAACACGTTGAAAAGACTAGACTTACCAACGTTTGGGCGGCCCACCAGAGCGACCCGTAATCCTTCACGTATCAAACGCCCTGCTTTGAATGTCGCCGCGAGCTTATTAGTTTCCGAGACGATAGCGACTAACTTTTGCTTTAAACTTTCAACTTGCAATGCAGGCAGATCGTCCTCGACAAACTCAAGTGCTGACTCGAGAATGACGATGACGTTCAGAAGTTCATCCTTCAGTGGTTGCAGTTGATTTGATAATTCGCCACTTAGCTGTCTGATCGCCTGTCGGGCCGACGCGGTCGTCTGTGCATCGATCAGATCGCGAATTGCCTCGGCTTCCGCCAGATCTATACGGCCATTTGCTAATGCCCGAAGCGAGAATTCGCCAGCATCCGCCATGCGTGCATCGAAGCTCAGGCTAATGTCGATGACCTGTCTCAGCAGGACCGGTGATCCGTGGCAACTTATCTCTATGACATCCTCGCCCGTGAAAGAGTGTGGCGCCTTAAAGTACGTAATAACCGCCTCGTCGATAGTCTCGCGAGTTACCGGGTCCCGAAGCCGCCTTAGGTGCGCGGTCCTCGGTTCGGGAGAAAAAGCAGATTCGCCGACCAAATTGCTTGTGATAGCCAATGACTTGTCGCCGCTTAACCTTACAACGCCGATACCGCTGCGCCCGGTTGGTGTTGCTAATGCGACTATCGTGTGTGCCATAAAAACATTTCACCACATAAAGCTAAAAGGACACAGAAAAGATCAAATAGATCAATCTGCGCCCTTTATATTCTCAGTTGATGATCTTCTTGTTTATTGTAAACGAACTTGCAGACGTCGCTCACGCCCGTCACCAACGGATTCGGTAAAAAGGTCCTCTTCTTTTTGAAGAGTCATATGAATAATTCGCCTTTCGGTCGAGTTTAATACACCGAAAGTAAATGGTCGGCCGTTCTTTCTAACCTGATCGGCGGCAAAGCGCGCCATGGCATGAAGTTCGGCTTTTCGGGTCTGACGAAAGCCCTCTGCATCGACAATGAAGCGATGTTCGCGGTCGATCTCTCGCCCAAAAGCCTGGAAAAGGATCACCTCGAGAGCATCAAGGAGTTCTCCGTTCTCTGCAAGGGCAAAATGGGCATCTTCGCCGCTTAAATTTAAGAGACATCCCTCATCATTCCAATCGGCAGACACGCTAAGGTCGAAACCCATATCGGCGACGAGGCCGGAAAGAAATTCCTTTGCGTTTTCACAGGTTTGGTTCATATCGCTTATGTTGCCATTTTAGGTTTGACCTTTTTGGCGTTTGCCGGAACAGAATCTACGATCTCCATTCCCGGCGGCGTATTGGTCTTGTTCATCCGGTTGATAACCATCTGCTGGCCAAAACTAACGATGTTACCAAAAAACCAGTATAACAAAAGCCCGGCCGGTGCAGCCCACATGACCCAGAGCATCATCGCCGGCATTAAATAGGTCATCATCTTCTGCTGCATCTGCTGCTCCGGGGTCACCGTAGCAGCCTGTGGCGTAAATTTCATCGACAGGATCATCGACAAGGCAAAGGCGAATTCGAGCAGATGCCACGGGTCGGCGGCCGATAGATCGGGCAGCCAGATGAATGATGCCTGCCGCACTTCGAGCGAGACGGTCACGGCTGTATAGAATGCGATGAGCAGCGGGAACTGAAGCAGCATCGGCAGACATCCGCCTATCGGCAAGGCGTCCTTGGTCATTTTCAGCTGCTGCATCTGCAGGTCGCGCATCCGCGGATCGTCGTTCGGGACGCCTTTTTTCTGCAGATCTTTGATCTTGTCCTGGATGGCTTTCATTTTCGGGGCGTTACCCGAGGCCTTCTTGAACGATTTCGACTGCGACCATCGAAGAGGGAAAAGCAGCGAATAAAACAAAAACGTAAAAATGATGATCGCGACGCCGTAGTTATGGGTCAGGCCATTGAAGAAATTGAGCGCATACAGGATCGGGATCGACAGCGGTTTCGTCAGCCATCTCAGCCACCAATAGTTGCTGAAATTGATGAGGTCGGTCATCTCGACACGTCTGCCGACGTCCGTCGAAACGCTGTCGCTGAGTGACGAAAGCAGGAAATAGTCCTTGGTCCCTGTGAAAACCTTCGTCACCGCACCGTCCGATGTGATCGGTAGATAGACTGTCACGAGGTGACGCGTTTCGGACGTCTTAGCGTTTCGCAGCACCCATTGAAAAATACTCTCGAAGAACGGTCTTGTTTGAACGTCGTATTTAGAAGCGCGAAATTCGACGGCCTGCGCCTGCTGCGCCGGGATCGCGGCCATTGCAAAATACGCATCGCCCACGCCTGCCCAATCGACCTTGCCGTTGTCCGTTAGTGTCGCCTGATTATTTGTGTCGTACGTAAAAGCGTAGTTGCCTTGATGGCGTTTGATATCGCCATTTACGCCGGCGACTGCCTCTGATTCGATGTGGTAAAAATTGTGGTTATTGATCGCGTGGTCGCCGATGCTGGCGCCGATCAGGAGCCGTGTGTTCGGAACCGGCTGGCCGTCTTTTTTGAGCGTTACGCCGAGGTCGGCGATATAGCTGTCCCCGCGGAAAAGAAGCGTTTTCTTGACCTCGATGCCGCCGTCGTTGAGCGTAAATTCGATCTGTTTTTCCTGTCCGGGTGCGAGCATTATCGTCTCGTCAGCGGCAGAGATCTGATAATTGCGGTCGTTTACTAGAGCGTTCAGATTCGCGTCATCGGTCGCGAGACGAAACGGTATCTAACGCGGGCTGCGTTTCAGAGCTTCTTCGGAAATTAGCTGCAGCGGCTTTTTGTCACCGTCATGCGAACCGTCAGCGAATACAGGGACTTCTGCCTTTGGCGATTTATTTTCTAAGATGACCCAACTGGTCGCGACCGCACCTTTCGAATCGAGTTTTACCTCGTAAAGCGGCGATCTGATAGTGATCGAACGGTTTGGCGTATTGTCGGGCGTTGTCGCAGCGGCGGTCTCGGCCGGAGCCTGGGTCGGAACCGCAGTCGGAGCTGCGGTCGCAGCCGGAGCCGTGTTGGTATTTGCCGCCGTATTCGAATTGTTTGTTGCCGGCGGTTTCGGAGCAAAGAAATATGACCAGCCGAAAAGGATCACCATCGAAATGGCGGCAGCGATCAGGAAACGAGATTGATTACTATTATTACCAGGATTATCCATTACTTTACCGGGTCATGCCCGCCTTTACACAGTGGCTGACACCTTAAGATACGCGTGAAACTCATCCATGTTCCGCGTAGTGCTCCATACTTTTCGACTGCCTCGCGGGCATATTCTGAGCAAGTCGGCTCAAACCTGCATGCCGGCGGGAAAAAGGGCGACAAGAATGTCTTATAGACGCCCAAAAGATCTAGAACCAAAAACTTCATCGCTTTTAAAGCAATTTACCACAGAGTGCACAGAGTTCACTGAGAATCATAAAGAACCGCTTTGGCCTAATCTTTCTCTGTATCTCTCTGTGTGGTCTGTGGTATTAATTCTTCGGCCTTTCGCAATCGCTCAGCTATTGCTTTGAATTCAGCCAACGGCTGTTCGAGCTTAACATTCAAAATGCTGCGCCGTGCGTTCAGGACCCAGTCATATTTGGTCGTGATCGCATCGAGTTCCACCCGGCTCAGTCTAAAGGCTTCCCGCAATAGCCGTTTGGCACGATTGCGGTCATGCGCCTTTCCGATGGCTTTTTTGGTAGCCGTGATGCCCACGCGGTGGATCTCGCCGCTTGCGGGCAAAATGAAAACCGTCATAAAACGGCCTTCGAAACGCTTTCCATGCTCGTAAACCCTGAGGAATTCGGCCCGCTTCAGCAGACGCGCTTCCTTAGGCAAGCCAAAGCCTAATAATGTTGGACTGTTAATCGCTTGCGTCCTTTCGCCCTGCGGCGTTTGATCACGGCGCGGCCGTTCTTGGTCGCCATCCGTGCGCGAAAGCCGTGCTTCTTGGCGCGGCGGCGGTTGTTCGGTTGATAAGTTCTCTTCGGCATAGTCGCTCTCCATCGATCTTCACTCGAAAGTGAAAACTCTGAGTTTATCCAGTTCTGCCATTCTTGTCAAAGCAAAACCCCAACAAAAATGGACACTAAGCGGCACAGCGGCTGTGCCAAAGACCCTCATAAAGTAGATATTGATACAGCGATACGCCCGTTGCCACAATATGTAGTAGTTCGCCCAACACCACCGCGTTAGATGTGGTGCGAAGAAGCATTTCCAATTTTCCCGAGAAATGCGTCACAAAGTATTCAAAAACGCACACAAGAGGGTCGAAAACAGCGGCGGGAAAGCGTCAGGAATGCGTCTGGAAAACCACACCTCACGCGGAGTGGTCACCGGCATCACGATTGGCCCGACACGCCATCATCGGCACCATCATTGTCAGCATTATCATAGATCTAGCAACAGGACCGACACCCATGTCAGAACCGGGAGCGGTAGCGACTGGGTTCTGATTCGGATTGATATTTGTTGCACAATATGTGATACAATGTTCGATCTATGAAACGGCAATGGCGGGAGATCGCACGCGACAACAAACGGCCGCAATGGGCGGGCGTTTTTGTGACGATGAACAGCAAAGGAACGATCGTGATGAATCGCGAGGCATACGAGAGAATGGGCGCTCCGGCGGCATTTAACCTGCTCTATGACAGCGCCAATAATACGATAGGGCTCAAGCCGACTGCGGCCGCGATGCGAAACGCCTACCCGGCACTCAAATCCGGGAGGCATGGCGGACGCAAGGTCGCAGCTTACAGGGTCATTACAGAATGCGGCCTGCATATCGGTGACACTCTCGAATTCCCCGATGCTGAGATCGACCTCGACGGCATACTGGTTTTGAATCTTCGCACTGCAAAGGTCTCAAACCGCGCGCTTAATCATCCGACTCGGCGGTCCGAGTGGTTACCTGCA
This sequence comes from Pyrinomonadaceae bacterium, assembly GCA_044228165.1. GTDB lineage: Bacteria > Acidobacteriota > Blastocatellia > Pyrinomonadales > Pyrinomonadaceae > OLB17. The sequence continues at coordinate 5,896 of JBGAVK010000061.1, read as the reverse complement.
AATAAGCCAGATCATCAATAGTTGACCTTTTGAGAATTGCCACTAGCTTTAGCTAGTGGCAACAAGTTAGAATTGCAACTGGGCTTTTGCGTCCGCCCTGAGCTGTCCGACATGCCACATATAAACGTTTGGATACATTTCGTTTGACTGGACGATAATAGGCACCAGCGTGTCTCTGTCGCCGACTCGATCGTCCGGCGTCACGATAAGATCTTTGAATAGTCTGCAGCCTTTCCGCGAAGTTGCCCGTACGAAGGGACGCTCCATCATTTGGTGCATTGAATGGTTGGGTATCCACAGGCGGATGTACACTCGCTCTCTTTCATATGTCTCTTTATTGGCGTCGCCGTTGTCCGAGGCATTGCCGATCATCAGGGAAAGATGATGAAGCTGCTCCACATACGCCGAGCCGATTTGCGTCAATGCCCACTGTTTGGATCAACAAAAACCAACTTTGCCGATCTCAGGTCAGATATTTCGTTTGGCAAGATACCACAAATCCCTTGCCAAGCAGTTCTTTGAATGGAAACGCTCTGCAAATTGTAGAGGAGGAGTATAGTTTGAGACATAACCACCGCTAACAATAAAAACAACCGCATTGGCATCGGCTGCGTCCGTTTGACGCCGATGGCCGTAAACGACATCAGGTGATGATTTTTTGGGGAGCGTGGCGGTTTTCAGCACCGACAAAATTGAGCTCGCGATCCTTTCCATATATCCCGGGAAATGTATGTTAACACGAACCAGTACTCATCGCACGCGGAAGTTACAGCTAGTGGCAATTCCCTGCACTTTAGTGCGTGGTTCAACATTCCCGGCAATGGGCTAAAGCCCAGCCTCGACGTAGAGTGAATGTTCCTGTTCGACATAGGATGCGAAGTATCGCCGACAGCGACTCGACGGTGTCTTCGGAAGCACGGGAAACTTCGGTTTGCATGATGATCTCGCCGTGGTCGAGCAGTTCGTCAACGTAATGGACGGTGCAGCCGGTGACGGAGACGCCGGCGTCAAATGCCTGCTTTTGAGCATCGAGGCCTGGAAATGACGGGAGTAGGCTCAGGTGGAATATTGAGGATCCGGTTTGGGAACGCCTGAACGAACGATGGCGACAGCAAACGCATATAGCCTGCGGCGAGGCAGACGAGCTCGACTCCGCGTTTTGCAGCTCCGCGATGATCTCGGCGTCGTGCTCCGCACGTTTACGGCCATCTCGTTCAATAATGACAGTTTCGACCCCGCGATCGCGTGCCTTTGCCAACCCACCCGCTTCGGCCTTGTCACTGATCACAACCGCAACCTCAGACGACGGTATTTCGCCGCTTGAATAGCATCGACAATGGCCAACATATTCGAGCCGCAGCCTGAGATGAGTATTCCGATCTTCATAAGACGTTGGCCACCGAGTACACAGAGGTCACAGAGAAATTCGCTTGATGCCTTCACGGAGCAACTTTGCTCCAAAGTTAATTATTAATGCACGTTTCAAGTTAGTTGCTTTCAGGTAGGAAAGTGTTTGAGCGGTGTAGACTTCGGGGAGTTTGCTGAGAGATTTGATCTCGACGATGACCTCTTCTTCGACCAGAATATCGAGCCGCTGCCCTTTTATCACTTTGTCCTTGTAAACCACATCTACCTCAACCTGTCTCCGATAATGGATGCCCCGCAAGTCAAATTCGTGACAAAGAGCTTCTTCATAGATCGATTCCAAGAGGCCAGGACCCAACGTTCGATGAACCTCGATCGCTGCCCCGATTATCTTCGATGTTAGAATATCATTCTCCATCTTTTGGGTTTAGCTACAGAGACCACGGAGGTCACAGAGAAAGACCTTGATGTCTTCTAGTTAAACGCCATAGAAACCGCTCACTCAAAAGCAAAAATTGATCTTATCTCAGTGTTCTCGGTGCTCTCTGTGGCTAACTTACTCTTACCTCTTTGGCACCGATCGCGACATGCCCAATTTCATAACATTCACCCAGATGAACTTTTACAGCATTCTTGTCAGATCCCGAACAAACGACCACCATCCCGATCCCCATGTTGAAGGTGCGGAACATCTCGTGGTCCGAGACATTGCCGAGCCGCTGCATCATGCCGAAAACGGGAAGTTCGTGCCAGGTGCCGCGATCTATCTCAACTGAAACGCCGGACGGGAGGATGCGGGGGATGTTCTCAAGAAAGCCGCCGCCGGTAATGTGGACGAGGCCTTTGATAACGCCGCTGTCGAGCAGCGGGCCGATCTGCGGGAGAAATGATGAATGTGTCGCTAGAAGGGCTTCGCCGACTGTGGTGCCCAGTTCATCGACATGATCGTCGGGTTTGTAACCGCCGACCTCGAAGAAGAGTTTTCGCGCCATAGAGTAGCCATTCGTTTGCAGGCCGTTTGACGGGATACCGAGAACCACATCACCCGGCGTGATCGATCTGCCGTCGATGACCTTTGGCTTATCGACGACGCCGACTATAAAGCCCGCAAGATCGTATTCGCCATCGGCATACATCGACGGCATTTCAGCCGTTTCGCCGCCGAGCAGGACGCAGCCATTCTCACGGCAAGCTCGTGCCATGCCTTCGACGACGGACGCCGTTACGTCTGGTTCGAGTTTACCGGTCGCAAAGTAATCCAAGAAAAACAGCGGCCGCGCGCCTTGTACGAGAATGTCATTTACACAGTGGTTTACGAGATCGGCTCCGACGGTGTTATGGATCCCCGTATCAAAAGCCAGCTTTAGCTTTGTCCCAACGCCGTCCGCAGAAGCGACAAGTATCGGCTCTGCCATATCGGGAAATGCTCCGGCAAACATCCCGCCAAAGCTGCCGATCTCGGTCAAGGTGCGCTCGTTAAACGTCGAGCGAGCGTATTCGCGTATCTTTGCGACCGCGAGATTTGCGTTGTCGATTGAAACGCCTGCGTCGGCGTACGAGACCGATCTTTGACTCATCTTTTCACCACTTCCCAAGTCAGACCCTTGACCGTTGCACAGGTCGGGCCGCCATCGCTGCCGACGCCGTCGAATTCGCAAGCGAGAATTCCGGCATTTTTTTGTAGCGCGTCGATCTGCTCGCGCGTCACGCTCATAAGCGAAAGTTTTGCCCTGCGGCCCCATTTTGCCGGATGCTGACCGGCATAGGTGCCGGAATTAACGTAAATAAATCTCGCGTCCTTTGGCCCCTGCGTGTATTGGCCAAGAAAATTTGGGGCTTCCTGAGAAAGATCGACGGTAATTTCGAACTCAAAAACAAGCCTCTCCGGCGTCTTTTCAAGCGGGTCGAGCAGGTCACGTTTGCCTCGCTGCACTTTCATTACCACATCGGACAGGGGCCGCATGACGTTTATTCTCACCGGGATCTGATGTTTCATTTCGTTAAAAGCCAAATTATATCGTTTTCCCAACCGAAACTCATTGACCAATGGCCAATTCACGTTTAGCATTTTTCCAGAGGAACAAATTATGAGCTTCACACTGACAGACCTGGGCAGCGAGAACTTTGAATTCAACGCGAACGTATGGAACTGGAAAGCCGCTCTCGAGGTGATTAAGAGCCTCGACATTATCAGTGAGGGACACATTCGACAGATGAATTACAACGCGACGGGCGTAAAAATATCGATAGACGAAGCTCATGAGATCGGCACGCGCATAAAAGAGGAATGGCTGCCGAAACTCGCCCCGAATAAGCGCGTCTTTGCCGACCTGAGCGTCACTGACGCTCCTGATGATATGACGCTGCATAGAGATGATGACGAACAATGGAAGAACTACAGCGCGAGTCACGATTGGATGAAGGATTTTGCGGATTTTTGTTTGAGGTCTAAGGGTTTTCAGATCTTTTAGCTTTTGATGGATAGTTTTTTTTCCATTCTCCACACGATCGAACCGTTCTTTAAGGATATCCGTGTTCAGATCGTTCTTTTGATATTATTTGCGACATTTCACGGATACGCGGGAGCATGGCTCGCAGTGCGGATGCTTTTCCGGCCGCGGAACCCGGTTAGATTATTTGGCGTGACGGTCTTTCCCCAGGGCATGATCCCTCGTCACCGCGACCGGCTTGCAAACGCTATAGGCAAGGCCGTGGGGCAGGAACTCGTTTCGCAGGACACGATCATCGGCCAACTCACAGGCAATGATTTTCTGCGAAATAAGATACAAAGCGTTGTTGATTCATATACAAATGAACTACTTGCCGAAGATCACCCGTCACTGATCGAGGCTTTGCCTAAAAACGTCCGCGAGCCGATTCTCGACGCAATATCCGCACTGCAGCACAAACTTGCCGATCATATTAAAGAAGTCCTTAAAAGCGAAGATTCGCTCGACGCGATACGAAGATTTGTAACACGCCGCGTTGACGAGGTGCTCGGCAAACGCATCTCAGAGGTCGTCAATGACGAGGAATTTGCAAAAGTCGCGACATTTTTGGACGAACGGATCAGAACAGCGGTTAAGGCACCATCGTTCGAAACTAACATTCGTGATTTCATTAGCCGCCGGCTCGACGAGCTTTTCAATTCCGAAACGCCGCTCGGGCAGATGTTTACTGACGATGCCGTCGCTCTGTTAAAAGAAAAGGCGAACGACCAGATAGAGCCGGCAATAAAACAAATTGCCGATGTCGTTGCGACCGAAAAGACGCGCAGCCAGATCAGCGCCCTCATAAAACACGAGGTGCACGAATATTACGAGAACCTTTCGTTCTTCAAAAAGATCTTTGTTTCACGCGAAATGCTGCTCGGCGAGGTTGACGATCTCGTTAACGAAAGCCTGCCGAAACGTATAGAGGAAACCCTGAACGGGACTTATTTTGCCGAGGAAGCGCGCAATTTTATCGGTTCGAGCATCGATAACGCCATGGCAAAGCCGCTTCCGGTCGTGATCGGGGCGGTCGCGCCGAACCAGCTCGCAAGGCTCAAGGAACAGGTCACCAGATCGGTCCTCTCGCTGCTTCAGAGCGAACAGACAATGGCCGGCATCACGGGTTATGTCACCGAGATCCTTAACAAGTTCAGGCCGCATAGCATCGACGCACTTCTAAAGACCATTCACCCTGAGTCGGAAGAAAAGCTCAAGCGGATGCTAACAAACGGACTGCTAGATGTCGTCGCGCGCGAAGAGACTTCGAACATCATTAATGAAATGCTGGCCGCGCAGATAGACCACCTGCTTTCGATGCCGATCGGCAAACTCGGCGACCATATTCCCGAGGTCAAACTCCGCGAGGCGAGCACAGCGTTGACCGACGCGATCATCGCAGCCGTCCATTCAAAGCTGCCCGACGCGGTCGCCGAATTTGACGTCGCCGGCATGGTCCGCGAAAAGATACACAATTACCCGCCCGAAAAGCTAGAGGCGCTCGTTATGTCCGTCGCAAAGGAACACCTCAGGACGATCGAACTGTTCGGGGCACTGTTTGGCTTCTTTATCGGTCTGCTCCAGGCTATTCAGTTCTACATCTACGCGAAATAGCAACGGCAAAAATAAGCCAAATCGTGTTAGTATCGTGGCATGAAAAGATCGATCATTTGCCTGTTGTTTATCACGATCACTACGGCCGCGCTTACCGCTCAAACCGCTTCCGACGAAAAAACATTGATCGGCATGTTGAATGATTTCCTTGCCGGCGCCGGAAAAAATGACGCGGCGGTCCATGACCGTTTTTGGGCGGATGATCTGATCTACACGCGTTCGGCAGGTGTGCGGATCAATAAGGCAGAGTTGATGGACGGCGTGCGAAAGGCACCGGCGGCCAAGCCCGGCGACCCGGTCACTGTTTACACTGCCGAAGACATTCGCGTTCAGCAATACGGCAACACGGCGGTTGTCGCATTTAAGCTCGTCGGGACGACGACCAAAGCCGACGGTTCAAAGTCGGTGTCAAATTTCCTCAACACAGG
>JBGAVK010000060.1:0-17892 GCA_044228165.1 Pyrinomonadaceae bacterium | reverse complement strand
ACGCGGTCCAGTCGCCATTGACGTCGCCCATCAGGGAGGCCGCGAAATTCGCCGTGCTTCCCGGGCCGACTATCATTGAGGTTGAAGCCGGCGTGAATTTCCAGGTGCCGGTCAGGTTGATAGGATTCGGTACACCCACGATGTACTGAGCGAGCAGAGCGGCGTCGTAGGACGACAGATTTGGAAGTCCCGCGACCTTTGCAGCTCGGAGCTGCTCAGGCGAAAGCGGATTCAATCCGACGACCGCTCTTGAGATCAGCGTCGCGTCATTAGAGAAAATGCCGTTATAGGCAAGCACCGGATAGGGTGACTTGCTAGGCGTGATCGTGTAGCTGTCAGGGCCAAAACCTGACATAGAATATACGCCGGAATTATTGGTGATCCCGTCCGCTACAGCCGGGGTCGCACCCGTGGCAGCAACCACAACATCAGGTACGACCGTCGCCGGTGCGTTTGCCAGCGTCACCGTGCCGGTCAGGCTCGCGGGGTTGGCAGATGGCCCGGTCGCCGCCCAATAGACGGCTTGTTCAAGCAGGCGGTCAGCCATACCTGAGCGAAGACCTGAATTAGAATAGCTATTCTTCGCAGTATACAGATTGCCTAAATATACCGATCTTCCGGCCAGTGGGTTCCGGACGGCGATCGTATTGCGAGTCGTGGCATTTAAGAGCGAGCCGCCGGTGAAGGCACCCAAAACAGTCGTTCCGGGGGCGAGCCCGGTGATCGGTGCTTCTACGAAATTGGAAGTATCTGTGAAAGGAGTGACACCCGCTGTTACGGGATGAACGGTGGAATTAGGTACAATTCCGAACGGTGCTCCAATCCCAAATCCGTTGCTACTATCATGCAAAACCGGCAAGATAGAGTTCATGTTTGTCTGCGTCGCGCCTGAGGTGGATATATTTCCATATAGGCCCCAACCAGTCATTACCACGCCGCCGCCGCTTTCGACCCACGAACGCAGCGCTGCCGAATACGTTTCATAGCTAGGGCCGGCACCGCTGTCGCCGGAAGCGCCTATGACAACGGCATCATACGCGTTTAGTTCGGCCACGGTATCGACATCGGCGGGGTTAACTAACACGGCATCGAAATCGAAATACGTGTCATCATTTAGCTGACTAACAACGGCAGAATATCCTGTAATGTTTAAAAGGTCAGTTATAACCGCGACTTTGACAACTGGCGGGTTCCACTCTAAATAAACTAGTCCGTCAGCACCGTTCCCCCCTGCAAATCTGAGTGGGCCTGACCCAGAGTTATAACCACCTGCACCGCCGCCCCCACCGTACCCGTCGCCGCCTTTCCCGCTAGTAATTTCGCTCCCGTTTAATCCGGCGGGACCGGAGCCATTCATCAGAATACCGCCGCCGCCTCCTCCTCCGCCATGGGACATGGTTCCACCAGCTCCGCCGTTCCCGGCAGTGAAAGTATTTTGTGTGAAAAGTGAAAGAGTCGGTGTGAAATTACCTTGACCGGCACCGCCGATATAGGATGAGTTGCCACCGTTGGAACCGTTTGTTCCGCCGGCCGCTCCAACTCCCCCATTACCGCTTGCCCCGCCACCGGAACCGCCGTCATTCCCGGACAAATTGATCCCGAGCACCACCTTTCCGCCGTCAGCTTGGAGCAGCGTTGTTGATACACGCTTGAGATAGGAAGGCGATCCTGCGGTAAGGCCAACAATAGTATTAGTCCCATTCTGAACGACCCCGCCGTTCCCGCCCGAGCCGACCCTGAGCGTCAGAGTTTCGCCCGGAGTGACCGCCAGTGTTCCTGAAGTGACGTAGCCTGACCCGCCGCCGCCCTGATGGCCATTAGCGCCGCCGCCGCCGCCGCCCACAAGAAGGACCTTGATAGAAGTGACTCCTGACGGAACGACAAAAGGAACGTCAGATCCGGACGTAGAGAAAGTAGCCGAAGTTCCGATCATGGCAGCTTTGCCAGTCGTCGTTTTTGATAAATATGATAGTTGTCCTTCCGGTTGTTGGGAGAGGCTCCCGACATTTCGCTGATCGCCCTTGCCGTGAGTCAAGGCTTGAAGGGAAGACCTGTCGGAATGTCCGATGAGTTTATTTCCCTGGGCCTTAAAGATGCCCGTGTTGGTTCTGGCAGCTTCTACCCCTGTGAATGCGATCGCCAATGCGGAAACAGCGACAAGGGCAGTCATAACGATCAATGAAATGAACGAACGACTTGATTTTCGGGTGTTTGACATAAATTAGGATTCTCCGGCTTCGAAGCCTCTAGGTATCACGAATCACAACTGATCAATTGGTGAGCAATTTGGGAAATCGCGATTCGGAACAAATTATTAAGTATTTCTTTTCAATGACGAGTATATGCCCATTTGGCTACAAGTCAAAAGAAATTGGCTGGGGGACGCCATTCGACGATCTTCGATAAGCTGACTTTAAAGAAGAAAAAGAGGCCGCCCTTCAAGACAGCCTCTTTTTCTATCATAAAGGGGTGGTTCCCGTTTTACCGACGGGCGATATCCGCACTTTCGGCCGACCTGACAACGATCCGGCTTTCGACCGCATAAATATCATCGGTTCCATCGTTTAGCCGAAAGTTCCGGATCGAGAGCGGCGAGGCCGAGCCTTCTACGCCGGTCAAGTGAAACCGTAAATTCACATAAATGCCGTCACCTGAGGCAGGAAAAGCACCATACACTACGACCTTTAGTAATCCTTTTTGAGGGGAATTAAAGGCGATCGACATATTGCCGGCGAGAGTGCCTTCGATATTGGCAGCAGCCTCAGCCGGCGTTATCACGTTCGGGTCATATTCGACATCGAACTGGAACGAATCGACGAAACGACCCTTTAGGTTCTCGATCATCAGCGGAAGGAAAATATCCGCCCCCGGGGCTGCTTTTATTCGCGGCAACGAAACGCGGACCGCATTCTTAATGCGTTCCGGATCTGTCAGGACCGAAGCCGGCCGTGGCCCTAATGGATCCCAACTGCCATTTACATCCCCAAACAGCGTCGCACCATAGTTCTGCGTATTATCGATCAGAACGTTCGGTGTTGTTGACGATGGTGTGAAGAACCACTTGCCTGTTTTGTTGATCGGGTTCGGTATACCAACGATGTGTTGGGCGATAAGAGCAGCGTCAAACGATGACAGATTCGCGAGACCCGCGACCTTAGCCGCCTTTATCTGATCCGGATTAAGTGTTATCAGGCCAACAACATGACGGGAGACAAGCGTCGCATCGTTCGAAAAGATCCCGTTGTAAGAATAAACGTTATACGGGGCTTTTGAAGGCGTAACGGTCCACGTTCCGGGTGTGAATCCAAAGAGCGAATAGTTACCGTTCGAATCACTCGTATCCGAAACCGTTGCCATGCCGTCAGTTGCGGAAAGAGCCACGCCCGGAACCGGCACTGAACCGTTCAATTGCAGTGTAACCTTGCCCGACGTTGTACCAAGATCTACAGTTACAGGTGTGCAGATCTGCTGATTATCTACCATCGCACACCCTGAACCGCTGTAAACAGAATTTGATGTGAATATCGATGTCGCAAGCCCCGATGTGATCGTTCCCATGCCCGGTGCCATGTTGCCATTTGATGCGGAAAAAGTCGCCGGGATATTAGGCAATGCCCCCATCGGTGAGCCCGCGGACGAGTTTTTGGTCATATCGGCAGTGATAGTTGTCGAGCCTGAAATTGGAACGCTTGCCGGCGAAGCCGAAACAGCAAGTATCATCCGAGGGTCAGTGTCAGCTCCGAGCGTGTTACCGCCACCGATCGTGTCGCAACCTGGATTGCCGGGTCCGGCGTTGCATCCCCACCAATTATTCTCAGCATCCACCGAACCGGTGGGATCCCAATAAAGTCCGGTTGTGTTTCCAACGATATTGTTTAGATGGAAAGCGGAGCCCGTTGCCGAATGGCTATTTATGACCTCACCCGAAATACCACGGGCGAGGCTGCGAATGTCGTTGCCGGTGATCGACGGATTTGTGACGAGGCCGCTGATGCGGATGCCCTTACTATTTGCCGCTCCGGTTCCAGTTATGGTATTGCCGGATATGACAGGGTTTTCGATCGCACCGGCGGGGCCGTTTCCTGAGGCAACCTGATTCAGTAAGGTAATGCCTGTTCTATTAGCCGCAAGCTGGGTGATCGTGTTGCCGGTTACAGAAACGTTTGTGAATCGGCCCGTAAACGGTGCAACCGCGGGATACGAGCTATTGAAAACGATCGCGCTGGCGGTCGCTCCGCTGATCGTGTTGTTCGCGACACGTTGTTGGGCAGTAACATCCGTGCCAAAGTACGTGAAATTGAAATAGGCTGTAGATGCATGCCCTGAAATATTGTTATCGTGAACATCCGTCGGCCCGCCGGCCCGCTCAATGACTATCGGGTTGAACCCAATGTTGGTCATAATGTTGTGGTCGAATTCGACGGCCCCGACGTTCAAGATCGTGTAGTAGCCGTTATCGCTGCTATTCACACCGAGGATAGTGTTGTTTGTGATCCGCGTCTTAGCCGCAGCGTTCAGCGGACGAGCGTAGATCGCGACGTGGGTGCCACCGGTCTCGGGGCTGAGCCCGGGATTCGTGACCTTGAATCCCTGAAATGTTGCGGTTCCGGTGTCGCCGGACGGTGTCACAATGCGAACAAGTCCCGCATTTGGGATCGCGGTGTTTAGGCCGTTGATTGTTGTCGACGCCGCGCCGGCTCCTGTGACGGTCATAGAACGGTTGATCACTACTTGAGCCTCGTTATATGTTCCCGCAGCAACGATCACGTTGCCACCTGTTGCAACACCATTCACGCCGCCCTGCACGGTTGCAAAGGCGTCGCAGCCGAAATAGGTCGCCGGGCCTGGGGGGTCGTCACCGGTCACCAAGGTCGCCCAGTCATCATCGACATAGGTCGTTGACGGCGTGACGCACGGAACCACGACATTGCCGATCACACCTTGTGAAAAATCGTTGCCCACGCCAAAAGTGCTCTGGAAGACACCGGCAGGGTTCTGCCAAAATTCGTTCGCATTATTCCCCGCCGGTGTGCCAATGGCATTGAGCCCCGTCGTTGCCGAAAGGTAGGAATTATCGACACCCGGGCCGATAGGAGCGACATTAAGGAAATATGTGCCAGCGGGTAGAACGATGTTCAAGCCGCTTACTTTGATCGTGTATTCATTAAAACCTGAGATCGACCGTCCGGTGGCCACCTTCGTTGCGGCAGACGTACCGGAATATAACAACGTTCCACCGGTTCCAACACCGACTCCAGTGCGAATTTCCCACGCAGCCTGCGTGACCGGGCTCGCCGGGTTGGTGATCAAATTATTTGAGAAAAGTGAGCTAACTATCCATCCGTTCGGGTTTGTAACAATAAAATCGCTGTAAACCCTCGCGTCGGGAAAACCTGCGTAATTTAAGCCGTTCGGCAGGGCCTGGGTTGTCCCATCGCGGTCGCCATTGTACCAAAGCGGTGCAACCGTCGGTGCCATAGGTGCAAATAATGTCTCGTTCACACTCGAACTATTGTTCAATGATCCTAAAAGTCCGTTTTCGGCACAGATCGGCAAAGTGCTACGGGTGTTATCGGACAATCCGAAGCCGCGTATCAATTCATCGAGCGGCGAACACGTTTGCGAACGTCGCTCAGCAGCCAAGGCACTCGGGGAAACGAGCGTCCCGAAGAAAACGGATGCAAAGATCAAGGTTAGTGCGGAAGTGAAACGGCGAGTGCGAGTAAAGTCCAACATGATAAAAATAGCCCCCAGAGATTGAAATGAAAATAAGTTCACGGAATCAACACGGAAAAGAGAACTTAGCTGGAAATAGTCCGCCAGATCCAAGACCAAAACAACATTTATAGAACATAGGGAGTATATTCCAATTCCGCTGTAAGTCAAGTATTCATTGGGATTACACTTGAAATTCCGAGCGGTAATTTGATCGGAGCGACCTCGCAGAACGCGTTACCAAAATTATGTCTGCACCGATAATTAAATTGAGCGGCCGGTGAATCGAGCCAACATCGTCAAATACACATTTCCGAGGGTTAAACTAAGCATAACAATGCCAAAAAAGATTGACACTTCGATGGTTGCGTGCTAGATTTGATTACACAGGTTCGTGTGGGCTAAACCTGTGAACTCCCTCTATTTAGAGTCACCCAATCGCGGTTCCTGTGCGCGGCGTGCCCGGCAGTTCACCTGAAAGAAGCAGACTTTGTAATACCTAAATGAGTTTCGATAAAGCAAAAGCGATGCGAAATGCCGAACGGTTTGTCGCGCAAGGCAAGATACGCGCGGCCATTTCGGAATATCGCGGCGTGGTAGATAACGATCCGCGCGACATCGCTACGCTCAATATGCTGGGCGATCTTTACGCAAAGAACTCAGACAAAAGGGACGCTGTAAATTGCTATTTCCAGGTCGCCGATCACTATAACAAACAGGGCTTTGCTCAAAAGGCGATCGCGATATACAACAAAATATCGCGTATCCAGCCCGATTCTATTGAGGTTGCGACCAAACTGGCGGAACTTCATAAAGTAAAAGGCTCATTGTCCGAGGCTCGTGCACACTACACGACGCTTGCCGAGCACTACCAGAAGAACGGCCGACGGCTTGAGGCGCTGGCGATGTACAAGCAGATCGCTTTGCTCGATCCGAATAACACAGAGGTCTGCCTAAATCTCGCAGATTCATATATTCGCGAAGGCCAACGGGACGATGCGGTAGAGGCATTTGCTGAAGCAGGTGCGCGATTTAGCCGGCAGAACAAACACGAAGAAGCGATCCGGGCTCTAATGAAAGGATTTGACATCCGGTCGTCCGATCTGAGGATCCTCAACGGCCTCGTCAAGGCACAAACAGCGCTCGGCAGGGCAGGCAAAGCAGCATTATTACTCGAAGAGATCCTCGAGAATGAGCCTTATAATCGTGACGTATTGTATTTGCTGATCGAGTGTTGTGTCGATTCGAATAATGCTGCAGGTGCGGAAAAAGCGGTGATAAAACTGGTTGAGATCGAACCGGCAAATTATCCGAAGTTTCTCGACCTCATCCGGATCTATTTGAATGTCAATGATCCGGAATCGGCAGCCCGAATACTCACGATGAGCAGCGAATACCTGCTCGCCGGCGGTCAAGCCGATGAGTGCGGAAAATGGATAAATGAGATCCTCGAACGCAACCCAAATCAACTCTCCGGTCTTCGCCTTCTTGTTCGCTACAATTCGTGGCTTAATGATGAGAACGGCCTTCGTCTATCGTTAGAGAGGTTGTATGCCGCCGCGACAGCTGGCGGGTCCGTCGATGATGAACGCTTTGCATTGACCCAGTTGATCGTGATCAGGCCCCATGAGACCCGATATCGAGACCGGCTGAACGAGATCGTCGCCGAATTCGGCTCTGACGAAAAACTGGCAGGGGAGGTTCTCTTGAACGGCAATCTGCCCGGCGGATCGATGGTCACCGATGCCGCTTCAGAAGGCGAACCGGTCGAGATCGAACGCGCGGGCGATATCGTCCACGCCGAGATCGTGACGACGAACGGCAAATTGGACACAGAAAGTGACAATATCGCCGAGCCGGCTCCGCTGTCGGTCGCTGACGAAGAAAAGATCGCCAAAGAGCTCGATAGCGTCACGTTCTATATAGAAAACGACTACAACGAACTTGCGGAAAAAGCGCTCACAGAGCTTGCTTCACAATATGGCGACCGGCCGGAATTTGCCGAACTTCGCCGTAAGATCGGAGCTGAGCTTGCGGAAGACGTGCCTCACATCGAGATCGTCGAAAAGGTGGTCGCCAATGCGATCGGCATCAACGAGATCCGCTCGGAATTTGGACTCGAGGCTGGAGAAAGTGCTGACGAAGGCGATTTTGAGACGCACTATAATACGGCGATCGCTTATCAGGAAATGGGATTGCTCGAGCAGGCGATAGCTGAGTTTCAGGACGCTGTGAACTTTACCGACCCGACAGACGGGACACGCAACTTTTTCTCATGCGCTAACCTGCTAGGCCATTGCTTTTTGCAGAACGGCACAGCCCGTCACGCGATCACGTGGTTTAACCGGGCACTGGATACACCGAACGTGTCGGACGATGAATTTCACGGCCTTTGGTACGAGTTGGCACTCGCGCACGAGGCCAATGGCGATGAAGAGGATGCAGCCCGTTATTTCGAAAAGATCTATGCCGAGAACGTCGATTTTCGAGATGTCGCTGAGCGGGTCAAAAATCTCGTCGTGAATCACTAAAGGCTGCCATTTGTCGGTAAATAATAGTAAAGGTTATACTTTGACGGTATGGTGGAACGCCTGACCGTCATTTTTTTTATTATCCTCTGCATACTGCTTGGGGTCTATTTGATCTTGTCGCCGTGGGATGCTCTCTTTGGCCCTTGGGGCGAAAATTTTCTACTAGTCTTTCTATCGGATAAAATTCATGCCCCGGTTGTTCACCGGGTGATCGCGTCGACGTGGTTTCGCGGAGCCGTCACCGGCCTTGGTGTGGTCAATTTGCTGATCGCGTTTTGGGAGATGGCACATTTCAACCAGAGCGTAAAAATGCTCGAAAGCGGGGGAACGCAGGACTGAACGTGAGCGTTCGCTTCGAATTACCGATAATTTATCTGATAACCGCGGGTGAGGCGACAGACTCGAATTTCGCTCTAAAGCACGCAGAGATCCTTGAAACCTGCAGGCTGGCAGTCGATGCCGGCGTTTCGATGATCCAGATCCGCGAGAAGCGACTCTGCACGCGAAACTTGTTCGAACTTGCCTCGGCGCTCGCGACTATCACTCGTCCCGCCGCGACGCTATTGCTCGTTAACGACAGGCCGGACGTGGCATTTGCAGCAGGTGCAGATGGCGTTCACCTTACGTCAAGGTCGTTGTCTGCAGAGGTAGTCAGAAATGTATTTCCGAAGGATTTCATCATAGGTGTTTCGACCCATACGGGAGACGAGGTCGCGGATGCAGCAAAAATCGGAGCGGACTTCGCGGTATTTGGCCCGATCTTTCAAACCCCGCGAAAAGAGATCTCGGTTGGTTTACAAACTTTGAGGACGGTTTGTCTAAAAGTTGATCCGTTTCCAGTTGTCGGATTGGGCGGGATCGACGAGGCAAACTGCATTACCGTTCTCGAAGCGGGTGCACAGGGCATCGCGGCGATCCGGTCTCTCAATGATCCTGTTTCGCTGGCCGATATATGCCGCAAGGTGAAAGATGACGCGAGAAATTAGAACAACCATCCCGCCGGTATGCCTGACGATAGCGGGGCTCGATCCTTCCGGGGGAGCAGGCGTCCTGGCTGACATCAAGACCTTTTCAGCATTCGGCTGCTTCGGAACGGCGGCGATATCATCGGTCACGTTTCAGAACACGACAGGTGTTTTTGGGGCAGTACATCAAACGGCCGCGTCGGTTCGAAAGCAGGCCGAGCCCGTCTTTGATGACTTTGAAGTAACGGCTTTGAAAACGGGGATGCTGCCAACGACCGAGATCATAGAAACGGTGGCAGAGATGATCTCGGAACGCCGGTTAAAGAACGTTGTTGTCGATCCCGTCGTTCGTTCGACCTCCGGCTTTGATCTGATCGATGACGAGGCGTTGCGTTCGCTTATCGAAGCGTTGTTTCCGCTTTCCAACCTTATCACACCGAATATTCCGGAGGCCGAACGAATCGCAAGAATGACGATAAAGTCGGTAGACGATATCTGTGAAGCCGCCGAGATCATGAGAAAGCTGGGTGCAAAAAATGTGCTTATAAAAGGTGGACACTTTCCACTTGGTACCGGGTTGGCTGAGGAAACTCGGATTTCCCGCGATCATCTGTTCATCGACGGCATCGTTGAGACAGTCGAATCAGAATACATAGAAACAACCTCGACCCATGGCACCGGCTGTGTGCTGGCTGCCGCAGTTGCAGCAAACCTCGCCCGGGGACGTACACTAAACGAGGCAGTTCGCCTCGCAAAGGAATTTGTCACAAATGCGATACGCACGTCGCCCGGATTAGGGCATGGAAACTCACCGATCAATATTTAGATCGAGCTATTTAGCTGGTGTGAAGATCGATTTTGACGTGTAGGTAACGCCGAAAATAATACCTGTGCGAGGACTGTATTTGGTTAGACCAAAGGCAGCAGCAGTATCAAATCGCAGCCCCGACGCTTTCACCTGAGCACCGATACGAAACTGGCCGATGCTTTCGGTGCCGAGTGGAGCGGCTCCGCTGCGGGTATTGACGCGGCCGTTTACTTCGCTCAAAAGGTTGACGTTCTTACTAACGCGAACGATCCCGGCGAGGCCATAAAGCAGGACATCATTCTGCGTGAACCGTTCGATCGGAGCGGTCATGATCGCGATGCCGATATTACCCATGGCGTTGAAGCGGGCAGTTTTGTTGACGACACTGCCAAACTTCTTTTGCAGCAGTATCTTGGTGAAAATATTGATCTGGTTGGTGCCGATGCCCAATGCCTGGTTAGTGTTCGGCATTTGAAAGCCGAACTTGAGCCCGATCGCGGGCATTAGTTTGGTTTCGTTTCGCAGCTTTATCTTTGCGGAGACGGTGAAATCGTCAAAATCATTTGTCGAGTTCCCGTTAAGCGTAAGCGGTATCGCCGAAGTGCCCAAAGAGTTGATCGCGACGTAATTCTGCAACGATCCCTCAACCTGCATTTCGACGTTAGAGGCAAGTCCGGTGCGAAGACGGATATCGCCGACGCGGGTCAGATCGCCCTTTATCCCCGAAAGAGGGAATTTTGCATCCTGAAAGAAATCAACCCCGGCGCTAAGTTCTAGCGAACCCGCGGGCGTAATATCTACATCATCGGTCAACAGCGGCCGCTGTTGTGCGAACGAGGCGATCGACAGCACCAGCAACAGGCAAAAATTCGCGATGAGGAGTTTCATTAGAGCAATTTTGTCACTAATGATCGGTTTTGTAAATCAAATACCCGCGATCGATGATTTGCACTTGTGCGTGCAAACTTGCCAAAATGTTAGTAGAGAAAAGGCTCCGTTTTGATGATCGCACGAAAATATTTGATTAGCGGAGAGGTTCAAGGGGTTGGGTACCGCTTTTTTGCTCAGAGATCGTCGGCAAAACATCAGGTCCGGGGGTATGTTAAGAACCTCGCCGATGGACGAGTCGAAGTTGTGGTCGAGGGCAGTGCGGGGGCAGTAGAAGCATTTCGACATGATCTGGCCGCAGGGCCAACGCTTTCGAGGGTTACAGTTATCGAAGAGATCGTTCTCGACCCAAGCGGTCTGTTTCCAGTATTTAGGATCGAACGGTAGGAATGAGGGGTTTTTGATTTTGATCCTTCGTTGTTTTGGGATCAGATAGGTTCGTATTCAAAGACCAATTACAAGAATGGACAATTTAAAAAAACTAATTAGGGAAGTGCCCGATTTTCCAAAACCGGGCATAAATTTTTACGATATAACGACGCTCTTACTTGACCCTGAGGGGCTCGAGCAAACGATAGACGCGCTTACGGAACAATGCCGTGGAATGGAGATCGACACGATCATCGGCGTCGAATCGCGAGGGTTCATCTTTGCTACGCCGCTTGCCTACCAGCTCGGCGCAGGATTTATTCCGGTGCGCAAACCGAAAAAGCTGCCCGCCGAAAAAGTCTCGATCTCATATGACCTCGAATATGGCCAGGACACACTCGAAATGCATAAAGACGCTGTCGGCCAAGGGCATCGAATATTGATCGTTGATGACCTCCTCGCGACAGGCGGGACAGCACGTGCGGTCTGTGATCTAGTCGAAAGCGTCGGCGGCACCGTTGCCGGGCTGCTATTTGTGGTTGAACTGGACTTCCTCAATGGCCGCAGCAAATTTGACGGCTATGATGTAAAGTCCCTTATTCGCTATGACTCGTAAATGCTTGTCGGAATCCGCCGCGCGAGCGGCGGGTTCGTATTAGTATCGATTTGACGTCCGGACCGCCCACTAACCGAGGCGGTTCTGACAATAATGTGGTCCCGTAGCTCAGCTGTATAGAGCGTCCGCCTCCTAAGTGGAAGGTCGGTGGTTAGAATCCACCCGGGATCACCATTTTTATGAATTTAATGGAAGGCCGCATCGAATCGACCTTTCTATAAGATGAACGGAAGAAAAGCGTGTTAGAGCACAGTGGCGTACCTTTATCCACGGTGAATACGCCGGAAGTCTATTCTGAATCTCCATATCAAACCTTGGCCGCATTGTTAGCGAGACAATGCGGTCAATTTTTGTGCCCCCAAAAGGGCGATCTGGGCATTTGGGAATTGGCCTGCCCGTTAGGCCGACCAACTAGAAAAGTATTTGAGAAAATATCCCTTTCAAAGCGGCGGCTGAGTTCATAATTTCTTTTTGCCCAGATTAGTTTCAATATGGGACGCCTCGATCAGGCCGCAAACATGACCGTCCACCTGCTCCTTCTGATCCCATTCCGCAAGGGCTTCGGTGACCTCATCGCGGTGTTTTACTAGCTGGTCGATCTTTTCATTTAATTCGTCCAGGCGTCGCCGGATGATCTCACGGGCTTCGAAGCACGGGCTTTCGCCTTTTCGTTTTTGCCCGATAAGCTGCTTGATCTCATCGAGAGAGAATCCGAGAAGCTGAGCCTGTTTAATGAAAGCGATCCGATCTAAAACCTCTGCCGGATACATCCGATATCCGCTATAGGTTCGATCCGGGCGGTCGAGAATGCCGCTCTTTTCATAGAACCGCAGGGCCTCGATGCCGACTCCGGCCTTTTTTGAGACCTCACCTATCTTCATTAGCGGAGTGCCGTCGGACTCGTCATCTCTGTCTATATAACTAAATGCTCGCCTCATATTGATCTCGTGAAAAATGTCTCGCGGCTGGCTATCCAACCGCGAGAGCTCTCAGTCAGGCGATAATGCCTATCATTTTGATACCAGAATACTGGGTCAACTTCCAGCCTCAGATCAGCCGCACTGGCAAGTGTCGCAACTGCAGCATTTGCAATTTGATCCGCAGGTGCATTCGCCGACGGCACAGTTGCAACACGAACAGGCTCCGTCACAGGTGGATGTCGCGGTTGGACGGCCGATGTTTTCTGAAGCGAATTGATTTGTATTTTTCATTGTAATTATTCCTCTCGTTGTTAAAAAATATTGCCGGTTTATCTCCGACAAATACAGTGTAAAGCCTGTACTCGACTACAGAGTCAAGCATTTTTTTACTTTTTTTATTAACCAAAGTACTGGTTGCTAATTAACAGACGAATGCGGGTCTTGAAACCTACCTTTGTTCGAGCTTAATAATTAACCGTTAAAATTTGCTGTGTTAAATTAAAAAGGATGCAAAAGGTTCTGACAGCCGAGCAAATGCGTACCGTCGATCGCCTGACGACAGAGCGATACGGAATTCCGTCCATAATTTTGATGGAAAACGCCGCACACGCCGTCGCACGTGTCGTTACCGAAAAACTGGGCGGTTCTGTTAAGGGCAGATCTATCTTGATTCTCTGCGGAAAGGGCAACAACGGCGGCGACGGAGCGGCGTTGTCAAGAATACTTTGGGAATCAGGCGCCTTTGTTTCAATTATGATCTTTGGACGGGTCGCCGATACTGTCGGCGACGCGAGAACGAATTTCGATATTCTTTGCTCGATCGACCGAAATGTCGCGACGTCGGGCGGAGAGTCTAACAAGCTCTTGGTTCATAAGAGCGATGAGGATCTGATCCCAGTGCTCGAAATGATCCTTTCAAGCGGCGAGATCGATCTCGTCGTTGACGCATTATTTGGGACCGGGTTGCAACGTGAACTCACGGCGGAATATGCCGAGATCGTTCAGCGGTTAGACAATCACGGGCCGACGATGATTTCGATCGATATCCCGTCAGGGTTAGACGCTGACAAAGGTGAGCCGATCGGACCAAACGCAAAGGCTGCCGCCACTGTCACATTTACAGCACCAAAGGCCGCAAATGTTCTCGCACCGTCGTCACGATTCAACGGGGAATTGTTCGTTGCGAATATCGGTTCGCCGCAGGAATTGACCGATGAGCAGCCGTCGCAGCTCTATCTGACGGAACGCGGCGATGCCCGAAACTGGCTTAAAAAGACCGCGTTTTCGAGCGGCGATTACAAAAACAAACGGGGGCACACGCTCGTGATCGCAGGTTCGGAGAATTATTCCGGGGCGGCGGTTTTGGCGGGGAATGCGGCGATGCGGTCAGGCGTTGGACTGGTGACTGTTGTAACGCCGCAGTCGTCAAAGGAGTCGGTAACATCGCGTATTTTGCCGGATGTGATGGTTCGTGGCGTGGATGAGACCGTTAATGGTTCGATCTCCGGAGCGGCTTTTGACGAATTCGGAGATTTGCTCGAAAAGGCGGATTCGGTAGCGATCGGATGCGGTTTGTCGCAGGATGAGAGCACAAAGGTTCTTGTCGAGAATGTGATTGATGTTCGCCGGCAGCCGGTTATTGTTGATGCCGATGCTCTCAATTTGCTATCGCCGTTTACCAGTGAAATGCAGAAGTCCGAACATCCGCTGATTCTTACCCCGCACGAAGGCGAGTTTATGCGGTTGCTCGGTACCGACGACAAAGCGGTCATCAAAGACCGCGTCGCCACCGTTAGAAACTTCTGCCGGGAACAAAATGTCATCCTCGTTCTGAAAGGCGAACGCGTTCTGATCGGGTCGCCCGATGGCCGGGTTGTTGTGAATCCGACGGGGAATTCGGGGCTGGGGAAGGCAGGGAATGGCGATACGCTTACGGGCATTATCGCCGGATTTTCCGCTCAGGCCTCAAAGTCGGGGATCGACATCTTTGAAACGGTGATCGCGGCGGTTTTTGTCGCCGGAATGGCTGGTGACATCGCTGAAAAGAAATTTGGCAAACGTGTCATGACGGCGTCGGACGTGCGTGAATGTCTTACAGATGTATTTGAACAACTGGGCGGCAACTAGAACAGACTGAGCAGGATTAGGAGATCCTGTAAACTCTGTCTATCCTTTTGTTTTTATTAATGAACGAAAAAGTGCTTATTTGTGAAACCCCCGACGATACCTTTGCTTATGGTGAAAGCTTGGCGAAAACGTTGAGTGGCGGTGATCTGATACTGCTTTATGGCGGGCTCGGTGCGGGAAAGACTTTGCTGACGAAGGGCATTTTGAATGCCCTCGATTTTGACATAGACGAAGTCACGAGCCCGAGCTTTGCGCTTGTTAACCTTTATAAGACCGCTCAATTCGACGTGTATCACATCGACCTTTGGCGGCTCGATCGGGCTCATGATCCGGCATCGGCAGTAGGGCTCGAGGAAATTTTCGAAAACGAGAATGCCGTGACGATCATCGAGTGGGCTGACCGGCTCGGCGACAGATCATTTGAGAATAGATCAATAAAGATAACGATCGAGGGAGATGGTGACGATCCTCGCACAATCACCATCGATGATAAAAGGACGTAACATTTTCGACAAAAAGATTTAACATCAAAATTCTTTCTTATGGCGGCGGCTTCCTTTATAATCAAGCCCGCCGTATATGACCCTTGACGATACGAAAACAGTAAAGACACATTCAAAAGCAGTTCAGGAGGCCGTTGCCCAGACCGAGGCGGATGGCAGGCGGCTTTTCAATCGGGAATTGAGCTGGATCGATTTTAACCGGCGTGTCCTGGAGGAAGCGACCGATCCTGCCCAGCCGGTACTCGAGAGGCTGAAGTTCCTCTCTATCTTTTCGACCAACCTTGATGAGTTCTTTATGATCCGCGTTTCGGGACTTAAGGAACAGATCGCGGAAGGCGTCGGCGAGCTTTCACCCGATGGGATGTCTGCATCGGAGCAGCTCGCAGAGATATATACACGTTTGCGTCCTATGCTTAAGCGGCAGGTGTCGTATCTTAGTGAAAATGTTTTGCCGTCGCTCGCAAAGGCCGGAATTACTGTCGAGTCATACGCCACTCTAAATGCAAAAGAGCGGAAGTCGCTCGACAAATATTTTCGCAATAACCTGTTTCCGATCTTGACGCCGCAGTCAGTGGATTCGAGCCATCCGTTCCCGTATATTTCGAATTTGAGCCTCAATCTTGGGCTCTTTATCGAGCCTAACCGGACAGTTACGCAGGAAAATCTGAAACACCTCTATAAACAGAAGCGGTTCACTCGAATTAAGCTGCCGCCCTCGGTTCCGCGTTTGATACCGATCGACAAACGAAAATGCCGCTTTGCGCTGCTCGAAGAAGTGATCGCCGCCAATGTTCACGAGCTTTTTCCGAATATGAAAACGAGCGAGGCGTACCTATTCAGGGTAACTCGTGACGCGGATATCGAACTCCGCGAAGATGAGGCAGGCGATCTGCTCCGCACGCTCGAACGCGAATTGCAGCGACGCCGCGACCGTTTTGCCGTTCGCCTCGAAGTCTCTGCCAGCATGCCCGATAAAATGGTCCGGTTGCTGGCGACCGGTACCGGGCTTTCTGATAATGAAATCGAGCGTATAGAGGGCTTTGTTGATATTCCGGACCTGATGCAGCTTTACGGGCTTGACCGGCCGCGGCTGAAAGAAAAACCGATCGCAGCGGTTGTTCCGGCGCCGCTGCAAAAGAAAGAGAACATCTTTGACGTGATCAGACGCCAGGATGTATTACTTCACCATCCATACACGTCGTTTAGCACGGTGGCCGATTTTATTGCTGAGGCCGCCGAAGACGCTGATGTGCAGGCGATCAAGATCTGTCTTTATCGGACGGGCAAAGATTCGCCGATCGTAAATTCGCTAATGCGGGCAAGCCGCCTAGGTAAACAGGTTACTGCATTGGTCGAACTGAAAGCGCGTTTCGACGAGGAAAATAACATCGAATGGGCTCGCAGGCTTGAGAACGAAGGTGTTCATGTCGTTTACGGTATCAGCACGCTCAAAACTCACTCGAAAGTGCTGCTGGTAGTCAGAAGGGAAAAAGAAAAGCTCGTCCGCTACGTTCACCTGGCGACGGGCAACTACAACCCGTTTACCGCCCGGCTATACACGGATATCGGCCTTTTGACTTCAGATGAAGCGATCGGCGAGGATGCCACGAGCCTGTTTAACTTTTTGACCGGATATTCTCAGCAGGATAAATACAATCGGCTGATCGTGGCACCTCTGAATCTGAGGGAACGCTTGCTTGCATTAATAAGGCGTGAGAAAAAGAACAAACTCGACGGAAAGGATGCAAAGATAACGATCAAAGCGAACAGTCTCACAGACGTCTTGCTTATCAATGAGCTTTACGATGCGTCCTGTGCGGGAGTCGAGATCGATCTGATAATTCGGGGGATATGCGCGCTGCGTCCCGGCGTCAAAGGAATGTCGGAAAATATCCGGGTTCGTTCGATCGTCGGCCGATTTCTCGAACACAGCCGCATTATGTATTTTGCGAACGGCGGCGCTGCAGCAGAAGAGGTTTATATCGGGAGTGCCGATCCGATGCACCGCAGCTTTGACCGAAGGGTCGAGGTTGTGACACCGATAATCGATCCTGAGATCAGAGGGTACCTCAAAGACGTCGTTTTGGATGCCTATTTGCGGGACGAGACAAACGCCCGCATACTATTTCCGGAGGGCAGTTATAAAAAACCTGTTTCAAGGGGCAAAGGCGGGTTTGATTCGCAAATGTTCTTTGTAGGATCAGAAACGCCGGGCTAGGCGGCCGTCTTTTTGGCAAACCTGGATTCGGACACACCATCGACGACCTTCCCGTATTTCAATGTTAATCGTGGATAGCCGCGGGCTTCGAGATCGAGTTTGTCAGCACCGAGCATTTTCTCAGCCTTTAGAATGTCATCGATCTCGCCTTCGATCTCCATATAATAGCCGAACGGCAGTTCATCTAAAACGACCTCTACATTACCCAGATGCCATGATTTGCGGTGTTTTT
>JBGAVK010000059.1:0-17733 GCA_044228165.1 Pyrinomonadaceae bacterium | reverse complement strand
TCTTCGTTGACGCGGGCCTTGACGTCGTAGTTGAGGTCGAGATTGCCCCAATCGGTCACGCGATGGACGGATTTGCCGATGATGTCGTTGACCGAAGCAAAGCCTTTCTCATCGAGATAATTGTTCAGCCCGTCGATCATGTCTTCGACAATGCGATAACCATAATGCATCACCGCCGTGCAAACCTGCACATTGCCTGCGCCGAGCAGCATAAATTCGACCGCATCGCGCCAGGTATTTATGCCGCCAATGCCCGATATCGGAATATTGAATTCGGCATCACGGGCAAGCTCCGAGACCATATTGAGAGCGATCGGCTTGACCGCCGTGCCGCAATAACCGCCATGAGCCGCCATGCCGTTGACGTTCGGATAAGGGATCATCGTATCGACATCGACGCCCATCACCGAGTTGATCGTGTTGATCAGCGATACGGCATCGGCTCCGCCGCGTTGAGCTGCATGCCCCGGCGGTACGATATGCGTGACATTCGGTGTCAGTTTGACTATCACCGGTATGTCCGAGACTTCCTTGACCCATTCGGTCACCATGCAGGTATATTCCGGCACCTGCCCCATCGCGGCTCCCATTCCGCGCTCAGACATACCGTGCGGACAGCCGAAATTGAGTTCAAACGCATCGCAGCCAGTGTCCTGAGTCTTCTTGGTTATCTCCTGCCAAGCCTCTTTTTTCGACTCGACCATCAGCGAAGCGATGACAGCATGGTTCGGATATTTCCGCTTACACTCGGCCATCTCCTTAAGATTGACCTCAAGCGAACGATCCGTAATAAGCTCAATATTATTAAGCCCGATCATCCGCACCGGCCCCTGATCGAGAGCCGCCAAACGCGAAGAAACATTGGTAATAGGCTCACCCAAAGTCTTCCAAACCGCCCCGCCCCAACCGGCATCAAAAGCCCGCTCGATCATCGGCCCCATATTAGTAGGCGGCGCCGAAGCGAGCCAGAACGGATTAGGAGATTTTATCCCTGCAAAATTTGTGGTTAAATCTGCCATTATTTAGCTCCCGCAAAATTGACGGCCTCGCCGGTCAACGCCTGATGAATTCCTTGTGCTGCCAGCTTCCCCATTTGCGAGGCATCGACAGCCTCGGCTCCGCCATTGGCACAGTCGCCGCCGGCGAAGATCTTGGGGTTCGACGTCTGCATTTGTTCGTTTACCGAAACACGCCCTTTTCCGTCGACGGCGACGCCGCAAACTTCGGTAAAATGACGCCATTTTTTGTTGTCCGATCGCTTTTATGACTTGGTCACAGGCGATCTCGCTCTCAAAACCGGCCGCATCCGCGACCCGCATTCCGGCGACTCGTCCATCGCCAAGAAACTCGAGTGGCAAAGTCTGCCACATAAACTCGATACCGTCTTTATGGGCCAATTCCATCTCGTATTCGTATGCCGGGGCGTCTTTCTCGGTGCGCCGATAGATCAGCGTGACCTTGTCCGCACCGAGCCGCTTTGCTTGGGTAACTGCGTCGATCGCCGTATTTCAGCCAGCACCGCCACGTTTCTGCCAAGAGGTACGCTCTTCAATCGCGCGTCTTGATCAATTCGATAAACTCAAGGGCGTCATAAACACCATCAAGATCTTCACCAGGAATATTGAGTCTGTTGGTCCCACCGAGTCCGGTCGCCAAAAAGATCGCATCATGCCACTCGTCAAGCACGTCGAAGCCGACGGTATTGACTTCGCCGAGCACTTCGGAATCCGCGTCGCTCCGCGGACGATCTGAGTATTCAGGATAAACTTACGCCGAGGCCGGCGATATATGACCTCACTCAACGATACCGATTTTGGCATCTTGTACTGGCCATTCCGTAAGTATCGAGGCCGCCGGCTTGGGCTTTCCTCTCATAGACGGTCACGTCGTAACCGAGGCGGGCAAGATAGGTCGCACACGAAAGCCCGGCCGGCCCGGATCCGACGATACCGACCGACTTTCCATTCGATTCACCTTTGTAAACAACGGGCGACCACTCTCGATCGCAAAGTCGGTCGCATAACGCTGCAGACGTCCGATCTCAATGGGTTTGTTGAGGAGAGTCTTCTCAACGCATGCGCCCTTCGCAAAGCACCTCGACCGGACAGACTCGCGCACAACTTCGCACCGATAGGATTTGCGTCGAAAATAACGCGTGCTGAACCATGCAGATTCCCGGTCGCGATCTTCTTAATAAAACGAAGGCACATCAATGCCCGTCGGACAAGCCTGAATGCAAGGTGCGTCATATCAGAACAAACACCTATTCGCCTTCATGCATCGCCTCGGCCGTCGTAAATGCCGGATTGATCTCCGAGAAATTCTGCTCGATCTGTGTAACGTCGAGCGGGTGTGCAAAAGAATTATCCATCTTTATCGATTAGCGGCCTCCGTCATAGAATACTGGGGCATCAGTGCAAGATAATTTTCGACATCGCCAAAGTTCGATGCCCAGTACGGATACATCGGCGGCCGTCACGGAATTTGATCCAACTCTGAAGAACTGCCAGAGTGTATTACCGTGACCCATTCCAGGGCACAACTGTCCGGTTGTCCATATCGAGAAAGATCGAGCCACTTTTCTGCGGCCGAGTCTCATCAAAACGGAAAAGCGTCCCAAAATAATGATCACGGGGAGCAAAACCAAATAGAATGTCCACCCCGTGAGTTTCGAAGACGGCTCAAATAATACGCTAAAAGATACGCAGAAAAATAATGCATCTGGTGTAAAATTAACACATAGATAGTCTGGGCCATACTGAACTCTACCGTTCTGCCCAGATACACCTTTCACTCTGTCTGAGTTGTGGACGGACGACCTCTCCCGGCACTGTAGACCGTGGCGATTGATCCTCGTGAGCATGTGCAGGTTGATCCCAGCTTTCACGACTTTCTAATAAGATATTCGTTCGAAAAATTTGAGTCCTCGACAGACTCGCGATCTTGCAGTTCTGGATTAATATCGGTTTGTTCGGTAAGGTTACCGTTTGGGTAGACTGGCGGCCTTTTCAACAGATGTTACGTTCGCCCACGGTACGATCGTGCCGCCTCCGATCTCGACTCCTTCAGACGAAATGCCGGAGGTTTCATGGCGTCGAACCACGACAGAGTACAGAAACCACACGCCGTATCAAAACAGACGAGAAGATAACCCCAATCAAGGTCAGCCCAATTCCCGTCGTTGGTCTTGAAAAGAAAGTAAAACTATTCCCAGACAACACGGCCAATTGCGATCGGCAAGCTGTTGGGCCGCGTATGAATTCAATGTCGACGTATTTTTGCACCGAGGTATCAACCTTCCACGATCCCATAGAGATCAGGCCTTCGATCACGGAAGAACTGCCACGCGCACTTCCCGGATCTTGTCCATTTCGAGATCGGAGACGACGAGTTCATCATGGTCCGTGAGCTCCTTTGTCCGCGAGGATCGCATATCCTGGCCGTAAAATTCGATATTCCACGGAGCCTCTATGCCGATTTTATCGCGCCGACAAAATAACCGTTGGCAACAGCGTGCCGGTTGTTCGAGTTTCCGTCGGGCCGTCGGGGCGTGCCCTGACCGCCCTGTACCAACGCGTCGTCTGCTCGGCACAAAAATACGGACGAAGACCCTCTTCGTTATAGAGCATCTGCATTGCCTTGACGGGCAGCGTCTTCGACCATCATTATCTGCGGATTGCGATCGCCTTCCTGATCTCCGGCATCGGAGCATCGGTCGGAGCCACGTTATTTATGACTTGGTCACAGGCGATCTCGCTCTCAAAACCGGCCGCATCCGCGACCCGCATTCCGGCGACTCGTCCATCGCCAAGAAACTCGAGTGGCAAAGTCTGCCACATAAACTCGATACCGTCTTTATGGGCCAATTCCATCTCGTATTCGTATGCCGGGGCGTCTTTCTCGGTGCGCCGATAGATCAGCGTGACCTTGTCCGCACCGAGCCGCTTTGCTTGGGTAACTGCGTCGATCGCCGTATTTCCGGCGCCGAGCACCGCCACGTTTCTGCCAAGAGGTACGCTCTTCCAATCGCGCGTCTTGATCAATTCGATAAACTCAAGGGCGTCATAAACACCATCAAGATCTTCACCAGGAATATTGAGTCTGTTGGTCCCACCGAGTCCGGTCGCCAAAAAGATCGCATCATGCCACTCGTCAAGCACGTCGAAGCCGACGGTATTGACTTCGCCGAGCACTTCGGAATCCGGCGTCGCTCCGCGGACGATCTGAGTATTCAGGATAAACTTTACGCCGAGGCCGGCGATATATTCGACCTCACTCAACGATACCGATTTTGGCATCTTGTACTCGGCCATTCCGTAAGTATCGAGGCCGCCGGCTTGGGCTTTCCTCTCATAGACGGTCACGTCGTAACCGAGGCGGGCAAGATAGGTCGCACACGAAAGCCCGGCCGGCCCGGATCCGACGATACCGACCGACTTTCCATTCGATTCACCTTTGGTAAACAACGGGCGACCACTCTCGATCGCAAAGTCGGTCGCATAACGCTGCAGACGTCCGATCTCAATGGGTTTGTTGAGGAGAGTCTTCTCAACGCATGCGCCTTCGCAAAGCACCTCGACCGGACAGACTCGCGCACAACTCGCACCGATAGGATTTGCGTCGAAAATAACGCGTGCTGAACCATGCAGATTCCCGGTCGCGATCTTCTTAATAAACGAAGGCACATCAATGCCCGTCGGACAAGCCTGAATGCAAGGTGCGTCATAACAGAACAGACACCTATTCGCCTCATGCATCGCCTCGGCCGCCGTAAATGCCGGATTGATCTCCGAGAAATTCTGCTCGATCTGTGTAACGTCGAGCGGTGTGCAAAATGAATTATCCATCTTTATCGATTAGCGGCCTCCGTCATGGATAATAGTGGGGCATCAGTGCAAGATAATTTTCGACATCGCCAAAGTTCGATGCCCAGTACCCGGATACATAAACGGCGCTGCCGTCACGGAATTTGATGTCCAACTTTCTGTACTTCGAACCGCCGCCATTACCCGTGCTAATAAACTGAGTCCCGCCCGCTATTACCGTGACCTCATTCCAGGGCACAACTGTCCGGTTCCAAAGTTCCACCCCTTGTGCCGAGAAAGATCGAGCCACTTTTCTGCGGCCGAGTCTCATCAAAAACGGAAAAGCAATGCCCAAAATAATGAATACTATCGGTACGAGCAAAACCAAATAGAATGTCCACCCCGTGAGTTTCGAAGACGGCTCAAATAATACGCTAAAAAGATACGCCGCGAAAATAATGCATCCGGGTGTAATTATTAACACATAGATAGTCTGGGCCATACTGAACTCTACCGTAATGCTGCCCATTTCCGATACACCTTTCACCTGCCCGAGTTGTGGACGGGGCACGACCTCTCCCGGCACTGTAGGCCGTGGCGATTGATCCTCGTGAGGTAAGTTGGCTGTCGCCGGAGAGCCGACGGGCGTTTCGATCCTAGCTTCACGCGACTTTTTAGTAAGATATTCGTTCACCTCGAAAAAATTTGAGACCCAATCACTCGACAGACTCGCGATCTTGCCGTTCTGGAACTTAATATCGGTTTGTTCGGTAAGGTTACCGTTTGGGTATACTGGCGGCCTTTGTTCAACAGATGTTACGTTCGCCCACGGTACGATCGTGCCGCCTCCGATCTCGACTCCTTCAGACGACAATGATCGCGGAGTTTCACGGCGTCGAACCACGACAGAGTACAGAAACCACATCCCAAGAACGATAAATGCAGACGAGAAGATAACCCCAATCAAGGTCAGACCAATTCCCGTCGTTGGTCTTTTGAGCGCAAAGAAAGTCGACAGTAGTACTATTCCCAAAACAACACTGCCAATTGCGATCGGCAAGCTGTTGGGCCGCGTCATGAATTCAATGTCGACGTGTTCTTTATCGTTTTGCACTCGCGATGACTCCATCAACCTTCCACGATAGCTCCATAGAGATCAGGCCTTCGATCGCGGAAGAACTGCCACGTGTTCCGCACTTCTCGGATCTTGTCCATTTCGAGATCGGCGACGACGAGTTCATCATGGTCCCGTGAGCCCTCGGCAAGGATCTGTCCGCGAGGATCGCAGAAATAGCTCTGGCCGTAAAATTCGCCGATATTCCACGGAGCCTCTATGCCGACTCGGTTTATCGCGCCGACAAAATAACCGTTGGCAACAGCGTGTGCCGGTTGTTCGAGTTTCCAAAGATATTCGCTTAGTCCTGCAACTGTTGCGGAAGGATTGAACACGATCTCGGCACCATTTAGCCCGAGACATCTCGCACCTTCGGGAAAATGCCGGTCGTAACAAATATAAACGCCGATCCGGGCGAACGCCGTGTCAAAACACGGATAGCCAAGATTGCCGGGGCGAAAATAGAACTTCTCCCAGAAACCCGGATTTACGTGGGGAATATGGGTCTTGCGGTATTTCCCGAGATATTTTCCGTCGGCATCAATTACCGCCGCGGAGTTGTAATAGACGCCGGTCTGCTCTTCTTCATAGATAGGAACGATCAGTACCATTCCATGCTGCTTGGCAACTTCCTGCATCAGCTTTACGGTCGGGCCGTCAGGTATACGCTCGACCGCATCGTACCAACGCGTGGTTTGCTCAGCGCAAAAATAAGGCGTTGTAAAGATCTCCTGAAAACAGAGCATCTGCACGCCCTGACGAGCAGCATCTTCGACCATCTTCATCTGATGATCTAGATTCGCCTGTCGGATCTCCGATATCGGAGCGTCGGTTGGAGCAACGTTATGGGCCTGAATTAGCCCGCATTTAACTATTCTTGACATATGTTTTCACCGAATTATTTCAATTACAGGGCGATTAAGCATCCTCCTGCGCATGCTCACAATTGAGACCCGTGACAAATGCCCGAACCTCATCGTAGTTTGCGATCTTGGAAGGAATGATCCACGCAGACGAACCGTCGCTGAATTGTATTTCCGTTCGCCACAAGCCCTTTCGCGTCGCCGATCTGCTGGCCATCTTATCGACGACACGGCGGAGGTTGGACCATAAAAACACCTTTCCGTCGTTGCGGCTGAGTCCGGACTCAGTGAACGACGTCACCGACTTCCCCCGCCCCTTAAGATAGAGCAAAACAACCGCAGCAAATGTGATAAGCGAAATTATTCCCAACGCCACCGGCACTATTTTGATACCGGAGCGAACGCCCATAAATAAGATCCCGAGCGAAAGCGGAACAAGGATAACCCCTAGGACCGCAAGCATAATAAGTTGAAATTTGTTCTCTACCACCAAAAGATTATTCATCGCCCCCCTTTCATCAAATGAAAATTTCACATTCAGACCTTTCCAACCGGCGACCGAAACACTGAGTCGTCCACCTGGACATTCGATCTGACATCCAGTATCTTTCGGGTCCACTGAATCTGCGGCATCGCAAACTTAACGGTCGCCGGCAATTTCACACCGCCAAAATCTTTGTAATCCTGATAATCGACCTGCAGGACGTGGTTACCGATGACAGTCGGGCTCGAAGCGACTCGACGCACCAACAAACCGGTTGCTGCGTCAAAATAAAGACGCTCGCGCTTTTTATCCGCAGTTGTACCAAGGACCATATAGACGTCTCGTCCGTCTATCCTGTCAAGAAATCGAAACTCGAGTGTCGCGAATATTGGTTTCAGATACGGATTAGTAAACAACTGCGCCTCGCGTTTGCCCTGTTCGAGCTCATCAGCTTTCAGATCGATCTTGCTTTTGTCACCTAATTTCACGAAATCCTTGCCGTCGAATATCTCCGAAACTACATATTTGCCGTAAATCGTATTGGCGGCGATCTTGCTGCCCTTTTGAAATATCTCTTCCGGTTCCGTTGTCTTCCCGTCAGGTTCGAGGCGGGTCGCTTTTATCGATCGCGAGGTGACCTTAGCTATTCTTTCCTTGCCGCCCAGTGCGGCTTCATATTTTGCGAGAATTTCATCGACAGTTGGCTTCACATCCGGCTGTTTAGGCCGCTCTTCCGCAGGTTTGGCGGTCGTTAATGGAAATGACGGCTGCGGGTGTGATTTGCCGTTATGGCAAGAGTTGCAATTGATCTCGGGTCGGCCGTCGAACTGAGTTTTATTCAGATCGAAGACCATCTTCATCATTTTGCGGGCCATGTCTTTGTGCTCAAAACCCTCTTTCTCGTAGTCGCCGTCATTGGAAGCATGGCAAAACTTGCAGTCTACACCGAGCGAAGCCGAGATCATGTTCATGACCTTTCCCATTTGATCGGCCGGCATGTCATTCAGGACCTTTATGCTCTTAAATTTCTGGGCGGCTGTTTCAACTTTAGTTTGTGTATTTCCCGCCGGTCCCAGAAAGGCAAGAGTAGCCGCGATAAAAACCGCTATTATTATCAATTTTAGCTTTGTCAATTCTTCTCTCCGTCGAACTCTTTGATCTCGCGCCATCTCTCAGCTCATCCAATTAACGCCCGCCTCTGGATTCCACTTAGTGGTCGTCTTCTTGAGTTTCGTCCAGAATTCGATCGAGCTCTTGCCCGTGATATCGTTTGCACCGAACCGCGAATCGTTCCAACCGCCAAATGA
Source organism: Pyrinomonadaceae bacterium (assembly GCA_044228165.1). Taxonomy (GTDB): domain Bacteria; phylum Acidobacteriota; class Blastocatellia; order Pyrinomonadales; family Pyrinomonadaceae; genus OLB17. The sequence goes on along the minus strand of JBGAVK010000059.1, from coordinate 9,160 downwards.
AAACGGTTCCCGCGGAACCGGAACGCCAATATTGACGCCGATCATGCCGGCACTCGCGTGTTCCATCACATATCGAGCGAGGCCCCCGCTCTGCGTGAATACGGACGCCGCATTGCCGTATGGATTATCATTCTCGATCTTTATCGCTTCATCAAGGGTGTTGGTGCGCATGATCGATATGACCGGGCCGAAGATCTCCTCGGTCGCAACCGACATGTCGGGAGTTACAAAGTCGATCACTGTCGGCCCGACATAGGTGCCGCCTTCTTTGCCCTCGACCACAACGCCGCGGCCATCGACAAGTATTTTCGCCCCGTCGCGTTCAGCCTCGGAAATATAGCCTTCAATGCGTTCTTTTGCAGCATGTGAGATAACGGCCCCGAGGTTCTGGCCCGGAATTATCTTCCGAGCCTCGGCACAGATCTGGTCGATGATCAAATCAACATTCCCGACCGCCAGCATCGCTGACGCCGCCATACATCGCTGTCCGGCGCAGCCCGACATCGACGCCGTAACATTTGTTGCGGTCATCGACGGGTTAGCATCGGGCAAAACAAACAGGTGATTTTTGGCTCCGCCGAGTGCGACGCAGCGTTTTAGGTTGTGTGTACTTTGCTGGTACACGAGCTTCGCCACCTTTGTCGATCCGACAAAGCTGACGGCTTCGATATCAGGATGGGAACAGATTCCTTCGACGATCTCCTTACCGCCGTTGATGATATTGAACACTCCGTCGGGCAATCCGGCATCTTTCAAAAGCTGCGCCATTCTTAGGACCGACAGCGGAACGAGCTCTGACGGCTTCATGATCATGGTATTGCCGAGAACCAGGGCGTTAGGCATTGTCCAGTTGGGCACCATCAGAGGAAAATTGAACGGTGCGATCGACGCGACGACCCCGACCGGGAAATGCTCGATCCGGCACTCGACATCTCGTATGCTTCGCCCTGGCTGTGTCCTGATTTCTTATACGGAATACTCTTCATCAGCGCAAGGTGCCCGTTGCCTTTTCCTTCCTGATCGAGGTATATGATAACGCCTCGTCCGGCCTGTTGGATCGCTGACTGGGCGGCAGCCATTTCCTCGGCACATTCGCATTCGATACTGTTAAACACGTGACCGCCGATACACTCAGAATGGACCCGACAGAGCACATTTTCCTGCCGCCGAACATCGCCCATTACGAGCGCGATCGACTCGGCCTGACCGTCATAATAAAGTATCTCGGTAAAAATTCCGAAAGTGGTTTTGAGTTCACGTTCAGCAAGTCGAATGTTCATTCTCTACAATATGCGCTTTTTTCAAACGACTGCCAAGTCGATAAACTCAGGTTTCGATAGCTGCCTGCGCGGCCGCCAAGCGCGCAATGGGTACACGGAATGGCGAACAACTTACATAGTCCATTCCCAGCTTATGACAGAATTTCACGCTGTCGGCATCGCCGCCATGCTCACCACAAATGCCGACCTTTAGTCTGGGCTTGACCTTGCGGCCCCGTTCGATACCCATACGGATCAATTCGCCGATACCATCAGTATCGATAGTTTGAAAAGGATCGTACGGCAAGATCCCGAGATCGAGATATTTCGGCAGAAATCCGCCGATGTCGTCGCGGCTAAAACCAAAACTCATCTGCGTCAGGTCGTTGGTCCCGTAGCTGAAAAAATCCGCAACCTCGGCCATTAATCCGGCCCTGATCGCCGCCCGCGGCGTCTCGATCATCGTACCGTAGAGGAAAGGTATCTTTTTCACCTTTCGCTTTTCACAGACCTCTTTGTAAACCTGATCGACGATCTTTTTCTGATGCTTCAGTTCGTTGAAAGTAGATGTCACCGGGACCATGATCTCAGGCAGGGCCTTTTTTCCCGCTTTGATCAATTCTGCGGTCGCTTCAAGTATCGCTCTGACCTGCATTTCCGTTATTTCCGGATAACTGATCCCAAGGCGCACGCCGCGATGGCCTAGCATGGGGTTGTTTTCCGCGAGAGCGATAACTCTACGCTTCAAAACACTCATACTGATGTCGAGCACCTTGCTTAATTCCAACAGTTTCTCTTTATCGTGTGGCACAAATTCATGTAGCGGCGGATCGAGCAGGCGGATGGTTACCGGACGGCCGTTCATTACCTTAAGGGTGTCCTTAACATCTTTCTTTACGAATTTGTATAGCTCATTTAGCGCATTACGGCGTTCGGTTTCCGATTTGCTGACGATCATCTTTCGCAGGAGGAACAAGGGCCGTTCACCGCCTTCGCCGTAGAACATATGCTCGGTTCTAAATAAGCCAATTCCCTCGGCACCAAATTTCAGAGCCTGTGTCGCGTCCTCAGGAGTTTCGGCATTTGCACGAACACCCATTGTTTTTACCTTATCGACCAGCTTCATCAGGTCCTTATACGATTGATTCTTATCAAGATCGATATCCACCAGAGGCAAACTTCCGGCGTAAACAAGCCCCTTGGTGCCGTTCAAACTTAACCAGTCGCCTTCGCGAATGACCGTCCCGTCCTTTACCTTGAAATTCCGTGCGTCGTGGTTGATCTCGATGTCGCCGCAGCCGACGATACAGCACTTGCCCCAGCCCCTGGCAACCAGAGCCGCGTGGGATGTCATACCGCCCTTCGATGTCAGGATCGCCTCCGCCTTGTGCATTCCGTCAACATCCTCGGGCGAAGTTTCCTCACGAACTAAGATCACCTGTTCACCCTTTTTCGCCCATTCGACCGCGTCGTGTGACGAAAAGACCACCCGTCCGCGCGCCCCGCCCGGCCCGGCCGGCAGTCCCTTGGCGATCGGTTTTGTAATAAGTTCGATCTTCGGATCAAGCATCGGAAGCAGAAGTTCGACGAGCTGATTCGGGCCGACGCGATTGATAGCCGTGTTAATGTCGATCAGCTTCTCTGCGTACATTTCAGTCGCCATCCGGACCGAAGCTATTCCATTTCGTTTGCCGACGCGACACTGCAGCATGTAGAGCTTGCCTTTCTCGATTGTGAACTCAATGTCCTGCATATCCTTGTAGTGCACTTCGAGCCGTTTTTGATATTCAAACAGCTCGCTGTAAAGCTCCGGCATCAATTTCTCAAGCGTCTTGAACTGTTTGCTCTGCGCGTTCTTGGAGTATTCATTTACGGGCGACGGCGTACGTGTACCTGCGACAACGTCTTCGCCCTGAGCGTTGACAAGAAACTCGCCGTAAAAGCGGTTCTCGCCATTTCCTGGATTTCTCGTAAAAGCTACTCCGGTACAGCTATCCGAACCGAGATTTCCAAACACCATCGCTTGCACATTTACCGCTGTGCCCCATTCGTCAGGAATGTTTTCAATGGCTCGATACTCAACTGCACGCTTTCCGTTCCAACTGTTGAATACAGCTCCGATCGCTCCCCACATCTGGCTCCTCGGATCCTCCGGGAACTCTGTCCCCATGACCTTCTTGACCGTCTTCTTGAAATTTACGACCAAAGCTTTTAAGTCTGCCGCGGTTAGGTCGGTATCGCTCTTGTAACCTTGTTTTACCTTTACACTTTCGAGCATTTCATCGAGCAGTTTGCGTATTCCTTTGCCGCCTTTTGGCTCAATTCCTGCCCCTTTTTCCATGACCACATCGGCATACATCATGATCAAACGTCGATATGCATCGTACGCAAACCGTTCGTCACCGCTTTGCTCGATCAAGCCCTGTATTGTCTTTTCGTTTAGCCCCACATTCAGCACAGTCTCCATCATTCCGGGCATCGATCGCCTCGCCCCGGAACGGATCGATACCAGCAGCGGATTCTTATCGTCGCCAAATGTCTTTCCCGTTAGTTTCTCCATCCGAAGCATTGACGCCTCAACCTCAGCTTTTAGCTCTTTGGGATAAGTCTTTTTGTGAGCTGTCAAACAAGTACAAACCTCCGTCGTAACCGTAAACCCCGGCGGCACCGGCAGTTTGAGCTTCGGGTGGCCGGCCATTTCAGCCAAATTGGCGCCTTTGCCGCCCAAGAGATCTTTCATTGATTCATTCCCGTCGGCCTTGCCGCCGCCGAAGAAGTACACGTATTTGCTGTTTTTGCCGGTCGTTGCCATAGATAAATATGATCCTCCCAAAGGTGAGATTAAGGCCTTACGTCTTTGCTGATTAGGACAAAGGTCACAAATCCGTTACCTCTGCGGTGAATAATAGATATTGAGTTTTTCGCTTTTTGGCGTTATTTGGTGAAGAGATCTTAATGGCTTGATCTTGTGGTGGGTATCATCGATCTTCGACCTTTGGGTTGATCCTGCACGGAACTAATCGGGCGAATTGTGCCGCAGCCATTTGAGAGCCTGTTCTCTGTTGTTGAAAAATTTCACCCGAACGCCGCGGGACGCCGCGATCACCTGGTATAGCTCGGTCTGGGCGCTTGGTTGAAAATCCTTAATGGCGAATGCAAGCCAAAGTTTTGGGACGGTCGCGGTCTTTTGCCCGGCATCGATCACGTCAGATGTCTCACGTTCGCCCTCCGGCAGAAAGCCCTCAACCAACACGCGGTGCGAATTGTGCTTTTCACAAGCGTCGCCGATCACATTCCACAGATCTTGCCGGTTGTGCGGTTCAACCTTGAAATCCTTGCCTAGCTCAACATGGACATGATCGTCGCGAAATTGCACACCAAAGCCGCTATCGAGAACGACCGGTGAGAGCCAGATTGTGCGATCACGATCCTTTTTGTTCATGAAAACTCCTTCGAAACAACTTTTATATCAACTGAGTATAATTGGTTATCGTCCGTATTCTAACTCTGACCCTTCATTTACTACCAATTTATTGTATCCACTCGCGAAAGTTGATATAGTGGCGAAAAATCAACTCTCAGAAAGCGTTGGCAACGGATCTCTGTTTTGAACACTTTCAAAACTAAGAATTCGAAAACCAGGGCGTTCGCGCGAACGACATATCTCAATTTTTTGCAAAACGGAGGAAGTTAGCATGTTCAAGAAAATCATATTAGCGATGCTTACGTTGGCGGCACTTATGGTGACACCGGCATTTGCCGATAGTTCAAGTTGCAGAAACGGCAAGTTTGTGGGGTCGTACACAGTACAGGACATTGCACGGGATATTTTTGGCGACGGATCTGTCGTGCATACTTTCGTAGGCCAACTGAACCTGCATACCGACGGTTCGGCCGATCAGCATACGACCAGTTCCCCGGATTACTTAATTAATTTGGGAAGCAGTTCACCAGAGATCGGCAGTTGGACATGCCGCGCGGATGGCAAACTAGTCGTAACTTTGATCAACGGCAATTACGGGCCTAGCCCAATTTCGGCAAACGCACCGATTCCGGATACGACGCTTTTTAACCATTCGAGAGTTACGTATCTTTTTTCGATTGAGGATGATAATACTTTGAGAAGGCTCCAAAGACGGGTCAGGAGATATAATGTATCGCAAGATCCGACCGATCCGGCAAGCGGCACGCTTAGGCCTTTAAACTCTATAGAGGTTATTTACAAACGGCTCGTCGCTTCGGATGCTGATCTTTTGGCCCCGTAGTTCCCTGGTAATGAATCCGGCTTTTTGCACTGAATGGGCCTAATGTCAGTTAATGTCGGCCCCCGAGGTATATTTTTGTTTGGATAGCATGAACGCCTACGATCTTTAATACGAAACCTCTTGACGAAGGAGGTGTGACCACACAGGTTGCCTACGCGACCAGTTTGATCCTTTTCCCCTTTCGATTCAGAGTAAAGATTGTTGCGGGTCTGGCGCCGAGCGATCAAAAGAAAGAATATGCGGTCAAAAAAAGTCCGATCGAAAAAATAACAAACCCGACGCCAATGAAAAGCGCATAAGTGCCGACCGGCTGTGATCGCCGGTCGCCCAATTGGGTGCGTTTACATGGGTCCGCCGGATCGAAATTGACTTTGACAGTTTGGCCCAACTCTTAACGCTCACCAAAGCTCATATTGATCTTGCAATCGACGCCCAGTCCGTCCGCGGTTTGAAATCGAACGGTCGGGTAATGGTGTGTCGCACCCGGAGAACCGAATGTCTTTGGCCTGTAATGCTTTACGTCCACGTCAATGATTGTTCCTGTCGTTTCTAAGGCGCTTTTCAGAAAAGAGAGTCTTCTGACTACGATCGTGATAAAGGCCGCGGTCCAGACAAACCCAAAACCACAAATGCAAGAGGAAGGACGGTAGGAACAATGTTCTCCATATTAGGATCGCCCTAAGCCTTCACACACTCGCCGCGTTTCAGGAATTGCCCGTCGCCGGCCTTGCCGGCGTGTTCGCCGTTTTGGATAACGACGCGGCCGCGAGACAAGACAGTCTCGACCATGCCTTTCATCTTCCAGCCTTCGTAGGACGAGTAATCGACATTCATGTGTTCCGCTTCAACGCCGAATGTGTGTTCCGTGTCGGGGTTAAAGATGACAATGTCAGCGTCTGAGCCGACGGCGATCGTTCCCTTCTTTGGAAAGAGGCCGAACATCTTCGCGGCGGCGGTCGAGGTCAGCTCGACAAAACGATTCAAAGAAATCCGTTGTTCAACAACGCCGCCGTTGTAGATGAGGTTCATGCGGTTCTCGACCCCGGGAGCTCCGTTCGGGATCTTGGAGAAATCGTCTTTTCCCAGCTCCTTTTGTTCCTTCATGCAGAAAGGGCAATGGTCGGTCGAGATGACTTGGAGGTCGTCCATCTTGAGGCCTTTCCAAAGCTCGGCGTGGTTATGCTTTTCGCGAAGCGGCGGCGTCATAACATATTTCGCTCCGTCCCATCCGTCACCGTAATCGTCTATTGAATGAAACAAATACTGTGGGCATGTTTCGGCAAACGCCGGGATGCCGCGATCTCTCGCTTGCCGCACCTGATTTAGTGCATCCGTGCAGCTTAAGTGAACAATGTAAACCGGCGACTCGGCCATTTCGGCAATGGCGATCGCTCGATGAACGCCTTCGGCCTCGGCAATGGTCGGCCGCGTCAGTGCATGATACTTCGGAGCAGTGCGGCCGTCGGCTAAAAATCGTTTGATGATCTCGTTTATAACAATACCGTTTTCGGCGTGCATGCAGATCAGCCCGCCGCGTTGGCCTGCAGCCGACATCGCTCGAAAGATCGTCGCGTCATCCGCCAAAAAGACGCCCGGATACGCCATGAACAGCTTGAACGACGTGATGCCCTCGTCCATCAGCTTGTACATCTCTTTCTCGTCGCCGTCCTCAAACTCGGTCGTGATGAGATGAAAACCGTAGTCGATCGCCGTCTTGCCCTCTGCTTTAGCGTGCCACGCATCGACGCCCGCGGTCATCGATTCGCCCTTCGTCTGCACCGCAAAATCAATGATCGTCGTCGTCCCCCCAAACGCCGCCGCCCGCGTCCCGGTAAAAAAATCGTCCGACGAGTGCGTTCCGCCAAACGGCAGCTCCATATGCGTATGCGGATCGATCCCGCCCGGGATCACCAGCCTCCCCGACGCGTCCAGCACAACATCCGCCTCCATATCCAGCCGCTTGCCGATAGTCGTCACCGTCTCGCCGTCAATAAAAATATCCGCCCGATAGTCGTCCACCGCAGTAACAACCCGCCCGTTTTTGATCAGTGTTTTCATTGTCTTTATCTCTTTCTTTTAGCGTTAGTGGAATGTCGTTGTCCTAGTCTAGCGTTGAGTGAAGTGTGAATGCGACGTTCAATGCATAAAGCGACTGTGGACTATCTCATTTAATGAATCCTAGTTCGAATCGCTGAAACCGTATTTTCGCTCCATGTTCAAATCACGGCCGTCATCTCTGGAGATCATGTAAGTAAAGTTATCTCCATGCTTGATATTCTTTATTGTGTCTACGCTACTAATGGAATTCACCGCGCGTACTTCGATCACGAGAACATCGTCGAGCGTTTCGACCTGCTCTGAATGGCTTCCAGCTACCATGAGTCCATTAAGTGGTTTGCCATCGATAACGATTTGAATATCATCAACAATTGCCTTTTGGAAAGTAATCACAACAACATTCATATCGCCTATCCCTCAAAGTACACTAAACTCAATTACACGGAGTTTTAACCGTGCCACCCAACTGTAGTACCTTCTTTTCATCTGCTCTTGCCAATTCTTTATTTCCCAACGAACAATTGGCGATACCTCGGTGGACGTAAGCATTCAAATACTTCGGATTATTCTGTAGAGCTTTTGTAAAGTCATGAACCGCCAAGTCAAACAGCTTCTTTTGGGAATAAACCGCTCCGCGAAAGTAATAACCGTCGACAGTATTCGGATCGGCCAAAATCACTTCATTAAGATCCGCTATGGCCCGATCCAAGTTCCCCGTAGCAGCGTAGTAATATCCCCGATTCAAATGTGCCTCTTTGAGCTTAGGATTGAGTTCAAGCGCCTTGTTGAAATCTGCCAATGCCAGATCCAAAACCCCGGCATCTCGATAGAATATTCCACGATTGTTGTATGCCTTGAAGTTTTTCGGGTCGGTCTCGATAGCCTTGTTCAAGTCGTTCATAGCACGCGTTTTGGCTCCCAGTGAGTGATAAATCATGCCGCGATTGTAATAGGCGTCCGAAAACCTTGGGTTAAGCTCTATCGCCTTGCTGAAATCTAAGGTGGCAGACTCCGTTTCCTTAACCTCCGCCAAGAGTAAGCCACGATGATAATAAGCATCGGCACTCTTTGGCTTGAGCTTTATAACCTTCGTGTAATCCGATAGCGCATCTTGAGGTTTATTCAGGCTGCCGTAGACGCGAGCACGGTTCTCAAAGGCCTCGGCATTTTCAGGCTCAATTTGAATCGCTACAGAATAATCCGCAAGGGCAAGACCGTTCTTGTTTAGGAACTCGTAAACCAAGCCACGGGTTAAATAAGCTTTCGTATAACGCGGATCAATCTGAATCGCCTTCGTCAGATCAGCAAGGGCAATTTCGTGTTTCTTCTTGACATAAAAATAAATAAACCCGCGCACTTCGTAGGCCTGAACAAATTTTGGATCGAGCTCAATGGCCTTCGTCCAGTAAGCGATCGCTCCGTCATTGTTCGTTAACTTCAGGGCTTCGTTTCCAAGCTCAAAATACTCTTTCGCGGTTTGACCCCACGCTGTAATAGAGATTGAGAAAAGAAAGAAGACCAAAAGAGTGAATGACCTACAATGCGGTATCTTTACCATTGCTTTTTAGTTTCGCTCCT
>JBGAVK010000058.1:0-19573 GCA_044228165.1 Pyrinomonadaceae bacterium | reverse complement strand
AATTCCAGCATTTAACTTTCGATGCGAAAAAACACGAACACGAATCCAAAACACGACAATCTGCGAATCGATTATTAGACAAAGTAATTTATTTTAGACCTTTTACATTAACTAAGATTATGAAACTTCAAAAATCAGATCTATTCATCCTAACCGCGGCGTTCTTTTCATTCCTGTTCTCTGTGTCCCTTTGGTTCGGGATATTGGGCGAAGGAAACAGGGACACCGCGATATTTGTCGGACTCTGGGTCCCATCGATCCTCACGTTAGGGCTTTATGGAACGACGACACGAACAAAAATATGAGCAACCTAATAGTATTTTGCGTCGGCGTTGTCGTAAGTATCATGGTGGTCTATGGACTGTTTACGCAGGTCGTTTCCGAGATGTATATTGCACGGGAGCGGGAAAAGTCGGAGCCGAAAGACAAATGATCCGGGCAAAAACGCTCTAGATCAGTTGGGTAAATTCGGTCTCACTCAACACCGCGACGCCGAGGCTTTCCGCCTTGGTCAATTTTGACCCGGCATCGCTGCCGGCGACAACGAAATCCGTATTTTTGCTAACGGATGAAGATACGCGGCCGCCGCGGTCTTCGATGAGTTTGGCCGCTTCGTCGCGGGTGTAGTTTTCTAGTTTGCCTGTGAGGACAAAAGTTTTGCCTTGAAATCTCTCGTCGAGCAAAGCCGTCGATGCGGCGTCTGTCTCGGTTTTGACACCGGCGGCTTTTAGCCGTGCGACAAGATCGATATTCGCGGGCGTCCGAAACCATTCATACACACTCTCAGCAACCGCGAGGCCGATCTCATGGATATCATCGAGTTCCTGAACGCTTGCCTCGGCGAGACGGTCGATGCTGCGAAAATGATTTGCGAGTATCTTTGCGTATCGTTCACCGACATGGCGGATATCGATGCCATAGAGCAACCGTTGAAGCCCTCGCGTCTTACTCGCCGCGATCTGGTCGATCAGGTTCGTACCCGATTTTTCGGCCATTCGCTCTAGGCTTGCGATCTGTTCGACGGTCAAATTATAGAGATCCGCAACATCCTTAATTGAACCGTTATCGACTAAGGTCTCGACCAGCACCTCGCCGAGACCCTCAATATCCATTGCTTTTCGCGATGCGAAATACAAGACACGGGCCTTAACCTTAGCGGGACAAATTTCATTCGTGCATCGGCGAACAGCCTCGCCCTCTGGCCGGACGGCGGGTGAATTGCACACAGGGCAACCGGTTGGAAACTCAAATCCCTTCTCGCTCCCATCGCGTTTTGCCGTCACGACCGACAGCACTTGCGGGATGATCTCGCCGCTTTTTTCGATCATCACATAGTCGCCGATCTTTAGGTCGAGGCGTTTGATCTCGTCCTCGTTATGAAGCGAAGCACGGGCAACCGTCGTCCCGGCAAGCAGCGTCGGCTCAAGATGTGCGACCGGCGTCAGGGCTCCGGTCCGGCCGACCTGAATGCCGATGCCGAGCAGCCGCGTCGTCGCTTGCCGTGCCGGGTATTTATACGCGATCGCCCAACGCGGGGCTTTTGTCGTTGTGCCAAATTCGTCCTGTAACGCCGTTGAATTGACCTTGACTACCCCCCCGTCTATCTCGTAATCGAGCCCGTCGCGAACCGTTTCCATCTCGGCAATAAACGCCGCTAAGTCGTCAAAATCGGCGCATACACGTCGATGCGGATTTACGTTAAAACCGTTGCGGCCGCACCACTCAAAAACCTCGGCGTGCGTCGCAAACATCTTTGACGCTCCCGTAAAAGCGTCATAAGGGAACATATCCAGCCGACGCGAGGCCACGACCGCCGAATCCAGCATCCGCAGCGTTCCCGACGCACAATTACGCGGATTCGCAAACGTCTTCTCCTCCTGCATCTCGAGTTCGGCGTTGATCTTTGCAAACTGCGACCGCGACAAAAACACCTCGCCGCGAACCTCGGCATGTGCCGGAGCGTCAACCTTTAACTTAAGCGGGATCGAGCGGATCGTCTTAACATTTTGCGTAACCTCGTCGCCCTTCGAACCGTCGCCACGAGTAGCACCGGTGACCAAAATGCCATTCTCGTAATGCAGAGAAACCGAAAGCCCGTCGATCTTTAGCTCGGCGACATAATCGAGCTTTCGTCCCTCGGCAAGTTTTTCGCACCGCTCCGTAAAGGCCTTTAACTCACCAAGATCATACGAGTTATCTAGCGACATTAGCGGTACAGTATGGGTAAAGGGCCGCAAACTCGTCGCCTTCCCGCCGACACGCTGTGTCGGACTGTCGGGCGTGATCAACTCGGGATGCTCGTTTTCAAGTGCCTTCAACCGCTCCAAAAGCTGGTCAAATTCAAAGTCAGATATCTCGGGAGCGTCTTGGCTGTAATATAGTTCGCTGTGCCGGTTTATCTCGGAACGTAAATGTTCGATTTCGTCTTGGATCCTTAAACTCATAAATTCATAAATTCAGCGATCAAACGGTGAAAATGATGCGTGCCCTGCTCGCGCGTCGGCGAGTATCGACCGTGTTTGTAAAACCTGGAGCGAATGCCTCGCTGTACGCTTTCGACAATGGCCTCGTCCTCCATTTCGACCCCGTGCAGATCGGCTCCGGCCCCCTTTTCGAGAAGCGTTTCATCCGCAACATAGGTCAGAAACTCGACAACCGTTCTTGCCGACGAAACCGGACGAACGACATTTACCGAGATACCCCAAGGATAAAAATTGAACATCAGGTTCGGAAAAATGAACAGATACCTTGCCGCAATACTACCTGCGGCGTCATAGCCGGTTTGCAAACTCGAATACCGAAAAGTCTCGGTCGTGTAACTGCCGTAATCAACGACAGCGTTCAAAGCCTGATGCACATAGGGGATATGAAACCCCTCTAGATAATTTTCGCAATACAAAGCCCAGTGGGCATCCACCCCGTATTCACGGCGCTCCGTTAGTCGCAACGCCGACGAATCATAATTGTCATCTGTGAACCTTGCAGCGACGTCACCAACGAAAGCCCCGAAAGTATCAACCGGATCGAGCGATACAAACATAAATCCCTGCCGCACGGCAAACGGCAATTGCCGCAAATTATCGTCCTCACAGGGAAAATTTTCAACGCCTTCAAACTCCGGCATAGACAAAAACTTACCGTCGAGCGAAAACCGCCGTCCATGATAGCCGCATCGTATCAGATCAGCCTCGCACGGTTTCTCGACAAGTATTTTGCCGCGATGCGTGCATACATTCGACAGGCAATTTAGCTGATCGTCGGTCTTTACAACTAAAACCGGCTCGTCAATAGATCCCTTCAAGATCGTCGTCGGATACAGCCCCGTAAACTCGCCGGCGTGACCAAGAAATTGCCACGACTTCACAAAGATCTTCTCTTTCGACAGGTCAAAATACTCAGGATCCGTGTAAAAATCCGATGCGAGCGTCTTTGCCTTTCGAATATCCGGGTCGACCTCTAGCATAACTATTTCGAATACATCAGATACGCCGGCCGCTCATCATCACGCCGAAACGAGCGCCCGATCAAACCTCGGGCAAAGGCTGCCGTAAATTCTGAACGCACCCTTAGCTGCAATTGCAAGCCTCGCTCAGGACTGTTTTCGACGAGCGATCGCCAGTCATTTACGATCTCGATCGTCCCCGCCGGCCTGCCCCTCTCGATGTACTTTTCTCCCGCTGCGAGAGCCACCACCTTATCGCTTTCCAGGTCCCATTCGGCAAAAAGCCGGTCGCTCTGCAGACCTATCTTTCCGCCACTGCCGGGTTCCGTCGCGTAATCGGTCCCGTAAAAGTTGGTCTGGATCTCTCGTACAGTCGCGCCTAGCTTTTCAAGATTAAAGAATGCATTTCGAGCCTTTACCGGTTCAAATGTCCATTTCAGATACCTGACGCCTTCACTTATCGCCCGCTTCCGCTGTGCCCATTTTAGTTGTGCACCAATGCCATGGCTCTGATATTCGGCCCTGACGCCCGTCATGTGCGAATAGAATGCATTTTCACCCCGCAGCCTCGCCGGTACGCTCAATACGAAACCGGCGAGACGGTCTCCGTCGTATGCACCGAGCGTAAATCCACCCGCATTTCTCGTGACAACAAAATGCCGAACCGGTGAAAGCTCGACCTCGGGCAAAGCGAAAACATCCCGCTGCAACTCTACGCATTCGGCGAGTTCATCGAGCGTAGTGCATTCACGTATTTCAAATTCTCGTGCCATTTTCGGGGCTATCTGATAATTCAAATGCTATCAAATCGCCATTCTAAACGCGAAAAATAAGTCTTAACTTTTCACTGCTCCATTTGTTATGATTTAAGTGGCCTCCCGCGCCGTCCTGTTTGCCCTTAAGAGGATCGATGACCCCGCAGTCTGAACTCGAAATACAAGGAAATTTTGTTACGCATCCGTTTGCCGAACTCGTTGCCGAGGTCGCACAGGCACGGCTGACCGGCAGCCTGCGCGTTTCCAACAAAGAAAAGAAATGCGTTGTTTATTTCAAAAGCGGGCTTATTGTTTTCGCCGCTTCGAATGCTCGAGCGTCCCGCCTCTTTGACATACTGCTGCGACGCGAGAAATTGTCAAAGGAAGATCTCGCTCAGGTGCCGAATTTTGCAAACGATTTTGAGTTAGCCGCATTTCTCCAGGACAAGGGATTTCTGACCAAACAGGAGTGTGACCGGCTGTTTTCCGAACAGATCGAATCGATCATCGTCGATATTTTCTCCTGGGAATCAGGCGACTGGACCTTTAGCTCGCTTGCCCGAATTCGAGATGGCCTCGCCTATCCCGTAAATTCGACCCGGCTGCTCGTTGACTATGCCCGGTGTATGAATTCGGATAAGATGCTCGGCCGATTTCGAAGCCTAGAAGAGTCGTTTTCGCGGTCCGCGGCATCTGAACTGAGTTTAGACCTCGGAGCAGACGAGGCCTTNNNCGTTCTATCGCGTGCAAATGAAGGCCCGCTAACGGCGACCGGGCTGATCGCTGTGGCCGCGATGCCGGAAGTTCGGGCCTTGCATGCGATCTACACGCTTTGGCTGAGCGGATTGCTTATCAGAGACGACTGGCAGCCGGCTTTTTCCGCGGCATCGGTCAATGCCATGCGAAATGCGAAACTCGAGATCAAGACAGAGGCACGGGTCGCCGGGGTTCCGGCCCCGGTCGTTGTCGAAAAAGAACAGGTCGTGACCGAAAAACCAGCGGCACCTAAAGAGCCCGAGATCACGATCTCGCTTGAGGAATATCTGGAACGAGTCGAAAACGCCGAAACTCATTACGATATTCTGGGTGTCGATCCAAAAGCAGACATTGAGGAACTCAAACGGTCATATTTTAGCTTGGCGCGTAATTTCCACCCTGACCGTTATCATGCGGAGGGCGGTGAAACGCTTCGTCGGGTTCAAAATGCGTTCACCGAGCTCGCGCAGGCACATGAGACCCTGAAAAATCAGGAATCGCGCGAGATGTATGATTATCGCATGCGCAAAGAGCTTGCCGACCGTGAGAAACGAGGCGGAAAACAAGGCAATGCAAGTCTGCAGGCGGAACAGGCAAGAGAGAATTTCGACCGGGGCTTTGGACTGCTGATGGAAAATCGTGCTGCCGACGCACTGCAATACCTCGCCCGTGCAGCACACTTTGCCCCAAAAAATGCCCGGTACCGGGCCTATTACGGGAAAGCCCTTTCGTTCGATGAAAAACAAAGGCACAAAGCTGAATCGGAAATGCAGGCTGCGGTGCGGCTCGACAGCACAAACCCCACTTTCAGACTGCTTCTCGCCGAGTTCTTTATACAGGTAAATCTGCTTCGCCGTGCGGAAGGCGAATTAGGCCGGCTTTTGGCTATCTTTCCTAGCAACCGCGAGGGCCGCGAGATGCTCGATGGCCTCAGGGCAAAACAAAATATTTAACAGTGCCGGCGAAGGACCGACGGCGATTCAAACTTTGAACTTTGGGCTGTGAACCAATACACTATTTGAGTGAACAGCATTCTTTCTGAAAATACCCGGGATCACAACGAACTGCTCCGCATTTCAGCGCAGATCGACGATTTCGAAGGGTATAAAAGCGTTCATGGCAAACGTATCGCCGCCATGGCAGATTCGCTCGGTGTGTCGTTTAACTTGGCGTCGAGGGACCGCTTTTTTCTTCAGCAGGCGGCTCTGCTCCATGACATAGGCGAGATGGCGATGAACCGCGAATATATACGCACCCCGAGCGGCCTGACCGCAAGCGAAAGGATCGATCTCCAACGTCATCCGGTGATCGGCGAACAAGAGGTCGCAAAACTATCACTTCCCCGCGGCTCGCAGCTTATCGTCCGATGGCATCACGAATGGTGGAACGGCAGCGGCTATCCCGACGGTCTCGAGGCAGAACAGATACCCCTGGCTGCCCGCATCCTTCGCGTTGCGGACACCTACGCCGCACTTACCGCCGAACGTCCCTACCGGCAGGCACTGAGTGCGGACGATGCGATAAAATATCTCGTCGAGTGGGCCGGTATTGAATTCGATCCGTCGGTCGTAAAAGCGGTAATAACAATTGCCGGCCAATCTCAATCAAAAGCCGAACACCTCGTAAAAACACAAACCAATTAGTTCCCGATGATGCATACTCCGAACAAGATCTCTCCAAAAAGCTGGCTCGCGTTTGACCTAAATGTCCTGCGGAGATTGACGTTCGACTCGGTTGTTATCCCGTTTACCGGCAACCCCGCACTTGGCGTCTATCTCAAGCATTGGAACGTTCGGATCGCCGCAAATGACCCGATGCGCTCATCGTGGGCCGCAGCCCACTCGCAGATCACAAATGCAAGCGAGAAATTGTCAACAGACGATGTGAATACGGTGCTGAATGACGCCTATGTCCCAGGGTACAAACTGCACAATCAGGCATTGTCGTCGTGGTTTACTGAGACGGATGCATGGTGGTTCGATAACGTCAGGCAGAATATTGACAGGCTTTCGTCGCCGCTTGCCCGCTCGATCGCCTCGAGTCTTGCTCTGGCGACCGGCGACTATGTTTTTTCATTCAAGGGCGATACCCGAGAACTCAGGCAGCCGCTTTCAAATGCATTCCGTCGGCTGTGGTCTGTTTTGCCGGACCCATTCGGCAATGGCCTTTCAAACACCTGCAGCAATAAGAATGCCGACGATTTCCTCGCCGAATCACCCGCTGACCTGATGTTTTTGAGATTGCCCAGGCCGCATGCCCAGCCGATCCGTGCCTCTCTGGGCAATTCCGCCTGGCGTGAAGAATGGCTTCGCGGCGGCAATGATTTTTGGGATGATCTTGAGACTTCGATGCGAGGCAAACTCGGTTCAGCGACGGAAACGAAATCTCAGTATCTTCATCTGCTCGAAGAAACACTCCGCCGGGCGTCACATATCAAGAATTGGGCGGTCGCGCACGTCGAAGACGGTTTTATTCAAACACAGGACGTCGTCGAATCGATCGGCCGGATCCGCTCAGTCGAGTCGGTATATACAAAGGATTTTTCTGAACTCACGGGGACCAAAGCCGTGATCATCACCGCTTAGTCGGCGGTTTTCTCTTCGTTAGCGCCCTTTTCTCTTGCAAACCAAACGACTCCGGCGAGTGCCGATAAGATGCCCGACACGACCGTCAAGGTCTGCGGCGTGATGTAGAACATAAGCCCGCCCGCAATATAGCTGGATAGCCCAAAAGTAGTGAGTTCAGCGCCACGGTCGAGCGTCGAGATTCGGCCCCTGATCTTATCCGGCAAACTTCGCTGAAACATCGTTTCCTGTACAGCGTATTCCACTCCGACGATAGCCCTCGATACAAAGACCACGATAGAGAATGACCACAACGTGGGCATCAGTGCGGCGAGTGAGAATAGAACGCCGTGAATTATCAGCGTCCAGCCTATGAACGGTCGGTTTCGCCCTTTCCGATCGAGATAGATCGATGTCCGGTGAGCGACGAGCATCCCAAGCGTAAGCCCGAAACCGGTCGCCGTCCAGAGCATCGCAACCGCGACATCCGGATTCCAGCCTTCGGCGCCGGCGAAATAAACACCGCCGATGCGCTCAAAAATAATGTTGATCGAGCCGCCTCCCGTCGCCCAGATCACATTCATTATCAGTATCGTCAGTGCGAAATGGTTTGTAAACGCATACTTCACGCCCTCTCGAAGTTCGGTTAAAAACGGGTCGCGTTGGGTCTTATCGGCCATACGTTCGGCGGTCTCATCATCGCGGGTGGCTTCCTCCGGGATAAGCCAGACCGTGTACGCCGAGATCAGAAACGACGCCGCGTTGATCACAAATGCCGCCTTGTAGCCAAACATAGCTGCGGCCCACCCACCCAGTGCCGAGCCTATCGCCATCAGCAAAAATCGCGTCGAAAACAATAATGCGGTTCCCGCAAGCAATCCCTCTTTTCCGGTCAGATTCGGGGCCGAAGCATTCTTTGCCCCGTCGAAAAACGCACCAAATGTATGAAGCAGAACGGTCGCGACATATGCGATCCAGAGGTTTTCCGAACTAGTAACAAGCAAGAACGAGAGAGCGATGACGGAGCGTCCGACATCGGTCGCGATCATCACCGTCCGCCGCGAAAATCTATCGACGAACGTGCCCGCGATCGGCGACATCAGTGCGAACGGCAGCAATCGAGCAACAAAAAACAGCCCTGCAGCTGTCGGCGACGCTTCGGACACAAGGCGCACGAGGCCGAGCCCGGCGATAAAATTGAACCAGTTTCCTAATTCCGAAATGAATTGCCCGGCCAGCAAATTACAGAAATTCCGGTTTCCGCCGATCAGCTCGCCGTAGGTCAGCGATCGCATCTGAATAAAATGATCATCAAAACCGGACCTAAACTATGGGACCGGCCACGTTGCCGCGAAACAAAGAATGGCGAGCCGCCAGACTCGCCATACCGAACTTTGGTGGAGATGAGGAGGATCGAACTCCTGGCCTCGGCATTGCGAACGCCGCGCTCTCCCAGCTGAGCTACATCCCCAAAATGTAGTTGAGAGTTTAGAATTGAAAATAGAAAATTTCAAGAGAAATCTACATTCTCAATTTTCAATTCTATTGCACACCGGCCGGCAAGAGCGACCCTTTGGGGTCAGAGGCGTAGGCATAGCCGTCCTCGATCTTGCCTATAATGCCGTGAAAACTGATATCCTCGCCCGAAACAACGACTACGACATCGCCGGGACTGACCTTTTTGTCATCAACTTTAAATTTGATGATGGCAGCGTTCCCGTTTTGGGCGGTAACTGATTCGTATTCAAAAGTGTCAGCATTAAAGCTGAGCGTCTGACAAAATGCTACTTCCATATGGAAATTAGACCACAAAATCGGCCGCGTGTCAGTACCCCTTGCTTAGACGCGGGCTAATGACACGAGTTCAACAGTGATCGCATCGTGGTCAGAGAGAGGAATATCTTCCTTATCAAAAAGCCCGCCAATCGTTTCTGGCGTCGTCCCCGGAGCCGGCTTGAGCCCTTTCGCCGCAAACCAATCGAGCCGTGTCGAAACTTTTCCACCGACTCTCCCCGCTGCCCAGAAAATAAATGGGAAACACCACTCCGGCACCCAATCGCGAAGATTTGTGTTCTTTTCTATACTTCCGACGTCGTAATGCAATGTGCCTTTGCCCAAATTATTCAGATCCCGAAAACTGAAACCTCTTGACTCAAGATCACCGAATAACCGCCGCTCGAAATACCGTTCGGGGTGAGGCAGGTGATTTAGAGCCACATTTTTCGGCCCCATCATAACTCGCCGCCAATACCCGAAGATCGCCCGAGTGCCGCTCTGTGAATTGAACCCGGTCGTATTCCAGTCGCCGCCGATCAGCGTCGGCAGTTCAGGCAGTGTTTCGAGATGGTCGAGGATGATCTTGATCTGTTTCCGCCGGTGTTCGCGCGAACAATGTGCGTCGAGGTGCACCGTCACGGCACGAAACGCACCCGCCGGATGCTCGATCTCGGCGACCAACGCCCTCAGATATCCCAGCCGTTTTTCTTTGCCCCACATCTTGTCTTTGCCATTCGGCAGTGGCACAGCGTGGACATTTTTCATCGGATAACGAGAGAACATCGAAAGCCCGTGGATCGACAGAGTGTTTTCACCCTCCGTCTCAGATTCGACACCGCTTCCTTTTTGCAGCGCGATGTAAACCGGGGCGAAAGCATAATTCATGCCGAGTTCGCGAGCTATTTCCTGTGCGATAAAACGGTTACCGCTGCGAGCCATGCCATGATCAAGCTCGGTCAGCAGCAAAATATCTTTATCCATTAAAGCGCCGTGGCTTTTGAGAGCATCAACGATCCCCTCGAAACGATTGCCACGCTCGATGTTCCACGCAAGTGCCCGGATCTTGTCCGATGAAGTTCCATTTCTGTCAAACGTCGAGAGATCCTCGACAGCGACCGCGTTCATTATCCGCTCGACCTCGGGCCTGATCTTTGCGAAAAGTTCAGATGCCTCCATCTCGGCCGTCGATTCAAATCTCAGCAATTCCGGGAAGTACTGATTCAGTTCGTGATCGAGAATGCTCGGCGGTCCGGTATAACTGTCGCGAGGCAATGCCATAAAAAGACTAAGGATACTGAGGATCGAAGCAAAAGAAAAGGCGGCCCCGAAAGCCGCCCGGTATTCAATAGTTCGGCCCGGCTCAGTCGTCGTGGCGTTCCTTAACGGGGGCGACCACCAAAAAGTCATTTGTGATGCGCTCGACATATTGAGTCATGAGTTCATCAACCCGCTTTTGCTTTGCAGCGTGAAAGATCAGTCCGACATGCTTTGGTTTGTTGACCTTATAGACGATCTCGTCGTCAGCGTAATGCGACGTGTCGGGTTCATCGGAATTTGCCAGTGCCAGGGTTATACCGGCATATTCCTTTCTTAGTTTTGGCAGAACATACGGAGCGTCATCTGTTGCGATCTCCAGTTTTGCCCATTCACGCCAGAGATTAAAGTTGCACGCATGTTCGAGAACATTTGCGATATAGGCTCCGCCAACCCGGCAGGCAACCTCAAGCAAATAAAATTTGCCGTCCGTCTCGCTCTGGAGAAATTCCGCGTGCGAGACGCCTCTGTCGTACTGGAACGCCGTGAGCAGCCGCTCGTTAAGTTTTTCCAATTGGTTACGATCTTTAGAACGGTACGGCACGATCGACGAGGTAAAAACGCCGCCGTAATGCGACACATTGAACGGCGTGGTTCCGTATTGACTAACCCCGCAGGCGACAACCTTGCCTTTCTCGACGACCGAATCTACGTGAAAGACCTTTCCCTCGATAAATCGCTCGATCAGGAACTGTGACGGATGGTCGCGCCACGTGTGACGGTTGTCCAGATCATTTAGGACGGTCCAAACCTCATCGGCCGTTTCGCATTTTCTAATGCCAAAGGCTGAGACCTCATGCCGCGGCTTAACGATCCACGGAGCCGGAACCTCGCTGAGAAATTTTGAAATAGTTTCTGCATTGAACGCTCCGGTAAATGCCGGACAAGGTATCCCTGCCCTGTTTGCGATATCACGCATCGTCAACTTGTCGCGAAACCGCAAGGCAAATGACCGGCTCATACCCGGCAGATCCAAATGCTCACGGGTCATCGCCGCGGTAATTACGTCAAATTCGTCTAGCCCGACCACCCGGTCGATGGTGCGAGACCCGGCAACATTCGTCGCGGCCCTAACATAGTCGAGCACTCCGGCGTCATCGTCTACAGTTTTGCAATCATTTATTGCCGTCCACGGCCACGGTTCGTTGAGCAATTTTCGGCGGGTTACCAACGTGACGAACCACCCGGCGTTATGAGCCTCTTCGATAAATTCTCCGCCCTTAAAGTCGCTGGCAATTATGACAATGTGCTTTTCCATAAAGTGATACTACTTCAGCAGTGTAGCCGAAACCCTTTTCCCGAAACCGATTTTATTTTGAAATAAAAGAATGGCACAATTTAGCAGTTGAGACAACAAAAATGCGTGCCATGTCGTAAGGGTCTGGGAGACATTCGATCATTTTTATGGAAAATTTTGACCTCGTAAACCTGCTCAGTAACCTTATACCTTATGTCGTGGTCCTGCTGCTTGCGATCTCGTGCCACGAAGCGGGGCATGCCTGGATGTCGTGGAAATACGGCGATGATACAGCTTATATGCTCGGCCGCGTCACAATAAACCCGGTCGCACACACCGATCCGATCGGCACACTTCTGATACCGATCGCGAGTTTTGTGCTTACTTTTACGACCGGCGCGCGCGTCCCGCTGATCGGTTGGGGAAAGCCCACGCCCGTAAATCCACGCAACTGGACAAAATATAAACAGGCAAATGTGATGGTCTCGATCGCCGGTATAGGAGCGAATCTGATACTCGCGACGATCGGCTTTGCGATATTCAAAACGCTCATCGAAACCGAAGCCATCAATGCCGCGAACGCTCGCGAAGGGATTGTGCGGGTAGCCGTCATCTTTTTGAATTACCTGATATTTCTGAACGTTTCGCTTGCGGTTTTTAATCTGCTGCCGTTTCCACCGCTCGACGGCAGCAAGGTGCTGCAAACCTTTATGCCCGCGAGTTTCGGCCCCATTTTCGATCTGCTCGAACAGTATGGGTTCATTATCTTGATGCTGCTCGTCTATATGGGGGTGATCGGGCTGGTAATGTATCCTTTCTATATTTTTGTTGATTATTTGCTCTATACGCGTTGGTTTTGATAGATGAAGAAACGCATTTTTAGCGGCGCACAGCCGACCGGACAGCTTCATATCGGGAATTATCTTGGTGCTCTCAAGAATTGGGTCGCACTACAGGACGAGTACGAGGCGTTTTACTGCATCGTAAACCTGCACGCCATCACGCTGCCGCAGAACCCGGCGACGCTTCGCCAGGCGACACTTGACCTCGCCCGCATCTACCTCGCCGCCGGTGTCGATCCGGAAAAGTCAACAATATTTATCCAATCGGACGTTTCGGAGCACGCGGAACTGACATGGATATTGTCGTGTGTCGCCCGCATGGGTGAAATGGAGCGAATGACGCAGTTCAAAGACAAATCTCAGAAAGGCGGGCGGGAACGAGCCGGAGTTGGGCTTTTTACTTATCCGATCCTAATGGCGGCAGACATCTTGTTATATCAAACGGACCTCGTCCCGGTCGGGCAGGATCAGAAGCAGCATCTCGAACTCAGCCGTGACCTTGCCGAACGGTTCAACCGTGATTTTGGCGAGGCGTTCAAGGTGCCCGAACCCTTTATCCCAAAGGCCGGGGCGAGTGTCAAATCGCTCCAGGATCCAGCCAAAAAGATGTCTAAATCAGACGAGAACCTTAACGGCTCGATATTTCTGCTTGACGACGCCAACACCATCACCAAAAAAATGAAGCGAGCCGTCACCGATAGCGGCACCGAGATAAATTTTGACGCCGAGAGGCCCGCGATCGCAAATCTGCTGACAATTTATCAACTCTTGACCGCCAAGACCTCAGACGAGTGCATCGCTCACTTCGAGGGCAAAGGCTACGGCCAGTTCAAAGGCGAACTCGCCGAAGCAACTGTCGAATTCCTTCGCCCGTTCCAGGAACGCGTCAAACAGTTTGACGACGCGACACTCAGCGAGATCTTAACAAGCGGTGCTGAAAAGGCTCGTTCGGTCGCATCGACTACTTTGCGGGATGTATATCAAAAGGTAGGGATGATCTAGCCGGATGTTCGCTTGGTTCGGCCCTTTTACTGAATAAACGATGGTCATCAGCCAGGAGAATGACGGGCTTATTACCGTTCAAATGACACCTCGATATGTCGGCGTGCTGTTTGCCGGTATTCTATGCGTCGTGATATTGGTGGTCTATTCGATAGCAAGTGCCTCCGGGGCCGAGTACCGCCCGGGAGGTGTAAGTCGTACGCCAAATGGCGGACCTGTCCTTCTGTTGCTGGTCGGAGCCCCTCTGATGATCTACCTGGACTGGCGGCGTAATCGACGGTCACTGACGTTTGATTCGATCTCCCGAACCGTTACTATTGTCGGCAAAGGGGCAGGGACATATTCGATCGACGAGATCGAGCGTTTCTTTCTCGGTGCGACGACCGCAGTGACGCGGCCGGCCTCGCAGATCAATATTCGTTTTAAGGATGGCAGGGTCATCGAGAGCGGTGTAAATTCATCGTTCGGCAGCTCAGAGATCCCGGAATTAGCGGTCCGAAAGCTGGGTGAACGTCTGAAGGCCGCACAAACAAAGGATAAAATATGAAACATCGAATTATCGTATACGAAAAACCGACCTGAACGACGTGCCGCAATCTGGCAACGCTGTTTCGTGAAAACGGCATAGATCACGATAAGGTCAATTATTTTAACGAACCATTTACAGAGGAAAACCTCAGTAATTTGATAGCAAAAACCGGGCTCCGGCCGATCAAACTGGTTCGCGGTGCAGCTGCAGCGGGATTGACCGACGACACGCCCGACTCGGACGTTATCAAAGCGATGGTCGCCGATCCAAACCTGATCCAGCGACCCATCGTAGAGGTTGGCGAAAAGGCGGTAATAGCCAGGCCGATCGAAAGTGCATTGGAAATTATTTAGGAGCGACTCACCACAGAGTCACGGAGAACACGGAGGTTAGTTCTCAATAAATTTCCGAGGATTATTTTTTTCTCAGTGACCTCTGTGACTCTGTCGTGAATATCTTTTATGAGCTACACAAATGGCAACGGCAATGGCCACAACCCCAAACCCAAAAATGTTCTAGGCGGCGAGCTGCAAAGTTGCTGCACAGACCCGATGACCGGGTTTTACCGCGACGGATATTGTCGCACGGGTATTGATGATACCGGCCGGCACACGGTCTGCATCGTAGCGACCGATGAATTTCTCGCTTATTCAAAGGCTGTCGGCAATGACCTTTCGACGCCGATGCCGCAGTATGCGTTTCCCGGCGTAAAAGATGGCGACAAATGGTGCCTTTGCATGCTGCGTTGGAAGCAGGCTCTCGAAGACGGTATGGCTCCGCAGGTCGTGCTCGACGCGACCCACGAGGCCGCTCTGACCGTAGTTTCGCTTGCCGATCTAAAAGCACATGCGGCCGGCGAAGATATCTAAATGGAGCAAGAACCCGAACAATTTACTTTCGATTTTCACAAAGAGACCGCCCAGATCGTCGGCGGCCACTCTGACACTCTGAAGATCAAGATCGGTGATTTTGCCGGGCCCCTCGACCTGCTTTTGTTTTTGATCAGGCAGGAGCGTGCCGATATTTTCGACATTCCTATCGCCCGGATCACTGAGAAATATCTCGAATATATCCGGCTGATGAAGCGGCTTGACATCGCGATCGCCGCCGATTTTCTCGTTATGGCGGCTACGTTGATCGAGATCAAATCGAGAATGCTGCTTCCTAGGGACCCTAGTGTCGAAGGCAGCGAAGAGGAATTTGACGACCCGCGACAAGAGCTAGTCGACCGGCTGCTCGAATATGAGAAATTCAAATCCGCCGCCGGGATGCTCCACGAACGAAGCGAGATCGAATCGGCGACCTTTACCCGGGGCCCGATCGAATCGGACGAGAACAATTCGGAGATCGACGCGACCGTTTTCGACATTCTGACCGTTTTCCAAAAGATCGTCGCCCGTCACGTCGACGAGCTAAAAATGGAGATCGAACGCGAAGAGATCTCGCTTGCCGACATGCTCAAGACATTGAAACGGCGTATCTTTGAGATAGGCGAGCTAAGCCTGCTCGAATTTTTCGGGGAGATGCACTCAAAACGCGAACTCGTCACAGCATTTATCGCCGTTCTCGAGATCGTCCGGACCGAAAGCGTCAAATTACTTCAGAGAAAGACCTTTGGCGATATTATCTTGAGAAAGTCATAAACCGCAGAGTCGCAGAGAAGGCTTTGGGAACAGGCAGACACGGAAAGATCAAGAGTATATTGTTTGGTTAATCGATTCGCATCGTCTGTGTTCATCTGAAGCTAAATCCCTTCCTCCTCTCTGCGTCTCAGTAACTCTGCGGTAAAATCATTTTTTATGGACTTGGAAATTGAAGCTATAGAAAAACCAACGCGGACACCGTCCGAGCTTGTCGCGGTCGTCGAAGCGCTGATCTTTGTCGCCGATGAGCCGATCACTATGCGGCTGCTTGCCGATGTTCTCGACGAAGAAAAAGAGAGCATTCAGGCTGCTATCGAGCAGCTTCAGAGCGATTATCTATCACGCGACAGCGGATTGCAGATACGTGAGATCGCCGGCGGCTGGCAGCTCGCGACGCGAACCGAACTTCACGAAGAGGTCCGCAAATTCCTGAAAACGCGGCCTAACGCCAAACTTTCGCTCGCCTCACTCGAAACCCTTGCGGTCATCGCCTACAAACAACCGGTGACGGTTCCGGAAATTCTCGAGATCCGCGGCGTGCAGTCAGCATCGGCGATCAAAACCCTTCTCGATAAACGACTTATCGTAGCGAAAGGCCGAAAAGAAGCCGTCGGACGCCCGATGATGTATGGTACTTCAAAGGAGTTTCTCATCCAGTTTGGCCTGAAAGATCTGGGCGAACTTCCCTCGATCGAAGACTTCGAAGATCTCGTCAATTGAACCGCTGACACGCAAAGACGCCGCGAAAACCGAACCAAATCACTTTCCCTCTCTGCGTCTCAGCGTCTGTGCGGTAATATCTAACTGTGAATGAAAGATTACAAAAACTCATAGCCCAGGCCGGCATCGCTTCGCGGCGGGCGGCAGAAGAGCTGATAAAGTCCGGCGATGTTTCGGTCAATGGCGAGATCGTGACCGAACTTGGCACAAAAGCCGATCCGGAAAAGGACCACATCAAGGTTCGCGGCAAACTTATAAACACAAAGCTGCAAAACCGCTCGAACGTCTATATTTTACTCAATAAACCAAAGGGCTATCTCTCGAGCGCCGCCGACCCAGAAGGCCGCAAATTGGTCGTTGATCTGGTCAAAGGCCACGGCCGCCTGCATCCGGTCGGGCGGCTCGATTACAACACCGAAGGGCTGATCATCCTAACGAACGACGGTAACTTTACAAATTACGTGGCTTCGTCAAAAGCGATAGCAAAGATTTACGAAGTTAAGGTAAAAGGGCTGCCCTCAACCGCAGCGATAAACAAACTGCGGCGCGGCGTCTTGCTAGAGGATGGTTTTAGGACGGCTCCGGCCGAGATCAAAGATCTCAAACCGACCGAAAAGAACGGTTGGTACGAGGTGACGCTGCACGAGGGCCACAATCAGCAGATCAGAAAGATGTTTGACGCGATCGGGCATTCGGTCGTCAAGCTTCGCCGAACAAAGATAGGGACAGTTGCTGATCCGTACATGAAGCCGGGACAGTACCGCGACCTTACCTTCGACGAGATCAGATCTCTTTATCCCGCCAAAACCAAAAAGTTCACTTGATCAAAGCCCGGTGCTCTACCATTAGACACAGGTCCTGAACCACCTTGATGCCGGCCTCTGCGAACTTTTCTGCGATCTCGTCATTTCGGATCCCCAGCTGAAACCAGACCGCCTTGGGCCGTTTCGTGAGGATCTCGAGAACATGTATCCTCAGATCATCCGAACGGCGAAACACATTCAATAGATCGATCTCGCCAGGAACGTTTGCCAGGTTGCGATACACTTGTTTGCCCAGGATCTCAGTCACCTCAGGGTAATAGACCGGCACCGGAATGATCTCATAACCGGCATCTGCCATATATTTAGGCACATAATACGCGGGTTGGCCTGAGTGTGATTCCGGTTTGATACCGAGAACCGCGATCGTTTTTGTATTTTGAAGCAGGTCGCGTATCTGTTCGTCTGTCGTCAAAAGATTTTCTCGCCAGTTCATATTTGTGATTTTGGTACATCGCGGCTATTGCTACAAGCCGCG
Organism: Pyrinomonadaceae bacterium; assembly: GCA_044228165.1. Taxonomy (GTDB): domain Bacteria; phylum Acidobacteriota; class Blastocatellia; order Pyrinomonadales; family Pyrinomonadaceae; genus OLB17. The sequence goes on along the minus strand of JBGAVK010000058.1, from coordinate 1,694 downwards.
AGAATAAATGTCTTCAAATTTGAAACCAAACAATTGATTATGCGAACATAATAATTTGTTATCAAAACCCGATTATGAACTTTGAACTGTCAGAAGAGCAATTACAGATAAAATACAGCATTCGCGAATTTGCCGAGAGCGAGATAAAACCGCATGTGATGGAATGGGACGAAACGCAGCACTTCCCTACGGAACTGCGTCCCAAGCTTGCCGAACTTGGCTTAATGGGCATCCTGTTTCCCGAAGCCTACGGCGGATCGGCGATGGGCTATGTCGAATATGCAACGATCATCGAGGAACTCGGCCGTGTGTGCGGCTCGGTCGGCCTGTCGGTCGCGGCTCACAATTCGCTTTGCTCAAATCACATCTATATGTTCGGCAGCGAAGAGCAAAAACAGAAATATCTCGTCCCGCTGGTCACCGGAGAGAGTTTCGGAGCATGGGGTCTGACCGAGTCACAAGCCGGTTCTGATTCGGCCGGGACGCGAACAAATGCCGTCCGGGCGGATGGCGGCTGGAAGGTAAACGGATCTAAGAACTTTATTACTCACGCTATCGCCTGCAACACGCTCGTCGCGGTCGCCGTTACTGACAAAGAAAAGGGCAATCGAGGCATTTCCGCCTTTATCTTTGACAAGTCGATGGAAGGCTTTCGAAGCGATAAAAAAGAGAACAAGCTGGGAATGCGAGCCTCTGAGACGGCGTCGGTCGTATTCGAAGACTGTTACGTGCCTGACGAGAACCGACTGGGCAAAGAGGGCGAAGGCTTCCTGCAATGCATGCAGGTCCTCGACGGCGGCCGCATTTCGATCGCGGCTCTTTCGGTGGGTATCGCTCAGGGTGCTTACGAAGCCGCTGTCAAATACGCCAAAGAGCGTCAGCAATTCGGTAAGCCGATCGCGGATTTTCAGGCGATACAGTTCAAACTCGCCGACATGGCAACGCAGATCGAATGCGCCAGGTTGCTGACTCAGCAAGCCGCCGCGACGAAAGACGCCGGCAAGCCCGTCACGCAAAAGTCTGCAATGGCAAAGCTCTATGCCTCCGAAACTGCCGTCCGGGTCTCAGAAGAATCGATCCAGATCCACGGCGGTTATGGGTACACCAAAGACTACCCCGCAGAAAAATACTGGCGCGACTCTAAGCTCTGCACTATCGGCGAGGGCACCAGCGAGATCCAGCGGATCGTTATTGCGAAGAATTTATTGAAAGCGGTATAGGTTCATTGCAGAATCCAGCACGGATCAAAGGCGTGACACGCGAGTTTGATACTTTGCTCTTATGTCATGCCTGCTCCTGCAACATTCTGTTTCACAGTTGCATCTGTGCAACGTCTGTGGTACCATTCCGCTCTGATCTAAATCCAAGGAGAATAAAATAATGAGTTCAAGTACAGCAATGAGTTCAGGCCGCTTGGCGACCGCGTTTTTGGCAGAATTAGACAACGAGGCGAAAGTGACCCGTCAGGTCCTGGAGCGGGTCCCGGCAGACAAATTTGATTGGAAGCCGCATGAAAAATCGATGACGATGGGCCGCCTTGCGGTGCACGTTGCAGAGATGTTCGGCTGGACGAAAGAAACTCTCAAGAGCGACGTGCTCGATTTCGCGACGATGGATTTCACGCCGTTCGAGCCGTCTTCGTCTGAGCAGCTAATGGCATTTTTCGACGAACACATCGCAAATGCAAAAGCCAT
>JBGAVK010000057.1:13375-21896 GCA_044228165.1 Pyrinomonadaceae bacterium | reverse complement strand
GGTCCCAAGGGTTCGGCTGTTCGCCGATTAAAATGGTACGTGAGCTGGGTTCAGAACGTCGCGAGACAGTTCGGTCCCTATCTGGTGTGGGCGCAGCAAAATTGAAGGAATCTGACCTTAGTACGAGAGGACCGGGTTGGGTTGACCTCTAGTGTACGTGTTATGACGCCAGTCGTATCGCACGGTAGCTATGTCGAGCATGGATAAACGCTGAATGCATCTAAGCGTGAAGCCAGACCTAAGATTAATTTTGCCAGTGAGACTCGTGGAAGACCACCACGTTGATAGGCTGGAGATGTAAGTGCAGTAATGTATTTAGTTGACCAGTACTAATTGTCCCAAGGCTTGACCATAAAATTTGTTGACTAGCAAATTTATGCATCAAGCAGCTCGTAGTGGACATACAATGTATTCAGTTATCAGATATCAGGTTAGTTTGAAAAATTAGCCATCAATTTATCACAAGTTTTCCGGTGATATTGTCGGTAGGGTCACACCCGTTCCCATCCCGAACACGGAAGTTAAGCCTACTGGAGCCGATGATACTGCAGCTTTCAGTTGTGGGAAAGTAGGAAGTCGCCGGATCTATATTAAAAAAGCCCGTTTCTATCGAAGCGGGCTTTTGTGTATTGGTTTTCCTGGGTTCGGTGAGTCTTCATTTTTTGGAATCCCATACTGCGAAAGCGGTATAATTTAGGAGTCTGTTCGATTTCTCATGACTTTCGAGACTTTTTTCCGATTTGTTTCGTATACCGCAGTTCTTTGCGGCTTTTTGTCGTTGTGGGTGTCCGGGAGTTTTGGGTTTGCCATTTCAGCGTTGTTTCTATGCGTGATGATCGCGGCGTGGTTCATTGAGGATTCGCGGTGGCAGATCACTGAAAAGATAGGGACGGCGTTGATCGTTCTTGCTTTGCCGGCGTTTTATCTGGCGTGGCGGTTTCAGTTCATCACGCCTTCGGGAAATGAAACCTGGATCGCGGGTATTCTGGCGCGGATGATCCTTTCGTTAATGGCAGTGAAACTATTGCAGCGAAAGAGCGATCGCGATTGGATCTTTATATATCTGATGTCTTTTTTCGAGGTGCTTCTTGCGGCGGGACTCAGCATCAGTGCTTTGTATTTTGCGTCATTTCTTTTGTATCTGCTCGTTACGGTTTCCGCCGTGATCGCTTTCGAGATCCGGAAGACAGCTCGAAATGTCGAGCAAAAGATCAAAGGCGAGGCGACTAAAGAGCGAGATTCCACTTCCGAAATGAGTGGTTCGGTTGCTCCGCGTCGTCTGCCATCGACCGCAGTGGTCTTGATCGTTTTGATCGCGGCAGTCGCGATACCGCTTTTCTTTATGTTGCCAAGGGTTGGCGGTGCCGGTTTTGGCGGTAGCCAGGGCGGCCTGTCAACTTCGTCGGGATTTTCTGACACTGTCAAACTTGGCGGTATCGGGCGCATACAGCAAAACGACGAGGTCGTTATGCGGGTCAAGAGCGAGGGCGTAACCCCGCCTGAAGATGGCTTGTATCTTCGTGGCGTCGCACTCGATACGTTCAATAATCAGGCATGGAGCAAATCAAAGACAGGACCTAAGGAGCCTTTCGTGCGTGGCGAGAGAGAATTTATACAGGTCGATTTCCCGGTCGGCCGCGACAATATTTCGATCCAGACGATCTATCTCGAACCTATGGACACCTCTGTCTTGTTCGGCCTTCCACGCATTGTCGCCGTTCAGGGTGGTTTCCCCGCTGTTTACAAGGACGCGTTTGGTTCGCTCAGTTATCAGCGAAGTTTGGAAAGGATGAGCTACAAGGTCTTTTCCGATCGGAGTCTGCCTTCTGATTACAAACTCCGTGCGGATGAGCAGCCGTACACCGCAGACGTCCAGAATTATCGCAGCCTGCCGCCGGTCTTTGACCAAAGGATTATCGATCTTGCGACACGGATCGCCGCGAGATCAAAGAACCGTTTTGACAAGGCCCGTGCGATCGAGGCATATCTTCAAACAAATTACGGCTATACGCTCGAACAAAAGGCGTCGGGCGACGAACCGCTCTCCGATTTTCTTTTTAATGTCAGGGAGGGGCATTGCGAATATTTTGCGACCGCCATGGCGATGATGCTAAGAACGCAGGGGATCGCTTCGCGTATCGTGAACGGGTTCCATGGCGGCGATTATAACGACACGGCGGATATGACGGTGGTGCGCCAAAAAAATGCCCACGCCTGGGTCGAAGTCTATTTCCCAAAAGAGAATGTTTGGGTCCCGTTCGACCCGACGCCGCTTTCGGGGCGGCCGGGGGATAATGCGGCTGCAGGTATTACCGGGAGAATTAGTAAATATCTCGAAGCCTTCGAAGCGTTTTGGATCCAGTATTTTGTTGCGTTTGACGATCAGGAACAGAGATCGCTGGCACGCGGGCTACGCGACGGGTTTGCCAATTATTCTCTTCAGATCACGACATTCATGGGCCATGCACAGGATATTATTGCGGAATGGTGGCGTGAGGCCCGCGGCGAAAAGGGCTTCGAATCCAGTCTTACCGCTATCTTTACCGCGATCGTTTATGTGGTTGCGGCCGCTTCCGGTTTGCTTCTGTTAGGACTATTCGTGCGCCGGATAGTAAAATCAGGGGTTTGGTCTCGCATCCGTGGGCTTCTCTTTGCAAAGAGGGGATCATCGGTAGTCGAATTTTACGAAAAAATGCTGACGACACTGGCGGCCAAAGGATTTGTCAAAGATCCATACCTGACTCCGCTTGAATTTGCAAATGCGGTCGGAGTACCCGAGGCCGTGTTTATTACGGAGAAATATAATCGCGTTCGATTTGGTGAAAAGGAATTGTCGAAGAACGAAGCAGATCAAATTGATAGTTGGCTGAACGATTTGTTTGCTACGAATTACACGAATGTCACAAACGAGAAAGAAAAGTAATTCGTGCTATTTGTGTCATTCGTGGCAAAAACCGATATGAAGAAAGTAGGATTTGTCAGCCTGGGCTGCCCAAAGAATCTCGTTGACAGCGAGGTGATGATGGGACAGCTCGCCGAGGCAGGCTATGAGATCACAAACAATGCCGAAGAGGCCGATACTGTTGTCGTAAATACGTGCGGCTTTATCGAATCGGCAAAGCAGGAATCGGTCGATGCCATTCTCGAAGCGACCCGCTGGAAATCCGGCGGTGCCGCGAGCCGTGTCATCGTTGCCGGTTGTCTTGTCGAACGCTATCGCGACGATCTGTTGAAAGAGTTGCCCGAGGTTGACGCGTTTATTGGAACGTCGCAGGTCATGGATATTCTTAAGGCGGCGGATTCAGAATTTGATTCAAAACAACTGACCATCTCGCCGATCGGGAATAAATCCGCCACATACCTTTACGACGAATATACACCGCGTCTGCGGGCGACGGATTCATACACGGCGTTCATAAAGATCGCCGAGGGCTGCGATAGGCCGTGCGCGTTTTGTTCGATACCCGGGATGCGAGGTTCGTTTAGGTCCCGTCGCTTTGGCTCGATCATCGAGGAAGCACGGCAGCTAGCGAAAGATGGCGTGAAGGAACTTGTGTTGATCGCGCAGGATTCTTCCCGCTACGGCGAAGACCTCGGCGAGGTCGACGCTCTCGCGGCGCTCATCCGTGCCCTCGGCGAGATCGACGGAGTCGAATGGATCCGCCCTATGTATGCGTTCCCGACCCACATCTCCGACGCATTTTTATCAGCCATCGCTGAAACGCCAAAAGCCGTAAAGTATCTCGACATGCCTCTTCAGCACGCTTCGCGAAATGTGCTCAAGCTGATGAAACGCGGCGGTACGCGGGAATCATTGGAACGTTTGATCGGCAGAGTTCGCGACGCCGTTCCCGGGATCGCGATACGGACGACGTTTATCACTGGCTTTCCGGGCGAGACGGATGAGGATTTTGAAGAGCTGATCAAATTTGTACAGAACTGCCGGTTTGATAACGTCGGTGTTTTCACTTACTCCGACGAAGAGGGAACCCCAGCCTACGACCTCCCGAACAAGGTCGATCCCAAGATCGCCAAACAACGCCGCAACCGCCTGATGAAAGAGCAGGCCAAGATCAGCAAGCAGTTAAACAAAGCAAAGGTCGGCAAGACCTATCGCGTCCTCTTTGAGGGGTTATCAAAGGAATCCGACCTGCTGTTCCAAGGCCGTCTCGAAGGCCAGGCCCAGGAGATAGACGGGTATATTCTGATCAACGACATCCCAGAGGACCTGGACCCGCAGATCGGGGCAATATATAACGTCCGCATCACAGAAGCCCATGACTATGATCTGGTTGGCGAGATCGTCTGAAGATCGGGGACAAGAGCGGAATTTTCATCGATCAATTTTCAATATCCTTCTAACGGCATCGATTTCGGGATCTTTTCCCAGGGCAATGTCCGACGCCTTGGGCTTTACATAGATGTCGGGCACTATCCCGGCGTCAGGGCTTTCATTTGCGGAGAATTGACCGATCAACGGCAGGTCAACCTCGATCTTTGTTTTTGGCAAACGCAGGAAGTAGAAGGCTCCGCCATTGATTCCCCTTTGGTTGCCGCCTGTCGGCTGGCCGACGAGAATGCCAAGTTTGTTAACCTTAATGGTCTGGGCGAACTGAAATGTTGCCGAGCTATTTGTGGCACCGACTAAGACGAAAACGCGGCCTTTGAAACGTTTTCCAAATGGTTTAATTAAGCTGCCGTTTGCGAAATCGTCGTACCTTGTAAGCCGATAAAGTCCGTCTTTGGGATCGTGTGCCCCTGTTCCCCAATCGTCAAACGACCGGTCCCATGTATCCAGAAACGGCTTAAGGTCAGCAGGGATCTTCTTGTACCTTACAAAGCGATTGGTTGCCGAAAGCGGGAGATCCTTATCGATCAGGTGGGCGATTATCGCATTGCCGACGTCGAGCCCACCTTCATTTCCACGAATGTCCAGAACCAGATTTTCTATGCCTCGGGTTGCAAGATCGTCCATCGTGTCGTCAATGAATTTTTTCCACGCCCATTTGCTGTTGTACAAAGCCCATCCTGGCATTCGCAGAACCGCAATGTTCGGCTCGGCATAAGCCACTGTGAAGGCCGGGGCATCATTATCGGAACTGTCACCCGCGGAGTTCATTCCCGCTAAGCGTTGTTCGTAGGTTAGAGCCTCGACCGAATATCTTTTCGCTATCTTCTTTCCGAACGGTTTAACTTCGAGTTCGAATCCTGTGGTTTTCAAAGGATAGAAGAGCGGATAGAAAATATCGAAAGCCTCAAAACGGTCATTTCCGAGAACTTCCATGTAAGCGATCCGTTTTGCGTCGTTTGACCCATCAGCTCTAGCGACGGTCAGCAGCTTGGCAAGGATCTCATCGGTTCTAACGCCGTTTATCGAGACCACCTCGCTTCCGGGAGTAATGTCGGTGACCTTCGAAAAATTCTTGGTGATTATCATCGTGCCGTCCAACCATCGAAAATGGAATGGCACTTTGTCTTGTTGCTTGAACAATGCGGACGATATAGGGTTGGTTTGGTTAAAGAAATTTGCGTAACTGTGACCGCACTTAATTTTTGCGAGAAATACCGAATATGCTAAATATGCGTCGGCGAGTGTTCTGTCAGTTCTAAACTCAGCATCAAGTTTGGCGAAATTCGCATCCATTTGGGTTTTCGTGACGTATCGATAAATCCCGGGATGCAGCTCCTCATAAACCCTCCGCAGCAAGGCAACATCAGATCTAAGATCAGCGGATGGAATGATCGTATCTTTCCGCAGTGATTGGCCAAATAACGGAATTGCCGAGAATAAAAATACGGAGGCCAAGATAGCTTTAAGGCGATTCATATCTGTTTTATAGGCTATAAAAGTTGTGATGTTCTGCGATTCGGAGAGATCCAAAGATCGGATTCATCCTTTCTCTCAGGCAACGTGCATCCTTCGCCGGCACGAATTCAAGATCGCCGTTATTTTCCCCTAAAATTCGAGCAAGAACGAATTTGTACAAAATAATACTCCGCCGCCGACAAACATAAGTTCTTCAAGGCTGGTGCCAAAGCAGGTCGGCAAAATCGTCGGCAACTTAATTTTGCTCAAGATCGCGTGTGGTGTGTTCGATCACGCTTCCAATAGTCTCGAGTTCGCGGGTTTTTGCGGGAAAGTTTATGTTGTTCGGGGCGTGATCTTGCTCTAAAAGCTGCGGAGTTGTTGCGTTTCTAAGCTCACTATCTTTTCGTTTTGAGTATCGTTTGGTTGGGAACAAAAAGCCCGCCCCCAGCAACAACATACCCGCTGCGACCAACAACATAAAGACCAACTTGCCGTACATTTGAGGAAAGAGTTCGAGGTCGCGGAGGGCGCCATTGACCAGTCCTATCACCAGCCCGAAGATGAACAGCCCGATCCCGATCTGGAACAGTTTGAAGTTCGGCCGGCGCGTCACGACCGGAGCCGTGTCCGCCTCGCCATGAACTATGTCGCTGACCCCGGCTAGAGAAAGGCCGCATGTACGGCAATAGACCGCTAATTCCGCAAACTGAGTGCCGCAGCGTGGGCAGTAAAGTGGATCTTGCATATTGCTAGATACGTTCCGGGCCGCGTTAAGTTCAAGTCATCATCGGGTCAAACGATATATTAGCAACGCAGTACGTTTTGTAAGCATTGGCAAAGAGTCGATCGCGGCCGCCTCGCCCTTGGCGTGAGACTTTTCAGTTCCGCCTATACCTATACCGTCGAGACACGGTATCATGTCCGAAATATAAGCAATATCGCCTGCACCCCGCTCACCCGGGTCGAGCGCGGTGACCTCGCCGGCTCCGATGTCCCGGCTTACCTGGTCTAGTTGTTTGAGTAGGTCATAATTCCCGGCGTTCGGCGACATTGCAGGGTTGCCGTCCTTGAAAGTGATGTAGCCGCGGTCCCCGGAAGGCTTTTAGCAACGATGCATGGCCATTTTCTTCTTTCGTACAGTTTCTTTTTGGGCGTCGCTGATGAACCGCAGGTCGCCGTTAACGATCACTTTCGCCGGAACGACGTTGAGTTTGCCGGTTGCCGAACCGGAAACATCCTCGGTAGACGCTGCAGTGCCGCCGACTATTATCGACGGGTTGAATGTCAAATATTTTTCGTTGCCCAATTCCTCGCGAAATTCATTCAGTATCCGGGCCGCTTCAAAGATGGCACCGTCACCCATACCTGGCTTAAAGATCTGGCCCGAATGTCCGGTTTTTGCTTCGACCTCGAGTGTCCAGCTGCTCCATCCGCGGCGGCCGACCGTGGCTGTGTTAAGCACCGCCGCCTCGAAGCTGAGAGCCAGATCGCTGCGTTTGGCCAGGTCACGCATCGGACCCCTGCTGATCGAAGCAGGCTCGCCTGTCGATTCTTCGTCGCCCGTAAGCATTACGATGATGCCGGTCTTTCAGGGCCCCGGCTGCTTTTAGTGCTTTAAGAGCGTAAAGAATGATAGCGTTGCCGCCTTTCATATCGCCGACACCTGTCCCGAACGCCTTGCCGCCTTCGCGGCGAAACCGTTCCCCCTTTAGAACGGTGTCGAGATGGCCGAGTAATAAGATTCGCTTACCCTTCGTTCCGCCTATTTCGGCGACGAGATGTCCTGCCCGGTTCATTTCCTTTGGCATTTCGACCCATTTGACCGTCATCCCAAGTGACTCAAATTCCTTGCCGAAAACGGCACCTAAATTCCTGACGCCGGCCAGATCTTCAGTCGGGCTTTCGAGGTTTACCGTTTTCTCAAGGAACGAGATCGCTTCTAAGTTATATTTGTCTACGAGATCTAAGACCTTCTTCTCGTCAGAGCTCAATGATTGCGACGGTAACGACGAAGTTATCGCAAAGATGGTGATAAAGGCGGCGATCGTGCGACTAATTGGTGGTCTCATAATTGTAGATCGATCTGTTGATAATAGGGCTTAGCACCTCATTGCGTCAACGCCCAAGGCTGATCGGTCAAGATCTTGTAGAATTCATTTGCCATACATTACCTACAAAAATGTAGGAAATATTGCGGTGTTAACGACTAACCCTGACTGGATTATGCTCGCCATTTCTCATGTATTAGAATCCTGAAATTGTAAAAACGCTGTCAGGAAAGACAGCCGCAGAAGTTTGTTATTTTATTGATCTATCTTAGGAGAAAAAATGAACGCTAAGAATGTATTGCACTATGCCGCCGATCAGGAAGCGAGGTTCGTTTCGGTCAGATTTACGGATCTGGTCGGGGCGTGGCACCATTTGACCTTTCCGATCAGCCAATTGACGGAAGACAGTTTCGAGGATGGTTTCGGGTTTGACGCGTCGAGTCTTCGGGGTTGGGCCGCTATCCACGAATCGGACATGTTGCTCGTGCCTGATCCGTCGCGGTTTTGGATCGATCCGTTTACTGAGGACACGACGCTTTGCTTGATCGCCAATGCCGTCGACCCGATCACGAAAGAAGGCTATTGGCTCGACCCGCGTTCGATCGCACAGCGGGCAGAAAGCTATCTGAAATTTACCGGTATTGCCGACACGATCTTTGTCGGG
>JBGAVK010000057.1:0-13359 GCA_044228165.1 Pyrinomonadaceae bacterium | reverse complement strand
CCACTGGAACTCGGGCCGCGAGGGCACGGAAATGAACCCGAACACCGGCTATCATATACGGCCGAAAGAGGGCTATGTACCGGTTGCGCCGCTCGACACGTTGATCGACATCAGAAACACGATCTCGTCGGTACTCGGCGAGGTTGGGATCAATGTCGAATGTCACCATCACGAAGTGGCGACCGCCGGTCAGTGCGAAATTGATTTCAAATTCTCAAATCTGCTTCACACTGCGGACAATTTGATGTTGTTCAAATATGTCGTTAAAAACACGGCAGCGGCGGCCGGCAAGACTGCGACGTTCATGCCGAAACCCATCTATGGTGATAACGGATCGGGAATGCATTGCCACCAATCGCTGTGGAAAGACGGGGCACCTCTCTTTGCCGGCGATCAGTACGCGGGGCTTTCGGAAATGGCAAAGTTCTACATCGGCGGTCTGCTCAAGCACGCTCCGGCATTGGTAGGTTTCGCAGCTCCGACCACAAACTCGTACAAAAGGCTGGTGCCCGGTTTCGAAGCGCCCGTGAATCTGGCTTATTCGGCACGCAACCGAAGTGCGGCCGTTAGAATACCGATGTTCTCGTCGTCACCCAAAGCGAAACGTCTCGAATTCCGCCCGCCCGATCCGTCATGCAATCCATATATCACATTTGCAGCACTGCTTATGGCCGGGCTCGACGGTATTCAAAACCGCATCGATCCGGGCGAACCGTTAGACAAGGACATCTATGACCTTCCGCCTGAGGAACTCAAGAATGTTCCTTCTCTTCCGGGCAGCCTGGACGAGGCACTTACGGCACTTGAGAACGACCATGATTTCTTGCTCAAGGGCGACGTGTTCTCAGAATCTCTTATCGAACGATGGATATCGTACAAACGAGAGAACGAGATCACGCCGCTTCGTCTGCGGCCGCATCCGCTGGAGTTCTCGATGTATTACGATATTTAGGATGCGGGTGTAATCATTAAGAAGACGAGAGCAATCAGAGCGGGCTGATCGAAAGATCGGTCCGCCTTTTGCTAATCTAAGTATCTATGAAGGTTGAACCGGTAACATTAGTCGGTGAATTTGTCCGACTCGAACCGATGAGTATCAATCATCTTTCCGGCTTGAAAATGCCGGTATGGACCCGTCGATCTGGCAGTGGACAAACAATATTGTTCGAGATGAGAGCGATATCGAACGATACGTACAGGAAGCTCTTAGTGCCCGCGACAATGGTTCTGCGTTGCCGTTTGTAACTATCGAACGGTCGACGGAAACCATCGTAGGTTCGACACGATTTGGAAACATCGATGCGATCAACCGAAAGGTTGAGAGATAGGGTGGACCTGGATCCATCCAAAATGGCAGCGAACCGCCGTCAACATTGAGGCAAAACTGCTATTGTTTTCTCACGCATTTGAAGTTTGGGAGTGCATTCGCGTTGAGCTAAAAGACAGATTCGAACAATGAAAGTCCAAGAATGCGATGCGGCGGATCCGGATGCGTAGAGGAGGGGACTCTCAGAAACCACATGATCACCGAGTCAGGCCGTTTTCGAGATTCCGTATATTTCAGTATCATTGAGAAAGAGTGGCCTGATATTAAAACTAGATTGAAGAGAAACTCAACGATGCAATTAATGAAAGAAACTATATTATTATCCGCGATCGCGATCGTGATAGCCGTAAACGGAGCCTGCGGTTCAGGCCCGAATCTTTCAAACGAAACTGCGAAGGCGAATTCTAATGAACCTTTGGCGGCGAATTCGAATCAGGCCCCAGAAGCGAACACTAATGCGATTGATACCAACTCAACGATATCGAACGTTGCCGGTGACCAGGCAAATAACGGGAAGCGGGGCACAAATAGCAACTCGTCCGGTCAATGCCGCCGCTGCAGTTTCACAAGGTTGATGACGATTCTGAGATCGCGACCAATATGACAAAGGAGGGCAACCTTCAGCAGATAAGGCTCTTCAAAAACGACCGGTACCTATCCAAAGCCGAATCGGTTTGGCTCGACGCGACAATGAAAGAACTGACGCTCTATCTCCGAAGCGGGAAAACAGTAAAAGTAAGGACGGATAAGCTTGGCGATCTGAAATTTGCCTCAGTTGGTGCATTGTTGGAGTTTGCCGGTGTGACTGCGGCCGATCAGCCTGAAAAGCCCCGTGCGGCAGATAAAAAGACTGCGGTACAGTAAAGCGTTTATTAAGGTATAATCTCTTTTCGGTATGGAAAAATATACGATCACTTGTCCGTGCTGTGATGCCCATATAACGATCGACTCAAGTACCGGAGCTATTTTGTCGCACGAAGAGAAAAAAAAAGTGCTCGGGTCGTTTGAAGACCTTCAGGGCCAACTCAGCAAACAAAAAGAACACCGTGAGCAGATATTTGCTCAGGGGATGTCGTCGATGAAGTACCGGGAAAGGCTTCTGGAAGAAAAGTTCAAAGAGGCTCTCAAACGGGTCGATAGCGATGCCGGGACTCCTTATCGAAACCCGCTCGATCTTGATTAGCCATGACAGAGCCTTCCGCGGCAGCGATCTCACATTCGCAGATCAGAGATAAGATCATCGTCGCTCTAGACGTCGATTCGGCGGCATCCGCAAAGGCACTGGCTGACGAATTAAGAGGGCATGTCGGAGCCCTAAAGGTTGGGCTTCAGTTGTTTGTGGCAGCGGGTCCGGATCTCGTTCGATATTTCGTCGATGAAGGCCACCGGGTGTTCCTCGATCTAAAATTTCATGATATTCCGAATACGGTGGCGAACGCTGCGGTTGAGGCCTCGAAACTGGGTGTCTGGATGTTAAATGTCCACGCTGCCGGCGGCCGGGAGATGATGACGCAAACGGTAGATCGAGTGGGCGAAGCATGTTTGGCGGCAGGAAAAACAAAGCCGCTTTTGATCGGCGTGACCGTATTGACGAGTTCAGACCGCAGCACATTGACCGAAGCAGGCATAAATGCCGACCCCGGCGATCAGGTCGGGAACCTAGCCCGGCTGGTTCACGCAAGCGGCATGGATGGGGTGGTTGCTTCGCCAAGAGAGATCGTCGCATTGAGAAATGAGATCGCTGATCCAAATTTTGTCATTGTCACGCCCGGCATTAGGCAATTGGACGCAACCGCCGACGATCAAAAGCGTGTAACAACATTGGGCCGGGCTCTGGCGAATGGAACTGACTATGCCGTCATTGGCAGGCCGATAACCGGTGCTCCGAACCGCGTTGCTGCCGTCGAAGATATCGTCGCTGAAGCGGCGGAAGAAATTTAATGAGATTATTTCGTTTAATGTCGATTCGGGCCGCACGTGCCATCGTTTTTGCTTTATCGCTCACATTGCTCGCGTCGAGTGCTGCAACTGCACAGGAAGGATCAGAAACGACAAATTCTGCCCTTTCCAAAGGGCCGGTTGCGACGAGTTTTCGGCTAGGCGAAAAGCTTTCTTATGACCTTACATTCGGCAAAATGCAAAATGCCGGATATGCCGAGACCTTTGTAGTCTCTCGGGGGGCGATAAGTGGTCGTGATGCCGTCGAGATTCGTACAAAATTGAAGACTTCGGAACTGGTCAGCGCCGCTTTCTTTATGCTTGACGAGGCCAGAACTGTTTATGCGGAGCCTGACACGTGCCTTCCGCTTCAAATAGTTAGGACGATAAACAGCGGCATTTTTACTAAACAAGATGTAACCAGTTTTATAAAAGAGCCCGCAGCAAATTTTGATATATTGTCTATGATCTATCGGGCCCGGGTTACGGGCGGCGTCGGCACTTTCGGACTACTTGAGAATGACACTATATACAATGCGACATTTTCAATAGTCGGAGCGGAGCGGTTAAAAACGACGGCAGGTGATTTCGACACGACTTTGTCACTGGTACAAAGCGAGTATTTAGCTTCGATCGGGATCAAGGAGATGCGTATAAACTTCTCGACCGATGAAGCTCATATCCCGGTTGCTTTCCGTGTCAAGACTCTCAAGGGAGAGTTCCGGGCAACGCTTGTAACGATCGCAATGCCTTCGATCGTCGTGCCGCCCGTTAAGCCGACCGCTTCGCCAACTCCGACGGCAGCTCCGACTCCGAAGCCGGCACCGACTGCAGAGAAATATGTGGAAAATAGGCCGCTCAATCCTGAGCTTGGTTTTCAGATCGGCGAGGTGCTCGATTATCGTATCTTCGGTGGCGGAAAAGCAGTTGCGACTGTTTCGTTCAACGTAAGAGAAAGAAAACAGTTGGAAACAAAGAGCGGGCAGGAAGAAAGTCTTTTGTTAGTGGCGACAATTTCCGGCGTTGAGCCAGGCAGTACGGCTTTCCGTCTAGGTGATCAGGCGACCGCCATGGTCGATCCGGACACTCTCGCGCCGCGATCGACGATCACTAGATTTTCATCGGTAACCCCCGGCCTTAATCAATCAATCGTCTTTGATCTCAAAACGGGTTCGGTCAATTTTGGCGGTGATGCGCCGATAGACGCTCCGATAGGTACCCATAGCGTGCTGTCACTGATCTACGCGATGCGGTCTTTTAATCTGAAGCCGAGCAAAGACCCAAATAATCCGGTTAATGACACGAGGGTCGCCGTTTTTTGGGAGTCTAAGCCCTATATTTTCACTCTCAGGCCTTCGAACCCTGAGGACATAATGTTGAATAGGGAAAAGGTCTCAGCTCAACTTATCACGATCAAAACAGAAAATGCGGGTCTTGATGAGGCCCAGCTTCGTGTGTGGCTCGGAACCGAAGATCGCGTTCCTTTGAAATTCACCTTTGGCAATTATAGAGCTGAACTCGTGAACCGGTCATCAAATTTCCCTCAGTAGATACATACATGCCTTTAATGAGCTAGCCTGAAAATACCTTTTTTGCAATTGAAAATGATTTTCATTTTTAGATTATCATTTGAATTGGAGATACTCATTGAGAGTTGTGGCCGTGTTTCATTGCCCCGCTTCCATATTTGAGGGAAAAGACCCTATAAAGGTATGACAGAACAAAATGTTTCGCGAACACTAGTAAGCGTACCGATCGGCGGTGATGCCAAGGTTGTTGCGGTCAAAGGCAGCAGTCGCATTACTCGGCGTCTGCTTGAAATGGGTGTAATACCGGGCGTGGAGGTCCATGTAATCAAAACGGCACCATTTGGTGATCCGATCGAGGTTCGCTTGCGTGGCTACAATTTGGCCATGCGGCGAAGCGAGGCGGAAGCTATCGAGGTCAGCTTTTGAATTTTAGTGCGGTTCGCCGATGAATGGACGAAAATTCTAACAGGTCCCAGATAACTATTGCTCTTGCCGGCAACCCAAATGCCGGCAAAACCACCCTCTTTAACTCGCTTACGGGTCTCAAACAAAAAGTAGCCAATTATCCAGGCGTCACCATTGAGAGAAAAGAAGGGCCCTGGAGACTCAAGGCAGGGACCGCAAACCTGATCGACCTGCCTGGCTTATACAGCCTGGATACTACTTCGCTGGATGAGCAGATCGCCCGCGAGATCATCACAGGAGAACTTCCATCTGTCCCGAAGCCCGATGCGATTGTCGCCGTTGTCGATGCGACCAATCTCGAACGAAATCTTTATCTTGTTACACAACTTTTTGAATTCGGGATCCCTGTTGTCGTCGCTCTGACGATGATCGATGTTTTCGAAAAGCAGCAGCACGAAATAGATGTCGAAATGCTCGCGTCAGTTCTTAAGACGCCCGTCGTTGCAGTCAATGCCCGAACCGGACGTGGAATAGAGGATCTCGCGAAAATGGTCTCTTCCGTGCTGGGCACTGTTCCTGAAGTGCCTAGCGAGATAAGCGAAAATATTGACGAGGCCGGCTCTCACAGCAAGATATTTTCCCGTTATAAGTTCATATCAAATGCGGTTCAGGAATCCACATGGCACAGTGATCAAAAAGAACATCGCATCTCAGAAAAAATAGACCGTGTTCTCACACACAAGGTTTTCGGCCTAGTGATCCTTGTCGGCATCCTCCTCGTAGTATTTCAAACGATTTTCTCTTGGGCGAGCCTTCCGATGGATCTGCTCGAAAAAGGCTTCGGGGCCATTGCCGATCTGATTCGATCTCAAATGCCGCCGGGCATACTCGCAGATCTGATAGCAGATGGGATAGTGGCCGGAGTCGGGGGCGTCGTCGTCTTTTTGCCTCAGATATTATTATTGTTCCTGTTTATTTCGCTGCTGGAGGATAGCGGTTATATGTCGCGTGCGGCTTTTCTGCTCGATAAGCTCATGAGCCGCGTTGGGCTCCACGGAAAAGCGTTTTTGCCGCTGATCAGCAGCTTCGCGTGCGCAATACCCGGAATTATGGCGACCCGGACTATCGAGAGCCGACGGGACAGGTTTGCGACGATAATGATCGCACCATTTATGTCGTGCTCGGCCCGTTTGCCGGTCTATACGCTGATGATCGGTGCATTTTTCGGCGGGCAATATGTTTTTGGATTCGTTTCCGTCGGAGCGTTGCTGATGCTGATAATGTATTCGATCGGCATACTCGCCGCTATAGTCGTGGCGTTCATCCTAAAACGCACAGTGCTGAAGGCTCCGCCTCCGCCATTTCTAATGGAACTTCCGCCGTATAGGCTGCCAAACCTCCGCACTGTGTTGCAAAATATGCTGACGCGGGCGTGGCTCTTCCTTAAGCGGGCGGGAACCGTTATCTTGGCGATCTCGATCATTTTGTGGGCTCTGATGTATTTCCCGAGAACTGGCGCAGATCTCGATGCAAGCAGCCGAAAAGCCGCTTCCTCTGTTAACGATCAAAAAGTAACTGAAGACAGCCCGTTGCCCGAATCAGAACAACTGAAGCATAGCTATGCCGGCAAACTCGGACATGTTATCGAACCCGTCATCAAGCCGCTTGGTTTTGATTGGAAAATAGGGGTCGCACTGATCGCGAGTTTTGCCGCCCGCGAAGTGCTTGTCTCCACTTTGAGCATTATCTACAATGTCGGCAAGGACGAAAACGAAGAGTCGGAAACATTGATCGCGGCCGTCCGCGACGCCAAGAGAGATGACGGAAGAACGGCATGGACGCCGCTGACCGCATTGACGCTAATGGTCTTTTTTGTGCTTGCGATGCAGTGTATGTCAACGCTCGCTGTTGTCCGCCGTGAAACGAATTCGTGGACGTGGCCCGCATTTATGCTAGCCTATATGACCGGCTTCGCCTATGTCGCGGCGCTTGTAACCTACCAGACGGGCAGGGCATTAGGATTTGAGTGATGATTGACCTACAGAGTGTGACAGTTCTTATGGTGATAGTGGCGGCATTGATCTTCGCTGGCCGCTGGATCTTTGTAAAGATAAGGGCATTCTCGAATAAAAAACAATGCATTGCAGATTGCGGTTGCGGCGAGTCCACGAAAAAAATATCCTCTTAGATTGGAAAGCAAAGCGAAATTCTTAACTCCCGGTGTGCGTGCGATGTTCCTATCGACTCTCGCTTTTTTTCTCGCGAATGTTTTCGTCAAACAGGTCTCACACATTCCTGCGATGGAGACGGTCTTCTTTCGCTGCATCGTGGCGTCGAGCTTCTGCATCTATGGATTGAAGCGTGCAAATGCAAGCCTCGTGGGATCAAACCACCTGATGCTGCTTCTTCGCGGAATTTTCGGCACGACGGCATTGTACTGCTTTTTTCTGACCCTTCAACAAATGCCAATCGCCTCGGCTCAGACCATCCAATATCTGTCTCCCATTTTTACCGCGACGATAGCGATCTTTATTTTGAAAGAAGCAGTTCGCCCGATTCAATGGTTATTCTATGCAATTGCCTTTGGTGGGGTTTTGATGATCGAGCAGTTCGATTCGCGGATCGCACCACTGTATTTAATACTTGGCATCGTATCGGCATTTTGTTCCGGTGTTGCGTATAACCTGGTTCGCAGCTTGCGAGGAAAGGAGCATCCACTCACGGTGGTGCTTCATTTCCAGCTTGTCGGAGCAGTTGTCGGTTTTATCAGCTTGTTCTTTGCCTGGGAAACACCCGTCGGGTGGGAATGGGTCTATTTATTTTTGGTCGGTGTTTTCTCGCAGCTAGGGCAGATGTTCTTGACCAACGCCCTCCAACGGGAGCGGATCGCCGGTGTCGCAATTGTCAATTACACTGGCCTTGTTTATGCATTGTCGATCGGCTGGATCGTTTTTGGCGAAACGCAAGGTCTCATGGCTTTGGCAGGTATGCTGCTCGTCGTTATCGGTGTCGGCTTGAGCGTTATATACGGCCGACGGCAGCAGGCTCTAGAACAGATCGAAGCGACGGCGGCCTGAAGAAGCAGGTGGGAAGGGAAGATGAAAATATTAGCAGCCATTGTCACCGTTAGTGATACGCGAGATATCGACCATGATCTGTCAGGAGATACACTTGTCGGCCTTCTCACTACGCTCGGAGCCGAGATAGTAGTGCGCAAAACGTGTACTGATGACCTGCCGAATCTAAGCGAAACACTAAATTCGCTTGCAGAACGCGAAGACATCAACCTTGTTATCACCACCGGGGGAACGGGTTTCGGGCCACGTGACAATACGCCGGAAGCGACATCTGCAGTTATCGAACGCGAGGCACCGGGAATGGCGGAAGCTATGCGTCGGGAAACAGCCTCGAAACACCCGATGGCAATGCTCTCACGAGGTGTTTGCGGGATTCGAGGACACACGCTGATAGTCAACTTGCCAGGCTCACCGCAGGCTGTCGAGGAATGCTTCCAAGTAGTCGCTCCCGTTCTAAAACACGCCATCGATCTGATATCAGGCAATACAAACCACTGAAATAGAAGCTGCACGATCTATCGGTTGTTTCTTTTCGAATCCGCAATACTCTCCAGAACAAACTGCTGGTTCATATACCGGTCGAACTGATTAAGGTATATAGCAAATTCTCCGCGCTTCATCGATCCGTCATCAGACGGCACCCGATCCGTGATCGTACTGTTAAAGTCGCCGCCATACCCTCTAAAGATGTGTCGAAACAATGCCATAACTTCTTCATTTGTCAGATGTTCAGCCGCGTGAAAAGTCATTGGATCACTCGATTCAAAGTCGAAAAGATAGATCTGGTACTTGTTAACGAGGTTTACTACCTGTGAATAGTAAGGTTGACTGGGTTTGAGGTCAGTGATATCCGAGATCGGCCTCCTTCTATAAGCCAGATCATGATACGGACGATAAAATCTAGCAAGATCAAGTTTTAAAAGGGATGCTTGCCCTTTAAGAGAATCCATCGTTTTGCCGAGAAAGTAAGCCAGGTCGCCGCGAGTCAGGTACATTTCAGCGTGAAACTTTTTATCCGCATAACCAAACGCAATTCTCGAAGACACGAGCCCTTTAAGGTCAACGTAAAAAGGTTCTGTGTCCTTAACGTCAGCAAATGCCGCGATGTAGCTGACATCGGTAAAATAGGAATCGGTTATAGCGGTTTTGACGGCGGCGGGCGTAGGTGTAACCGATGCTGCAGGTGTAGGAATGCCAGCATTCTCCGGGATCGGGAACTCATAAACCAGCACACCTTTTAGTCGTTTTTTTGGAAATGTGGCCTTTAATGCCGCTTTCTCGGAGGAGACAGTCAGCAAGTAAGTTCGTCCACTGTCAGGGAGAGCTGTAGCGGACGTAACGGTCCCGTTTTCATCGACTGTGATCTGAACCATCACCTTTCCGGCTAATGTATGTTCCCACCCGTTTATCGATGGTGCCGGCATGCTCAGAGCCTGGTCATTAAGAAAACGGTCGAAATTACGGCCACCATCCAGACCATTCGTGTTAACTTCGCAACTTTCACCATAATTGTCGTTCTCCCGTTTCCAAAGCTAATTTTTCAAGGCCTTTTGAATAAACGTCGCTGCGTCTGCCTTCAATTTCTTGAGCGAATTTTTCTCGATATACATCATGTGACCAGCGCCGTAGTGATGAAACGTGACATTTTTACGAAGGGTCGGGTCGAGATTCATCGCGGAAACCGTATATTCGGCCGCGTAGAACGGCGTTGCCATGTCGTAATATCCCTGAGCAAAGAATATTTTCATGTACGGGTTTTTTGCCATGGCGTCCTTCATTGGGATACTAGTGTCCGCATATCCATTGCTGACATTCCAGTTCCACGGACTCGAAACGCCGCCGCCAAGTATGTAATATTCAGTGTCGGTCTTAAAGCCGAGTTCCGCGCGTACATAAGAATTGAAGGCGGCCGTGTAGGGCGGACGGATAGCGTTCATCGAAGGGTCACTGTCCGGCGAGTCGCCGGCCGCATCTCGGTCGATACCTTTGAATCTGCTGTCCAAACGGCCCGTGGTTCGACGCTCGCTGCGGAGCAACTCCTTTTGGAATTTGCTCAGATCGATGCGAAAATTCGCACGTTCGACAAAATCGCGACTAAGGCCGGTAAACGAGCTGAACTTTTCGCTTAGAGTCGTGCGTTCGGCGGTAGAGAGATTGTCGATACGCAGCATAGCGGGCAGATACTCGCCAGCGGCGAACAGCCTTGCTTCTCGTGTGACCTCCTCGATCGACTTTGCCTGCATCGTCGGCGAGAGCCGTTTGTGATACCAGGCTGTCGCGGCATACGACGGCAAAATAAACACAAGCGGCATGTCATTGTTTTCGGCGAATCTGATCGTTTGAAAGTTGAGTACCGCAGAAACGAGCAAAATGCCGTTCAGTGCTATTCCCTTTTCAAATAGGTAATTTGAAAGGCCTGAAGCTCGGGTCGTGCCATAGGATTCGCCGACGAGAAATAGTGGGGACATCCAGCGTTCGTACCGTCCGAGATACAATCTGATAAACTCCCCGACCGAATCAATATCACCGTTTACACCAAAGTATTTTGCGGCTAATTCAGGCTTTGCGGCACGAGAATAGCCCGTGCCGACGGGATCAATGAAGACAAGGTCAGTTTCGGTGAGCCATGTATCCTGATTGTCCTCCATTTCGTAGGGAGGTGGCGGCAGCATACCATCGTCGAGCATCTTGATCCTGCGCGGTCCGAGTGCCCCGAGATGAAGCCAAACGCTCGCCGAACCGGGCCCGCCGTTAAAAGAAAACATCAGCGGCCTTCCCGCGGGCGGATTATCTAACGTATATGCCATGAAAAAGATCCGGGCTTCCGTGTCGCCGGAAACCGCATTTTTTAACGGCATAAATCCAGTCGTGACTGAATAATTGAGCTGTTTGCCGCGAATATTTATCGCGTGTTTTGTTACGATCGGCGGTTCGTCTTTGTCAGGTGTTCCCGACGGTCGGATAGAGGAAGAAGGCGTCGGGCCCGGGGTTTGGGCGAAAACAAACGCCGACCCTAAAACAATTAGAAATATCGAGGCAATGATTTTCATAAATATGTGCGATCAATTTCGAGATCTTCGGCTTCGAACATCAGGTTAATGCCACCGAACCCGATCCTTTATTCCAAGCTTACATCGACGAATTTATCGGTCGTATTGCCGGCGTAATCCGTTACGAGGAATCCGATCGAATAGGCTCCGGCAGGCACGTCCTCATTTCCGATCAGCAATTCATTGCCGGGACCTATTTGAAGAATATCCGCCGGGTCGCTCGAAGCGATCTCTTCGGTCTCACCCTTATCATCAATTGCCAAAAAGACAGGGCGGATGCTGTCTCCGTTCAAAAGTTCGATCTCACGCGGTTGACCCTTTACAAATTCGTACGCCGAAACAAATTCGCCGGAAACGTCTTCTTTGCTGAGGTCAATTACAAAGTACAAGGTTACATCACGCCATTGTTTGCCTCCCTTGAACCTGATCTGTGCCGGTACCTCTATTAAGAATTCATCGTTTCCGTCCTCGAGTTGCTCAAAGCCGGTTATCGGGCAGATCTGCTGTTTCTTGCCATCGCTAATAGTGAACCACCGGCCGTCCCATTCCTCATGAAGCAGGCCTTTTTCGTCAGGTTCGGCGGGGATCGATCCGACAATGACAGAATGGCCGTCCTCATTAGCGGCAAGCACGAATGTAGCTTCCTCTATATCGTCGGCTTCGACCTTTGCCGACACCTGTACAACGTCTGTCTTTGAGATCTCTTTGTCGCTGACCTCGATAGGCTTGACCTGCGGGGGTTGGGTGTCCCTTTCAAGGATGGAAAAAAAATCAGACAACATCGTAGGCCATTTGTACGAGCTATAAAATGGATGTTTGTCGTAACCCGAGCCAACTATGCCGTTACGATTGTCGGGGAAGTAGATCGTCAGGCCGTGTGCCCTGGCGTGGAGCGGGCCATTTACCTTATAAACCACTGCCGCATTGACCGCGGCAACGACGGCGTCGGCAGCCTTTCCGGCGTTCGGTGAACCGGCCTTGATATTTTCGGCATAATTTACGATGTCAAAGTTGTAGGAGGGGGAATCTTCGTTTTTACCAAATTCATCGGATCTGTTTCGTGCAACCGCAACTTTAGACATCGCCGGACGGCCCTCCATTTTGAGAGATCCCTGATTTACGAGAGCAAGTTCGCTGATCGCACCTGTCAAAGCGTCGATCTTTGATAGATCGATGACACTCAATGTTACTGTTTTATCGACGTCTTCTGGTTTGTTCGCCGGCAGATAATAGTCACGGTATGTATCCACCACCGACCTGCCAAACGCAAAGCCATCCATCTCAGGATTTTGGGCCAGCCTTGTCATTAGCGGGGAATAATTCCATCCGTCACCGGGCTCGAGTTCGGAAGATGCCACCATCGCTTTCGCGAACGGAGCGACTGTTCGGGCAACTTCGAAATTTGCCATAAGGCAGGCGTCAAAACCTATCAATTCAAGTTTGCCGTTTTTGGTTACAAAATCTTTCAGAACGACAGGCATTTCAGACATATCAATGCCGTCGCCGCCCGAGCTTTCATCACTAAGGATCCCGGGCCATCCGGCTCCGTGATCCCCAAATACAATGCCGTAGCGTTTTGCGGGGAACTCTTTGACAGTGTTATCAAAGAATCGTCTCAGATTTGTGGGGTCGCCCATATTCAGTTCACCCCAATCCGCAATTTCTTTGAGCCGGCCTTTTTCGATAACCAGGTACTTGGCCGTCGTCCAATTCTTGATCCCGCCGACTGGCATGTCCGTAAATCCGCGTTCGTCTGGCGTCGCACTCTTTTCGCTGCGGTCGATCAGAGCGATCAGATTGACCTTTGCGGTACTGCCGACCTTCATCATTTCCTCGATGTCCACCATTTGCGGAGCCTCAAGGTTATTGTCGGCATCCATATAAAACATCAATGTCCATTCCGCAGGCTCGGGCACCTGTGGAAAAATGCTAATCGGAAAGACAGTGACGATCACGGCAATGAAAACAGCAAATTTTATCTTCATTTGAACTCCCAGAGTAACAAGCCAAGTGCCGGTCAGCGGATACCTTCG
>JBGAVK010000056.1:0-20876 GCA_044228165.1 Pyrinomonadaceae bacterium | reverse complement strand
TCGACGATCTTGTCACCGAAAAATACCTGCGTGAAAAACCGGTTGACCCGGTAACTGACAAAGCCGAATGGGACGAGATACAAGGCGAGGATACAAATACGTCAGATGGTGAACAGGGCCTGAAAGACGTGAAAAGCCTGGCCGACGGCGAAGACAGTAACGGCGAGCCGTTTAGCAAATATTAGAAACGAGTTTTATGTTCGCATCGATCACACAGCCAAAATATCCTAACGCCGCACTCGGAATTGAGGCGGGTCTGTTAACCGCGATCAGCCTGCAAGGAAACGGGCGAAAGCAGTACTCTGTCCGTCAGGCGGCGGTGATCGACATGCCTGATGGGATCTTGTCTCCGAGTTTTCTGGACCAGAACATTAACGATCCCCATGGTTTTAGCTTGCTCCTGAAAGAAGTCATAGAGAGTGCGGGCCTCATGAGTCAGAAGCGTTGGTCCGTCGCCTTGCCGAGCAACACCGCCAGGACGGCGATCCTCGCACTCGAAAGCGAACCTTCATCGCGTCAGGAGGCAGAGGAAGTTATTGACTGGAAGGCGGAGCAGAGTTTTGGTGCTCCGGCCGCTGAATTGAGGCTCTCGAAACATAAGATCTCGCCGGATAAAGAAGGGCGTTCGCGCTATTTTGCGACGGCAGTAAAATTATCGATCATCGACGAGTATGAATCGCAGTTCGAGGGACTCGGCTGGAAAGCAGGGCTCATACTACCTCGAGCCGTTGGTGAAGCAAACTGGCTTATGGGCGGAAATGCTCAAAGCGATTCGCTGCTGATCAGCGGTAACAATGATGGATTTACAGCGTTGCTTCTTCGCGGCCCGGAACCCGCGGTCGTGCGGTCGGTGACATGTCTTCCGACTGAGATCGACGACGAGATATATCGTCTGGTTATGTTTTACAATGACCGGTTTGGCGGCGAAGGGGGCGGGATTCTCGACCGCCTATTGATAATTGGAAAGGAATTTGTATCGACAAAGGTTCAAGCGATCGCGTCAGAGGCGCTTGGCAGGAATCTCAGAGTAATGTCGGGAGATGAGGCAGGGCTTTATTTGCCGGGTGGCGGGCTAACTTTTGACGATATCGCTGCTCCGGCCGGATTAGCGGCACTTGCGTTTTGATGTTAGAGATATCAGAGTGTGAAACTAATGAAAACGGGCCGTCTGAATGCCAGTTTTTATTTTTGGCGTGTATCTGGCTTGCACTCTGAAACTATTTGGATAAAACTACCGTAGTATTTTCCGGACGAAATTATGGCTCAAGCGATGACGATCGATGGCATTCGGCAGCTTACCGACGGTGAGTTGATCGTCCATGCGACAAGCGGCAGGACTGATGGTTTCGAAGAACTGGTAAGGCGGTATCAGCGGCCGATCACTAGCTATGTTTTCAGGATGCTCGGCGACTATGAATCATCGCTCGATGTCACGCAGGAAGTTTTCATAAAGGTCTACAACTCGCTGACCAAATATAGTTCCGAATATAAATTTTCAACCTGGCTCTACCGCATAGCCCATAATGCCGCGATCGACCATATGCGGCGAAATTCGGTGGCGACGCAGAGCATCGAGGTCGAAAATGAAGATGGCAGTTATCAAATACAGATCGAAAGCCGGGTGCCGTCGCCGGAACTCGACCATGAACGCCGTGAGTGGCGGACCGAGATAGATGCCGTTGTGCGATGTCTGCCAGCGGCCTATCGCGACCTGATTTTACTGCGGCACTCACGTGACCTTAGTTATGACGAGATCGCAGAAGTCACTGGATTGCCACTTGGAACGGTTAAGAACCGGCTTTTCCGGGCACGCGAAATGATGCGTGAGTTGTTTATTCAAAAGGGATTTACCGGGTTTTAAGAGAATATAAAGCAAATGAGCGATCGCGAGATCAACAACATTACCTGTCCGTCTTTCGATATATCTGCATACATCGACGGTGAACTCTCGCTCGAGCGGGAAATGGAGCTGGATGCCCATTTCGCGGCCTGCAACGAGTGTTTTTACGAACTTAATCAGCAGAAACAATTCCTGTTCGGCCTCGATTCATCGCTCAAACGCGAAAACGAACTTGAACTTCCATGCGACTTTGCGAGATCGATCATTGCAAATGCGGAAAGTACCGTTAGCGGGCTACGGCGTCCGAACGAAAGGTTCAATGCAGCATTTATTTGTGCCGCTCTGCTGCTTTTCGTAATGTTTGTGCTTGGCTCCGAAGCGGCGGGGGTCTTAGGTACCGTCGCGAGTTTCTTTGAAAAGGTGTTTGCCGTCGGCGGATTTTTTGCTCATCTCGTCTATTCGGTCTTTGTTGGCATTACGGTCGTGATCCGAGCCGCCGCCGGCCAGTTCAGCCCTGATCTAGTCGCAGGATCAGTGTCGATCTTGATTTTTACACTTATCCTACTTTTCATCTCACGAAGGGTGTGGCGGATCCGCCGTGCCTAAAGATAGTCCAACCAAGGTGAACCACAACAGTTACAACCCCATTGCGCGGTCATGGGTCACACGGGCCGCCGCGGGACTGGGATTTGCATTTGTCGTGCTGCTCATATCGGCTTGTAGTGTTTATGCCGACCCCGAGATCTCAACATCTGAGGACCAGACCACTGTAATCGTCAACGACGCTCCCGAGCAGGAAGTTTATGTGATCGGGAAATCTGTCATCATAAATAAGCGCGCAAAAGGCGTTTTGGCGATCGGCGGGGACGTGATCGTGAACGGCCGGATCGAGGGCGATGTCGCGACCGTCGGAGGCAACGTTATCCAAAAGGAAGAAGCCTATGTCGGCGGCGATATTATCGTTTTTGGCGGAGCGTACAAGCCCGAGAGCCAGACGCCGCTCAGGGAGCCGGGTAAAGAAACCGTAATGTTTGGCGTATTCGAAGACGAGCTGCGTGGCTTTGGGCAAGATCCATCGCAAATCTTTTCACCGAGTTTTACGTTTGCTTTTTTTGCTCAGCGTTTAGTGCTTGCCCTTTTTTGGTTCGTTATCTCGATCGTAATGACGACGGTTGCACCAGGTGCGGTGGGTCGGGCGGTCGCCCGCATCCAACTCTCGGCATTGAAGATATGCGCTATCGGTACGGCTGCCTTCATGCTTATGGCTGCCTTAACGATAGGCGGCGCCATCGTCTTGCCGAACTATCTAAGTGCGACGCTCGCTCTGATGGGCATGCTGATTCTGTTGCTCGGATATGTATTTGGAAGAGTCTCCCTCCAAGTTAGTATTGGCAAGCTCTTTCAGAAACATTTTTTGTCCGAAAATAATCGCTCTGAGACAATCGCGATCTTGATAGGGGTGCTATTTTGGACACTCTTATTGTCCCTGCCATATGTTTGGCTTTTCGCACTATTCGCTGTTTTTACAGCGGGTACCGGATTGATCCTCACCGGACGCACATCGCTACGATGGAAAAACCCATAAAGCGAATGCTTGCAGATTTTTACATTTCTTTACATAAAGCCTCGAACCTAACTGTTAGAATTAACGTCTTAGAACTAAGGACACGCAACTTTGCGATGTTTTCGAGCGTATTGCTTTGAGGGAATAGTTAAAATAATGCTTTATAACGCGATAATTGCAGTTTTCATCGTTTCGATCTCAGGTATGTTTGCTCTTGTTTTTGGGCAGACACCATCTGCCGTCATTAAGCCAACCTATACTTCGGGTGATGTTGCTTCAATAAGCCAGACAAAGTTATCGGTCAAAACATTAACCAACGAAACCGAAATTGCGCTCACCGACAAGACGAGTTATAGGAAAGTTCCGGCCGAACCATTTAAGGGGATTGACTTGACCAAAGCCGCCACCGGTGCATTTGCCGAGATCGGTGCCGGTGACAAGGTCACCGTTTCGAGAGCTTGCTAGCAGCGGACGGCAAGACGATGAACGCCCGAACAGTTTATTACGTAACACGAGCCGATCTTGCGGCAAAGGCTGCCAAAGAGAGCGAAGAGTGGCGGCGGCGAGGTATAACCGGGCGGGTCACAGCGGTCAACGTACAAACAAACCAGGTCACGGTCGAACTGCGTAACCTCATGGGCAGTTCGAGTCTGATCGTTAGCCCGAAAGAAAAGACGAAGTTCCTAAGATACGCGCAGGATTCGATACGCTACGATGAGGCGAAAGAAAGTTCGATCGCGGAGGTCAAGGCGGGCGATATGTTCAGGGCACTAGGAGACCGTGGCCCTGACGGCACGACCTTCGCTGCAGAACAGGTCATTAGTGGTGCATTCCAGACCATCGCCGGAACGGTGAAATCGATCGACGTGGAAAAGAACGAAGTATTGATAAAGAATCTTCAGACGGGTAAAGATGTGACGATCGTCGTCGGAGGAGCCTCAATGATGAAGAAATTCCCGGCTGAAATGGCTGAACGTATGGCGGGGTTCCAGTCAAACGGCGGGGGCGGTGCAAGACCGGTCGGGCAACCGGGCGGAGCCCAGCCCGTGCGTCCGCCTGGGCAGACGGGAGCTCCAGGCCAAGGCGGAATGCAGGGCGGCGGGCGTGGTCCGGCGGGCGGCATAGACGATATGCTCGAACGGTTTCCGGATTTGAAGACTTCGGAATTGAAAGCCGGCGACATGATCGCTATCTCAAGTACCAAGGGTGCCGTTGATCGTATCAAAGCTATCAAGTTACTTGCAGGCGTCGAACCATTTCTCAGAGCGGCACAAGCATCGAGCGGAGCGAACCGCGGACGCGGTGTCGATGGCGGATTTACTATTCCTGGCCTTGACGGTATCGGCTTCTAATTTTATTTATTTCAGGCCGGGCGAGCCAATGTTTGCCGGCCTTTGCCTTTATTTTTTGGATGGGTAATCAAATGAATTTTATACGTTCAGTTATTATTTCTATATTTATTTCGATCTTTGCGACAGGAACTTTGTTTGCACAATCAGCTGGCAGTATTGGCGGCCAGATCGTTGACAGCCTCGGAGCCGTTGTAGTTGGTGCGACCGTTACAGCGATCGGCCCTGACGGTAAGCAAAAGCAGGTCGTTACGAATTCTCGTGGCGAGTATTCGGTGCCGGGATTGGCCGCAGGGACGTATAAGGTTCTAGCCTCGGCTCAGAAGTTTGCTCTTTATGAGAACGAAGAGGTCTCCGTTACAGCCGGTGAGCGCAACGAACTCATCATCGTGCTGACGATCGCGGGCGTAGAAGAAAACGTTGAGGTTTCTAACGACAATCAGGTTTCAAATGATGCCGAGAACAACGCAAATTCGACGGTCATCAAGGATAAGGACCTCGATGCGTTGCCGGACGATCCGGATGAACTTCAGGCGGCTTTGCAAGCATTGGCAGGCTCATCGGCGGGGCCAAACGGCGGCCAGATATATATTGATGGATTTACGGGCGGGCAGCTGCCGCCGAAAGAATCGATACGTGAGATCCGCATCAATCAGAATCCTTTCTCAGCGGAATTTGACCGTCTGGGTTTCGGGCGTATTGAGATATTGACGCGTCCCGGTTCCGACAAATGGAGGGGCAATCTCAACACGAGCTTCAATGACGAAAGCCTAAATTCGCGAAATCCGTTTGCGGTTAACCGGGCGCCGACGCAGCTTCGGAATTTCGGCGGCAATATCTCAGGCCCGCTGAAAAAAGGCAAAGCGTCGTTCTTTCTTGATGTGAATCACCGGTCAAATGATAACAATTCGATCATAAACGCTCAGATACTGGATCCGTCACTAAATATCGTTGGATTCAGGCAGGACGTCAGACAGCCGACGAAGCGTTTTTCGATCTCGCCGCGGGTCGAATACGCGATAAATCAGAATAATACGCTTGTCGCCCGGTACAGCTTTGCAAATTCAAATCAGGATAATCAGGGTATCGGTGATACCTCATTGCCGTCGCGGATCTATAAAACTACGAGCCGCGAGCACGAACTGCGATTGACTGAAACGATGATCGTTAATCCGAAAACGGTAAATGAGACGCGATTTGAATATAGCGATAACGACCGCAACCAGAAAGGAGACAATACGATACCGACGATCAATGCGGCATCGTCCTTTACCGGCGGAGGCGCGCAGATCGGACTTAGTTTCAACCGGAACAAAACGTGGGAATTGAACAATTTTACGACGACCTCCTTTGGTAAGAATCTTCAGCATTCAGTAAAATTCGGCGGCAAGATCAGAAACGTGCGTGTCGACGACCGTTCGGAAAACAATTACGGGGGCACGTTCTCATTTCAGGGATATGTCGGAGCTTCGGCCTGCGATCTGAATTCTGACGGGCTCGTCTCGTCGATCGAGCAATACCGGTGCAAGGTCATGGGTCGGCGGATGTTCGCAATAACCCAACGTTATTTTCGATCACAACAGGAAATCCGCTAGCATCTGTTTCGCAGTATGATGGTGGGCTATTTGTGACGGATGATTGGCGTATAAGCCCGGCGTTGCTTTTGAGTTTCGGACTCAGATACGAGAATCAGACAAACATCAGCAGCAAATTCAATTTTGCGCCTCGGTTTGGGTTCGCGTGGTCCCCGGGAGCAGGTGGAGCCCGTGCTCCGAAAACGGTATTTCGCGGCGGAGCGGGTATATTTTATGACCGTTTTAGCGAGAATTTGACGCTTCAAGCCGAGCGGTTCGACGGGGTAACACAACTAAATCTCTTGGTTAGTGCCAATGAGACAGACCCTGTTCGTAAGGCGGCGACCTTGGCTTTGTTGGCACAACCCGTATTTACCCAATCCGGAGTTACAAATGTACCGACGGCGGCGCAGATCCTTGCGGCTTTGCCGCAGTCCAATTCGATCCGTCGCGTTGCCGACGATCTGCAGGCGCCTTACACGATGCAGGCGGCTTTTGGTGTCGAACGGCAACTGCCGTCGACATGGAAGACCACATTGACAGCATATTTTATTACTTCGAGGTCGCTTCACCAGCTTCGCAGCCGGAATGTGAACGCTCCGATCTGTCCGTTGCAAATCAATTGCTTAAGTGCTCCGCGTCCGTATCCGACGCTAGGCAATATTAACCAATACGATTCGAGCGGGACGATCGAGCAAAATCAGATGATCTTTAGTTTCCGGTCGAATTTTAGCCAGAAGTTCTCTCTTTCGGGTAATTATCGTCTTGGCTTTGCCAAGGGCGATACCGACGGAGCCGGAAGCACACCGGCATACGCGTATGACTTTGCAGGTGAATTTGGTAGGTCGTCGTTTGATATTCGTCATAACTTTGTCCTTTTCGGCAATGTTACTCTGCCATGGAGTATCTCGCTGAATCCCTTTGTCATCGTTTCATCGGGCCGGCCTTTCAATCTAACATCATTTTGCAATACGGCAGGATTTGACCCGACGGCGATCGTTCCTAGAAACTTCGGTGTTGGACCTTCGTCGCTCAGCGTTAATTTGCGTGTCGGAAAGAACTTCGGATTTGGCAAGACTGCAGCATCTCAGGCTAGAGGCGGTGCTTCAGGTGCTCCGGGTGGAGGCCCTGGAATGGTCATGGTCGGCGGCCCCGGTGGCGGAGGCCGTCCGGGCGGCGGC
Organism: Pyrinomonadaceae bacterium; assembly: GCA_044228165.1. Classification (GTDB taxonomy): domain Bacteria; phylum Acidobacteriota; class Blastocatellia; order Pyrinomonadales; family Pyrinomonadaceae; genus OLB17. The sequence continues at coordinate 13,368 of JBGAVK010000056.1, read as the reverse complement.
GGGCCAATGGGCGGTATGTTCGGCGGCGGCGGTGACGTTCGCAAACCGTACAATCTGAACGTTAGCGTCAACTTTTCGAATCTGCTGAATAATGTCAATCTCGGCACGCCGGTCGGCAATCTTGCATCGAGCCGTTTTGGCCAGTCAACTTCGACTGCCGGTGGATTCGGTGGATTTGGCGGCGGCGGTGGGGCTGGTGGTGCAAATCGCAGGATCGAATTGCAGATGAGATTTAGTTGGTAAACTTATTTACGTTAAGTATAATCATATCCAAGAGAGATGAGATCATTTTTCATCTCTCTTTTTTTACCTGCAGTATGTCGGAGGGATTGAATGTACAGACACCTATTTGCGCTAACATTAGTTTTTTTGCTCGCTAACGCTGGGTTCGCCCAGAGTTCAGTCCCAGCTCCGAAGTCTGGGCCGGCGGCCGTCTCTACAAGAGCTGAATTGCCGCTCGACATCGCCCGTTCGACTTTAGCGGCGCATGGTGGCGATAAACTTAAGAACCTCAAGTCCTTAGTGCTAAAGGGTACCGTGGAGATGAACGTGTTCAATCAAGCGATGCCCGGAGCGTTTTCGACGGCTGTTAGCGGGGAAAAGTATTATTTCGAGATCAATAGCGCGGCTCAAAAGCTAAAGCAAATCTTTGACGGTAAGCAGGTATATTCGTCGATACAGGGATTTGCGCTGCCACCGGTAACCAGCCTCGGATTCCCGGTTTTGCCTCATGTAGGCGATACCGGTTATGTCATCGCCGTTTTAGCTGAAGGGGTAAAGAAACGAAAGGGGTTTAGGATAACGACGCCCGAAGGCTTTTACACAGATTTCTTTGTCGATGAAAAAACGAATCAGATCAAAGGATACGAATCGAGCTATGAAGTGAACGGCCGGATCGTTACGACCTCGGTCGAAGTCGATGAATTTGAAACAGTTGAGGGCATTGTGGTGCCAAAGAAATATTCACAGCGGTTCGATCTCGGGCAGATGACCGCCTACGCAAACTTTAAGGCTAAAGAGATCTTGGTAAACTCTACCATCGAGGACAGTGCATTCGCGATCCCTAGATAAGGTGCCACTTCGAATACGTAGTTCCGGTATCGGCATTATCGTGGCATATTAAGGTGGTGTTACGCCCTTACTCGCGTCCGGGCATTCTTAACTACTTTGCGAAGCGGCTCGTCTTCCACCAGTCGATCGTTCGCCGCAGCCCCTCTTCCAGTCCAACAAGTTCTTTATAACCAAGGCACTCGACGGCCCTTTCGTTTCCGGCCTGCGAGTGCTTTACGTCACCGCTGCGGGCAGGCTGAAATTCGGCTCGGGCATCGCGATCCGTGATCTGTTTCAAAACTTCCAGAAGTTCATTTAACGTGATACGGTCGCCATTTGCCGCGTTCATTGTTTCGCCGAGGCCGCGGGTGGTTTGAGCTGCTTTTATATTTGCATCTACGACATTTGCGATATAAGTAAAATCTCTAGACTGTTCGCCATCGCCAAAAATGACCGGCGTACCACCCGTCATTAAGGCATCAATGAAACGCGAGATCACACCCGAATACATCGAGCCGGGATTTTGCCGTGGTCCAAAGACATTGAAATATCTGAGCGAAATAGTTTCGAGGCCGTAAACATGATTAAATGCGCGGCAATAAAGCTCACCTGTAAGTTTTGCGACAGCGTAGGGTGAAAGCGGATCGGGACGCATTGATTCAATTTTTGGCAGTGTCGGCTGGTCGCCGTATGCCGAACTTGACGCCGCATATATCACCCGCCGTACCCCGGACAGTTTGGCTTTGAGAAGCACATTAAAAGTTCCGTCAGCGCAAACGCGGTGGGTTTCGGCAGGATCATCGACCGACCGCGGGACGCTCGGCAGGGCCGCTTCATGAAAAACGATCTCGACACCTTCGATCGCCCTTGAGAGTGCTACGTCATCGTTTATATCACCTTCGATAAACTCGAAATCACCGGTGATCTCCTCGAGGTTTTCACGAAATCCGGTTGTCAGATCGTCGATAATAGAAACACGGGCCCCCTGGCGGATCAATTCATCGGTGAGGTTAGAGCCGATAAATCCTGCTCCGCCGGTTACAAGTACTTTGGTCGTTAACGACATATATTTGAAGTCACAAAGTAATAAAGTTCCAGAGTGTCCAAGTTTCCAGTCGAAGGTGTTAATAGTCCGGCAATTCTATTTCAATAGAACAAAGCCGGAATTGCTGTTTCAGCGGCCGACACCAACGTATTCAAACCCCATTTCGCGCATATCCTTCGGTTCATAAATGTTTCGAAGGTCAGCGATCTTTGGCGTTTTTAAGATCTCTCTCACCTTTTCCATATCGAGAGCTCTAAACTGGTTCCACTCCGTGATGATCACGAGGGCATCGGCTGCCTCGATCGCATCGTATTCGTCAGAAGCATATTCGATCTCGGGTAGATAGTGTTTGGCCTCTGACATAGCAACAGGGTCATACGCCCGGACGCTCGCCCCGCGTGTGATCATCTCATTGATTATCTCAATTGCAGGCGACTCACGCATATCGTCAGTCTCAGGTTTGAACGAGAGGCCAAGTACGCCGATACGCTTTCCGGCGAGACCGCCGACGAGCTTTTCGATCTTGGGGATCATCGCGTCACGCTGGCGTTCGTTAGCTTCGATGACAGCGTCAACGATACGCGTCTCGACTCCAAAAGCATCAGCAACGGTCGTCAAGGCACGAGTATCCTTTGGGAAACACGAGCCGCCATAGCCAGGTCCCGGGTGAAGGAACTTGCGGCCGATACGATTGTCCATGCCCATTCCGCGAGCAACATCATGAACATCGCAGCCAATGGCGTCGCAGAGATTTGCGACCTCGTTGATAAAAGTGATCTTTGTTGCAAGAAAGGCATTCGCCGCGTATTTGATCAGTTCGGCGGCCTCAAGCGACGTGATGACGATAGGCGTCTCGATCAGATAGAGCGGCCGGTAAAGGTCCTTCATTACCTCGATCGCACGACCGTCATTGCTCCCGATGACGACGCGGTCGGGGCGCATAAAATCTTCGATAGCGGCTCCTTCCCGTAAGAATTCAGGGTTCGAAGCAACGCCGAAATCAGTTTTGATCTGTAAATTGGCAGAAACAAATTCGCGAAGCCATTTCCCCGTGCCGACGGGAACGGTCGATTTTGTAACAAGGACCTTATAACCATTTACCGACTCGGCAACGTCTTTTGCAGCCTGTCGATAAAAGCTCATATCAGGCGTTCCATCCGGCTGCGGAGGGGTCCCGACAGCTAAAAAGACCACCAGTGCCTGTTCGACCGCAGACCTGATGTCGGTAGTGAAATGAAGCCGACTGGCGGCGACGTTCTTTTCGACGATCTTTGTCGAGGCCGGGTTCGTAGATCGGGATGATCCCGCGATTGAGGTTGTCAACCTTTTCATGGTCGACGTCAACGCATGTAACATCAACACCAAATTCAGCAAAACAAGCACCGGTAACTAAACCTACGTAACCGGTTCCAATAACAGCTATATGCATAACAAATGATCTTAAATAATAAAGAAGAAAATATGAAAATCGAAAGCGAGGGTTAAAGCAAAATGAAGCGGGTCACGTAGAATACATGACCCGCAAACCTAATTAAAACACCTTTTAACTTAACGAGTGGGGCTAACGATAACCGTTCCACCGTTCAATTCGGTATCACCCTTCTGGGTACCAAAAAAGATACCGACACCGGCGACACCGGCAGCGAGAAGGATAAGAAGCGGGAAGCCAGCGATCGCCGGACCAGGATTTGAGTTCGGACGAAGACAAGGTTTGCAACCGGTCTGAGTCATGTTACCGGCTGTTGCCGATGTTCCTGCGACCACCTGTTTATCATTTGAGCCTTCGCGCATGGTTACGATACCGGCAGTGGTGTCAACGTGGGTGTGCGAACATTCGACCTCGACCAGGAAATTGTTTGCCTGAGCCGAATCGGCGATCATCGTCGCATTCTTTGTTGTCACAGTTGTAGCGACACCTGCCGAATTAGACACACGAGCCTTTCCGTCAGTAAGAATAGCGGTAATGCTGTTCTCCGAGAAACGAAGTGTAACATTCGAATTTGCAAGGATCTCAAGCCGTCCGGCCTTGCCCAGGCTGATCATGGCAGTCGAATTATCGGCAGTCGTAATGACAGCACCTGAAAGGATCGTCGAATTTGAGACGGCAGACTGGCCGTTAACAGTGACCTGGCCGGAGACGGTTAATTCTCCAGCAAAATCGATAGGGGCTGCAATGGCGACCATCGAATAGACGCACCAAACTGCTGCCATGGTAAAAGTTGTAATTGACTTACGTATAATGTTTTTGCCGAGCATTTGACTAATCTCCTCCTGAATCAATCCTTTCAGAAATGAATCCTATTCAAGTATAACAACTACGAACCTGAATTCAGAAAGGTATTTACAAAATTACTATCGAACAGGGCTTACCGTTGTGGCTCCGCCGCTGAAATTGCTGTCGCCACCGCGTGAGGCTGCGTAGATGATCGCTGCAACCGTTCCGGCAAAGATAATGCCGAAAGCCAACCAGGCGTTCTTCGAAGTCTTCTTAGTGGTCTGTGCCGCAGGTGCTGCAGAGTTAGCCGCGACTGTCTCGCCGGCATTGGCAGTAACCGTCTCGCCCGTCAAGTTTGTAATTGCCACGCCGTTAGCAGCATTGAGAACTGTAACGCTGCCAGCTGTCAGATTGCCGCCGAGTCCATTCTCGGTAGCGTTCAAAGCAAAGGTGGTATTCGAGCCAAATTCGACCTTTCCGAGCTTGCCAAAATTGACAACAGCCGTCATCCCCTCAGGGACTGAGATCAAACTAGAAGCCGCGATCGTGCGGCCGCCGTTTACCGGCTCACCATTAACGGTAACGGATGCATTGTCGCTTCCTGGCGTTCCCAAAACGGTCAATTCACCTGCGACCGGGCCGCCTGCCAGTGCAACCATCGAAGCGGTGGTGATGATCGCCGTCAATAAGCACATCGCAAATGTTTTCTGAACCCACAGTTTGCTATTCATAGTTCTCCTCTTGTATCAGACACAAATTTAATAATTTCAAAAAATCAAACCTTTCAATCTTTTACACGAATTACGAGGGGATGTCAATAAATCTGCATCCCAATCGCATAAAAATCAAAATCGATCGTATCGAGCTTATTGATACTTCTAAGCTGAATTTTGATAACTACTTATACCATATTTTTTATGGGTTTCAAATGGAAAAGGCAAAAAAAACAAAAATTGCTCAAATATTCTGAAAAGTACTGCGGAATAGGATCAAATCGTCAGTTTGAGATAACCATTTTATGTTGCTGCAAGTTCAGGTATACGATTGCCGACTGTCGGATTTTCTGTTCTAATTTCGAATGTCTAAAAGTTTAATCCCGGGAGACGATTGCTGATGAAAGCCAAACTGTTTATTGCCCTACTGCTTCTCGCCGCGCTGTCGGCTTGTTCCGGGGCCTCAAAAGAAAAGCGGATCAAGATCGGGTTCGCGATGGATACTCTAAAGGAAGAGCGATGGCAGCGGGATAAAGATGCATTCGAGGCCCACTGTAAACAGATGAATGTCGATTGCGTGGTTACCGTGGCTGATAACAAAGCCGATAAGCAGGCTAACGATGTCGATAACCTTCTAACGCAAGGCGTTAATGTGCTTGTCATCGCTCCTCACGATGCAACACAGGCGGCTTCGATGGTTGAAAAGGCGAAAACCCAGGGTGTACCGGTTATCAGTTATGACCGGCTGATCAATTCCGAAAAGATCGATGCCTACATTTCGCATCAGGTGCCGGTCATCGGGAAAAAGATCGCGGAATACGCGCTCCAAAAGGCTCCTAAGGGCAACTACGTTATGGTTTACGGAGCATCAACTGATAACAACGCCGTGATAATGAAGAAAGCGGAATTAGAGGTGCTCCAGGGTGCTATCGACAAAAACGAGATAACGGTCGTCGCCGATAACTTTATTACCGACTGGCGTCCGGACGAGGCACTTAAGATGGCGGAAAATGCTCTTACACAGAATAACGACAACGTCCAAGCTTTTGTGGTTTCGAATGACGGAATGGCGGGCGGAGTGGTCTCGGCTCTTGAGAAAAAGGGCTTGGCGGGAAAGGTTGTTGTTACTGGCCAGGACGCCGCCCTGGACGCCCTTCAGCGAATTGCAGAAGGAAAGCAGACAATGACCGTCTATAAGCCTATCATTCCGCTTGCAAATGCCGCAGTCGAGGCAGCGATAAAGCTTGCAAATAAGGAAAAACTCGATACCAGACCGTTCATGAATGACGTGATCAAGAAAGAGATCCAGGCGATTTTGCTCGAAGTGACATCGGTCGATAAGGGAAATCTGATGACGACGGTCATAAAGGACGGTTTTGCTAAGTTTGAGGATGTTTACAAGAATGTCCCCGAGGCAGATCGTCCGAAGCGTTAGCAATAGTTCACGGGCATGGAGAAAAAGATCGTTTTGGCCGCCGACTTGGGCGGAACAAATTTGCGCGTTGCTGCTGTTTTGTCCGGCGGCGAGATCTTACATCTGACCAAAGAGCCTGTTCCCAACGATGTTTCCCCGGTCCGACTTTGCTCGTTGGTTCACGAAATGGCCAATGAATGCGTGAGGGCGATCGATCACGCCCTTGTGATCACCGCGGTTGCGTTTACGGCCCCCGCCCCCATACCAAAGAATTTTGATGGCGTCCTGACCAAATTACCTAATATCCCATCGCTCGTGGGAATGAACCTCAAACGAGATCTTTTCGAGATCTTTGATCTTCCGGTTATCGCAGAAAACGACGCTACCGCAGCAGGCATCGGTGAAGCTTGGATGGGGGCGTCACGGAACGTAAGTACGTCTGTCTGTGTAACCCTCGGGACAGGTATTGGCGGCGGCATCATTATCAATGGAGAGCCTTTGCGCGGGCCCGACGGGATCGGAGGCGAGATCGGGCATATTTGTGTAGAACCCGATGGACAGCCCTGCGGATGCGGCAGCCACGGATGCGTCGAGCAATACGCGTCGGCAACGGCGATCGTAAGAATGGCGACCGAAGCCGGTATGGATGTCAGAAATGCCAAAGAAGTTTACGAAGCGTGGGCGGCCGGCGACAAACGGGCAAGGGCGGTCTTTGATCGGATGGGCCGATATTTGGGGATCAGTCTTGCCGGCCTTGCAAATACGCTGAATCCGGAAATTTTCGTCCTTTGCGGCGGGGTCACAGATGGATGGGATGCCTTCGAGTCACAGGTGGAAGCAGAGATCGCTTTGCGAGCATATCCGGCCGCCGCCGATCGTGCAAAGCTCGTGAAAGGAGAATTGGGGGATAATGCCGGGTTGCTAGGCGTCGCGCGATCTGCATTTCTGGCGCTGTAAACGCCGAATTTGTATTATGATCAGGTTGCATTTTTCATTGGTTTGAGTTAGTCTTACCGTTTGCTGAGATGCGCGGGTTGCACGCAGAAGTGGGTTTCGCACCCACTTTTTATTTTGCCCGGCATCTATTGACGGATGACGATGGACACCAAGTTGATAAATGAACGGGTTCGTGAGATCGCAAAACGGGTTACGGATGCGGGCGAGATCGAATTGGTTCACGTTGAAATAGCGGGAACAAAGCGTGATCTAGTCGTTCGGGTCTATATTGACAAGACTGGCGGTGTGACCATCGAAGATTGCACAAATATCTCACGTGGTATCGAGGAAGTGCTCGATAGTGAAGACATCATCCCGTCGCGTTATGTGCTTGAAGTCTCGTCGCCGGGGATTGAAAGGGAACTATATTCGCTCGCGGATTTTGTTAAATTTACCGGCCAATTGGCTAAAGTGAAGACCAAGAGCGAGATCGAGGGGCAAAAGACTTTTATAGGGCCGATCGTTGAAGTTAACGGAAAAACTGTCACGATCGACGATAGAATGAAAGGGGTAATTTCATTTGATTACCCTGAGGTCAAGAAAGCAAATTTGAGGATCGACCTGGCAAAAGAATTTGGCAGGTGATCGATAGAGCTTGGAATTATGTATAAACGATTGAGCGTAGAGAAGTTATGACAGCATTATCATCGATTGGACAGAGTATAGAGGTATTGTGTACCGAGCAAGGGCTTGATCGCGACATGGTCATCGAAGCCATGAAAGACGCCGTTAAGGCCGCCGCGCGTAAGCAATTCAAGGACAAAACCGGTGATAGTGTGCAGGTCGAATGGAACGCCGAAGAAGGTGAGATCGAGGTGTCTGCAGAAAAGACAGTCGTCGAGACCGTCGAGGACCCGCTCAGCGAACTGTCGCTCGAAGAAGCCCAGGATTTGGCCGGCGACGAGATCGAGATCGGCGACATGCTGCTTATCCCGCTTAATCGCGAGGATATGGGTCGTATTGCTGCTCAGACCGCCAAGCAGATCCTTGTACAAAAGATTCGCGAGGCGATTCGCGAAAAGGTTTACGACGAATACATCGAGCGGAAGGGCGAGCTTATCAACGGTACCGTAAAACGCTTTGAACGGGGCGATATGATCGTCGATCTCGGCAATAATCTCGAAGCGATCGTTCCGAAATATGAGCAATCCCGCGGCGAAATGTGGAACCAGGGCGAACGTATCCGCGTCGTCATCGTCGATGTTTCGAAAGAGCAGAAAGGCCAGCAGATCAAATGTTCACGGGCCTCGGCAGACCTGCTCAAGAGGCTATTCGAGATGGAAGTGCCAGAGATCTATGACGAAACAGTCGTCATCAAATCGGCCGTTCGCGAACCGGGCGACAGAGCAAAGATCGCGGTCACTTCTAACGAAAAGGATGTCGATCCCGTTGGAGCCTGTGTTGGTATGAAAGGGTCGCGTGTGCAGGCGATTATTAAGGAGCTTCGCGGTGAAAAGATCGATATTATCGAGTGGTCGGACGAGCCTTCGGTTTTTGCGGCAAATGCATTGTCGCCGGCCAAGGTCTCGCAGGTCCGTATCACCGACATCAATAATCGATTGATGGAGGTCATCGTCGGCGATGATCAGCTCAGTCTCGCTATCGGTAAAAAAGGACAGAATGTCCGGCTTGCGACCCGCCTAGTTGGATGGGAGATCAAGATCGTCAGCGAAGAGATCTTGAAGAAAGCGATCGCGCAGCAAATGGGTAAGATGATGGCGTCCGGTGAAGCCGTACCTATCACCGCTCTTGAGGGTGTGACCACATCACAAGCTGAAACTCTTGCGGAAAAAGGCATCACAGATGTCGAAGCACTGGCGGCCGCATCGGTTGACGATCTGGTTGATTTTCTAGACATCAGTATGGATCAAGCCGAAGCTATCAAAGGATCAGCCGGTGTAATTGTCGTTGCAAGAAACGCCGAAATGGGCGTCGAAGAGCCGGAGTCAGAATCGGCGGTGGAAGTGGCCGTTGATACGGTTGATACTTCGGGAGCTGTAGATGAAACGCCGGCGGCCGAGGCGTCAACGGATGAACCGGAAACGTTGGCAGAGGCTGAACTGCTGTCAGACGACGGTGACGTTCCGGCAGAGGCAGCCGCCGGGGAAGAAGTTTTGGCTGACGCTGACGAAGCCGAGTCAGAGGCCGAAGAAGTCAAGGAATAGAGGCTGGCCGATGTAAATTGATTCTGGAAAATTTATTGGGACGCTTCGGTTGGTTGGAAATAATTGAATATGGCGATTGGTAAGAGCATAAGAATTTACGATCTTGCACGCGAAGTTAAGCAGGACACAAAACGCGTGATGGAAGATCTGCGGCGCGAAGGCGTCGATGTAAGCGTCGCGTCTAATTCTGTCAGTGTTGAACTCGCTGACAAGGTTCGCAACAAGTATTTCCCAAAGACCGAAGCGGCACCAAAGCGTGCCATTAAGGTCATCAAGGCTGCCGCAAAGCCCGTCGAAGCGGCACCGGAAGTCGAGGCACTTCCTATCAACGACGCACCAAACGACACAAAGCCCGTCGAAAAGGCTGCTGAAGTTGCTGAACCGATCGTAGAGGCACCTGCCGAAGCCGCTCCAACAAAGGTCAAGAAACTTACGGTTAAACCGGTTGCGGAACCGGTGGTTGAGACTCAACCGGAAGTAGTTCCTGAGCCGCCGGCGCCAAAACGTGTCTTCAAGCCGAAACCTGTCGAAGTCGAGACTCCTGCCGCTGAGGAAGGTCCCGTTGTCGGATCACCGGCGGTCGAGGCATCTGAACCTGAACCAGTCGCTGTTGAGACTCCTGCGGAACCGACAGTCGGGCCCGCCGGGACGGTCGTAAAAAGATTAACGCTCGGGGCTGATGCTCTGAAAAAAGGTATTAAGCCAGGCGACAAACTCGTTTCAGACGCTCCGACAAAGACCGGAACTCTCGTCTCTCAACCGAGAGGCGGCGATCCACGTCGGCCGGAATTCCGCGGAACGCCGGGTGAAAATGCCGCGCCGCAGATGACCTACACGCCCCCGGCGGATAATCGCCGGCGACCCGGCCGTGGCGGAGGCCGAAAAGGCAAAGATGATAAGACCGGACGGTTTGCTGAACGAGACGTAGATGCTCCGCTCAAAAAGACCATCGAAGATCGCGTTTTGGAGCAGGTCGGAAAGGTCGATCTCGATCAGCTAAAATCCGTTCGGCTGACCGAAGGGGCTACGATCCGCGAATTTGCCGAAGCTCTCGGGATCACACCCAGAGACATCGTTCAGCTTCTCATAAAACGTGGGGTTTTTGCGACTCTCAATCAACCGATCGGTGAGAAGACCGCGAAAGAAATGGCGCATGATTACGGCTTTGATGTGAGTTTCGTTCCGTTCGAGGAAATGGTCATCGAACAGGAATTTGAAGAACTCATTGCCGCCGATGCGGACGACGTGGAATTGCCTCGTGCACCAGTCATCACGGTCATGGGGCACGTCGATCATGGTAAGACTTCGTTGCTTGACGCCATCCGTTCAGAGAACGTTGCCGAAGGGGAAGCAGGCGGTATAACGCAGCACATCGGCGCGTATAGCGTAATGGTTCCTAATCCGGATGATCCGGCAGAACCACGGCGTGTGGTCTTCCTGGATACACCGGGGCACGAAGCATTTACCATGATGCGTGCCCGCGGTGCGAAGGCTACCGACATCGTTATTTTAGTAGTTGCAGCTGACGACGGCGTGATGCCGCAGACGATCGAGGCGATCGAACATTCAAAAGCCGCCGGCGTTCCTCTCATTGTTGCCATCAATAAGGTTGATAAACCCGGAGCCAACGTTGACAAGGTCAAACAGGGACTTGCCGGGCTCGGATTACAGCCGACGGATTGGGGGGGAGAGACTGAAATGGTCGAGGTTTCTGCCAAGAAACACCAAAATCTCGACACGCTTCTCGAAACAGTTCTTTTGCAGGCTGACATCCTTTCCTTAAAGGCAAGCCCGACACGCCGGGCTTCCGGTGTGGTTCTCGAAGCCAAATTAGACAAGGGCCGCGGTGCCGTTGCGAGTCGGGGATCCCTTCATCGTTGGTCAATTTTCAGGCAAGATCCGTGCTATGTTCTCGGATCGCGGAACAGCTGTCACCGAAGCTGAACCGTCAACTCCGGTTGAGATCCTTGGCCTGCAGGGAGTCCCGCAAGCAGGTGACACGTTCCAGGTCGTGGCTGATGTTGAAAGGGCACAGGATATTGCTCAACAGCGACAGATGCATGCACGCCAGGTCGCGATGCTCAAGACCACGAAACGTGGAATCGAGTCGCTTGGACAGGCTGAGATCAAGGAATTGCTGGTTATTCTCAAAGCAGACGTTCAAGGTTCGGTTGAGGTTCTCAAAGGAACGCTTGAAAAGCTTTCGACGGAGAAGGTCAAGGTTCGAGTTATTCGTGCCGGCGTTGGTGCGATCGCGGAATCGGACGTTTTGCTCGCCTCGGCGACGCAGGCAGACGATGCCTCGACAGCAGTCGTTATTATCGGATTTAATGTACGGCCCGAGGCTCGAGTTTCGGATATCGCGAAACAGGAAGACGTTGATATAAGGCTCCATTCGATCATTTACAAGGTAGAGGAAGAGATCAAGGCCGCGATGATCGGAATGCTGGATGCGATCGAAAAAGAAACGATCCTCGGCAAGGCAGTCGTCCAAGAAACCTTCAAAGTTTCGAAGGTCGGTACGATCGCCGGCTGTCGCGTGATCGATGGCCTCATTCGCCGCCAGGCTAAGGCCCGTCTCATTCGTGACGGCGTTGTCATCTGGGACGGCGATATCGCGACCCTGAAGCGTTTTAAGGACGACGTAAACGAAGTCAAGAACGGTTTTGAATGCGGTATCAGCCTTGTCAATTTTAATGACCTCAAAGTCGAGGACGAGATCGAAGCCTTTGTGATCGAAAAGATCGCGGCGACAGAGTTGTAAATTATGCGTCGGCCTGAGAGGTTAGCAGAAGTATTAAAAGTCGAGATCTCAGAAGTGGTCGGCTTTGAACTAGACGACCCGCGGCTCGAGATGGTCACGGTAACTGACGTAGAGGTATCGGGTGATCTCAGGGACGCAAAGGTTTACGTTTACATCCGCGGAACCGAAGAAGAGGTTGCGAGTGCCCTAAAGTCGCTGAGGCATGCTTCGACATTCGTTCGTCAGCAGGTTGCATTGAATTTAGACCTTCGGCATGCGCCGCATGTGCATTTTGTCCGTGACACCGCCGAAGAAAACGCCGCACGAGTCGGTGAGATCCTGGATGATCTCGATCGAAGGGGCGAAATAATTAAGGACAGTAGTGATGAGTGATAAGTGATGACTGATGAGTTAAAGCAAAATTAGCTATAACTCATCGCTTATTATTTGTCACTCACTGCTCGCAGAAGAAGTGTTAAGTCAAGTAGTAGAGCTAATTGAAAACAAGAACCGGTTTGGCATTACGACACACATCAAGCCGGACGGCGACGGTGTAGGATCTTCGCTCGGACTATGCTGGCTGCTCAGGTCACTCGGTAAAGAGGCTGAGGTCATTGTCCACGGCGATGTGCCGCCCGCCTATCAAACTCTGCCCGGAGCAGATGAGATCCGCGACGTAAAATCGATCGACACACATTATGATGCGATCTTTGTGATCGAATGTTCCGATGTAGACCGCCCCGGGATCGATGGGCTCAAGGACGAGTTCACCGTCAATATTGACCACCACTCAACTAGCGAACATTTTGGTTCGATCAACTGGATCGATTCGACAGCCTCCGCGGTCGGCGAGATGATCTACAATCTCTGCAAAGCCATCGGCGGCCGTATTACAAAGGACATTGCCGAATGTGTTTATATGGCCTTAGTGACGGATACTGGCTCGTTTCACTTTCCTAATACATCTGACCGTACACTCAAAGTAGCTTCGGAATTGATTAAGGCCGGTGCCAAACCCGCAAAGATC
>JBGAVK010000055.1:17927-20735 GCA_044228165.1 Pyrinomonadaceae bacterium | reverse complement strand
CGGAGCTTCTCCACAAGCCATACCAAGAGCGCTCAAACCAAGAACAGTTGAAAGTACAATAACTTTAGTCATTTTATTAATATCTCCTAATCTATCTCAAAGAATAATTTGTTCGTTTCCGAACACCGGCTGATCAGACACAGCCGTTTTGCCCTGAACTCTTTCTTTTTCAAGGCAAACGATAATATAGGTATCGCGAGGACGTAAGTCAACCTAAAATCAACGAAAAATCAACTTTTTGTGAATTATTTTTTACCCACTTTTTAGACCGTTTTCGGAGTTGAACGCTTAGCCCGTCGTTATTGGCCATTAAAGAATTTTCTTGACTTAAATTTGGGCGAAAAGTTATTTTAAGTAGAGGGAGAATCTCCCATCTTTCCGTCGTATTTCCCACCGATCTGCGAAATCAAATGAAGAATGTAATCCAGAACGAGCGCTCAGGCGAACGTCGCCGGTCCTTGGCATCATATCCTTTGGTGATCGTGGCTCTGTCGATAGTTGCTATAGTCGCGACATTTATACTTGCGAATTCTTCGTTTGAGGTTTCGGCTAAAACCCGTGGTTTCTCGGCCATAATCGCTGCATTCTTAATCACCTGTGTGGCGATCCATTTGTGGCATTCGAGGCGCGGGCCGGCATCACGGGCAGTGGAAGAGAAAAGTGGTACCGAAATGGATCGCGGGCTGCACGCTCTGGAAGAAGCCGGAGAATTTTTCGCGGGCTCATTAAAACCGGCCGACACATTTCGACTGGTGGCGAGCCGCGTGCGAGACCTGCTTCCGTTTAGATCTATTGTTCTATTTCTATTAGATCCGACAAGGACCAGGCTGCAGGTAGCCCAGGCCGAAGGCGCGGGGGCGGACGGTCAAAAGGATAAGTCGATCGGTTTTGACGAAGCGTTGGCAGGTCAGTGTTTTGTAGGACGGTGCGTTCAGATCGATGGTTATCTCGCACTCGACGAGACGCAGGATTTTGGTTCGTCCGTTGCCATACCACTATTTCACGGAACCGAGGTTTACGGTGTGCTTCAATTATTATTTTTGACTCTGATACGAACTTGGCACACTTGACCATTCGATTTTCGACTTTGTCGGAACTCGGGTCGCTCCACTGATATTGACCTCGATCTCGTTTGAAAGAAAGCCAGGCAAATGCTTTGACCGATGTCACGACCGATCTGCCGAACGAACGAGCGTTCTACTTGATACTCGAAAATCAGATCGCTGAAGCTCAGCGAAAACGCGAAGAGCGGCCTCTAACGATCCTTGCTATCGACATTAAGAATTTTGACGAGGTCAATCAAAAGTTCGGACATGCTGCAGGCGACCGGATATTGAACTTCGTCGCGCACGGTATAAAAGATAACCTTCGCCAGATGGATTTCCTGGCGCGCTCAATTGGTGATGAGTTTCTCGCAATATTGCCGACCGCGACCAAAGAGGTTTCGCACGAAGTCATCGCCAGGATCCACACCGGCTTTTTCGGACGTAAGTTGAAGGTCAATGACACCGACTCGGTCGAGATCGAACTGAATGTCGGTTGGGCGTCATTCGGCGGTGACGGTGAAACGCCTGGGCAATTGCTGAGCCTTGCTCAATTGCGAAAGGAACAGGCAAAGGCATTTGGCCCGAATAAAGTTCTCTGGTTTCCACAGGAATCCGCTCACTAAAATTTAGCAGCCGACAACTCGCAAAAAATTTTACAGATCGGCGATTGGCTTGTATATTTGGTCAATGGCAAAGATCACATTTTACGGCGGTGTTGGCACAGTTACCGGTTCAAAATACCTTCTCGAACATAACGACAAAAGGATCCTAGTTGACTGCGGCCTTTTTCAGGGCCTAAAGGAACTGCGCGAACGCAATTGGCAAGACCCGCCATTTTTACCGCATGAGATCGACGCAGTAATAATTACCCACGCTCATATTGACCACACGGGCTGGTTGCCGCGGTTGGTAAAGCTTGGCTTCAAAGGCGAGATCACAACATCTAGAGCAACCGGCGATCTTTTGAAGATACTGCTTCCCGATTCCGCACGGCTTCAGGAAGAAGAAGCTGATTATCGAAACCGGCACCAACTCACGACCCACATTCCGGCATTGCCCTTATACGATGAGGACGATGCCAGGGCGACGCTCGAAAAACTCAGGCCCGTTCCAAACGATGGGGAGCCCTACGAAATTTGCAATGGCATCAAAGCGAGTTTTATGGTTGCCGGTCATATTATGGGAGCGAGCCTCGTGCTCGTCGAACTGGAAAACGCCCGTGCCGATGGTTCATCTATACGATTTTTGTTCTCGGGCGATCTGGGCCATTATGATCAGCCGATCGTTAAAGATCCGGCACCGCCACCTGCGTGCGATTACCTTATGTGTGAATCGACCTATGGCGACCGCTTGCACGGTGAGATCGATTCGGAAACACAGATGGCAAGGATCATAAATGAGGCTGCAAAGCGCGGTGGGCCGTTGTTGATCCCGGCATTCGCGGTAGGACGAACTCAAGAGGTCCTTTATATGATCCGCGAACTTGAGGAACAAAACCGGATACCAGTTCTTCCGGTGGTCGTCGATTCGCCAATGGCGGCTCAAGCGACTCAGGTTTACAATCGATGGCACGAAGAGCACGACCGCGAATATGCCTCCATCCTCGCACATAAACGTCATCCGCTTCGCACGGGGTCAATGTCAACGACTTCGACCCGCGAAGAATCGAAAAAGCTAAACAACCTCCGCGGTGCACGGATCATTATTTCAGCTTCAGGCATGCTAACAGGCGGCCGCGTTTTACATCATGCGATGCGGATAT
>JBGAVK010000055.1:0-17884 GCA_044228165.1 Pyrinomonadaceae bacterium | reverse complement strand
GTCGGTTATCAGGCAGCCGGAACGACCGGCCGCCGGATACAGGACGGCGAACGCGAAGTGCGAATAATGAAAAACTGGGTCAGGGTGAATTGTCACATCGAAAAGGTCGAAGGCTTCTCGGCTCACGCCGATTGGAAAGCTGTCCTTAAATGGCTCAGCGGATTACCAAACACCCCGTTGACTGTATTCACGACCCACGGTGAACCTGAATCGGCTGAGGCGATGGCGCAGCATATACGAGATGAATTTGCCTGGAATGTCGTCGTCCCGGAATATGAACAAACGGTGGAACTTACCTAATTTTGATGAGAATGATCATATGAGAAAATTGGCTATTGCAATTTCGGCACTCGTTCTGTTTTTTGCCTTTTCGATAACAGCCCAGGAAAAACCTGTCGAATTGAAGGATTTCGGCGGCATGAGCGGATGTTGGTCGTCCGCCATAACGGCAACCGAAACCACACAATCCGAACAATGGATGGAACCGCTTGGAACCTCAATGCTCGGAATGGGCCGCACTGTTTCGCGGGGCAAGACAACGGGCTATGAATTTATGAGGATAGAGAAGCGCGACGACGGCATTTATTTTGTTTCAAGGCCAAAGGAAAATCCGGCTGATACGGATTTTAAATTGATCAGTTCAAAGGGTGGGCGATTTGTATTTGAGAACACGGCTCACGATTTTCCTCAGCGAGTGATCTATTCTTTTACCGCATCCAAAATGACCGGTCGGATTGAGGGGGTAGTCGAAGGAAAACCGATGGGAATGGACTTTCCGATGGTCCGGGCCAAATGCCGCTGACATATTTTCTACTCATATCTAAGACACTCGATCGGGTCGAGACGAGCCGCTTTTCGGGCAGGCAGCACCCCGAATATTAGCCCGACGCCGCTCGATGTCCCTAGGCCGGCGATAACAGCCCACGCAGGCACCTGAGCGGGAATACTCGGTATCAAAAGCATGATCAGATTGCTTATCCCGATCGCCACCACCACGCCAATTATTCCTCCGAGAAAGGTCAGTGACATTGCTTCGAGAAGAAACTGCAAAACGATGGCTGATCTGGTCGCCCCGATTGCCTTTCGGATGCCGATCTCCTTGGTCCTCTCAGTTACGGAAACGAGCATGATATTCATGACACCGATGCCGCCAACCAGCAAGCCGAGGCATGATATCGCGATCGCCGCGAGTCCTACACCGCCGAGAATGCCGTCGAATTGAGCCACGAAATTATCTGCGGTCTTAATATCAAAATTGTTAGGCTCGCCGTATTTTACATTGCGGCGCTGCCGAAGGATTCCTTCGATCTCGGCGACAGCATCATTTATTTGGCCCGACTTTGCCTGAACGATGAGCAATTCCTCTTCGCGGTCAGGGGCCGCTTTGCGAGCGGTGCGGTAGGGTAAGAACACCTTGCGGTCCTCTTCGTTTTCGCCAAAGAACCCCGCTTTCCTTTTTTCGATCACACCGACTATTTCCCACATTGCGCCGTTCATGCGAACGACCTTACCCACAGCGTCGTCTTCGTGTCCCGGAAAGAGAGCTTCGACACAGTTGATGCCGACGACTAGCACATTACGGCGTTGATAATTGTCGGCTTCGGTGATGAAACGGCCTTGCTTCAAAACGACATTCGTCATCTCCATGTAGTTCGGCAGCACACCATCCGTCAATGCCCAGCGATAATTTCGCCCTTCGTACACGAGGTTGTCATCGAAACCTCCGTTAAACGAACCGATGCTGGGAGCCACCGTAGTGACGTCCTCGATGGAGGTCGATTGAGCGAGGATCGCATTGGCGTCGTCGTCAGTCAGCGGTTTTCGATTCCGTTCGTCGCGGCTGCGCGGGCCGAACCCGGTCGAGAGGTGGAACGCGTATATGTTATTAGTACCGTATTCCTCGACGATCGAGACGATGGATTGGCGCATTCCTGTCAGGATCGAAGCGACCACTATCGCCGTTATAACGCCGACAACGATTCCGAGGATCGTTAAGAACGAGCGAAACTTATGCGAGCGGATCGAATCCATCGCCATTTTTAATACTTCGACTGGTAATGAAGTTGACCAACGCATAAATTGCGATTCCTTATTTTGTTAGTGCGACGATCGGGTCGAGACGTGCCGCTTTCCACGCGGGATACAGGCCCGCGATAATGCCGATCGAACTCGAGACCGTGACCGCCAAAATGATGTAACCGACCGTGATCGTCATCGTCATTCCGGCGAGGATCGTGATCAATTGAACGACCGCGGTCGCGAGCACAAGCCCGATCAGTCCGCCGACCACGCAAAGGAGGGCTGACTCGATCAGAAATTGCAGCATTATCTGTTTTTGTGTCGCACCGATCGCCTTTCTTAGACCGACCTCGAAGGTCCGCTCCGTGACGGAGACGAGCATAATATTCATCACAACGATCCCGCCGACGACCAAAATGATCATCGTGATCGGGACGACAACGGCCGCTATCGCTCCTGTGAACTGATCCATCTGGGTGTTGAATTCATCAACGTTCACAAGGCTAAAGTTCTCGTCCTGACTACCAATTAGTTGGCGCCGGTTCTTTAACAATAGCCTTGCTTCGTCGATGGCGAGCGGAAAGGTCTCTTTGTTTAGTGCCTTGCCATGGACCTGAATGCCGTTCGTGCGCGAGAACATTTGATTGTGCAGCGATATCGGAATATAGACCATGCGGTCCATGGATTGTCCGATGAATGAACCCCGTTTTTCTTCAACGCCTAGAACTTGAAGCGGGATTCCGCGAAGCTTCAAAGTTTTGCCGATCGCGGAGCCATTTGGAAAGAATTTCTCCTTTACATCCATTCCGATTACGCAGACGCTCGCGGCGCGTGTGACCTCATCTGCGGAAAAGAACCGGCCTTCGTCTAGCGTCTTGTCGGTGATCTCGTACATATTGTCGGTTGAGCCAAAGATCTGCGTCGAAGGCATTTCAATACCGTCCTGCGATAGATCGGCATTCGCGCCGATCTCAGCACCGACAAATAGGCAGTTTTTGCATTTTTCCCGTAAGAAAAGATATTCGTCCCATTGAACTGGTTTGTTAAGACGATTTTTTCGCTCGAATTCCTCGTCGGCCATGCGTCCGGTCGAAGCCATCCGCGTGATCATAAAATGATTGGCGCCGAGCACTTTTGCCACTTTATCGACCACATATGTTTTGAGTCCCGAGATCGAAGCGCCGACGACCACGACCGCTGCCACGCCGATGATTATCCCGATCAGCGTCAGAAATGCGCGAAGCTTATGCTCGAGGATCGATTTGACCGCGATCCAAAAAGCGTCGAAATAGAACGTGTAAAACTCGCGCATAGAGAATGTGTTTTGACGCCCAACTTTCATCAGGCCCGGTTTAGCATTTCCAACTGGTGTCGGAGTTCAAGCTATGGTCAATGATGCAAACGTAATCGACGGTTATTTTGTTCAGGAAAAAGTTCAATTTGCGTAATTGCGTGGTGGTTTAGGTCGCGTGTTATACTTTCACTTCGCTTTTTCAGCAATTTTAGGAGAATAATCTTGAGCGTTTTAGTTGATAAGAATACACGCCTGATCGTCCAAGGCATTACCGGTAAAGAGGGCACGTTTCACATGCTGCAGATGCGCGATTACGGCACCAATGTCGTAGGCGGCGTCACACCCGGCAAGGGCGGGACCACACACGAAGGCGTTCCGGTCTTTAATACGGTAGCCGACGCAGTAAAGGAAACCGGTGCGAATGCAAGCGTCATCTATGTGCCGCCGGCATTTGCGGCCGACGCGATCATGGAGGCTGCGGACTCTGACATCCCGCTCGTCGTTTGTATCACTGAGGGCATCCCCGTTGCCGATATGGTGAAGGCACATGAGTATTTGTCGGACCGCAGTACCCGTATGATCGGCCCGAATTGCCCAGGCATAATCTCGCCCGGAAAATGCAAGATCGGCATCATGCCCGGCCATATTCACAAAGAAGGACGCATCGGCGTTGTTTCACGATCTGGCACGCTGACCTATGAGGCTGTCGGACAATTGACGGCTCTCGGCCTTGGCCAGTCGTCAGCGATCGGCATCGGCGGCGACCCGATAATTGGGACGACTCATACGGACGCTCTGAAATTATTCCAGGCTGACGACGAAACCGACGCCATCGTAATGATCGGCGAGATCGGCGGCACCGCCGAGGAAGACGCAGCCGCCTATGCGAAAGACAACGTAAC
Source organism: Pyrinomonadaceae bacterium (assembly GCA_044228165.1). Lineage (GTDB taxonomy): Bacteria > Acidobacteriota > Blastocatellia > Pyrinomonadales > Pyrinomonadaceae > OLB17. The sequence goes on along the minus strand of JBGAVK010000055.1, from coordinate 13,669 downwards.
AAAACCGATCGTCGCCTTCATCGCCGGCCAAACGGCGCCTCCGGGACGCCGAATGGGCCACGCAGGTGCGATCATCTCCTCGGAAAAAATGAAAGCGCTGACCGAAGCAGGGATCCGCGTTGTGCAATCACCGGCGGATATCGGTGTCGCCGTTCAAGAAAGTTTGAAGTAGGAAAGCCACATAAGGCACAGATATTATAAACAATAATGAGCAATTTAACATTTGGAATCATCAAGCCTGACGCGGTTCGGGCAGGGAATCAGGGTAAGATCATTTCGCGCATTTTGGGTGCGGGATTTAAGATCCGGGGGATGAAGCTCATCCATCAGACTCGTAAGCAGGCTGAGGGCTTTTATGCCGTTCACGCCGGCAAAGGTTTTTTTGACGAGCTTTGCGATTTTATGTCGTCGGGCCCGTGCGTGGTGCTGGCGCTCGAGAAAGACAACGCAGTTCCGGCTTGGCGTGAGCTGATGGGTGCGACCAACCCGGCGGAGGCGGCACCGGACACTCTTCGCAAAGATTTTGCGACTTCGATTGGCGAGAACGCGGTTCACGGTTCGGACTCGGACGAGAATGCGGCGATCGAGATCGCATATTTCTTTAGCAAACTTGAATTAGTCTAAATGAAAGTTGCAGTTAGTTGTAGAAAGTCTGAGTAAGTTGCGGCCAACCATTTTCGCAATTTGGCATTTGGGGTTAAACTATCTGCAACTTCTATAACTAGCTGGAACTTAGGACCTTAAAACATTATGAAAAAATGCCCGAGTTGCGAAAAGACCTTTGATGATTCGATGCGGTTTTGTCAGGTTGACGGCACGCCTTTGGTCGATGAAGCTCCTGCTTTCGACCCATATGCGACGATCGTTGCCCAACCGATACCGCCGATGGAAACCGCCCCTGTCGAAGAGGCACCGGTCGCTGAAGTTCCTAGTATTGAAGAACCTGAACCGGTCATCCATCAAACTATCGGCTCGGTGCCCATTGCTCCGCCGGAAGATGTACTTGATCTGCCTTCCGTGGATCCGCTGAAAACGATGTATGTCTCGGATGCCGAGATGCAGGCGGCGATCAGCGGTGACGCTCCGTTCGAAGAATCTCCGTCGCCCGAACCGCCCAGTTTTCTGGCCCCTGAGGTTGAGTCTCCGGCAACTTCCGAAATGGCTCCGCCACCTTCGCCTTTTTCGGTCGTGGAACCCGGGCCGGTCGAAGTGGAACCTGCTGCCCCTGCTTTTGAGCCGGAACCCGAGCCGTTTCAGGAGGCCCCAACGATGATCCAACCGGATTTTAATCCGCCTTTTGAGCCAGCGACAGCCCCGGTTCAGGAATGGACGCCGCCGCCCGCACCGGATGCGAGCTGGCAAAATCAGGAGATCGGTTCGAATACGCCGTTTCAACCGCCGATGGCCGGTATGGAAGGACAAAATAAGACACTTGCGATCGTTTCGCTCGTACTCGGCATACTAGGTATGACGGTCTGTTGCGGAGGTTTGCTGCCTAGCATCGCCGCGATCATCACGGGGGTAATGGCTCGTGGTAAGGTGAATGAAAATCCTGCGGAATATGGCGGGTCGGGCATGGCAATGGGGGGACTGATCACCGGGGTGATCGGCCTGATACTCGGAATTATTGTCATCATCCTGCAGGTCGTGTTGGGAGTTTTTTCGGCCGCTATGAACAACTAGAATATGTCATTAGTTTCAGACGTACTTCAATCAACGGTCGCTGTCATCAAAGGGATGAAGCGCACAATTTCAGAAATACCTCGCGCCAAATGGACAGTCCAATATCCGGATGAACCGATCACGGTCCAGCCTCGGTATCGCGGTCAGCATTTGCTTCATGTGGACGAAGCCGGCAAAGAGAAATGCGTGGCCTGTTATTTGTGCGCCGCGGCTTGCCCCTCTGATTGCATTTACATCGAAGCAGTGGACGATCCGCGTCCGTATGCGGAACGCGTCGGCAGAGATGAGCGATATGCCAAGGTTTACAACATCGATTATGGCCGCTGCATTTTTTGCGGGTTTTGTGTCGAAGCCTGCCCGAAAGATGCGATCACCCACGGCTATAATTTTGAACTTTCGGTCTATAACCGTGCCGATCTGCTCAAGACCAAGGACGACCTTTTGATCACGAAACAAGTCCAGTCCAAGAATTACCGGGTCGCCCTCTCGGGCGAGGATGTGGACTCCGAATATAAAGAGGTCTAGTCGGCGGCGATATTTGGAGAAATGAGGAAGATCGTTGATCCAAGTAATATTCCTCCGACACAAAAAGGCCGCCATCATGAGATCAGGGCCCGCGGATTAAGGGAATTCGCGGGCCTTCGTCGTGACGACCAGCCGCTCGACCCTTTCAAACTTGCGCGTTTTGCCAAGCTGTTCGTAGCTTCGTTTGAAGAGATCGAACCGCTATTGACCGATGAAACACGATCTCATTTGATCGGCTCGGGGAAAGACGCATGGTCGGGCGGGGCAGCTTCGCATGTACTGCCGGACGGTACCAAATTGATAATCCTAAATCCGACCCACAGCAAGAACCGGCAAAATGCAACGCTGATGGAAGAGGTCTGCCACGTGTTTCTCGGCCATAAACCAAGTCGTCTCGCGATCGAGAATCGCAACAAAGACGGCAAGGTGATCGCCCGCGATTATAACCACGCGATCGAGGAGGAGGCCTATTCTACCGGGGCAGCGGCTCTTGTACCGTACACGGCGTTAAGACGGATGGTCGAAAGCGGAAGGACGATAAACGAGATCGCCCGTCATTTCTATGTAAGCCGGGCTTTGGTAGAGTATAGGATCAAGGTCTCGAGGCTTTGGGATAGCTACAAAGATCGTGTGTTGCGGGGCGAATAGTTGATGAGCCAAGGAAAAAAGAAAAATAGCGGCGGCCATGAAAGGCTTTCGACCGTAGATAAGCTGCGGCTGCTCCTTGACATCACCAAGACGATCAGCCGGTCTCTCGATCTCGAAGAAGTGTTAAATCTCGTCATGGACACGCTCGGTTCGCTGATCCATTACGATGCCGCAGGTATATATCTGATCGAGTTTAGTCACGACGAAAAAGACCCTTACATTTTCAAATCCAAGGCGATCCGCGGATACCAGATCAGTTTCGAACTGATCGAACCGCGGCTGAAGATGGGCGAAGGGTTTCTCGGAACCGTCGCTCAGACAGGAAAGCCCATCATTTCGCACGACGTTAGCAAGGATGAGCGTTATTTTGCAGCACGCGAGCGGACCCGCGCCGAACTCGTTGCCCCTATCATCTCAAACGACAGGGTCATCGGTGTCTTTGACCTCGAAAGCGATACGCTAGACGCATATTCCGACGATGATCTCGAGGTTCTTCAGCTACTGACCTCCCAAGTTGCGATCATTATCGAGAAAGTGCGACTCCACGAACAGGTCGTTGAAAAGAAGCGGATACAGGCGCAGCTGGAGATCGCGCGGCAGGTTCAACTCGAACTGCTTCCGGGCAACGACCCGCAGATCGAAGGTTTCGATATCAGCGCCTATGTTTTTCCTACAGAAGAGGTCTCGGGCGATTATTACGACTGGGTCAAGGTTTTTGACGACCAGATCGGAATTGTCGTTGCCGATGCTGTCGGCAAGGGGATTCCGGCAGCCTTGTTGATGTCGTTCCTTAGGGCGTGTCTGCGTGCTTGTGTGCAGATCGGATATGCGCCGCACATAGCGTTTTCAAAGGTCAGTAATTTGCTTCGCGATTCTATCGAAGATAATCAATTCATTACCGCTATCTACGGCATTTTGGATTCGACAAATCGTACCTTTGTCTTTTCGAACGCCGGGCACAACCCGCCATTGCTGATCAAGCCCAACGGAGAATATAGATTTGTCGAGTATGGCGATGTTCCTCTGGGAATGTTCGCAGACTCACATTACCATCAGCATTTCATTCGGTTTGAGGAGGGCCAGATAATGGTGATCTACACCGACGGCATCACCGAAGCCGTAAATCCGAACGGAGAGGAGTATGGCCAGGATCGATTCGCGAAACGTGTACTCGACGGCATTCACCTGCCGGCTAAAAAGATGATCGACCACATTCGAAAAGGGGTGGCTGATTTTACCGAGCGTAAATTCCTCGACGACGACGGAACGCTTTTCATTGTCAAAGCAAAATAAAGAAGCGGAAGGCCCTCATTTGAGATAACCTTCCGCATTCCTTCAGTCGTCCGGGAAATTGTAAATTTTCTAATGGGCCAATTCGGAAGAGTGGATGGCGTCGCCGCCGGGGACCACCGGCGTTGAATAATCGTCGTAGTTTATTTTGTCGTTTTGAGTCGAGAATGCATAGATATCAAAACCGTATGCGTCAAGAAAATCTGTCAATTCCTGCGACCGGTCGAGATAGACGGTTTCACAAAAGCCTAGCTCGACGCGGATCTGCAATAGCCGCTCGATCACCTCAAGCGGTGCGAAACATTGATCCGGATCTTTAAAAGTTGCCATATTAGATTTGCCCATTTCGGGCACCCCCGTGACCGTGGCAGGCATCTACTTAGATAACCCATTTGGTTAAAGGGTTGTTTCGAAATTTTGTTCAGATGGAAATGTGGGCTCAGTTAGATAACCTGAAGTACCAATGTATCTTGTAATTGGACATATATAGGTTTAGTATCCGAGGAGTAGATCTACAAAAGCGGGGAATTTATGAACGACTTAATTCAACGGGTTTTGGTGGTGACCGTGATATCGATCGCGTCGTCAGCTAATTTTTTTGCACAAGACAAACCTAACACCGCTTTGGCGGGTCAATACGTTGTCTCGGCGAAAGCGGGCGGTGTGAATTACGCTGAGGGTGATGTAACTATAAAACGTTCGCCGGATCAAACTTCGCAGCTTCGCCGGCACGATCGAGTCGAGATCGGTGAACGCGTTGCGACCGGAGCGACCGGGAAGGCAGAGATACTTCTAAATCCGGGCTCATATTTGCGAATCGGAGCAAATACCTCGTTTGAATTTGGTTCGACCGATCTTGATAATTTAGAGGTAAAGCTTTTTAGCGGAAGTTCGATGTTTGAAGTTTTTGCGACCAACGAATTCGTGGTTACGATACTGACGCCGGGCGGTTCGGTCGCGATCGTCGATTCCGGTGTTTACCGCATAGATGTTTTTACTAACGGTGTTTCCACATTATCTGTTTTTGAGGGAAAAGCTCAGGTCGGTTATAAGACCTCGGTTAAAGCGGGAAGATCTGTGACGCTCAGCGGAGCCTCGGCGTCTGTTGTGAAATTTGACCGGAAAAATCGCGACGAACTCGCCGAATGGAGCCGTTCCCGTGCAAAAGATCAGGCCAAGATGACCTACGCTCTCAAAAACAAACAGGTGCGCGAATCGTTGATCACATCTTTCAACGGCGGGCGTTGGGGGTTGTTCGATTCGTTCGGGCTGTGGGTATTCGATCCATTCAGAGGCGGGTATTGTTTCCTGCCTTTTGGCCGCGGCTGGTATTCTCCATATGGCTATAATTATGGACTGAGCCTTTATTGGTTCAATATGCCGCCAACCGTTCGCTATTATCATCCGACCTCACCTGTCGTGCCAAACGGGCCGACTGTTGGCACAGGGACGCCGGTCAGGACCATAAAAACACCGACCGAGATTGAACCGCCGTATTCTCGAATAGAAAGAACGCGAGAGCCGCAGGCTCCGCTAAGTGGATTTGACCTCCCTGATGCTTCGACACCTATCCGGCAGGCTCCGATATTGCCGTCCGCACCAGTCACGATCAGTGCCCCTTCGACAAATCGGTCGCGAAAGGAACAACCCTGATCAGGTTACGGATATAGATTATACGATGGTGCGGGTGTCGAAAGACCCGCACCATTTTCATTTGAAAAGGTGAAAGATGGATGCCTGCTGTGGGGCGTCAGCGATACCGGCGAGCGGTTCGATCAAAAGAAATACTGACTGGAGCCCATTAAATAATGTGTGAAGAATGATGCATGGCAGAAGATTTTTCGACATAACCCGCATAGCTGTGAGAGTCATACTAAGGACCGTAAGCAAAAAGATCGTCGAAAAGCTCGGATAGTATTGCGGAACATGAACCAGTGCAAACATAAGCGTCACGGCAATGAAGGCCATAAACACACCGAAACTCCTTTGAAACGCCGAATACAAAACTCCGCGGTAAACCACCTCTTCGACTATCGGAGCGGTAAATGTTGCGACAAAGGCGACGATGTAAACTGCGGCCCTCGAGCTTTTGAGTATTCGCAGAAGGTCATTTTCTTGTTCCGGGAAAAAGTATCCTACTATTGCCGCCACCACCATAAAAGAAACTAGAATGAAGCAGTAGTGCCACCACCGAAAACCGCCCCGCTGCCAGCCAAGAGTCTCGCGAAACGGGTATTTTCGAATGCGGGTGACGACCATCCAGGCGATCAAGATCGTAAGCAAATGAGCCGGTATGATCGCTAAGATCTGTAGGACGATCGCGGTCGGGTCCGATTTTGCAAATTCCGCCATCTCTGCAGAACCGGTCATTGGTGGAGTCCGCGAAACCAGATATGGAAGCAGAAGTATGGTCGGAACTATCAGAATAAATAAAACGCTGGCGAACCACACACCGATCGCCTCCAAAGAATTCCAGGGTGGTGAATTAGGCGAAACGGGTGCCATTTCTTCGGTCTCTTCGGTTCCCGTCGTCTGTAATCCCGCTGGGTCGCTCGTAATGCTTTCTTCGATTTCCACGTTCCCAAGTGTAGCCAAACCATAAAAGAGTTCCAAGTTCGTGTTTTCGTTCTTGAACTTGAGTGCAAGACGGGATAGTCTAGAATCCCGTGGAGCTACACGGGAAAACCCCCAAACAAAATGTGATCGCAATTATTCCTGCAAGGTACGCCTCTACGCGGCTGCCGGGAAAAATGCTGCTCGATGTCGCAGGTAAACCATTGATCTTGCATACGTTAGAGCAGACGCGAAAAGCACACACGGTAACGCGTGTGATCGTGGCGACCGATGACGAGCGCATACTTGACGTTGTAACAACAGCAGGCGGCGAAGCGGTGATGACCTCACCTCATCATCAGTCCGGAAGCGATCGCTTGGCCGAGGTGGCCCAGACGCTGCCAGAGGAATCCGTCATCGTTAATATCCAGGGCGATGAACCGCTGATCTCCCCCGAAACGATCGACGCTGCGGTTGGTGGTTTTTTCGCGACGGAAGGAAGCGGTTGCTTCCCTGATATTGTCACGGTTAGCGAACCGATCACGAGCCTGTGGGATGAGCTTTTAAATTTCAACGTGGTGAAAGTCGTCATTGGGGAGAATGGAAATGCGCTATATTTTTCGCGTTCGCCGATACCATTTCCGCGAGAATCGAGCCTCCTACATGGCGGGCCGAGGGAGGCGATCGAAGCTGAGCCCCAACTGCTGCAAAACTATCGCAAACACGTTGGGCTGTACGTCTATCGCCGGGAGTTTTTGCTCAAATTTACAATGATGCCGCAAACACGGCTTGAACAGATGGAAATGCTCGAACAGTTAAGAGCCCTCGAGAATGGCGCGACAATAAAGGTGGTTGACGCTGTCGTGTCCTCGATCGGGGTGGATACGCCTGAGGATCTTGAGCGGTTTCGAGCGATAATTGAAAGAAATGGGTGACTGGATCGGACTCGGATTTTTTGTATTGATCATCGTCGGAGCGATCGTCGGGCTTAAGGTGCTCAGCAAGCCGCAAACACGAACTGCTGAGGAGTTCGAACGAGCGGCGGCAGAAGGCACAACGGCACTAGGGGCGACGATGAACGCTCTCCAAGAGTTAATGGACCCGGCCGAGGCAAAAGCGAAAGAGGTCGTGATGCAGATGAAAGACGGGAATTTTCAAAAGAAGAAGAGGGAAGGCAAGGCGGACAGAGAAGAGTAAACATCGGACGTTGGCGGTGTGGAGGAGACTATATGACCAAATACATTTTCGTAACAGGCGGTGTGGTTTCGAGCCTTGGAAAGGGGCTTGCGGCAAGCTCAATAGGATGCCTGCTTGAGGCAAGAGGCCTGAGCGTTCAGATGATGAAGCTCGATCCGTACATTAATGTCGATCCGGGGACAATGTCGCCTTTTCAGCACGGCGAGGTATTTGTGACCGACGACGGCGCCGAGACCGACCTTGACCTCGGCCATTATGAGCGGTTCACACACGCAAATCTCTCTCAGGCTAATAACTGGACCAGCGGCCGCATTTATCTTTCGGTCATTGAAAAGGAACGTCGCGGCGACTATCTCGGCAAGACAATACAGGTCATCCCCCATATTACAGACGAGATCAAGATGGCAGTTCGGACGGTCGCCGACATGCACAAGCCCGATATCTTGATCGTCGAGATAGGTGGTACTGTCGGCGATATCGAGTCGCTGCCCTTCATGGAAGCGATCCGACAAATGGGCAACGAAGAGGGACGCAACAACGCCATCTTTGTTCACGTTACGCTTGTTCCATTTATAGCGGCCGCTGGAGAACTCAAGACGAAGCCTACACAACATAGCGTTAGGGAACTGCGCGAGATCGGTATCGCTCCTGACGTCTTACTTTGCCGCAGCGACCGGCCGCTCCCGGTTGACCTTAGGAAAAAGATCGCTCTGTTTTGTAACGTTCAGGAAGGTGCGGTGATCTCGGCGCTCGATGTCGGCACGATCTATGAGGTTCCGCTTGCGTTTCGCGAACAGGGCCTCGACGACCTGATCGTCACTAATCTTCATTTAAGCGAACAGTTTCCGGCAGCTGACCTAAAACGATGGCGTGAGCTCGTTTCCACAATTAAGGACCCGACGGGCGGTTCGGTGAAAATAGCGATCGTTGGCAAATATGTCGAGCTTGAAGATTCGTATAAATCGCTTCGTGAAGCGTTGACCCATGCCGGTGTGGCGAGCAATCTTCGCGTAAATGTTACCTGGATAGAGTCTGAAAATTTGATGAAGGACGATTATGAAAACGAACTTCAGGATTTTGACGCGATACTAGTACCCGGCGGATTTGGTAAGCGGGGAATCGCAGGAATGCTGCGGGCGATAAAGTATGCACGCAAGTCCGGAACTCCTTACTTTGGCATCTGTCTCGGAATGCAGACCGCATGTATCGAATTCGCGCGGAATATGTGCGGGCTCCGCGATGCCGATTCGACCGAGTTTAACGAAGAAACGCCGTTTCCGATCATTTTTAAGCTTCGCGATCTAGTCGATGTTGATGAGCTTGGCGGAACGATGCGGCTCGGCAATTATCAATGCCGGCTCAAGGAGGGATCACTTGCGGCCGATGTTTATAAAGGAGCTGCCGAGATCGGCGAGCGTCACCGCCATCGGTACGAGTTTAACCCCGAATTTCGCAGCGTGCTGGAAAAGGAAGGCCTCGTGTTCAGCGGAGTCTCGCCTGACGGTAAGTTTGTCGAGATGGTCGAATTGCCTCGCGAAGTACATCCATACTTTATCGCGTGCCAATTTCATCCTGAATATAAATCAAAGCCGCTCGATGTTCATCCGTTGTTCGACTCGTTTGTAAAAGCCGCGTGGAAGAATAGGCTGCATAGTGAAAACCTGGAGCACGACGTTGCCGCGGATAAGCAGATCGAGGTTCCTGAGCGGGCGATCGTTGCTTCTGGGGACTAGGCGGATCATTGAGAAGGATGACAGGATAAGCAGGATTTGTAATATTCGCGTATCCTAACTATCCTGAACTTGCTGTTAGGAATTTTCTTTAATGACTGAAATTGATTCTTTTGACGTTGGCGAAGTGTCGGTTGGACGAGGCGATCTTTCGTTCATACTTGGCCCGTGCGTGGTCGAGTCGGCGCAGCATGCGCTCTATATGGCTCAGGAGATCAAGGATATCTGTGCGCACGTCGGCGTCGGATTTGTTTATAAGTCGTCGTTCGACAAGGCGAACCGAAGCTCGATCGATAGTTTTCGCGGTGATGGAATGGACTTTGGGCTGGAGATACTCGCTCAGGTGAAAGCCGAGATTGGCGTGCCTGTGATAACTGACATTCACGAACCGCATCAGGCCGCACGATGTGCAGAAGTCGTCGATATGATTCAGATCCCTGCGTTTTTGTGCCGCCAGACCGATCTTCTCATTGCGGCGGCGAAAACCGGTAAGGCTGTAAACGTCAAAAAAGGGCAGTTTCTCTCGCCTTGGGATGCAAAGAACATCGTTGATAAGTTACGTGCCGCGGGCTGTGAAAAGATCATTCTGACCGAGCGCGGGGCTAGCTTTGGCTACAATAATCTGGTTGTCGATCTGCGGTCGTTTCCGGTTATGCGTTCGTTCGGTGTGCCCGTGTGTTTTGACGTGACCCACTCGCTGCAGTTGCCGGGCGGGCTTGGTAAGGCAACGGGTGGGCAATCGGAATACATCGAAGATTTCGCTCGGGCAGGTGTAGCGTGCGGTGTCGATTTGGTCTTTATGGAGGTTCACGATAATCCCGCGAAGGCCCCGAGCGACGGGCCGAATCAGCTTCCGTTGTCGAGACTCGAAAAATTGCTTAGTAAACTGAAGCAGATACACGAGATCGTGGCCGTAAATTGATCCCTGAGGGAAAAACACTCTGAAATGAAAAGAATCCATTTTGCTGCTGTCGCGACACTACTTTTCGCACTTTGCTCGGTTGCCATTGCCCAGACATCTACCCAGACCGCGTCAGCCACTTGGAGGGTCCAAAAGTATGACCTCGATGTTACTCTGCCCGTTGACTCAGCCCGAAGCGTTGCGATACGTGCAAATTTAGGTGTGGTTAATGTTTCAGGAAAGCCGGCGGGCACGCTGACGCTGCGGATATCTACGCTTGCAGATGTATCCGGTGTGAAAGTAAATGGTTCGACCGCAGACTTTGCCAAAAGCGAAGAAAAATTAGGTGCCGCCAATCTGCAGCGGATCGCGATCAGATTCGCTTCAATTCCGGGTGGAGTAACGGTCCCGGTTTCAGTCGAATATAAACTCAATATCAAGGAAAATTCGGCTTTGAGCGTGATCTCGCCGTCAGGGTCGCAATTTCTGCCGCTATCATTCTGGTATCCGACGCCAAATAGCTGGTTCTTTGCAAAAGGAGCTGATATGGCACCGTTTAGCATTAAAGTCTCGCCACCCGGCGGTCTGAAGGTGGTCTCGTCGGGTGTGGAATCGGGCGGAACGTTTGAACAGAAACTCAATGGACAACCATTCTTTGCGGTGGGCAACTGGGATGTGGTCGATAGATCAGGTGTCACTGCTTACCTGCCAAAAGGGTCGGATGCTGAAGCACTGAAGCGGGCTGCTGAGATCGCTGATATAGCATCTGAGGCACGAATTTTTGGAATAGACCTTCTCGGAAAGGCTCCGGATGCACCGCTGCGGATCGTTGCGTCGCGGCGGGGTGCAGGTTTCGCGGGCGGCGGAACGGTGTTCGTTGACGAAAATGTCCTCCGACGCTCAAAAATCGATTCTCTCACCGCAATGAATGTTGCGGAATCGGTCGTAAGGCTCTGGATCGGCAACGCTATCGCTGTCAACGGCGAAGGCCACGGCGTTATTAGCGAAGGGCTTGTGCGATATATCGCTACTCAATTTATCGAACGTAAATACGGAAAAGATGTCGCTGATACAGAACGGCTTCGTCAGCGAATAGCGTATTCGGCAGTCTCGAAACGGGACGCCCCGATGGGAACAGTTTCGCCCTTGGACGATTATTATTTTCCGGAGGTCGCCAACAAAGGAGCAATGGCATGGCGGATCCTTGCGAAAAGGGTCGGTTCGAGTGAGTTTGCTGCGATCCTGAGGTCGGGGATGCAGGATGGAACGCTCGATCTTGGGGAGATCAGGGCGGCGTTTTCATCTCATAAAGAATTGGTCGATTATTTGTTCGATCAGGTGACCGACATGAATCTGCTTGTCGGCCTGCCGCAAGTTACCGGCGGTGAGACCAAGGCGGCTCTTCGAAATACCGGTGCGGTCGATGTTACAGTGGATGTTGCTGCTATCACGGCCACCGGTGAACGGATCGTTTCGCCCGCGACGATCAAAGGGACGAGTTTTGGTGAGATCTCATTCAAATCGCCTGCAAAGATAGTCAAGATCGTCATAGACGCCGACAAACTTTATCCGCAAACTGACTACTCCGACGATTATGCCCCGCGTGACTCGACCGACAGTGATCCGGTCCTCGCTGCTAAGCGTCTATTTGATAAGCAGGATTTTGCAGGAGCCGAGGTTACAGCTAGGGATCTTTTGAAAGAATTCCCGCGGCACGATGACCTGAGAACGCTTTTAGCTCGCTCGCTTCTGGCTCAGAATAAGAACGCAGAAGCCGAAAAAGAATTCAAGGCCGTTCTCGAAGAAAAGCTTTCGACAGCGCGAAGTATCGCCTGGGCGAACGTCGGGCTTGCCGAGATATCGAGCCGAACGAATCTGAACGCCGCCGCGATTAAATATGCGAATACTGCAATTCTTGCGGATGCGGAATACGGGGCGAGCCTCGCTGCCCGTAGTCTCAGAAACCGGCTTAATTATTCGTCTGCGGGGGATGCGGCGGTAAAGACATTCTTTGCTGACTTTGATCGTGCGGCTGGTTCTAACAGAAAGGCTGAGGTGGATGCCATGATCGTTCCTGGTGAGGTAACGAAGTTCGCTGGCGGCGTCTCGGGTTCGACCGAAAAATGGCAAACACAGGTTGCCCAAATAGATTTCGTCGGCGCCGACGTCGCTCTTGTTGAGGCCAACATGACGATAAAGCTGCTAAATAAGGAAGTGGAAACCGGGATGGCGGTTTATCGCCTCTTGCGCTTTGGGGGCTCATGGAAACTTGCCGGCGTGGAAATGTTCGAGGTTCGCTGATCGCCGTTTAGTCTTTTTTATCCAATGAAGATCGAAGATAGAGCAAAAAGGATAGAGCTCCTTGTTATGGACTGCGATGGCGTATTGACGGACGGGCGGCTCTATTTTTCGTCAGCCGGCGAGGAGTTAAAGGTCTTTGATGTAAAAGACGGCCAGGGGCTCACAAATTGGCACGAGGCCGGTTATCGATCGGGGATCATCTCGGGCCGTAATTCACCTATCGTAGACCTGCGGGCAAAGCAACTCGGGATCGAATTTGTCATTCAGGGGCGGAACGAAAAGGTTGGGGCATTAAATGACATCGCGGCCGCGGCCGGCGTCGACCTCGATCAGATCGCCTATATCGGTGATGACATGCCTGATGCACCAGTTATGTCGCTCGCAGGCTTTTCTGCTGCGGTTGCCGATGCGGTTGGTGAGGTCAAAGAAGCCGCTCATTACGTCGCCGCAAAGAACGGGGGGCGTGGAGCGGTCAGAGAAGTGATAGACCTTTTGCTGTCCGCAAAATATTGACCGTTTGAATCCGGCCTTGTTCGTGGTAAGATTCCTCGAAAGAGCGGGCGTAACTCAGTGGTAGAGTGTCAGCTTCCCAAGCTGAAAGTCGCGAGTTCGACCCTCGTCGCCCGCTCCAATACTGACTAATCCTATTAAATAACCGTCATCTGTTAAATTATTGGTTTCGCGGTTTGACAAAATTATCAGGTTCAAGCAATATTGTTGATTGCCGCTCAAGTTGGGATTTTGACCAACTTGAAAAATAATTGAAAAAATACTACGATGCGGTTGACATGCAGATTCAGTTCTGTATAATCAGGAGTTTCGCCTCTGGTGATGTTTTTCG
>JBGAVK010000054.1:0-22463 GCA_044228165.1 Pyrinomonadaceae bacterium | reverse complement strand
CATTTTGGCAATGTCCTGACGTCTGAGTCAATCTTAATGGGCGGTCCGTCGGCTTCTTTTTCGGCAAGCTGACCAGAATATGGGCTACCCAGTGGTCAGGTGAGGCGGTCGCAAGATTTTGTATGGTCGCGGTCTTTTCCCGGAGCATGCCCGACATCCATTCGATCACAGCGAACGAGAATTCATTCGAAGTTCGCAGGATGTCAAGGAAGTCCTGCCGCCTGACAAGCAGTAGGTCAGAAGCTTCCATAGCGATAGCAGTCGCCGGATAATTTCCCCCATCAAAGACGGGCGGTAAAGCAAACATCTCACCCGTTCCAAAAATTCCAATGATCACCTCTTTGCCCGGTTCGAGAAAATGGATCATTTTCACCCTGCCTTTGACAGCTTGTCGACGGGTTGCCAAGCGTTTGGCAAAGATTTCGCTCTCCATCTCAAAGAGCGCAGTCGTCCGTGAGCCCTTAGCTGGCCGGTTAGTTCGCTGCTAAAGTTTTCAAAAAAGACTTTCAATATTTCATCGAGCCATAAAAACGGCTCCGCCAAAAGTGATAAGCAGGATGACACTCACAAATGCGTTGGTTGTGAAAAACGCGGCGGCACCATACGTGACAGATCATTACCTTTGATGAGGGTGTGTTGGTAGATGAGCAGGGCCCCGACCGCGATCACACCCGTAAATGCAAGCCACCCGAGTCCGGAAACGAAATAAAGCAACAAAAGGACTATAAACGCTTGAAGATGAAATAGTCTGGCGATCCAAAGCGAATTCCTGATACCGTACCTAGCCGGGATCGAACGAAGACCTGCCTTTCGGTCAAAATCGAGATCCTGACAGGCGTAGAGGACATCAAAACCTGAAGTCCACATCAACACAAGCAACGATAACAATATTGGCACCTCGTCATTGAGACTCCCGCGAACTGCGATCCACGCTGCAGATGGGGATATAGCGAGTGCGATCCCGAGGATAATATGCGCAAACGCCGTGAAGCGCTTCGCGTACGAATAACCGAGCACAAACAAAAGTGCAACGGGAGAAAGGGCGAATGCAAGCCAATTGAGCAAATACGAGGCCAGCAAAAAGATCGCACTGGAAAGATAAAGAAAGGTCCAGGCAAATCCGACGGAAAGCTTTCCGCTCGGGATCTCGCGTCTGGCTGTTCTCGGGTGGCCTTGTCGATATCACGATCAACAATACGGTTGAACGTCATTGCTGCCGAGCGGGCTCCGAACATCGCAACCGTTATCCATATTATCTGCCACCAGGTCGGAAAGCCGTCAGCTGCTAGGATCGCACCGAGAAACGCAAAGGGAAGCGCAAAAAGAGTGTGCTCGAATTTGATCATTGCGAGCGTTGTGGCCAATTTATAGAGGACTGATTTCATCGGTTCGGCAAAACGAAGATTCTAGCATAATACCCCTAAACCCGTTTACCACGATAAAATGAATCGATGCCTAAAGGACGGACACATGATGCAATCACTTTTGTTCTCGCTATTCCCGCGTTTGCTGTGACCTATGGTGCTACAGCGAGCTTTGCTTCGGCTGGAGTCGTGACATCAGCTTTATTTTTTATGGATTTGTCTTCGGTCCCATCTCGATACCGTTTCTAATCAGGCATTCTCGATGGTTGTTTCTCAGTTTTTTGTGGTTTCCGTACCGGCATTTTTTCAATCATAGATCACGATTTACCCATGGGCTCATATTCGGGGCTTTGCTCCATGATACTTTATGGGTCGGCTACCTTTGCTTCGTATTTATCGGCTCTGGTGTGAATGGGATCGCGGGTGACGCCACTCCGGACGTCAGAGACTTTGCTCAGGCATGGGGAACTATTAACAGTCTTGTCCATAAATATTGTGTTGATAATTTCCCAGCTCCTTGTGCCTTTTGGGCCTCTGGGCCGGTGCTGCGAGTCATACCGTGACCATTGCCGGTTCGTTCATCAAGACCGGACGCGTCGGAAAGGTGCTTAACGTTTGCCGTCGGGTTCGTGCAGTGTGAGCCCTCACGCCTGGCGGCGTACGGCATCCGATACGTTTCTATTCTTTGAAAGGCCGATCAAGTCCCGCAACTGGAGCCGGCTCATAATCGCAAGAACGTTCGCCATCGGTGTTCTCCGGGTTTTTGGCGAGGTTGTGCATCACGTGTAGCTTCGTGACCATTGGCGGTTCGATGCGATCAGCAAAGAATGTCTTCAGATATCGAACGCATTGAGGAGATGGTCTCGACCTCTTGTTCACTAATACGCGGATTATTGACTACAGCGGAGGAAACCAGACGGTTCGGGTCCCGTATAAGAATATTTCGGGCCTCCCGGTCGCCTTTCATGCCGAGTTTAACGCGGTCCTTCACCCCCATCTTCATGATGCGGTTGACCAGAAATACGCTCACCGGGTATTTCTTCTTCTTCTGATTGGAGTTCGCCGATTATTTTTGTGATCGTTGCTTTTCGCTGCTCTTCGGTTTCCTCACAGATCTCTTCGATGTATTCGAGAGCCAACCACGAGTCGTCCGTTTCGTGGTCCGGCACCTCTATATGCTGTGCAAGGAAGAGCGCGTCGTCGGTGGTCAGGCCGGTGCCGTCAGGCTCCGGTATCGAGAGGAACTCCGGCGGCGGCCTCATTCCCCTTGGCACGCAATTCGTTAGCGATCTGTTGGGCGCCGCGTTCCTTTTCAAAGAACTCGCGTTTCGTTTCGGTCGCCCGCCTTTCCGCTTCGGCGGTCCGATTCGGGTTAGCGATGATCGCATCGATTATCGCCGGATTTTGTATCAGCAACTGCTGATTGAAAGAGATCAACTCGACCAATTGACCGATCGTCGTGGTTCTCGCAAAAGCGGCGATCGCCGCCGGGGTGATGACGTTGGTCAGGACGCTTGCAGATCGCGGCGAAAGCCCGCTCTCGGCCGCGAAATGAGCCAGAACCGGCGCGGCCTCTGTCGATCCGAGAGTGATCGCAGGGGCATCCGCCGATTGAGACCGAAGGGTTTCCTGAGCATTCGTGCGCAATTCGGTGCCGGCAGTCAGGGCGACGAGCATTTCGAGCAGGTCATTTTGCGGAAAGCGAGAAGCCCCTTTCGACGCGGCGACGAGCCCCGGCCGAGGGGCGGTACCCTCAACTACCGCTTTGACCACCGGATTGTTCGAGGTTAGCTCAGAACCCATATTACAGCGGAGAAATCTACCGATTGCACGTATTACTTATGTTAGGGAGCCCGGTTTGCCGCCGGACGAGACAATTCTAGCACAAAATGAATATATTCTTGACTAACCACGGCGCTTAACATAGTTTAAAAAGAGGGCATTTTTCGCCCCTCGCTCCATCAAATACAGCTTATCGCGAATATCCCCTGTTCATAACACAAATGATCAAAGAAGAACTAAAAGAGTTAATTTCCGGCCGACGGGCGCGGATCGGCGTCATCGGGCTCGGCTATGTTGGCCTGCCGCTAATTGTCGAATTTTGCCTGAAAGGTTTCGAGGCAATAGGATTTGAGGTTGACGAGAACAAGACGGCTGAGATCAACGCCGGCCGTTCGTATATCGTCGATGTGACGAGCGAGAATGTCGCAAAATGCGTGTCGGAAGGCAAGCTGACCGCCACAACCGATTTTAGCAAGCTCAACAGCTGCGACGTGATCATAATCTGCGTTCCGACGCCGCTTAGGAAGACCAAGGACCCGGATATGTCCTATATCCTGACGGCGGGCGGCGAGATCCAGAAATACATGCTCCGCGGACAGTTGATAATTCTCGAATCGACGACCTATCCCGGCACTACTGACGAGGTCCTGCAGCCGATGTTCGAAGAAAAAGGATTCAGGCTCGACGAAGATTTCCTGCTCGCGTTCTCGCCGGAGCGTGTCGATCCGGGCAATCCGCAGTTTCAGACGCATAATATCCCGAAGGTCGTAGGCGGTGTCGGCGAAGATTCGACCGATGTAGCGGCATTTCTCTACAGCCAGATCGTCGGCCAGGTGCATCCTGTCTCATCGGCCCGTGTCGCCGAGGCGGCAAAGCTCTGGGAAAACACATTTCGTGCAATAAACATCGGCATGGCGAACGAGATGGCAAAGCTCTGCAACGCCCTCGGCATCGACACCTGGGAGGTTGTCCGGGCGGCGGCGACGAAGCCCTTTGGCTTTATGCCGTTCTTTCCGGGGCCCGGCATCGGCGGCCACTGCATCCCGCTCGACCCGCATTATTTGTCGTGGAAGGCACGTCAGCACGGCTTTGATTCGCAGTTCATAAGCTTAGCCGAACAGATCAATTCGACGATGCCAAATTACGTCGTCGAGCTTGCCTCGACCGCGTTAAATGATGATAAAAAAGCGGTTAACGGCTCAAAGATATTGATACTAGGCGTCGCCTATAAAAAAGACATCGACGATATGCGCGAGTCGCCCGCTCTGTCGATCATCGACCTGCTCCGCGCCGACGGTGCAGACGTCTATTACCATGACCCGTTCGTGCCTGAGGTAACATTTGACCATGCCTACACGACGATGGTGATTCGCTTTATAACAAAGAACTTCATCGACGAACTCATACGCGAATCGGACTGCGTCATCATCTGCACTGAACACTCACCGATCGACTACGGCCGTGTCTGTGATCTCTCGCATCGCTCGTTGTCGATACACGCAACGCATTGTCCAATGAGACCCGCAACGGCAGCAAGGCCCGCATCGTGAGATTGTAGTATCGGGTGTGAACGCTGTCGTATCAGTGTTGGTTTTTGAGAAAAAGGCTTCGGGGAAGGGCACAAACCCACTTCCTGAGGCCTTTTCCGCACAGGGAAATTCCGGGCCCTTAGGAAACGAAATCAAGGGCTCTGTAGTACAAAAAGCAGCCCTCTGTATCCGTGTTTTTCCCGGGCACCGGCGCGCGTTTCATCGTGCCTTTCATCATTTCCGAGCACACGCTTAACGCGGACGGCCATCGTGTCATTCATACCGTCCGCAAAATACCAATGCCATAGACCCGGTAACAAAAGGAATACCATTTTGGCTGCTATCCGTGTTATTTTTGATTTGTCGCAATATCTCCTAAACCTATGGCATTAAGCTGGAACGAGATAAAATCGCGGGCGATCGAGTTCTCTAAAGAATGGGAAAACGATTTCAACGAACACGCTGAAGCGAAATCCTTTATGGATGCCTTTTTTAATGTGTTCGGCATTCCGCGTCGCCGGGTAGCGACTTTTGAGGAGTTTGTCCGAAAAGAAGATGGAAAGCAGGGGTTTATCGACCTGTTGTGGAAGGCAAATATCCTGATCGAGATGAAAAGCCGGGGCAAGAGCCTCGACAAGGCTCACGGTCAAGCCAGAGACTATTTTCCGGGAATACGGATGTCGATTCGCCAAAATCATTCTCGTTTGCGATTTCGAATGCTTTCGGCTTTACGATCTCGAAGAAGGAACCAGCGCGAATTTAAAGCCTTCAGAATTAGTAAACAACGTACAGCATTTCGCCTATCTGCTCGGCTATCAGAAAAAGGCCTATAAGGAACAAGACCCCGCGAATATCAAGGCCGCCGAGCTGATGGGCAAGCTCCACGATAGGCTCGAGGAGTATCGGTTACCGCGACCACAAGCTTGAGGTCTACTTGGTACGCATCCTGTTTTGCCTCTTTGCCGAGGACACGACGATCTTTAACAAACAGCAGTTTCAGGACCTGATCGAGCAGCGAACGAGCGAAGACGGCAGCGATCTGGCGGGGCGGTTGCAGGAACTGTTTCAGTACTGAACACGCCTAAAGAAGAGCGGGTTCATCAATCTCGACGAACAGCTCGCTGATTTCCCCTACGTCAACGGCAAGCTTTTCGAAGAGATCCTGCCGACCGCTATTTTGACAGCAAGATGGCAAGCCGTACTTGATTGCTGTTATCTCGACTGGAGCCGCATTTCGCCCGCGATCTTTGGCTCGATGTTCCAGAGCGTGATGAACCCGGTCGAGCGCCGCAATCTCGGGGCTCACTACACCAGCGAGACCAACATCCTAAAGCTCATCAAGCCGCTATTCCTCGACGATCTGTGGCGTGAATTTGAGAGCATCAAAGACAACCGCAACAAACTGCAGGAGTTTCACCAGCGGTTGAGCCGTCTCAAATTCCTCGATCCGGCGTGCGGCTGCGGCAACTTTCTGGTCATCACCTACCGCGAACTGCGGCTGCTCGAGATCGAGATATTGCGGTCGCTGCGACGTTCAGGAGAGCAGTTCCTCAATGTCGGCGACATCATCTGGCTCAACGTCGATCAGTTCTACGGCATCGAATACGAAGAGTTCCCGGCGCATCGCCGAGGTCGCCATGTGGCTCATCGACCACCAGATGAACATGGCCGTAAGCAACGAGTTTGGCCAGTATTTCGTGCGTTTGCCGTTGAAAAGATCGGCGACGATCGTCCACGGCAATGCGTTGCGGAATTGATTGGGCAGAAGTAGTAGGCGGAAACCCAAGCGGTAGCGAGGGTGCCCTGCGGTTACCAGACAACTCCGATCAGGGCACACTCCCTACCGGTCATGTTTCTGCCTCAAATCGCGGCTCTGCCGCTCTATTTGCGGAAAAGCTCAGCTTTTCCGGTGATGCGTCACCTGAACCAAGCGGCTTCGCCGCCGACGGCGAAGCCGCAGGTCTTGGAGGAGACAAACCGGTGAAGCACAGCTTCACCGCAAATAGACAGGCAAAGCCTGCAAGAGACCTCGGTGAACTCTACATTCTGGGAAATCCGCCGTTTATTGAAAGGATAAACGCAGCGAGCAACAAACCGCCGATATGGAATTTTGCTGCTCCGAAGTAGCCAATTTTAAGACGCTTGATTATGTCTGTGCATGGTATATCAAAGCCGCAACTTTCCTTCGCGATAACGCCGCGTCCGTTGCCTTTGTCTCGACGAATTCCATCACCCAGGGGGAACAGGTAAGCGTACTTTGGCATTACCTGTTGGAGCGGTATCAAGATACATTTTGCACACTGACATTCCGGTGGAGCAATGAAGCTCGCGGAAAAGCCGCCGTCTATTGCGTCATTGTTCTGTCAAAGTTAGCAGATATCCGGAAAACGACTGTTCGAATACGAAACGCCTAGGTCGAAGCCCATGAGGTCGATGTAAAAAACATAAATCCGTACCTGATCGATGCTCCAAACCTCGTCGTTATTTCACGGCGAACTCCTATTTCTTCGGTTCCTGAGATGATCTACGGCAATAAACCGGTGGACGGCGGCCATCTTTTTCTGAATTCGACGGAAGAACTCGACGAATTTCTACGACGCGACTCGCGGGCCGAAAAATTCGTCAGGCGGATCTATGGATCGGAGGAATTTATCAATGCTATTGATCGGTGGTGTATCTGGCTCAAGGATGTGCCACCAAACGAATGGCGCAGCATTCCACCAATTGTCGAACGCGTCCAGGCGGTTAGAGACTTTCGGCTGCAAAAGGACAAAAGCGGCCACGGTAAGACTCGCCGACGTACCTTATCTCTTTGCTGAAATTCGCCAACCGGATTCGATTTTCTTATCGTTCCTCTGACTTTCGAAAACAGGAGGTATGTTCCTATTGAGTTTCTGTCAAAAGATATTGCTGTCAATAATCTAGTGTCTATCGTTCCAAACGCTACACTTTTTCATTTCGCCGTTCTGACGTCGACAATGCACAACGCTTGGATGCGACAAGTTTGTGGTCGTCTGGAAAGCCGCTATCGTTACTCGAACAATCTCGTCTACAACAATTTCCCGTGGCCCGAAAAACCCGAGTGAAAAAACAGATCGCAGCGATCGAGACAGCCGCCCAGAGAGTTTTGGATGCGCGTGCCGAGTTTCCAAATAGTTCGCTCGCCGATCTCTACGATCCGCTGACAATGCCGCCCGTGCTCGTCAAGGCCCACAACGACCTCGACCGGGCCGTCGACTTCGCCTACCGCCCCCAACCCTTCGCCACCGAAGCCGGCCGCATGGTCTTTCTATTCGAACTGTATGAGAAATACACTGCGGGGCTGTTTGCAGAAAAGAAGAAAAAGAAAAAATAATGGTTATTTATGAGAATCCAAAAAGGCGAATTCTTCATCGAATGGGATGATGACAAAGCTAGAAAGAACATTCGCGACCACGGAATTGATTTTTTCGAAGCCAGCGAAGTCTTTGAAGATCCATTTGTCATCCAAAACGGCGACGGGCAATTGCACAATGAACTCCGATTTGTCGATCTCGGAAAGTCTAGGAAAAATCGTTGCTTGGTAGTAGTATATACATGGCGGGGAGAACGGACGCACCGGATCATCTCGGCAAGAAAAGCGGACGCGACAGAAACCAGACAGTACGAGGAGTTATAAATATGAAAAAAAATTATGATTTCAGCAAAGGTGTCCGTGGAACCCATCGCGACCAAACTTTATTGTCATTGGACCGGTAAAAGGCGATAAGTCAGAATTTATCTCAAAGCAAAACCCACCATAACAACAGCTGTAAAAATTAGAAACAAGCGAACGGTTCAGTGAAAAAGAAAGCTGTTTTGAAATCTGTTTGATGGGAGTCGTTATTAATGATCTCTACGACCCGCTGACAATGCCGCCTGGTGCTCGTAAAGAAGCACAACATTCTTGACCGGGCTGTCGACCTCGCCTACCGCCCGCAACCCTTCACCACCGAAGCCGGCCGCATGGTCTTTCTCTTTGAACTCTACACCACGAAAATGCGGCTGGACTGTTGCGACTAAGAAAAAATTAACCACAGATGGACGCGGATGGATAAGGACAAGACATTAGATTTTGCTAGATATTCCCGCGTCGAGGGTTAGATTCTTATAAGGCGGCTTAAGCCGTCTTTCCGCGTTTCGCGGCAACAAGCCAGCATCTTTAGGGCGTGGTTAGTTGTCCTGAATGACTGAAGGGCGTTTTAACGTCCTTACTCGACGCGGCTTTAGCCACCCGATACTATTTAACAAAAAAGGGCGTTGCATAGTTGATACAAATGGTGTCACTGTGATACGCTACGCCATGCGTGTTGAATGGGAAGAATGTCCGCGGGACGATCTGAAGCCGCAGTATGCGGGCATCTATGTGACGATGAACCCGAAGGGCGAGATCGCTATGACACGCTCGACCTATCAGATCATGGGCGAGCCAAAGGCATTGTTGCTATTGTTTGACCGCAACAACCGGCGGATCGGTCTGAAGCCCGCTTCACCTGCGATGCGAAACGCCTACCCAATAAAAGATTCGGGCCGCTGCGGCGGAAAGAAAGTGCATGCCTTTCGCCTGATCCGGCAATACAATATCGATCTGCCCGTGACCGTGACCTTTCCCGAAGCCGAGATCGACGACGACGGCATTATGCGTCTCGACCTCCACACCGCCAAAGTTCCCCTGAGAGTGAAGAATCATTGGAAGAAACAAGAGAAGAAAGTACAATAACTTGTCTTTCAAGCATCGCGATCAAACTAATAACTGCATTCGGACGTTCGCGGCAAGAATTAATTGAGAAAAAATTTGGCCACGAATGCACTAATATAACAACAGTGCACTAATGATAAGTCTGAGCGAGAATATTTGTCCTAAGTCTCTTATTGGCGGTGGTAACCTTTATATATCTGATACAAAAGAAATAGCTTCAAGCAGGATAAATCAGTCTGTATGGACGTCCATAATTACCTTGGAGCCGGATTTCTCGAGATCGTATACAAAGATGCCTTGGAGCTTGAATTTCGCCGAGCGGGGATAGCCTACGAGCGGGAAAAAGAATATGTTGTCGATTACCGAGGCACAATACTTCCACATCGGTTTTACGCTGATTTCGTCGTCTTTGGTCAGATCATCCTTGAAGTCAAAGGCATGTCAGGGATCTCAGATGCGTTCATCGCACAAGCGTTGAATTACTTGAAAGTATCTGGAATTCGATTGGCATTGATAGTAAATTTTGGAGAAGAGAAATTAACATCAAGACGGGTTGTACTATGAACTCTCTTATTGGTGCATTAGTGGCAATGTTCTTTACATACCGGACTGGCCACGAATGCACTAATGATAGAGCCGCGAATGCACTAATGATAGAGCCGCGAATGCACTAATATTAGACGTTTGGTTTGATAGATAGATTTGTTAAACATTCAGAAAATGATCAAAGTACTACTCATCGCCGGGGCACGGCCCAATTTTATGAAGGTCGCGCCGATATATGCCGAGATGAAGCGGCGTGTCTCGGAGTTTGCGCCGATGATCGTGCATACGGGGCAGCATTACGACGCGGCGATGTCGGATTCGTTTTTTGAGGATCTGGGGATGCCGAAGCCGGATGTGCATCTGGGGGTCGGGTCGGGCTCGCATGCTGTGCAGACGGCGAAGATCATGACGGAGTTTGAGCCGGTCGTATTGAGAGAAAAGCCGGATTGGGTGCTGGTGGTCGGCGATGTGAATTCGACGATAGCTTGCGCTCTGGTATGTGCGAAGCTCGGTATAAAGGTCGCTCATGTAGAGGCGGGTTTGCGTTCGCGCGACCGTTCGATGCCGGAGGAGATCAATCGCATTTTGACCGATTCCATCTCCGATCTGCTGCTGACGACGTCGCAAGACGCTGATGTGAACCTCGCGGCCGAGGGCATTCCGGCAGAAAAGATCCGGTTTGTTGGCAATGTGATGATCGACTCGCTGCTTGAACATCTGAAGATCGCAGAGACATCGACTGTACGCGAAGATCTTGGCGTAAGGGAAGGCGAATATGGTGTCGTGACGCTCCACCGGCCTTCGAACGTCGATGACGAAGCGGTTTTCCGAGGCATATACGAGTCGCTGGCCGAAATTTCGGAGAAATTGCCGCTGATCTTTCCGGTGCATCCGCGGACGCGGGCAAAGATCGAAGAATTCGGATTTGCCGGCACTATCGCCAGCTCAAATATCCGGCTGATCGAGCCGCTCGGCTACCTCGACTTTATGCGGCTTTACAGCGGAGCGAGGCTCGTGCTGACGGATTCGGGAGGCATACAGGAAGAGACGACGGTGCTTGGGATCCCGTGCCTGACGCTCCGCGAGAACACGGAACGGCCGGTGACGATCGAGATGGGAACGAACATTCTCGTCGGGACCGACCCCGAAAAGATCAAGGCCGCCGCTTTCGAAACCCTGTCAACCGAACGCAGCTCCAACACAAAAATACCGCCGCTCTGGGATGGCAAAGCGGCGGTACGTATCTGCAATGAACTGCTCGCAGCCTAAGGCTGCTTTTCTCCTTTTTCCATCGGATAACCGGCGAGATGCCAGGCGGTAGTTCCGCCCTGTAGTGTGTAGAGCCCTGCGATACCTTTCTGATTCATTTGGAATGCCAGACCGGCACTCGTGTGTTCGGACGCTCAGGAACAGTAAATGATGAGCTTTTTGTCCTTAGGCAGAGCGTCCCATTGTTCGGGCGGCGAGCCAAAGGGTATGTTGATCGCACCGGCGATATGCTCAGCTTTGTAGGCATCGACCGCCCGGCTGTCAATGATCACTGCCGTGCCGGCATCGAGCTCTTTTTTTGCATCGGCGGGCGAGATCCGCGGGACCTCAGCCTCGGTCGTGAACTTTTTATACTCAGGCAGCGCGCTTTTTTGACAGGCGAAAACGAACGCCGCGCCGACAACCATAATTAACAGAGCCAAAGGGCGATAGTTGTTATTTTTCACCGAAAGCCTCCAAAACTTCGTCGGCGTGCGCCGAGATATTGACCTTTTCAAAGATGCGCACGATCTTGCCGTCTTCGATGAGAAAGGTCTTACGGAACGTGCCCATATATTTTTTGCCGTACATGCTCTTTTCGCCCCAGACGCCGTAATCCTCGACGATCTTTTTATCGACGTCGGCGAGCAGGTCAAACGGAAGCTGGAATTTGGAAATGAACTTCTGATGCGATTTTTCGCTGTCCGTCGAAACGCCCAGCACCGTTATGCCTTTTTTGCGGTAAATGTCGTCAGCGTCCCGGAACGAGCACGCCTCTTTTGTACAGCCCGGCGTGTCGTCCTTTGGGTAAAAATAGAGGACCAGGCGTTTGCCTTTGAAATCGGAAAGTTTGACTGTGTTTCCGTTCTGGTCTGTCGATCTGAAATCCGGTGCCTTATCGCCTTCTTTGAGCATAAACCTCCGCAAATGTGTAATATCTATTTTCAAGATTGTATCACGCCGGTTCGACGCTAGTGCAAATCGTCCGTAGATCGGCAGGCGGAAAACACAATGAAACCCATCAGCCTGAGATCGGCCCTTGTCCGTCTCAAGAAATTAAAAGCAGAATTTCAGGATGAGGTCGGCGAGAGGTTCGAATTTCGCGCCAAGAGTTGTTTGACGTGCGAGGTCAAGGGGTCGTGCTGTCTGGACGCACACTTTGTGAACGTGCACGTTTCGCGTCTGGAAGCCGTCTCGATCGCAGATAGATTAGATTCGCTCGATGACCAGCGTCGCACGGCGGTCGTCGAACGTATCGACGCCGCGATCGAGCGGTATGAGTTGAGCGAGAGCGGCGATACTTTTTCGCAGACCTTTGCGTGTCCGCTCTTTGAAAAAGGCGAGGGTTGTCTGGTTCACGAAAGCGGGAAGCCCTTGGCCTGTATTACGCACGCGTGTTACGAATTGCCCGAGCATAAGCCGCCGGACGAGATGCTTGCCGAGAGGGAACTTGCCGTTGATGCGTTAAATCGACGGACATACGGCAGCGGGTACCGATGGCTTCCGCTGCCGCTTGCCGTTCGCGACGAACTTCGCCGGGACTAACTCGGTCGCCGCACGCGGCCGCCGAGTATCGTCATCGGCAGTAGAAAGATCACAAACAAAATGTGATACCACGCGGGTGCAAAGGACCACATAAAATACTCGACCGCGACGCCGACGGCGATAAGTATAATGCCGAGTATCATGGTCGAACGTTTGTATTCGCCGGCGACGAGAGCCGCCATATAGCCGCCGATAAAAGAGGTCACGAGGCTTCGGACGAGGTTAGCGGCCGCGATCATCGCGTCGGCTGTAAAAGGGGTTTGCTTTACGAATGCGTCCTCGAGAGCCAAACTATATTTCCCGTACCAATTCGGGAACGCCATGATCATCATCTTGTCCGTTCCGATCCAGAAGATCGACCACACGATAAAACCAACAATTACCCCGAATATTATTCGAACCATTTTTTCTCCTGTTTTTACGAGTATCGGTAGATCATCGAAATGATACGTCACTTTATTCAAGAAAAAAAGGGCACAAGCGGACAGGATCGCCCGCTTATGCCCCGGTTATTCGGTGCCGTTGTCAACCGGCGGCGTTGCTCCAGGCGGTAACGACAGCCCGGTACTCGAGATCGCCTGTGTTCTCGAGCCGCAGCGTCCAGGTGGACGCGGCCGTTGGCCGCTCGAAAAAGATCGAGCGGAACCAACCTCGAGATTCGGGCGACCCGGCCAGGTTTTTGCCAACAACGCTGCCGCCGGCGTCGATGAGCGTGGCAGAAACTTTCGGGTCTGCCATGAATGTAACACCAAAATTCGCAGCGACACTGACGGGGATCGCGATGTCAATGGTCTGCTTAGCGGCTAGTGATACCTCTTTGGCAAAGGGTGCTTCGGGCTGAACAGTTTCGTTTTCGGACGGAAACGCTGCACCGTAGCGGCGGCTCTCGGTGAATCGTCCGGTATATTGCGAGGCTTCGGGCGGCTCAGGGTTGTGGTTGCCTTTGGGCCCGATCGCCAAATGAGGCTTAACAAAATTTGAAAAGTCGGCCGTCCCTGTCAGGTCGGTATGAAGGCTGCGGGAAATGCCCGTGTCCCTGATCTTCCAGTGAGCCGAAGGAACCGACACGACACCGTCATTCGGAACCAGCGTTTTGCACATTACCGGAAGCGGATCACCCGCGAGAGACGAGAATTTTACGCCCTTGCGTTGCGTGTGAACGCGGTTAAATCCTGCGACATAATCGGGCTGCAGCTGGCGGATCGCTTCGACCGATTTGCCGATCAGCCCGAACGCGATATCCATCGTATCCGCGCAGGGTGAACCCATATTCGGTGTACCGAGCATAACGAGGTGTGAGACTCTCGGCCGTCCGTCTTCGCTCGAATTGGTCATCAATTGGTCGATGTACCAACGCGAGATCAGGCCGCCCATCGAGTGAGCCACGATATCGACGTGCCAGGCATTACGATCCTCCTGTGCATACTTCACATAACTTTCGACCGCGTGTGCGTTGTCACCGATCGACGCTGTCTGGTCTGAGGACATAAATGTCGTACCGGTATTCATTACACCCTTTTCGGGCACTTCGCCGACCGGGAAAGCCTTCCAGTCGTACGAATGCGACGTCGTCAGGATATTTTGCCACGGTTCCCACGCATGCCAGTTGCTCCATAGGCCATGGACGAGAACGAGCGGTTTTGGCGCGACCTTGAGATTTTTGGTCATCTCGTCGATCTTTTTGTTATTTTCTTCTAATTCGGCCTTTATTCGCTGCACGAGGCGAGGCCGGCCGTCATCGAACCATGCGTAACCGCTCGAATCCCAGACCAGCTCAATCGTCTCTTCGGAATTCGGTTCGACACGCACGCTCGCGACGTCATCCTTGAGCGGAGCATCGGGCCGGGCACCGTCCCATTTGTCGCCCTTATAGGTCTCCTTAAAACGAATGTCCGCATATTTGGTCTCGCCCGATTCGTTAAGGACCTTTGCCTTGATCTTTACGAGATTACCGTCGATCGTGCCCTTTTGTTCGGTGATGGCGTGCCAGTCGTTCCAGTTTGGGAATTTCATGTCTTCGAACTGAAGATCGGTGATACGAAGCGGAGCGCCGCATTTTTTGAGGCTCCATGAGATCGTCTCGGTAAATCCGGGGCCCGACGAAGTGTAGCTGCCGCTGAGCTGATTTGGATCGCGCGGATCGACGCGGTCGCGCCCGTCAGATGTTAGAGAATGGCCGTCGATATTTACGGGCGAATCCGGCATCGTCAACGTCTTGCCTTCTTTAGGTTTGCATTGACCGGAATACGACGCCTTTTCCTCGCCGCGAACGATGCCCCTGATCTGCGGAATACCGACGCTGACGGAGTAAGTTCCGTCGGTGTTAACACCGACATTGACGTTTGCTTCGACATTCGAAGCCTGTCCGCGAGTCTCGCTTTTGGTTACAAATTCGCCAAACATCACGTTCCAGGTCTTGCCGCGGTCGCACGAATTTTCTTCGCGGGCTTCGGTCTTGTCGACGCTTGACATCGTATGGTCGATGTTCGCTTTGCCGATGTTCGTGCCGTTACGCTCTGGCGATTCGAGTACGGCGACCGAAGCTTTGTAGTTGTAGCGCATCTCAAAATTGCGGGTGTCCTTGCCGCGGTTGCTGACACGCTCGATCGTTTTAGTGTCGTTCAGTGATTGATCGCGTGTGTAGGTGACATTACCCGTCCAGGCTCCCGAACATTTTGGTGCAGACTTGTTTGCCGTGGCCTGTTTGGCGCGAACACCCTGTCCAAACCCGGGCGATACGGAACTAAAATAGTAAAGAACGCATCACACACGGACGCTGCCGATTCGTTTCACCCTTGCCTTTCCTGCTTTTTCATAAAAACCACCTTTCCGAAAAGTAAGGCGAAACATTGAGCAAAGTATCAGATACAAAAAAAAGACGCCGTTGAAAGCGTCTTTCGGATCGAAATTTACCTGAGGTCACTTTAGGTCAGCGATCTCCTCGGAGCCGTTATACTACGGCTTTACAAACTTTCCCACTCCATATGCTTGCACATTGGCGATGATATGTTTATCTGCCCATTCGGCCGGCATAGGCTTTTCGATGTCGCCCTGGCCGCTTATCGCCTTAACGTATTTGATGTAATCCGCGAGTTCCTTTTCATCGTCAACGAGGATCAACTGAGTATCGGGTTCCTTGTCGTGGAGCTTCTGAGCCGCCGCGATGAGTTCGTCTTTCCCGAGACCGCTGTCGATCTTGTAGTAAGCGAATTTGATACCTTTAAGTGTATAACTGTCGAGCTTATCTGACCGGCCGGGCACGGAAGAGCGGGAATCGGAACTTTGTTTTTCGCCCGCATTTGTCGAGTTGCCCTTGTTTGAACAACCAATGCCCACGACAAATAGGAGCGCCGAAACCAGGATCAAACTCAGCGTATTGTTTCTCGTATGTGTCATGCCGCTATATTGAACTACTTGATCTCAAGCTCAAAGGGCAACATCAGCATCGCCTCGCCTTTTTGCATCCTGTCGATCATGGCCGTAAAGCGGAATGAGCGGCGGACATCAGCCGGAAGCGATTCGAGGACAGCGGCTTTAACCTGGTCGTCCTTTGACTGTGACGAGGCGCCATTGCCAAACAGCGACTCGAAAAGAGGTTTGGGCTCGGGAAGCACGACACGCCTTACATCTTTGTCGGCAGGGAGCGAGGCGAGTTCTTTGGCGATATCGATAGCCTTTTCAAGGCCGCCAAATTCATCGATCAGGCCATTGGTTTTCGCTTGCGTCCCGGTCCAGACGCGGCCCTGGCCGAGTGTGTTGACCTCTTCGGCTGTTTTGTTGCGGCCTTTAACGACCTTTGGCAGAAAATTGTCAAAATAGATGCTATTTATTTGAGCCTCCATTTTTAGGCGTTCCTCAGGCGTCCATTTCTCGGTCTCGCGAAAGATGCCGGCGTTCTTGCCGCGCATAATATATTCGTTTGAAATGCCGAGCCAGTCATAGAGCCCTTTAACTACCGGTTTGATCATAAAAACGCCGATCGAGCCCGTAACTGTCGAAGGTTCAGCGACGATCTTGTTGGCATTGCAAGCGATGTAATATCCGCCCGAAGCAGCAACGTCAGACATCGAAACCACCACCGGTTTCTTTGCTTTGGCGTTTTCAAGGGCATGCCACATCAGGTCCGAGGCTAGCGTCGAGCCGCCGGGCGAATCTACCCGCAATACGATCGCTTTGATCGATCTATCGTTGGCCGCCTGATCGATCGCGCTTACCAAAGTGTCAGAACCGGTTGATTCGCCGCTGAGCGGGCCGCTGCCGGAGCTTCCGGTCATGATCGCCCCTGAAGCGTAGATGACCGCGATCTTTTCGCCTTTGTTGAGGCCAAGCGAATCGGATGCGATCTCTCGATAATCGCTCCCGCTGACGGTGCGAAGTTTGTCGTCAGTCTTGTAACCGAGTTTTGTTTTTAATTCGTCGTTGACCTGATCGCGGTAGAGAGCGTCATCGATGAGGCCGAGCGATTTCGCTTGAGTTGCGTTATAGGGTGCCGCATCGATCAGTGCCTTTACATCTTCGATACCCTTTTTGCGGGATTCCGAAATCGCAGTCGTGAACCGGGAAAAGAACTCATCGAGCAACGCATTTGTGACCTCTCGCTGGCCTTCGCCCATTTCAGTCTTGACGTACTGGTCGGGTGCGGTCTTGTATTTTGGGCCGATCCGGATGACATCTGCCTCGATGCCCAGTTTGTCGAGTGAGCCTTTGTAAAACATCGCCTCGGCGGCTAATCCGTTGATGTAGATGTCACCCGACGGAGGCAGAAAAATACGATCAGCGGCGGTCGCGATGTAATACTCGCGATTGGTGCCGATCTCCATATAGGCGTAGATCGGCTTGCCGGACGCCTTAAATTCTTTGACCGCGTCGCGAAGCTCATCAGCTTTGCCCCAGCCGATGCCGGGAAAATCAATGTCGAGCAAAACCGCGCTGATTCGGTTATCGACCTTGGCTTTTCTTAGCTGGGTCAGCAGGCTCGTAAACGATTGCGTCTGCTTGACACCAAAAGCCTTGGCGAGCGGTTCTTCGGGTACGTAATCCGGCAGATCGCCTGAGACGCTCAGAACGAGAACGCTGTTATCGGCAACATCGGGCCGGCCCATCGAACGAGCTGCGACGATGATGCCGATCACCGCGAGTATCACGAAAGCCAGAACAAAACCGCCGATCAGAAGGAGAACTTTACCTGTTTTTGAAATTGCCATTTTTACGCTATCTCGCACACTTTGCGAATCATTGTTGCTATGTGGATTTTACGCTAAGCGACCCGAAAAGGTTTAATCAAATCGATCATCGATCATCGATCATCGGGTTCGCAGACTATCAGGTTGACAGCACCAAATGCTTTTTTCCGCACCTCGATGATCCGAAAACCAGAGCTTTCGACGGTCTGAGCAGTGCGCCGGTTGAAATGGTCGTCAAATAAAGGGACCGTGACCAAACTCAGATTATCGAAAATGAAGCCCAGCAAGCCTGAAGGGCGGACATGTTCGAGCAGGAAAAGACGGCCGCCGGGCTTAATAACTCTGCGGATCTCGGCGAAACCCGCCCCGGGGTCGGCGACCGAACAGAAAACCAAGGCAGCAAACACAACATCAAAATGATCAGCCGGAAATGGAAGCGCCAGAACGTCCGCCTGAACAAGTTCTATATTTCGGGCTTTCGATCTAGCAAATTCGAGCATGCCCGCGGACGGTTCACTTGCGACCGCCAGATCGCTCTCGGGGTAGAAGCGAAAATTTGCACCGGTACCGGCGCCGATCTCAAGCAGTATGGAATCGGCAGGGATCAACGCAAACATTTCCGCCCGAAGGCCCGATAGATAGTGGCGTTCGAGCGGTCCGAGCAGTCTGTCATAGTGTTTCGCTGTTTGGTCGTACGATGCCGGCATAGTTCTATCTTACTCTGTTTGTGCAGCCGGCTCTTAAGGCTGAAACTTCGCTTTTTAGACGCTACGCGGCTATAATCTAATGTTTTTATGGCAAAGAAAGGTTCCGTTCTCATCTGCGACGACGAAGAGATCATGCGTGACGTGCTCGAGACGATACTCTCGGGTGCGGGCTACAAGGTCGAACTCGCAAAGACCGGCGAAGAGGCGATAGAGGCCTATTCGCAGCGTGCTTTTGACGTCGTGCTGATGGATGTTTCGATGCCGGGGATCGGCGGCCTGACCGCGCTTGAAGAATTGACCAAATTAGATCCCGAGGCAGTTGTCCTGATGGTCACTGCATACGCGACATTTGATACGGCGATCTCAGCTTGGGAAAAAGGTGCATCCGGAGTTATCAGGAAGCCCTTTCAGAATGAGCAGATACTCGCGCTGATCGCTAAGGGCATAAAGAAGCGTCGAAAGGAAGAAGAGCGGCAAACTCTTCGGCAGGCGATGGTCCGCTCAGTAAACCGTGACGGTTTTATTGGCCGCAGCGAGGTGATGGAAAATGTTTTCCGGCTCGTTGAACGGGTTGCACCGGCCCGCTCGACTGTTTTGATCACAGGCGAGAGCGGAACGGGAAAGGAACTGGTCGCCAAGGCGATACACGAAGCGAGCCCCCGATCTAATGATCCATTCGTCGTGGTGAACTGCTCCAATATTCCTTCTGAGCTGCTCGAATCCGAGCTTTTTGGCCACACGAAAGGTGCATTCACCGGTGCAGTTGCCGCGAAAAAGGGACTTTTTGAAGTGGCTGACACGGGTTCGATCTTTCTCGACGAGATCGGCGATCTGAGGCCCGAAACGCAGGTGCGGCTGCTCCGCGTTATTCAGGAACGTGAGTTCACACCGGTCGGCGACACGGCACCCGTAAAGGTGGATGTCCGGATCATCGCAGCGACCAACGTCGATCTGAAAGAAGCCGTGCGGAACGGGCAGTTTCGCGAAGATCTGTACTACCGGCTGTCGGTCGTCCCGCTCGAGCTGCCACCGCTGAGGAACCGCCGCGAAGATATACTTCCACTGACTCAGCATTTCATCCGTAAATATTCTGAGGAAAATGGCCGCGAGGTTTCCGAAAATCTCGCTCCGGAAGTGCTTTCGCTGCTTGAAAACTACAACTAGCCTGGAAATGTGCGAGAGCTCGAAAATATTATCGAACGGGCGATAGTCATCACGCCCGGAAACGAGATCACCGTAGATTGTCTGCGCCCCGAAGTACGCGATCCGGAAACGGCGATGAAGATGATCGAGGCGACCGAAGGAACGGCAGGCGAGATCGACCTGGCCCGGGGTGTCAGCTTTTACGACGAGGTCAAAAAGTTTGAGATCGATCTAATCCGCAGGGCACTCGATCAGACCGGCGGACACCAGTCTCGTGCGGCCCGGCTTTTAGGACTGAACGCAACCACGCTCAACTCAAAGATCAAGAGTTACAACATCATCTACCGCACATAAAACTCGGAAAATTTGGATTCAATCCGAATTTATTTACAAATCCTTAACAAATTTAACAATGATCTGTCTCAGATGACGGACAAACAGGACGCTTAACGGCGTTCGGCAGGTCCGTAACATTGCTGTAACTCTTTGTGAATATTGACTAAACGCTGCCCGCAGTCAGTCGACAGGTGAAAGTCGGTTGGTTATCACAAAAACGTTACAAAGTTGGCACAAAGATTGCGTTTATTCGGATGTAATTTCCCAATTTGTAGATTTTGTTCAAACTTTCAGGAGGAATGTAATGAGAAATAAGGCAACTTTGTTGCTCGTCGCTCTGTTCTCGATCTGCTTATTCAGCATTTCGGCACTTAGCCAGACGATCAATGGTACTATTTCCGGCACAGTCACCGATTCAGCGGGTGCAGTTGTTCCGGGAGCCTCGGTGACTGTAAAGAATTCGGCCACCGGTTTTACCCGCACCGCTACGACTGATAGCGACGGCGGTTTCAGAATTTCCGGTTTGCCCGTCGCATCGTACAGCGTTCGCGTTGAAAAGGGCGGCTACAAGACGTCCGTAAATGGTGACGTTGTGGCCAGCGTAGGCGGTGACACCGGTATCCGAATGACTCTCGAGGCCGGTTCGGTCGAGGCAGTCGTTCAGGTGACGTCATCAGGAGAAATTCTTGATTCGACACAGGGCCAGGTCACAAAGACCGTCGGCACCCAGCAGATCCTTGAACTGCCGGGCCGCAACTCGCTCAACGGGTTGGCACTTCTGAATCCGGGCGTTTTGCCCAATCAGAATGGCCGTCCTGGTTCGGGTTTTGCCGTCAACGGTAATCGCACCCGTTCTAACAACTTCACGATCGACGGTGCTAACAATAATGACCAGTCGCTCGCGATCCCGCGTCAGAATCTGCCTTCAGAGGCTCTCGAAGAGTTCACGATGGTGACCAACACGCCGAAGGCGGAATTTGGACGCAACGCGGGTTCGACCGTCAACCAGATCACCCGTTCGGGTACGAATTCATTTTCCGGTACTGGTTTCTGGACCTGGCAGGGAAATGGTAAAGATGCATTGACGACAAATCAGCAGAGGTCTTTTTCGACAAACGTCGCTAATGGTGTCGATCCTAAATTGGCGATCCGCCGTGCACGCAGCGTGACCGTGGATAACCTTTACGGGTTTACGTTCGGCGGCCCGATCAAGAGAGATCACACTTTCTTTTTCACCAGCTTTGACTTTGACGATTTCCGCACGACGGTCAGCTCGGCGACCCGCACGGCTTTTTCGCCGCTCGCGATCCAGCGTCTTGCATATCCCGGCCGCGTAGGTGTCGTTCCTCAGGCATTGTCGTTCATCAACACTAATTACCCTGTCGCAAATGATCCGACTTCGGGTGGTTCCGTTACCCTCACCGGGGCTTTGGCTCTGGCGAACTGTCCGGTAAATGACCCGACAAACTGTAACGTGATCCCGTTCGAGACATACAACAGAACATTAAAGGGCGGTATCCCTTACGGAACCGACTTTAACCGTTACCTGTTTAAGGTCAACAGCCGCTTGTTCAAGAATGACAACATTTCGTTCCGTTATTTGTACGACAAATCGATCGATAACGGTGCTCCGACCGCACTTCCGGGACAGGAAGTCGGCCAGTTGCTGAAGAACGATTCGTTCACGGTCAATGATTCGATCATTATCAACTCGAATTGGCTGAACGAAGCTCGCTTCACATTCAGCCGTCGTGATATCACGTTCCCCGAAAACCTGGGCTTCGCCTTTTCGGTTTCGGGGGCTCCGATGACCTTTGGTAATACGAATTTCCCGCAGTATCGTAACGACAAGGTCTATGAATTCACGGATAATGTCTCGTACAACCGCTCGAACCATTCGTTCAAGATGGGCTACAGCCTGCTGATCTATAATCTGGCCAGCTTCTTTGCTCCCAACTTTGACGGAACGGTCTCGTACGGCAGCCTTTCGAACTTCCTGACCGATACGAATGCATCGTATTCGCGTTATGCCGGCGACGGCCTGACCGATGCGACTACGTATGAGAACAGCATGTTCTTCCAGGATGACTGGCGTGTGAACCAGGACTTGAATTTGAACCTCGGCATCCGTTACGAATATGTGACTACGCCCTATGGCTTCTTTTCAAACGCTTCGCCCGATGTCAATAACTTCGGACCGCGTTTTGGCGTAGCTTGGAACCCGAAAGACATCCTTGGCGGTAAGATGGTACTTCGCGGCGGATTTGGCATCTCGTATGACCAGGTCTTCCAGAACGTGCTCTTGAACAACTCCCGTAACTATCCCCGCGGTGTGAACGTGGCCTTCACGAACATCAGCGGCC
>JBGAVK010000053.1:14204-22061 GCA_044228165.1 Pyrinomonadaceae bacterium | reverse complement strand
AAAATTGCTTGGCATTGAACCGAGCAAGGTTCGCCCCGGTTACGCAAAATTTGATGTACAGAATCCGCCTCTAAATCTGACGCTGAATCAAAACCCGTTTTCGGGCCACGGAGCGTTGTCGCATCTGGGTATTCAGGTTGCGACAAGCGACGACGTAAGAGCGATGAAGGACGTTTGGGCCGAGCGCGGCCTGATACCGCGTGAGGAAATGCATACGACGTGCTGCTACGCTCTGCAAGACAAGGCGTGGGTTCATGACCCGGACGGCAACGAATGGGAAGTTTTCGTCGTCCTCAAAGACGATCTTCCCGACGGCGAAGTCAAAAGCGACGATGCGACATGTTGCGTGCCAACATTTGTCGGTATTGACGGCAAGGCTCAGGAAGTAAAGACCGCCTGCTGCTAATCGATATGGAAAACGGAGATAAGAACCGTAAAATAAAATTCGAAAAGCTCTGCCGCCGGATACGCGGTGGCTGTGAGAGCGAAAGCCAAAGCGGCGGCGGGCTTTTTGGAAAAGATTGGGAAGTGTTTGTCGCTCGATATGACAGCGAAAAGGGCAAATATGTGAGCAGCACGTTCTGCTGCGAGGCCGCGTTGTCCTGAACCACTAAATTTATGTCTGCAGGTAATTGCAATCCCGTAACGAGGTTGTCTTTTCTCGACCGCTTTCTGACGCTTTGGATCTTCCTGGCTATGTTCGCCGGAGTGATGACCGGATATTTCTATCCCGGCGTCGAAGGCGTGATCAATCGCTTCAATGTTGGCACGACCAACATACCAATAGCCGTCGGCCTGATACTGATGATGTATCCGCCGCTGGCGAAAGTGCGTTATGAGAATCTTGGCGAGGTCTTTCGCAATACCAAGATCCTTAGCCTTTCGCTGGTTCAGAATTGGGTGATCGGCCCCGTGCTGATGTTCGCTCTCGCGATAGTTTTCCTTCGCGATCAACCCGAATACATGGTCGGACTTATAATGATCGGCCTCGCCCGCTGCATCGCCATGGTCATCGTTTGGAACGAACTCGCAAAAGGCGACAGCGAATACGCGGCAGGACTTGTGGCTTTCAACAGCGTCTTTCAGGTGTTGTTTTACAGCGTGTACGCGTGGGTCTTCATCACGGTGCTGCCGCCGTATTTCGGGCTCAAGGGAATTGCGGTCGACGTCAGCATCAGGCAGATCGCCGAGAGCGTTTTCATCTATCTTGGAATTCCGTTTATCGCCGGTATGGTGACGCGGCTCATGCTTGTCAAAGCCAAGGGCAAGGATTGGTATCACAGCGAATTCATCCCACGGATCAGCCCGCTGACGCTCTTCGCACTGCTCTTCACGATCTTTGTGATGTTCAGCCTTAAGGGGAACCTGATCGTACATCTGCCATTCGATGTTGTGCGGATCGCAATACCTCTGCTGATCTATTTCGTTGTGATGTTTCTCGTCAGCTTTTGGATGGGTCGCAAGGTCGGAGCCGATTACTCTAAGACCGCTACGCTGTCGTTCACCGCAGCAAGTAATAATTTCGAACTCGCGATCGCCGTAGCGGTTGCTGTGTTTGGTATCAATTCAGGTGCGGCATTCGCCGCGGTGATCGGTCCGCTGGTCGAGGTTCCTGTGTTGATCGGCCTCGTAAACGTCGCCCTGTATTTTCAAAAGCGATATTTTGAACAACCCCAATCTACTGATTAAGTGATCGCGGGATGCACGGAAGCCCGCGCGTAAATAAGGGAGCAACACTGACGCCCAAACAAATTAAATCATGGAAAAGAAGCGCGTTCTCATCCTCTGCACCGGAAACTCTGCCCGCAGCCAAATGGCCGAGGGTTTATTGAAGCACATGGCGGGCGACAGGTTTGTGGTCGAAAGTGCAGGGACCGTTGCGAGTTTTGTCCGGCCGCAAGCGATCGCCGCGATGGCCGATCTCGGTATCGACATCTCGGGCCACCGTTCGAAATGCCTCGATGAATTTCTCGGATCGCCTTTTGACTATGTGATCACAGTCTGCGATAACGCGAACGAGACTTGTCCCGTATTCCCCGGTCCTGCGAAACGCATTCACTGGGGTTTCGACGATCCTGCAGTGGCAAAAGGAACAGATGATCAGATACTGGCTGAATTCATACGCATCCGCGATCAGATAAGATCTAAACTGTCCGAATTCGCATCGCAGCATTCCTGATCCCAACACCCCATTTAGCTTTTCTGGAGAAATACGGTATCTTTTGTGTTTACAGGTCAGAACGGCGAAGCTACTTTGTAATTGCCGGATCGTAATATTTTCCAAAAGGGAACTGGTCGCCGTATCAGTAAAAAGCCGATTGCGTAAACATCTAAAATTCATCGTGCTCTTTGTGGTCATGGTCGTGATCCTTTTCTTTTTTGGAAGGAATCTTGATTGGGCCGAGGTGCGAAACAGTCTGGCTAAGGCTGATAAATTCTACTTGGCACTGGCTTT
The DNA here is from genome assembly GCA_044228165.1 of Pyrinomonadaceae bacterium. Taxonomy (GTDB): domain Bacteria; phylum Acidobacteriota; class Blastocatellia; order Pyrinomonadales; family Pyrinomonadaceae; genus OLB17. The sequence goes on along the minus strand of JBGAVK010000053.1, from coordinate 19,606 downwards.
TATCGTAATTAGTTTTGGATATTTTTTTCGTGCGGTTCGTTGGCAAGTACTTCTCAAGCCTATCACCGATTCGCGTCTACTCGACCTGTTTGCCACCACGACCGTTGGATTTGCGGCGATCTTGATCGTTGGACGTGCAGGTGAGATCGTGCGTCCGATGTGGCTGCCGATGCGGGATCGCCGTATTCGTCCGAGTGCCGCCCTTGTGACAATACTGATCGAGCGGATCCTCGATCTGGCTTCGCTGATGGCTTTCTTTTCGATCAGTCTGATCTGGTTTCGTACCCCGCCGGAGCATGCCGAGCAATTTTCGAAGATCAAATATGTCGGGAATATATTGAGCATATGTATCCTGGTGGGCGTCGTCGGAATGGTGTTTTATAAACTATATTCGAAGCCGATCATCGGGTTATTCGAACGGCTGACCGATCACAAATTTGTCCCGCGCCGGCTCAGGAATATTTTCCTTAGTGTTCTTGAAAAGCTCGCGTCTTCGCTCGAGATCCTGAAAAGCCCGCTAGGGGTGTTTCTGTCGATCTTTTGGACGGTTGTATTGTGGCTGTCTATCGCAATTCCCACCTGGCTGATCTTGATTGCGTTTGGGCTTACTGCCGAAGGCAGACCTATGTCGTTTCTTGATTCAACCTTTGTTATGGGCGTCGCGACGCTTGCCTCGCTCGCACCGACACCGGCAGGAGGGGCCGGGGCGTTTCACTGGGCAACCACTTTCAGCCTTGTACTTCTAGGTGTCGATAAAGATCTGGGTGCGGCCGTTGCGATCGTTATGCACCTGTTATACTTCGGTCCTTCGTTGGTTTTCGGGTTATACTATCTGTTCCGTGGTGATATCAGTGTCGAACGATTTAGAAGTTTGCTTTCGAGCGAAAATGCCGAACGAGAGATCGAATCGGATTCGCCCGACTTTGAGCCGGAATCCTAGGAAAAATGCGTTGTCCATTTTGCTCACATATTGAAGACAAGGTAGTCGATTCACGCGAGTCAAAAGACGGCGATTCGATCCGCCGACGCCGCGAATGCCTCGGTTGCGGCCGGCGTTTCACGTCATACGAACGGATCGACGAGATACCGTTCATGGTGGCCAAAAAGGATGGAAAACGGGAAAGCTGGGATCGTAATAAGGTCCTGTCCGGACTTTTTAGAGCCGCCGAAAAAAGGCCGGTTTCGACCGGACAGCTGGAGGAGATCGTCGATGAAGTCGAGAAAAATGTGCAGGATTCGCTCGATCGTGAGCTGGCGACTAGCGAGATCGGCAAGATAATTATGCGCCGTTTGAAATCACTCGACAAGGTAGCCTATGTGAGGTTCGCGTCTGTGTTCTGAGTTGCAGACGTTTCAGATTCATGGTGAGCTAAAGTTCTGGTCGGTTCTCAGCGCCGCCCTCTGGATAAGAAAAATAGCGGCCAGCTTTAGCGTCACGTTACCGTAGCGGAAGTTCGGCCGGGTCATGGAGTAGGCCTTTTCGATATCGAGACCCACGTTGCCCGGTTGAGGGCCTCGTTATTATATGGCGCTTCTAACGCAAGGTTATGGTTGACCTCGACGAATTTCAATTGCTCTGTAGAGGTAAAAATAGTCAGACAATGATGGTATTCCATATAGTGCCAGTCCTTCGCTTCCTTGATATCGTGATCTATCAGTTAATGATGCGTTACGCTTTTGTTTCATTGACCGGTCATCAGGTAAATGAACAGGCTTGAGCCAGGACCGGAGTAATCGCTCTTGTTTCGCAAGGGACGTCAACCGTGAGGAACCGGAACAGGACGATCTTTTTACTGTAGGCACGGTCGCGATCATCATGCGTATGCTGAAACTGCCTGACGGGCGTATTCGCATTCTGATACAAGGGCTATCGCGATGCCGGGTGAATAAGGTTTCGGGCAAGGGGGAATACGTTAAGGCAAAAGTCACCCCGATAGTCGAACCGTTGGCGCCAGAGAATTCGCTTGAGGTCGAGGCTTTGATCAGAAATGTTCGAGGCTCGATGGAACGGGCTGCATCGCTCGGAAAGAACATTTCGCCCGAGGTTCTTGCGATCATCGCTAATCTGGAAGACGCCGGCCGGTTGGCGGACCTGGCGGCTTCGAATTTAGAACTGAAAGTGGAAGATGCCCAGAGCGTTCTCGATATCGAGGACCCGAACCCTCGAATTCGGAGGGTCAACGAACTTCTGAGCAAAGAGATCGACGTTCTGACAGTCCAAGCCGAGATCAACACCCAGGCGCGGGCCGACATTGACCGGTCCCAGAGAGAGTATTTCCTCCGCCAGCAACTCAAAGCCATTCAGGGTGAGCTTGGTGAAGGAAATGAACTCTACGAGGAGATAGAACAATACCGGGACAAGATCCTAAAATCGAAGATGCCCGAGAATGCAGAAGAGGAGGCTCTCAGGCAGCTGAAAAAGCTCGAGCGGATGCATCCTGACACGGCTGAAACGGCAACGCTTCGAAATTGGCTAGATATAATGACCGACCTGCCGTGGGCGACTGCGTCAAAGGACAATCTCAATCTTCAAAAGGCAGAGCGAATACTTGACGAAGATCATTATGGTCTCGAACGAGTTAAGGAACGCATTGTCGAGTCACTTGCCGTAAGGAAACTTCGCGAAAAGCCAAAAGGGTCGATCCTATGTCTCGTTGGGCCTCCGGGAGTAGGTAAGACGTCGCTCGGGCGGTCAGTCGCGAGGGCACTTAATCGCAAGTTCGTTCGGCTTAGTCTCGGCGGCCTCCACGATGAAGCGGAGATCAGAGGCCATCGGCGCACTTACGTTGGGGCTATGCCCGGACGAATTATCCAGGCGATCCAACAGGCGGGCACAAACAACCCGCTGATCATGCTTGATGAGATCGATAAGGTCGGAGCTGATTTTCGCGGCGACCCGTCGAGTGCGTTGCTTGAGGTGCTCGACCCGGAGCAGAATTCGACATTTCGAGATAACTACCTCGGAATTACGTTCGATCTCTCGAACGTCATGTTCATGACGACTGCGACCGTGCTCGACACTGTTCAGCCAGCGCTTCGTGATCGAATGGAAACGATCTCGTTGTCGGGTTATACGGAGGAGGAAAAGCTTGAGATCGCAAAGAGGCACTTGATACCAAAGCAGATCGATGAGAACGGGCTCATTAAGTCTGACGTAAAGTTCGAGCGAAAGGCCATTGCTAAAATCATCTCGGAGTACACGCAAGAGGCCGGACTAAGACAGTTAGAGCGTGAGATCGGTAAAGTCTGCCGAAAGGTGGCACGACGAAAAGCCGAAGCCGAAGGTGATTTCACAAAGGTCGTCATAACCGCAGACAATATCAAAGAATTTCTTCGGGTTTCGAGGATCTTCAACGAGGGAGCTCTCAAGAAAGACGAGATAGGCACCGTTACAGGCCTCGCTTGGACGGCCGTCGGTGGAGATATCTTGTTCATTGAAGCTCTTAAAACAAAAGGCAAAGGGAAATTAATGCTCACGGGGCAACTCGGCGAGGTGATGCAGGAATCCGCACAAGCTGCATTTTCGTATGCAAAGGCCCGTTCGTCCGACCTCGGCATTGATGAGAATATACTCGAAAATTACGATATCCATATCCACCTGCCGGAGGGGGCTATTCCGAAAGATGGACCGAGTGCGGGTATAACAATGGCTACTGCCCTTGTCTCGGTGCTCTCCCAAAGGCCGGTCCGAAAAGACGTCGCCATGACCGGAGAAATTACACTTCGCGGCAACGTCCTGCCTGTGGGCGGCGTCAAAGAGAAGCTGCTAGCTGCACGCCGGGCGAAGATCAAGACAGTTATATTGCCGGCCCCAAACAGACGGGACCTCGAAGATCTGCCGCAGGAAATAAGGGATGATTTGACCTTTATATTCGTTGAGAACGTGCGGCAGGTCTTTGACGCGGCTCTCAGAGTAAGCAGACCCATTCCGGAAAAGGGGAAGGTGAAGGCCGTTAAGGCAGGTTAAAGCCCGGATGTCCTTATTTTATGGAGAGTTTCGTCGTTGACGCAACTGATCGGGCGATGATAGTATTAGGAGTTATACAAGCGGGTATAATTGCGCAAACCCAACAGGGCGCAACTTTTTTGGGAAGTAAGCGTTAAGAACAAATAATGAATTTAAGCATTTCTAAAGTCCTAAGTATTTCTGCAACTGTTGTATTGATCTTTAATTCGGTGGTCAGCGCCCAGATAACGAGCATAAGATCCGTCAACGATTCTGTTACGCCCACCGTGGCAAAGGTTCAGGCCGACGTGGTCAAAGTACTCGTAGATTCAGAGGCTCAGTTCAAGGAAGGGCTTCTAGCCTATAACGAAGGTAATCGACAGTTGGCCGGTGAGAAATTCAACAAGTCGGTCGAAGTCTTTCTTTATTCTACTCTCAACATTCAGCGCGAACAGCAGCTTCAAGGCTGCTACAACCAACTGATCGAAACAGTCTATAGAATTGAATTCCCGGCAGAAAATCAGCTTCCGCAGGTACGCGGACTGGTTCTAACCTGCGGTTGGTCAAATATTGATGTAACTGTCTCCGATAGAGTTACTCAGATCGCAAAATCCTCCCTAGTAAGACCGAACAGCACATCTCCGGTCAATACTGTGGCTTCGGTTTCTTCTAATCCGACGACCCCTATTAATGTCGGATTTAATACCCAGACTTTTGAGCCTTCGCCCCTCGATGAACTGGCACGGCTGCAACTTACTGATGATGAACAGCAGATAGATAGTAATCCCGAAGCCCAGAAGCAGTATCAATACATTCAGTACGCGGTAGCAAATAAGTCGCTAGGGTTCTCATTTCAGGTCCATGCGATGATTCAGCAGTACATCAACTATTACCGCGGCCGCGGCCGCCAGACGATGGAAGTAGGGCTTTACCGCTCAGGAATGTTCATGCGTATGGCCCGGCGTATTTTCCGCGAAGAGGGCGTGCCTGAGAACGTGGCTTGGCTTGGACAGGTCGAAAGTGCTTGGAAGCCGAGTGCATATTCTTCGGCCGCAGCCTCAGGGCTTTGGCAATTCATTCCTGGAACAGGTGCCAGATATGGGCTTCAGCGAACCGCGTATGTCGATGAACGCAACAGTTTCGAAGAGGCGACACGGGCATCAGCGAGGTATTTGAAGTTTCTTGCCAATCGATATGGCGGTAATTGGGAACTTGCGATGGCCGCTTATAACTGTGGCGAAGGCAACGTAGATCGGGCTATCAAGCGTGCCGGTGTTTCGAATTTCTGGCTTGCTTATCCATATCTGCCGCAGGAAACCCGGAATTATGTTCCAAACATCCTTGCAACGATACTTATTGCAAATAATCCTAACCAGTATGGTTTCGGACACATTCGCCCGGCGGCACCGTTGACCTATGATCGGATCAGAGTTCCGGCGGCCACTAATCTGAGCCT
>JBGAVK010000053.1:0-14164 GCA_044228165.1 Pyrinomonadaceae bacterium | reverse complement strand
TATTTGAATCCTCATCTTCGCGGTAACACTACTCCCCCGAACCCGTACGTGATCAACGTACCGGTGGGCAAGGCGAATGAGGTCGTAGCTTTGTTCAAACGCATTCCCGCATCGCAAATAAATACCACCAATCTTGCCAATTCATCAAACGGTGAGACCTGGCAGAATATTTCGAATCGGACGGGAATTAGTGTTGCTGACCTGATGGCGGCAAATCCCGGCATGGGATCGCCCCGCGGCAAGGTTTTCGTTCCGGTTCCGGGGAACAATATCCAAACAACCAGCTATTCGCGGCCGTCTAATTTGCCAACGGCAACCGTGACGAGCGGTGTGAGGATCGTCAAAGCGAAAGCCGGTGACACTGTCCAAAAGGTGGCTGAAAGAAATGGAGCGAACGCAACCGAAGTCGCAAAATTTAACGGCCTTTTGCCGAATTCAGTGCTTGGTGCTGGCCGTGAGATCAAGATCCCAACGAAATAGTTCTCTTCATTTAGCGTTTCAAAAGCCGGCGATTTAGAGCCGGCTTTTTTCTTTTTACAGATGGGCTTGACATCGCTTCTATCTGTAACTATACTTGTTACAGATATGGCAGCTAACAGTCAATTTTCAATGGCAGTTCATATTCTTACAATGCTGGCTTCGGCGGCAGATGAGAATGTGAAATCTGAGTGCATAGCTGCGAGTGTAAATACGAATGCCGTTGTTATCCGGCGCGTTCTCGGCCAATTGTCGCAAGCGGGGTTGGTTGCATCGCAAACCGGTGCATTTGGGGGAACACGTCTGGCAAAGCCGCCGAGCGAGATCAGCCTCTGTTCTATTTATAAAGCGGTGTCATGCGGCGAAGTTTTTGCTTTGCACGCCAAATCGCCAAATCAGGATTGTCCGATCGGCCGGAATATAGAATCGGTCTTATGCAATTTGCAAAAGGAGATAGACACGGCCGTCGGTGAAACGCTCGGGCAATATACGCTTGCTAGCATAATTGAAAAGGTGACAGTTGCTCACGTATAAAATTTTTTTGGACCTATTTGTATCAAGAATAGTTACAAACAAGAGGGATAGCGATGACTGCGATCATAGGAAATTGGACGCCGAGAATAGTAGAGCTGATGAATTTGATAATAAGGTTTTGGGGACTTTGAGCTTTTGAAAGAGAGGACAATGTGATGAAGGACTATATTGAAAAGGCACTTACATATACTGAATATGAATCGTTGATCGATAGGTTGCTCGCCGATGGGAAAACGACGGGGTCGGACCATTCAGATGCACGGGTTGGATTTACACGTCTAAATCGACAGCGGATGAATCGACTCGAAAAGACCGTTTTGGTCACAGATCAATTACGGACGGCGGCGGCTAATATCGAACGCCCGATGATCTGGCTGACCATTACAGAGGGTTGGTGTGGAGATGCCGCACAAAATGTACCTGTATTGGAAAAGATCGCGTCTGTGAGTGACAAGATCGAAACACGTTACATCCTGCGCGATGAGAATCCTGAGCTGATGGACCAATTTCTCACAAGCGGTTCCAGATCGATTCCTAAGCTGATCGCATTAGATGCGGCGACGCTGGAGGTGATCGGAACATGGGGGCCGCGGCCGGCAGCCGCACAGAAGCTACACATCGAGCTCAAGGAAAAAGGAGTTGAAAAGGCCGCTATCAATGAAGAGCTTCAAAGATTGTACAACGCCGACAAAGGCGTCTCGCTGCAGAAAGAGTTGTCCGATCTGTTCTCATTTTGGGGGCGAAACAAAGCGGCAGCTTTCGCGAAATGAAATAAATCTAAAACTGAACTAGAATTAATTTTGGAGAAAATTATGAAGATATTGTCACTGTCAATATTGGCACTAGCTATGTTTATGTCCGCATGTGCGGACCCCGCCGCAAATAAACCGAAGGCACAGACCACGGCTCCGTCAGGCTCGCCGGCGGCTGCAGGTGAACCCGTCAAGTCTGACGTTCTGGAAGGCTTCAAAGCGGCCGGAACCGAACTGGCTGTTGATCCTGCCCAATCAAAGGTTGAATTCACGGGTTCAAAAGTTACGGGTAAACACGACGGCGGATTTAAATCTTTTAAAGGGGTGATCGATCTTGTCGGTGACAAAGCTGAATCGAGCAAAGTTCTTTTTGAGATCGATGTAGCGTCGGTGTTTACAGATGCCGAGGGATTAACCAAACACCTGCAAACGGGTGATTTCTTTGAAGTCGAAAAATTTCCAAAGGCATCGTTCGTATCGACAAAGATCGAACCGCCTCCGGGCGGCGGGCCCGGGAATTATACCGTGACGGGAGACATGGTCATCCGCGGTGCGAAAAAATCAATTACGTTTCCGGCGTCTATCAGCATTACGCCTGAGATCGTTGTAGTAAGGGCCGAATTTTCGATCAACCGCAAGGATTTCGGTATTGTTTATGCCGGGAAGGCTGACGATCTGATCCGCGACGATGTTGTTTTACGGCTTGATCTTAAGGCTCCCAAGAAGAAATGAGAACGTACGAGGTTCATGAATTCGGCATAGACAAACTTGTCGTTGTCGAACGCGCGATCCCCGAGCCGGGGCCGCATGAGATTGTTATCAGATTTCATGCGGTGTCGCTTAACTACCGAGATCTGATGGTTGTGAGCGGCACATATAACCCTCGGATGAAATTGCCCGCGATTCCATTATCAGATGGTGCGGGAGAGGTCGTTGAGGTCGGTTCCGAGGTGACGAAATGGAAGACGGGCGACCGCGTTTGCCCGATCGTGATCGGTGGATGGATAGCCGGTGGGCCCACACAGGAAACGGCCAAAACCGCCATCGGAGCCGGGGCATTTGAGGGTGTTTTGCGGGAATACGGAGTCTTTGGCGAAGACGCAGTTGTAGCCGTCCCTCAGAGCCTCAAGTTTCGAGAAGCCGCTACTCTGCCATGTGCGGCGGTTACGGCCTGGAACGCCCTTGTGGTGTCAGGAAAGGTAAAGGAAGGTGATACTGTCTTAACTTTGGGAACCGGAGGAGTTTCGGTATTTGCGGTACAGATCGCGAAGCATTTTGGGGCACGAGTTATCTCGACCTCGAGCAGCGAAGAAAAGCTCGCTCGGGCAAGACAAATTGGTGCTGACGAGACCATAAACTATCGGGAATACGAAGACTGGGACAAGGCAGTTTTGGAACTGACCGGCGGCCGAGGGGTCGATCATGTCGTCGAGGTCGGTGGAACGGGTACGCTTACCAGATCGGTCAAATCGGTTCGAGTCGGCGGGCATATTGCCTTGATCGGAGCTCTCGATATGGCAGGTGAATTCAATCCGATCCCGGTCTTTATGAAAGGGATCCGCATGCAAGGGATCTTTGTTGGTTCGCGTGAGATGTTTGAGGGGCTTAATGCGATGATCGAAAGGTCCGGCCTCAAACCGGTCATTGATCGAGAGTTCAATTTTGAAAACGCAGCAAGGGCTCTGCATCATATGGAGAGCGGAACGCATTTTGGAAAGATAGTTATAAACATAAGGGAGAATTAAATAATGTCGAAAGAGATCTACAATATCCCGGTCCGCCGGATCGACGGAACTGAGACAACTTTAGGAGAATATGAAGGAAAGACGCTTTTACTTGTCAACGTGGCGTCAAAATGCGGTCTAACCCCGCAGTATGAGGGTCTAGAGAGTTTGTACAGGGAATACAAGGGCCAGGGCTTCGAGGTGCTCGCATTTCCCGCTAACAACTTTCTGGCGCAGGAACCGGGAACCAATGACGAGATACAGGATTTCTGTAAATCGAACTATGACGTCACATTCCCATTGTTTGAAAAGATATCGGTCAAGGGCGATGATCAGCATCCGCTTTACAGTTACCTGACACGTGAGAAAAGCGTAGCAGACATTTCGGATGGGAGCGGGTTTGAGGAAAAACTCGCGGGCTTTGGCCAGACGCGGTCAAACCCGAGTGATCTGCTTTGGAATTTCGAAAAATTCCTTATCGCGAAAGATGGAAGCATTGCTGCAAGGATAGCTCCGGATGTTACGGCAGAGGATGAACGCCTTGTGGCTGCTGTCCAGGCTGAGATTGCGAAATAACACCTGAATAGAAAAGAAAATGAAAATAGGAATAATTGGTTCCGGAAGTGTGGCTCGGGTGATCGGCAGCGGATATCTTGCCAAGGACCACGAGGTCATGCTCGGCAGCCGTGACATTTCAAAGCTTAAAGATTGGGTTGAAAGCTCGGGTACAAATGCCTCCGCAGGAAGTTTTGCTGAGGCAGCGGCGTTCGGCGAAGTTGTCTTTATCAGCGTTCAAGCAACCGCCCTTGGGGCAGCCATCGAGCTTGCCGGCAAGGACAGTTTTGCCGGGAAAACGGTCATCGATCTATCGAATCCGATGGATTTTTCTAATGGCGTGCCGCCGAAGTTTACGGCGACGGTTGGAAACTCATTAGGTGAATTCGTTCAGCGAGAGTTGCCCGAGGCTAATGTCGTAAAGGCTTTCAACTCGGTCGGGGTGGCAGTTATGACCGATCCGGTTTTCAATGGTGAGGCAGCGACGCATTTCATTGCCGGTGACAACGAACAGGCTAAACTCGAGGCAGCCGGGTTGATCATGGAATTCGGTTGGGAAGTGATCGATGTTGGCGGTATTGAACAATCCTTCTTTTTAGAAGCGTTGGCATCGCTCTGGGTCAATTACGCCCTCAAAACGGGGCACTGGACTCAAGCGTTCAAGCTTTTGTCTCGTTAGCGAAAGACAATTTCAATAGGATTGGATAGTATTTAGAAAAGTAGTTGATACTCAAACTTCAGGAGATAGTAATGGCACATTTTGCAAAAGAAATTACAGATTCAAATTTTTCGACAGATGTACTGGGTTCGGATAAGCCGGTGCTTGTCGATTTCTGGGCCGAGTGGTGCGGGCCTTGTCGTATGATCGCCCCGACCGTAGAGGCGATCGCTGAAGAATATGACGGAAAAGCCGGCGTGTTCAAGATGAATGTTGACGAGAATATGAATGTTCCGCAGCAATTCGGGATTCGAGGGATACCGACGCTGATATTGTTTAAGAGCGGACAGGAGCAAGAGCGTATTGTCGGAGCGGTCACCCGGGAGGCGATCCAGCGGGTAATTGAGAAGTATGTCTGATCGTATTAGATCGACAATTCCTACCTGATTTAACCGGCCGGGCAATGTGACCCGGCCTTTTTATTCGAGATCGTGAATTTCTTGGCAGTGCGATTTTGTTACAATGTATTAAAAATCTATCGAGGAGCGGTTTGATGTCTTTAAGGTCTGCCATTGCAATGCTGTTGTTTAGCCTAATGGCTGCGGTTCCCTTTTTCGCTCAGGTCACGAAACCTGGCGAAAAGGAAGAGGTCATCCGTGTCGATACTCAGTTGGTCGATGTTCCTATTGCAGTCACGGCTGCCAACGGTATTCCGATACGCTCGCTGAAAGCCTCAAATTTTGTGGTTTATGAGGATGGCAAACGCCAGGAAGTTGTTGATTTTTCAACTACTGCTGAACCGTTTGAGGTCGCTCTTATTCTGGATACATCAGGGTCGACGAGGGCCGAACTTCAACTCATCCAGCGGGCGGCTGTTGAGTTTATTTCGGGTTTGAGACCCGGTGACCGGGTCGCTATCATCGCTTTTAATACTGACCGTCGTTCAACTCAGACGGTCGCAGTACCTGAGGTCCTCTCCCAATTGACCGACGACCGAAAGGTATTGCGTTCTGCGATCGACAACGTTAAGACGAGCAATGGAACACCTTATTACGACTCACTCTTAAAGGTAGCGGAACGGATATTTGCTCAACGTCCCGCAGAATCGTTTCGGGGACGACGTGCACTCGTTGCACTGACGGATGGTGTTGATTCTACGAGCGCGGGCGATTTTGCAACGGCTAAGGAAGAACTGTCTGCGATCGGTGTCGTGTCGTACTTTATCAGGGTCGATACACGCGACGCTTTTGAAGAAAGTTTGCTCGGCGATTGCGAGACGGCAACACGATTTTCCGGGGCCCAGATCCGACGTTATTATCGCAGTTTCGCCTCAAAGGGGGACATGGAAAGGGCGGCGAATTTTTGTGAGCTTGGCGATTTCGAACGCCTTGCCGTCAGCAAACGCCTTTATGAGATCGCTGACAAAGAGATGGATGAACTCGCAAAGGCGTCGGGCGGCAAGGTGTTTCCAGCGGATGATCTGAACAACGCCCGCTCCGCTTTTAAGAGCGTCGCAGACGACATCGGAACCAAATATACCCTCGGCTATTATCCGACGAACGACAAGCGTGACGGCACCTACAGACGTATCAAAGTAGAACTCAAAGGCGTTCCGACGGGAGCCGTTATTCGTGCACGCGAGGGTTATACGGCACCGATGCAGTGAATCAGGAATAGCGATCGATCGATATAAGAATTATCATAAGGATATGAGTAAATTCGGACGTATTTGTTTAATGGTTCTGGATTCGACAGGGATCGGTGAGATGCCGGATGCGGCGGCGTGGGGCGATGCCGGATCGAATACGCTCGGTCATATTTTCGAATCGCGCACTGTTAAAATTCCTAATCTGCGACAACTTGGCCTCGGCAATATCACGCCGCTCAAAGGCCTCGCTCCAGTCGATGCTCCGACCGGTTCTTACGGCAAATGTACGCTCAAATCTGACGGCAAAGACACCACGACGGGGCATTGGGAAATGGCGGGGATCATCCTGAAACAGGGTTTTCCTAAGTTTCCCGAGGGATTTCCGTCACGAATTATTGATGAGTTCGTGGCAAAGGCACAGGTGCCAGGCGTGCTAGGAAACATTCCTGCGAGCGGCACCGAGATCATCAAGGACTTGGGTGAAGAACACGTCCGGACCGGAAAACCTATCGTTTATACATCGGCGGACTCCGTGTTTCAGATCGCCGCACATGAAGAGGTTGTGCCGATCAAACGCCTTTACGAAATCTGTGAGATCGCGAGGAATATTCTTCGCGGTGACGACGAGGTCGCACGCGTGATCGCTCGGCCTTTTCTCGGTACAACATCCGACACGTTCAAACGTACGGAAAATCGTCACGATTACGCAGTGCCGCCGCCTGATGGCAATCTATTGCCGAGGCTTAAAGATGCCGGGTTGGATGTTGTCTGTATCGGAAAGATCGCTTCTATCTACGACGGCATGGGGGTCACTGAGGATCTGACTGCCAAAAACAACGAACAGATCATCGACGTCACGATCGGAGCTCTCAATACCAGCTCCCGCGGAATTATCTTTAGTAACCTTGTTGATTTTGATATGCTCTATGGCCATCGCCGCGATACTGAGGGCTATGCAAAGGCTCTCGAGCATTTCGACAGCCGTCTGCCTGAGATCATCGGTGCGATGAACGATGACGACCTGCTGATATTGACCGCCGATCACGGTAACGACCCTAGTTATCCAGGCTCCGACCACACTCGCGAATACGTTCCGCTACTCGTCTTTGGGAAAACTGCGAAAGGCGGTATTGCACTCGGCACCCGCCAGTCTCTTTCCGATATTGGACAAACCATCGCGGAAAATTTCGGCCTTTCCATTGCCGACGGTGTCAGCTTTTTGGGTGATGTGGCCGTTTGATCAGTCATAACGAAAGAGAAGTTATTGCCTCGCGTTCGTTTATCGTCGGCGAGTTCCCCTAAAGAAAAACAAAACTTATTTGCATGCGATTGCGTTAGATAAGACTTATGAAACTAAGTTTGTTAAAACGATCGGTGGCGTTCGCGGCTTTTTTGATCTTTGCGAATATCATCACAGTTGCGCAAAAATCAGGAAATGCCGTAATTGAAGAGAAAAATGTGCGAGCTGAAATGTATTTTCTCGCCGGTGATGCGATGCAGGGACGCGGCAGCGGCACTGCCTTTGAACGGATCGCCGCCGAGTATATCGGAACGCAGTTCATGCAGTTCGGGCTCGAACCGGCCGGTGAAAAAGGTCCGGACGGTAAAACGACCTACGTTCAAACGGTCGAGGTCGGAGGGCGTGAGACTCTGAAGGACATTAAGATCAACGGTGATGCAGGAAAAAACATCGCTTTCGGCAAGGATCTGATCGTTTTCTCGATCAATGCCAAAGAGATCAGCGGTGATCTCCAGCGTTTGAAACCCGGCGAAACGCCAAAAAAGGGTGCTGTCGTATTGCTGATGCTCGGTCCGGACGATAAATTTGAATCGATCCAGGATAAGATCCCGCAGCCGTTCAAGGATGGAGCCGCCGCTGTCCTAATGGCCGAAACAAAAGAGATCCGAGAGAATTGGTCAGACGTCGCAGAGCGAAAGGCATCGCTCTCGAGACGAAACGGTACCCTCATGGCGATCTCAACCGATGCCGTAAACGCCCTTTCAACTGTTCCGGATGGCACAAAGATCGAAATGGCGACGCAGTTCGCTGCGGGCCAAAAGACCTACACCTGGAACGCAATGGGCAAGATCACCGGGACGGATAAGACTCTCGCCTCCGAGGTGATCTTATTGACGTCGCATCTCGATCACCTCGGCGTACGCGACAGCGCTCCCGGTGATGACAAAATATTTAACGGAGCTGACGACGATGCTTCGGGATCGGTGGCAGTGCTTGAACTCGCTCGCGTGCTTGCAGCGGGAAAGAAGCCTAAAAGAACGGTCTATTTTGTGTGTTTCGGGTCAGAGGAGGCAGGCGGCCACGGAGCGAGCTATTTCGTCAACAATATGCCGTTCCCTAAGGAGAAACTCATTGCTAATCTTGAGTTTGAGATGATCGGCCGGCCCGATGCAAAAGTAAAGCCTGAGGAACTTTGGCTAACGGGCTACGAACGCTCAAACCTCGGCCCCGAACTCGCAAAACGGGGGGCAAAACTTGTCCAGGATCCGCACCCGACCGAAAATTTCTTTTTCAGGTCGGATAATATTCAGCTTGCCCGGGCTGGCGTGATCGCCCATACGGTATCGAGTTTCGGGCTTCACAAAGATTATCATCACGCGAGCGATGAAAATAAGACCATTGATTTCGTACATATGACGCGGTCGATCAATTCAATGGTCGCACCGGTCCAGTGGTTGATAAATTCGACGTTCAAGCCAAAATGGAACGAAGGTAAGAAGCCCTAAAGGGGTCCCGCCACAAGAGGCATAAAAATCCATAAGCTCTGTCAAGCGCTTTTGTGACCTTTAAGCCTTTTGCGGCAATTATTATTTTGCAAAGCGATGGCCGAGCAGCGTCACAGGGATGTAGATCAGAAAAGCCATCGCAATGAACCAAACCGGCTGTCCCGGCAGCATTACAAAGAAATTGAGGATCCCGCCAATTGTTAGAATGGAGCCTATGATCAATGGCATCGTAATGCCCGGACTCTCTCGTCGGCTCATTTTTGTAACGATGTATCCGCCGAAGAATGAGCCGAGGAAATACCCGATCAGAACGACTATATAGGCCTTCATCGGCAGATCGGCCATAAACTCTTTTAGCTTTGCCGGGTCTTTCATGATCTCGGGCCCTGGCGGCATAACAACCAGCGAGTTGAGCATCTCAACGATCATCATCACTGCAAATGCCGCGATCAAACCAACGATCAAAGCCAGAATCTTGCGTCCCATATTGGTTCTCCTAAAAAAGGTTTCGTTTATCCGGTGCCTTCTTTGTAAACCCAATTGCTGCTCAAGTCAAGTAAATGGCCGTCCGTAAACGAAATATGGTCTTGAACCGATAAAAATATTAGAATGCTCTTGTAACGATAATCGGTTGACCGATCGCTTGTTTTGTCGATGACACCCGAACGCTGGCAGCAGATCGAAGAGGTCTTTCACGAGGCATTAGAACTCGAAGGAGAGGTGCGCTTCAACTTCATCAGAGAACGAAGTGGTGACGATATAGAGCTCAAAGCTGAGGTCGAGAAACTGCTGTCTCAGTTTGACGAGGCGAGCAGTTTCATCGAGCAACCGCTCTATGACAGCGCAAAAAGCGGCTTGCTTTCGTCTCTGCTTACCGATAGCGATGACGACCCGATGGTCGGCGAAGTTCTCGGGGCTTACCGGATCGAACGCGAGATCGGCCGCGGCGGCATGGGCGCCGTATATGAAGCATTTCGGGCAGATGGTGAGTTTCGCCTGCGCGTTGCCGTAAAGGTCGTAAAACGCGGTATCGACACAGACTTTGTATTGCGTCGATTTAGGAATGAGCGTCAAATACTCGCCGCGCTTGATCATCCGTTCATCACACGCTTGCTCGATGGCGGCACAACACCGGACGGCCGTCCCTATTTCGTGATGGAATATATCGACGGCCTGCCACTTTATCGTTACTGCGACAAGGATCATTTGACCACGAACGAAAGGCTGCGGCTTTTTTGCAGGGTTTGCGAAGCGGTCGAATACGCCCATCAGAAGCAGGTCATCCACCGCGATCTGAAACCATCAAATATCTTCATCACCAACGACGGTTCGCCACGCCTTCTTGATTTCGGTATCGCCAAACTCCTGGACCCCGAAATGGCGTCCGATACGCTTGAACCGACAGCGACGGCACTCAGGATGATGACGGTCGATTACGCAAGTCCTGAGCAAATTCGCGGAGAAAAGGTGACGTTCGCAACAGATGTTTACAGTCTCGGTGTCATATTGTTCGAATTGCTCACAGGATATCGTCCGTATTCGTTTGCAAGCCGATCACCTCACGACGTTGCCCGTTCCATTTGTGACGATGAACCGCTTCTTCCGAGCGCGGTGGCCGCCGGCAACGTAAAAGAAGCCACGCCAGTTCGAGTCAACCCTAACGCCGACACGTTATCGGCAGCGAGTTTGTCGTGGCCGCGGCACCAAACTGCCGATCCGAGTGAACTTGAGGGCGATCTCGACCGCATAATCCTGCAGGCCTTGAGGAAGGCTCCCGCGGATCGTTACGCTTCGGTCGATGAGTTTAGAAGGGACATAGAAGCCCATATCCAGGGGGATGCTATCGCGGCCGCTGAGATCGAACGTCGGAGCGATCGCCGCACGATCCCCGGCGATCCGGATGCACATTCGGTGGCCGTGCTCCCACTGACGATGCTTAGCCCGGCGGGCGAAGAGAATACCGATGAGGCGTATCTGACCATCGGTGTCGCAGACGCGATCATCACCAGATTGACCAACGTCCAAAGGCTTACTGTTCGTCCGACCAGCTCGATCACTCGATACACGGAAGACAATGTCAATCCGTTCCGGGCAGGCGGTGAGCTAGGGGTTGATTACGTATTGGACGGCCGGATCCGCCGCTTTGGAGAGCGGATCAGGATCTCATTGCAGCTGCTCGATATCGCAAAGGTGAAAACTATCTGGGCCGGGCATTTTGACGAGCATTTGACGGATGTTCTCGAACTCGAAGATGCGATCTCTGAGCAAGTTGCGGCGGCTTTGATTCCGCACCTAACGGGCAGGGACCGCGAGAAATTGTCAAAACGCGGAACAAATGACCCTCAGGCATTCGAGGCATATTTACGCGGCCGTGTTTACTGGAATCAGTTCACTTCGCAGTCTCTTCCAAAAGCATTAGAAGCATACAAAACGGCCGTTTCCCTCGATCCGAAATACGCTTTGGCTCATACCGCGATCGCCGAATTTTACATATGGGCGGGCATCTACGGCCTGATCCCCACGGTCGAGGCGTACAGGAATGCCTGGGACTTTGTACACAGAGCACTTTCGCTCGATACGGATCTCGCGGAGGCCCACGCGGCGAATGCACTGCTTCTTAACAACGAATTTAGATTCGGGCCGTCTGAAGAGAGCTTTAAACGGTCGATCGCCTTAAATCCCCATTACGCACTGGCGAGAGAGTGGTATGCGGCACTCTTGATCGGGAATGGCCGCTTTGACGAGGGCGTCGAGCAGATGCTGCTTTCCGAGGAACTTGATCCGATGTCCCTTAGGACCAAGATACTCGTGATCTGGTATTACTTCCAGACGCGACATTTTGACAAGGCATTGGCAAAGGCGGATGAGGTAGTCGCGATCGACCCTGACTACCCGCAGGGACATCTGCAGCGTGGAAATATCCTGAGCCTTCTCGACCGTCACGATGAGGCGATCGCTGAGATGAAACTTGCGGACGCATTGATGCCGTCGTCCGCACTCCTCGAATACCACTTTTGCTTTGTTTACCAGCGAGCCGGCCTCAAAGACGAAGCCCGGAAACTTGCGGACAAGATCGAACTGCGTTCAGGCACTGAATTCGTCAAGCCCTACTTTCTCGGGATGGCGAACATTGCTGCCGGCCGTATAGATCGCGGGTTTCATCTCATCGACGTTTCGCTCGAGGAACGTGACGCCTGGCTGGTTTGGATAGGGACCGATCCGAGCTTTGATAGTGTCCGCGAGGATGAACGATATTCCAGGATCCTTCGCTCCACGGGGCGTGAGATAGCGGACGGACGGGTTCGAGTTGCCGAAACGTGGGCGTTTCCAGACCCATCGTTAACGTCGATGGTCGGATCCACCACTTCTGAGGCTGTAACCGAGCCGCTATCCGATACTCCAACCACGCAGACACGGAGCGCTTTCATAAAACGCCATCGGTGGAAGATCGCATTTGCGGCTCTCACCGTGTTAGTGCTCTCAGTTGCCTATTCGACGGGGATCTTCTCAGTTGCGTTCAAGGGTGGCCCGGAAAACATAATGCAGAGCCTTCAGACGGAAAAAAGGTCGATAGCGGTTTTGCCGTTTGTCAACGAGACGGGCGACGAGGCGAACGACTATATTTCCGACGGCCTCGGCGACGGCCTCGTTCGGCATCTGTCATCGTATCCGGAGATACGCACGGTGTCACGGGCGAATTTCGAACGTTTTCAGAAGGAAAGGCTCGATCCGCAGGCGATCGGCCGCGAATTGGGCGTCGATAGCGTTCTCGTTGGAAGCCTGACCCGCCGAAACGAGAGCTTTTCTTTGACCCTACGGCACATCAATGTATCAAACGGCAAGGTCATATTCTCGATCTCTTTTATCGAAGCCGCTGACAAGATACTGACTCTCCAGGGCGAACTTACTTCACTCACGACCGAGAAACTTCAACTGAATACGAACGCGGCAACAAATCAAACCCCTAGAAGCTACACCGAGAATAATGAAGCGTTCTCGCTCTATTTAAAAGGCGAATACAGCCGCCAGAAAGGCACCCCTGCAGGCACGGTGGAATCGATAACATTCTACCAACAGGCGATCGAAAAGGACGCGAACTACGCCCTCGCCTATCAGGGCCTGGCATTGGCCTATCGCTCTGCACCGGCATATGGTGCGATGTTACCGCAAGAGGCCTATTCTAAGGCGAAAGACGCGGCACAGAAAGCTCTCGCGATCGATCCGAGCCTGAGCACGGTCTATGTCTCGCTAGCGTCGATCAAGGCGACATATGACTGGGATTACGCAGGTGCCGAGCAAGAGTACAAAAGGGCGATACAACTGAACCCGAACAATGCCGAGGCTCATTATTCCTACGGAAACTTTCTCGTGGCAATGGGCAGGGTGGACGAAGGCTTGGTGGAGTTTCGAAATGCTCAACAGATCGACCCGATGTCGCTCAGCATCCAGACGAACATCGGTTGGGCGATGTACATAGCGGGACGGTACGACGAGGCGTCCAACCAGATACGGCAGGTGATCGCCAAAGACCCTACTTACGCCCGGGCTTATTTGAACCTCGGCGAGATACAGCAGGAACAAGGCAAATATGACGAAGCGATAGCGTCGTTTCAAAAGGCACGCGAACTTTCCAAAGACCCCATTGCCGACATGGCGCTGGGCCACGTCTATGCGGCCGCCGGCCGTCGGGCCGACGCACAAAAGGTCGCCGCCTCACTCGAAGACAAGGTCCGAAACAACGAGGTCTCGCCATTCCTGCCGGCGGTCGTCTATGCCGGTATGAACGAAAAGGACAAGGCCTTTTACTGGCTCGAAAGGGCATATCAGGAACGCTCGAATTGGCTCACTCTGATCAAAGTCGGCCGCCGGCTCAAGAACCTACGTGGTGATCCCCGATTTGATGACCTGCTCAGGCGGGTCGGGTTTCAGTAATTACAGTGCTGGCACGGTCCGGACCAAGTGGACCGGGGTGAGCCGCCGGGACAAAGGACCTTACCGGAGCGACATTCCGGACGAATAAACACCCCGAAAGAACCGCGAATTTACGTTACGTGTTTCACCTTTGTTACAC
>JBGAVK010000002.1:0-127529 GCA_044228165.1 Pyrinomonadaceae bacterium | reverse complement strand
GCCTTTGCTAAGTTCGACGAAACCGTAGAACTTACTATGTGGCTTGGCGTTGATCCCCGTAAAGCGGATCAGCTCGTTCGCGGAACGATCGTTTTGCCGCACGGACTCGGCGGAGCAGCGAAAAAGGTCGTCGTGATCGCACAGGGCGACAAGATCCGCGAAGCGCAGGAAGCCGGAGCCGATGAGGCCGGTGGCGACGATATCGTCGAAAAGATCAGAGGTGGCTGGCTCGACTTTGACGCACTCATTGCGACGCCCGATATGATGGGCAAGGTCGGCCAGCTCGGTAAGGTCCTCGGTCCTCGAGGCCTGATGCCCAATCCAAAAACAGGAACGGTCACGATGGATGTCAAAACTGCCATCGAAGAGACTAAGGCCGGTAAGGTCGAATACCGCGTCGATAAGACGGGTGTCATCCATTCGCCGGTCGGCAAAGTGTCTTTTGATGACGCAAAACTTGCCGAAAATGCCAAGGTCCTTATTAGTGCCGTCATTAAGGCAAAACCGACGACGGCAAAGGGCCGTTACCTGAAAAAGATAAATCTGGCGGCGACGATGAGCCCGGGCGTATTGCTCGACGAGCTCGCGTACGTCTAAGTGAGGAGCGTGAAAAGAAATGAAATCTAGAGAAACAAAACAAAATGATCTGACCGCCCTCACAGAGTCGCTGCAGAATTCCACCTCGGCCATGGTCGTCAGTTTTACAAATCTGACGGTGAGCAAGGATCAGGAATTTCGCAACAACCTGCGTGAGGCTGGCGCAAAGTATAAAGTAGTCAAAAATACACTGGCTCGTATCGCTGTCAAAGGCACGCAATTTGAAGATGCAAGTGAGCATTTCAAAGGTGTGACCGCTATCGCGTGGACAGATGGCGACCCGGTGGTGCTTTCAAAGGCGATCTCGAAGTTCATGAAGGACAATTCGAGCATTTATTCGTTCAAGGCAGGAGTCGTTGACGGAAAGGTCGTCGACCTCGCACAGCTTACGACGATCGCAAATCTGCCTTCGAAAGAAGAGCTTATTTCCAAGCTTTTGTGGGTGCTCAACAGCTCGGCAGAACGTTTGGTCACGGTCATTAATGCCGTGCCGCGTGACCTGGCAGTTGTGATCAAACAGATCGGCGACGCCAAACCTGCAGCGGCCGCACCGGCTGCGGAAGTTAAGGCTGAAGAGCCCGCTCCTGCACCGGCGGTCGAAGAGCCCGCACCGGCGGAAGCGGAAGTTTCGGCGGAGGCACCTGCTGAAGAAGCTCCGGCGGTCGAAGCGGCTTCTGCGGACGAGGCACCGGCAGAGGTTGAAGCAGCGGCGGAAGAAGCCGCCGAAGCTCCGGCTGAAGCCATGGCAGAGGAAGCCGCTCCTGAAGCTGAAGCAGAAGCTGAAGAAAAGGCGGAATAAACAGTTTTGTTTAGGGTCCCGGCTTAGCCGGCCTATAGCGGCCGCCTCAAAACGGGACTCCAAACTTAAAAGCCGTACTCAAGGAAAGCGGGCCCAATTGATTTGTCAGGTCAAACGGGCTCCGGACGTTGGCGGAAAGGTGATGCAACCCGTTCCGACGATGTCCCTGGGTTCTAGCGGCAAAAGGCGGTAAATAGTGAATCGAAAATAGTAAATAGATCATTTCTATTCACGGTTTACTATTAACTATTTACTAAATAACAGAACCCTAAATAGGAGATAGATAATTATCATGGCAGTTTCAAAAAGTGATGTAGTTGAGTATTTGAAAGGTATGACGCTTCTCGAAGCGTCTGAATTGGTCAAGGAACTCGAAGAGGTTTTTGGCGTTTCGGCAGCGGCAGCAGCGGCTCCGATGATGATGGCAGCTCCGGCTGGCGGCGGCGACGCTCCGGCTGCTGAAGCCAAGGATTCGTTTGACGTTATCCTTCAGTCGGCCGGCGGCAATAAGATCGCGGTCATCAAGGTCGTTCGCGAAGTCGTTGCGGGCCTCGGTCTGAAAGAAGCCAAGGATCTCGTCGATGCAGCTCCGAAGGCGCTTAAAGAAGGCGTTTCGCAGGCAGAAGCAGACGATATCAAGGCCAAGCTTACCGAAGCAGGCGCTACAGTCGAACTCAAATAGTTACAGGACGATCTTAACGCAGAGCACGCCAGGCACGCGGAGTGAAAATTCTCTGTGAACTCGGTCAGCTCTGCGTTAGGAATTGTCCTAGTGGTTTTGCGAGAATCGGATTTATTTGCTAAACTACATGGTTCGCGCCCCTTTGCTTGATTTCAGGGCAGCGATCATCGGCTTAGTCGGACCGGAAACGCATTTATTTTCAATAGTTTCCGATGGTTTTGGACGCGATCCAAGTCGCAAACAAGTGGAGAGTTGGTGGCCCTTTCTGGCTCGCTCGTAAAATTAATTTAAGCAATTTACTGCTTATAAAGCGGTCTGGGTAAACTTTACCCTCGACCGCGTTTGCCGTCTTTATCGCAAAGGATTTTAGTGGAGCATTACTTTACGGGAATCGTAACAGTAACTTCGCGAAAAATCAACAGGTTTTTAGCCCGCTATTAATATTATATGATCAACAATCCTCTACAAAGCAGCTCTACAGGACTCGGAAAGCGAACCAGCCAGTCGCCCGAGCGGGTTGATTTTTCAAAGATCTACACTTCTGCACAGATCCCGAATCTGATCGAGGTGCAGCGTGAATCTTACAACCGCTTCCTGCAGATGGACCTCATACCTGAGGAACGCGATTACATCGGATTGCAGTCGGTCTTTGCATCGATCTTTCCGGTTTCGGATTTTCGTGAGACCGCAACGCTTGAGTATGTCGAGTATCAGATCGGCAACTGGCAGTGCAAGTGCGGTAATCTCGAGGGTCTAGAGCACCTTCGTGCAAATTGTAAGAACTGCTCGGCAAAGATCAAGGTCGACCCTTTCAACCCTGCCGAAGTGCTTTGTAATAATTGCGGCACGTTCAACGCCGTTCGCCCGAACCTCTGCAACAACTGCGGAGAGCCGGTCGGCCTCAAGCACAAGCACGATCAGCAGGAATGTCAGGAACGCGGTATGTCGTACAGCGTCCCGCTCAAGGTAAAGATCCGCCTGACCGTTTATGACAAGGATCCCGAAACCAACGTTTCGACGATCCGCGACATTAAGGAAGAGGATGTTTTCTTTGGCGAAATTCCGCTGATGACCGACAACGGTACGTTCATTATCAATGGAACCGAGCGTGTTATCGTGTCGCAGCTTCATCGCTCGCCCGGTGTTTTCTTTAAGGGCGACCGCGACGATTATCTCGCAAAGATCATCCCTTACCGCGGTTCGTGGGTCGAATTTGAATACGACCAGAAAGGCATTCTTCACGCACGCCTGGGCAAACGAAAGATCATAGCTTCGGTGTTTCTTCGTGCCCTCGGCTTGTGGCTCAATCCTCAGATCGATATGAAGACGGTATCGGACAGCATACTCGAGGAAGTCGTCAAAAGTGCGGAGTATTCGAACGCGAGCATTCTGAAGTTGTTTTATGTGACCGATGAGGTCGCGGTCGAAAAGGGCAAGCTGTTCATCAACGTCAAGCCGGAGGGCGAGACGCATCTCGTCGGCATGCGTGCCGAAGAAGACATCAAGGACAAGAAAGAGGACGTCACCCGTAAGGGCAAAAAGGTCACGAAGTCGGCGATCGCCGATCTTCGCCGTATGGGCAAAGAAAAGGTTGCCGTCGATGCGGCCGATTTTGAAGGTGCGTTCGCTCTCGACGACGTTGTGAACACCGAAACAGGTGAGGTCATAGTCGAAGCAAACACTGAGATCGCTCAGGGCAAACTGCAGCAGATCGTCGAAGAGGGAGTTACGAATTTCTCGGTGTTCTTCCCGAAACGTGACATCATCGGCGAGGTCATCTCGGCAACTATCAGAAAAGACCCGATCTCAAAGCCGGTCGATGCATTGCTCGAGATCTACCGCAAAATGCGTCCGGGCGACCCGCCGACGGTTCCTACCGCTTATCGATTACTCGAAGGCATGTTCTTCGACACTCGGCGGTTCGATCTGTCACGTGTCGGACGGCTCAAGTTCAACATTAAAATGGGACGTCCTGAAAAAGAGGACATTACCAATCCGCTGTTAAAGGCGACCGACTTTATTGAGGTCGTAAATTACCTGTTGCGGATGAAGAAAGACAGCGAGCATTATGTCCAGGATGATATCGATCATCTCGGCAACCGCCGCGTTCGTGCGGTGGGTGAACTGCTCGAAAACCAGTTCCGCATCGGCCTCGAACGTATGGAACGCGCTATCAAGGAGAAGATGTCCATTCAACAGGATATGTTCACCACGATGCCGCGCGACCTTGTCAATGCAAAGCCTGTGACCGCTGCCGTCCGCGAATTCTTTGGCTCATCACAGCTTTCGCAGTTCATGGACCAGACGAATCCGTTGTCAGAGATCACGCACAAACGCCGTCTATCGGCTTTGGGGCCGGGCGGATTATCGCGTGAACGTGCCGGATTTGAGGTTCGTGACGTTCACCCGACGCACTACGGGCGCATCTGTCCGATCGAGACGCCTGAAGGTCCGAACATCGGGCTGATCTCGTCGCTTTCGTGTTTTGCACGCATCAATGAGTTCGGCTTTATCGAATCACCGTATCGTCGAGTGGTCGATGGCCGCGTGGTCGAATATGTGAAGATCCACAACGGCGGCGATACGAAATTCAAGCCCGGTGAGCATGTCCCGCAAGAGGATGTCGAGGCCGCGAATAAAAAGATCAAAGGCGGTAAACTCGCCGATTATGAACCGTGGCCCTTCTACCTGACCGCTTGGGAAGAAGACAAATGGATCATCGGCCAGGCGAACATCGAACTTGACGCTAACGGCAATATCATCAACGAGCGTAATGCTGCCCGGCAGAAAGGCGAATTTATCACCGCCGACCGGATGGATACGCAATATATGGACGTTTCGCCGAAACAGCTCGTTTCTGTGGCTGCGTCGCTGATCCCGTTCCTTGAGAACGATGATGCTAACCGAGCTCTCATGGGTTCGAACATGCAGCGTCAGTCAGTGCCTCTGCTTCGGGCTGAATCGCCCTATGTCGGCACCGGAATGGAAAAGATCGCCGCCCGGGATTCGGGTGCGGTGGTCATTGCCAAACGTGACGGCGTCGTCGATTTTGTTGACTCGGAACGCATCATCGTAAAGGCCGACCATCAGGTCGATGGAACTATCTCGCGTGAGGTGACGGCGGACATTTACTCGCTGGTCAAATTCAAGCGTTCGAACCAGAACACCTGTATCAACCAGCGTCCGATCGTAGAGGTCGGCGAGCGTGTCCGCAAAGGCCAGGTGATCGCCGACGGCCCGTGTACCGATCGCGGCGAACTCGCCCTCGGCCGAAACGTGCTCGTGGCATTTATGCCGTGGCGCGGATACAACTTTGAGGATGCTATTTTGGTCTCCGAAAAGCTGGTCAAGGATGATTACTACACGTCGATCCACATTGAGGAGCTTGAGATCGAAGCCCGCGATACAAAACTCGGCCCGGAAGAGATCACGCGTGATATCCCGAATATCGGCGAAAATATGCTCCGCGATCTCGACGAATCGGGGATCATCCGTATCGGTGCTCAGGTCAAGCCTGGCTCTGTCCTCGTTGGTAAGGTTACGCCAAAGGGTGAAACGCAGCTGACAGCCGAAGAAAAACTGCTTCGTGCGATCTTTGGTGAAAAGGCCGGAGATGTTAAAGACGCCAGCTTAACCTGCCCTCCGGGAATCGACGGAACGGTCGTTGATGTTCAGATCTTTACCCGCAAGGGCCAGGATAAGGACGAACGCAGCCTCGATATCGAAGGGATGGAAGAGGAAGGTTTCCACCGCGATCTGGATGACGAGATCCGTATCCTCGAAGAGCAGCGAAACGAGCGTATCTACGAGCTTTTCGATGGACGTAAGCTGACGAAAGACCTTGTTGACGGCAAAGATGTCGTCATCAAAAAAGGTGAGACGCTTAACCGCGAGATGCTCGCCGATGTCGATATCAGGCTCCTTTCGAAGGCTGAAGTTTCGGCCGGTTCGATCGACATCGCCGGCGAGGTCAAGGAATATCAACAGCGGACCGAACGCCAGATCAATATTCTTCGTGATATCTACGACGAAAAGATCACCAAGCTCAAACAGGGCGACGAACTGCCTCCGGGCGTGATCAAGATGGTCAAGGTCTTTGTCGCCATGAAGCGTAAGCTTTCGGTCGGTGACAAGATGGCCGGACGTCACGGTAATAAGGGTGTTATCGCCCGTATCCTCCCTGAGGAAGATATGCCGTACCTGCCGGATGGAACCCCGGTCGAGATCGTGCTCAATCCGCTCGGTGTGCCGTCGCGTATGAACGTCGGTCAGATCCTCGAGACGCATTTGGGCTGGGCCGGTAAGATCCTCGGACTTCACTTTGCGACACCTGTCTTTGACGGCGCCAGCGAAGACGAGATCAAGGGCTACATCACAAAGGCCAATCAAAAGTACGACGAACTCGGCATTCCCGCGTCAGTCGGCCCGTCGGGCAAAACCCGTCTCTATGACGGTATGACTGGTGAACTGTTCGAGCAAAAAGTGTGCGTCGGTTTCATCTATATGCTGAAACTATCACACCTTGTTGATGACAAGATCCATGCCCGTTCGATCGGCCCGTACTCGCTCATTACGCAGCAGCCGCTGGGTGGTAAAGCTCAGTTCGGCGGACAGCGTTTCGGAGAGATGGAAGTTTGGGCACTCGAAGCCTACGGTGCGGCTCACATCCTACAGGAATTGCTGACATGCAAATCCGACGATGTTGCCGGCCGTTCGAAGATCTACGAGACGATCGTCAAGGGAGTTTCGAACTTCGAACCGGGCATTCCGGAGTCGTTCAACGTTCTGGTCCGCGAGCTTCAGTCGCTGTGCCTCGACGTCGAACTGATCCAGGAAGACGAGATCGATCCTGAGGAAATTGTCGCAGGTGTCGATGCACTTGTAGGAGTCGATTAGACCGGAACCCGCCGCACAAAGACTTTTTTCGCGTTTTCGTGAAACAAGCCCTGAAATGTGCGGCTAAGTTCAATAGATTCAGCGAGATACTTGTTTCATGCCGATGTGAAACAGACCTGAAACAAGCGTGAAACAAAAGTGAAACGCAACAGATGATCTTGGAGATATATGTTTCGATTTAATAACGAAAGCAAAACGCAGTTGACCACAAATTACGAAGCGATCCGCATCAGCCTCGCATCACCCGATAAGATCCGTTCGTGGTCGCACGGTGAGGTCACCAAGCCGGAGACGATCAACTACCGAACATTCAAACCGGAGCGCGACGGCCTGTTCTGTGCCCGCATATTTGGCCCGGTCTCTGACTGGGAATGTCTCTGCGGAAAGTACAAGCGGATGAAGCACCGCGGCGTCATTTGCGACAAATGCGGCGTGGAAGTTACCCAGAGTAAGGTCCGCCGTGAGCGGCTCGGCCACATCGAGCTGGCTTCGCCCTGTTCGCACGTTTGGTTTTTTAAGGGACTGCCGTCGCGTATCGGCCACCTTCTCGACATCACACTTCGTGACCTTGAGAAGATCCTTTATTTTGAGACCTACATTGTCGTCGATCCCGGCGAGGTTCCTGATCTCAAGCAAAAAGACCTGTTGACCGATGAACGCTTCCGTGAATTGACCCGTGATTATCCGAATCAGTTCATCGCGAAAATGGGTGCCGAGGCGATCAAAGACCTCTTGGCTCAGATCGATATCGCCGAGTTGGTCGAGGAGCTTCGCGGCAAAATGCGCGAAGAGACCTCTCAGCAGAAAAAGCTCAAATACTCCAAGCGGCTGAAGGTGTCGAATTCGTTCCTTCGGTCGGGCAACGATCCGCAGTGGATGATCCTCGACGTTATCCCGGTCATTCCGCCGGAACTTCGCCCGCTCGTGCCGCTGGACGGCGGCCGTTTTGCGACATCGGATCTTAACGATCTCTATCGCCGCGTGATCAACCGCAATAATCGTCTCAAAAAGCTCATAGAGCTACGAGCACCTGAGGTGATCGTTCGCAACGAAAAGCGCATGCTGCAGGAAGCTGTAGATGCTCTGTTCGATAACGGACGCCGCGGCCGCGTGCTTCGCGGAGCCAACAACCGTCCGCTCAAATCGCTTTCGGGTACGCTCAAGGGTAAGCAGGGCCGTTTCCGTCAGAATCTGCTCGGAAAGCGTGTCGATTATTCGGGACGTTCGGTGATCGTGGTCGGTCCCGAGCTAAAACTGCACCAGTGCGGTTTGCCGAAAAAAATGGCTCTCGAGCTCTTTAAGCCGTTTATTTACAACAAATTGGAACATGACCAGCACGCTGCCACTATTAAACAGGCACGCGAAATGGTCGAACGCCAGGAACCGATCGTTTGGGATATTCTTGAAGAAGTCATTCGCGAGCATCCGGTTCTTTTGAACCGTGCTCCGACCCTTCACCGTCTGGGTATCCAGGCTTTTGAGCCGGTTCTGGTTGAGGGCAAAGCTATCAAGATCCATCCGCTCGTGTGTACTGCGTTCAACGCCGACTTCGACGGTGACCAAATGGCAGTCCATATTCCGCTGTCGGCTGAGGCTCAGATCGAGGCGAGCGTTCTAATGCTTGCGTCGAACAACCTCTTATCGCCGGCGTCGGGGCAACCGATCGCGGTTCCTTCGCAGGACATCGTTCTCGGCTGCTATTATCTGACCCTTGCTCGCGATGAGATGAAAGGCGACGGCAAGGTCTTCGGTTCCATCGATGATGTCTTGCTCGCCCTCGATGCAGGTGCGGTTGAAACTCAGTCCAGGATCAAGCTCCGCTGGCGCGGTGACCTGATCGACCTGACGCTCGAGCATAATAATCAGGACGTGATGCGTGCAACTGCTCGCGAGAATGTCGATCTACTGCTCGATACAACGGTCGGCCGCGTTATCTTTAACGAACGTTTGACTCGCGACGGGCTGCCATTCGTTAATGGCGTTCTCAAAAAGAAAGGCCTGCAGTCGCTCGTCACTTTCTCGCATTTGAAACTCGGCCATGATTCGACCGTTGCATTGCTCGACGATCTCAAAGCGATGGGATTCCTTTATGCGACCAAG
Organism: Pyrinomonadaceae bacterium; assembly: GCA_044228165.1. Lineage (GTDB taxonomy): Bacteria > Acidobacteriota > Blastocatellia > Pyrinomonadales > Pyrinomonadaceae > OLB17. The sequence goes on along the minus strand of JBGAVK010000002.1, from coordinate 118,455 downwards.
GCCGGTGTCTCGATCGGCATCGATGATATGGTCACGCCGAGCTCGAAAAAGGGAATCATCGACAAGGCTCTCAAAGAGGTCGAAAAACTTCGCAAGCAGTATGAAGACGCTACGATGACCGATCTCGAGCGTACGAATAAGGTGACGGCTATTTGGTCGGACGTGACAGATCACGTGGCGAAAGAAATGTTTGTCGCGATGAACAAGCGTGAAAAGGAACGAAAAGAACTTAACCCGATCCTCGTCATGGCTGACTCAGGAGCCCGAGGCAGCGAGGCCCAGATCCGTCAGCTCGCCGGTATGCGAGGACTGATGGCGAAGCCGTCTGGCGAGATCATCGAAAATCCGATCCTGGCAAACTTCCGCGAAGGCCTGGACGTGCTGCAGTACTTTATTTCGACGCACGGTGCCCGAAAGGGACTTGCCGATACGGCGCTCAAAACGGCTGACTCGGGTTACCTGACTCGTCGTCTGGTTGACGTCGCTCAGGATGTGATCGTTTCGGAACAGGACTGCGGAACGCTCAAGGGCGTTTGGGCTGAAGCCATCATCCGTAACGGCGAAGAGGTCGAATCGCTTCGTGACCGTATCGTCGGCTGTACCTCGCTCGATGACATAATCGATCCGGTTGACGGAAGCGTGATCGTCGCTGCCAACGTCGAGATCGACGAAGATCTCGGTGCGGCGGTTCAGCTGTCAGGCCTGCAAAAGGTCAAGATCCGCTCGGCACTGACGTGCGAATCGCGTCGCGGTATCTGCGTAAAATGCTACGGACGTAATCTCGCGACCGGCAACACTGTCGAGATCGGCGAGGCTGTCGGTGTTATCGCCGCTCAGTCGATCGGCGAACCCGGCACCCAGCTGACGATGCGTACTTTCCACGTCGGTGGTACGGCCCGTCTCGAACAAGAAACAAAACACGTTGCGGCAATGGACGGAACGGTCAGATACCTCGGCGATCTCAAGGTTATCAAGAACCGTAATGGTGAAATGGTCTCGATGCGTCGTCAGTCTGAACTCGCACTTGTCGATGAACGCGGCCGCGAGGTCGCCCATTACAAGGTGGTTTACGGGGCTGAGGTTCACGTCAAAGACGGCCAGAAAGTAAAAGAGGATGACGTACTCGTAACGTGGGATCCGTTTACTTTCGCGATCCTCACCGAGGTCAAGGGTACTGTTAAGTATCAGGACCTCAAAGAAGGCAAGACGGTCGAAGAAGAGATCGATAAGGTCACGGGGCAGAAACGCCTCGTGGTCAAAGACTCGGATGAGAAGAATCAGCCGCGTCTCGAGATCCGCGGTGGTAATAAGGTCCTCAAGACCTACCAGATGCCGATCCGTGCCCAACTCATGGTCGAGGATGGCCAGGAGATCGAACCGTGCGACGTCATCGCTAAGATCCCGCGTGAAACGACCAAGACCAAGGATATCGTCGGCGGTCTGCCGCGTGTCGTCGAGCTTTTCGAAGCTCGCCGTCCGGGCGAAACCGCAATGATGTCTGAGATAAACGGAACGGTCAAATTCGGCCCGATCTCAAAGGGTAAACGCAAGATCATCGTCATCGGCGACGACGGCAGCGAACGCGAATACGACATCCCGCGTGGTACGCACATCAACGTGCAGGAAGACGACCGCGTCCGCTCGGGTGAACCGCTGATGGATGGACCGCTCAACCCGCACGATATCCTGCGTGTTCTGGGTATGGAAGCTTTGCAGAATTACCTCGTGAACGAAATTCAAGAGGTCTATCGGCTGCAGGGTGTGAACATCAACGATAAACACATCGAAGTGATCGTTCGACAGATGCTCCGTTGGGTCAAGATCAAGGAAGTCGGCGATACCGATTTCCTGCTCGAGGAACAGGTCGATCGATTCCGCTATGAGGACGAGAACCGTCGTGTTCAGGATGAAGGCGGCCAGACATCGGTCGGTGAACCGCTCTTGCTCGGTATCACGAAGGCGTCGCTTTCGACCGATTCGTTCATCTCGGCTGCTTCGTTCCAGGAAACTACGCGCGTGCTTACAGAAGCCGCGATCTCGGGCCGCATCGACTATCTCAGAGGACTCAAGGAGAACGTCATCATGGGACGACTGATCCCGGCGGGAACCGGTATGAAGTACTACCGTAACGTCAAGGTCGCCTACGACGCTACCGAGAACCGGAAGCAGGAGGATGAGTTTGACGAAATGAGCGACTACATTCGCGGCGGCATTGATCTGCCGCTGCCGGCGATCCTCGGTGATGAGGACGTCGCGGACGTGGACGCCGATATGGATGTTGATGTCGATCTCGACGCCGAAGAAACTGAGGTGTTCGACATCGACGAAGCGATGAAGATCGACGTCGATGGCGACGATGAGCTTTAATTAACTAGTAAACAGAAGCAAGAAGCATGAAGAAAGGCCGGACGCGAAAGCGCCCGGCCATTTTGTTGAAAGCAAGATCCGTACTACTGAATTCTGTCCACTGACTTCTTACGAGCTTCCTTACCAGATCTCGCAGACCTTTTCACGGATCATCTTAGCACCGGTCTTGCAGCCCCATGCCTTAGCAAACTCAGGCATGTTCGACATCGGGCCGTTGACGCGCCATTTGGCCGCTGAGTGTGGATCACCGAGAACGCGCTGGCGTGCCGATTCGGGCGTTGATTTATCTGCCCAAACTTGCGCCCAACCGAGGAAAAATCGCTGCTCCGGCGTAAATCCGTCTATATTAGCCGGGCGGGGCTTGCCTTTGAGCGAGTTCATAAACGCTGTGTATGCGATATTTAGCCCGCCGAGGTCGCCGATATTTTCGCCAAGCGTCAGTCGGCCGTTGATATTGAGGCCGGGCAATACTTCATAACCGTTAAACTGCTCGACCACGCAGTTTGCACGTTCCTCAAACTTTGCCCGATCTTCGGCCGTCCACCACGATTTCAGATTACCGTCGGGTCCGTATTTGCTTCCCGAATCATCAAATCCGTGCGAAACCTCGTGACCGATCACTCCGCCAATGGCTCCGTAATTGATCGCGTCGTCCGCTTGGAAGTTAAAGAACGGTGGCTGCAAAATGCCGGCCGGGAATGTGATGTCGTTCGCGATCGGATTGTACGACGCATTGACAAGCGGCGGGTTCATTCCCCAACGTGTCTTGTCGGTCGGCTTGCCGATATCGGCGATGTTTCGTTTAACGCCGAACTCGCTCAGGCGGAGGCTGTTGCCCGCGAGCGAACGGTCGATCGTCAGGCCCTCGTAACCTCTCAGTTTCTTGTTATAGCCGATCTTACGTTTATAGGCGTCGAGTTTTGCGAGCGATTTGACCTTTGTCTCAGCGCTCATCCAGCTGAGGCCGTTAATACGTTCTCGCATCGCTACAAAAAGATTGGTGATGAGATCATCCATTCGCTTTTCGGCCTCAGGCGTGAATTTTACCTTACGATATTCGTCGCCCAATGCCTCGCCAAGTGCGCCGTCGGTCGATTGGACGCACTGTTTCCAACGCACCTGCTGCTCTTTCTGTCCCGAAAGGATGCGGCCTGAGAAGTTAAAATTCTCGTCGCGAAATGCCTTAGGAAGGCCGTTGGCTGCCGAGTTGAGCACCATCCAGCGCATGTAAGTTTTCCAACTCTCAACTGGCGTGTCGGCGAGCATCGTGTTCACTTCCTTGAAAAAGCCGGGCTGTGTGAAATTGATGTGGGTCATAGCAGGGATGCCGCGGGTCTTCATATAGTCCGCGAGTGAGAAGTTGGAGAAGATGGCCTGCGCATCTGCCATCGGGATCTTGTTGTAATTTTTGTCCGGATCGCGAAGATCGGCCGGCGGCGTTGACGCCATGGCGAGACGCATTTGCATGTCCATCACGGTCTTGGCATTCGCGGCCGCGGCGTCTGGCGAGTCGCCTAATAGTTTGAACATATTCGTCACATATTCGACAAATTTTCCACGGATCTCGACGGATTTCGCGTCTTCCTTTGTATAGTAATCGCGGTTTGGCAGGGAGAGGCCGGCCTGGCCGGCGTTTAGGATGATCACATTGCTGTCCTTTGCGTCAGCACCCGCATTCAGGCGGAAGAGAGACGGGAGGCCACGCTTGTGGAGCATCGCGATCTCGCTCTTGATATCGTTCATCGTTTTCGCCTTTGCGATCTCAGCGAAGATCGGGTCGAGCGGTTTTGTACCGGCACGTTCGATCGCTGCCTCATCCATGCACGATTGGTAATAGTCCGAGATGAGCTGCAGATTTGAGCCCTTTTTGTGCTGGCTCTTGATCGCATTCTCAAGGATGTCATGCAAAACATCACGATTGCTCTCCTGCAGCATGCCAAAGCTGCCCCAGCGGGATTGCGAAGGCGGTATCTCTGTGTTCTTTATCCAGGTGCCGTTCACAAATTGAAAGAAATCGTCGCAAGCATCGGCAGAGCGGTCCATCCGGCTGATGTCAAAGCCCGTACTTTGGGCAAGGGCTCCGGAATAGACGGAAAGTAAGATCACCAGAGCGGTGACCGATCTAATTGTACGTGTACGCATAGTAATCTCCTGAAGTTGGTGTACCGTTTAATACGGTCGAATCGTCAAAATGTTATATCGTTAGCCCGACGCCTAAAGCACCGGAACGAACTTGTCCTCTACCCGCTGCCGCAATATCTCAGCGAGTACTTTCCGGTCATGATCTACAATTGGTTCCTCACCGAAATTTATCACCGCGGTGTACCCGTTTACATGGAACAGACGCCAAAGGTGAGCAAAAAAGCTGATGTCCTCCCACCAGCAAGCGGCGATGTGAGCCGGCATTTCACCTTCGGGAGTCCGGTAGCTGATAGCGGCATAGCTGACGGGAACATCGCCGCGGGCGGCAAATTCCAAAAACGAGGAATTGAACGGCAAAACGGTTTCGCCTTTGGTGCTCGTTCCCTCGGGAAACACGACGACCCCTTCGCCGGCATTCAGACGTTCAACGATCTTTTCACCCGCACGCGGGATATCACGGCGATTTGAACGGTCGATAAAGATAGTTCCCATATCACGGCATATGCGCCCGGCCAGAAACCAGCCGTTAACCTCTGCTTTGGCAACAAATACTCCATTAACGACGGCTCGTATGGCGGCGATATCTGCGTAGCTCAGGTGATTTGTAACCAAAAAGTACGGCGGCCTGGGCGGTGTGCCATTGACCTCGATATTCATATTAGAGATCCGGACAAAGCTCTTTGTCCAGGCACCAAAGATGACCTGCCGCCAATAGATCTTGTTCGGGATAAAGACTCGTAACACGAACCAGGTCGAGTAAACGCCTAGCGTCGCAGCAACAAAGAGAACCATTCGAATTGCGGCTCTGATCGTTCTCATTTGATATTTTCTGCGGCGTTCTTATCGATCTTTTTGAAATTGTACCTTACCAAAAATCGCATCGGCAAGGTTTTGCCATTCCGCTCGGCGGGGCGCCAGTTCATAGAACGGATAGCGGCTTCGGCCGAATGATCGAGCCCAAAACCCGCCCAGCGAACGATCTCGGTTCGCAAGACTTTCCCTTCATTATCGAGATCGACGAGCACCTCCACCGTCGCGGCGATATCGTAAAGAGCGGCCTGCGTCGTGTATTCGGGTTTGATGCGACGGTATGGGATCGGCGGGCGGAAACCAATGGCTGCCGGCGAGGCGGTATCCGGGACTTCTTCAAAGGCAGGCCGGGCTGGTTCGTTTATCTCATTTCGAATGGCCGAGCGTATGTTGCTTGCGATCTCTCGAGAAAGCGCAGCGATCGAATCATCTAACAATGCGGCCGAAAGCGTAGGTTTTGTAGCTTCGAATTGCTGCAGTTTCCAAAAGATAAGTCGGCCGGTCCTGGTGCTCACCACGAATACAGCAGCGTACGATTCGTAGTACTCTGCACGCCGAAAGGCACTCCGCCGCTGTGTCGCCGAACGAAGCAATATGAAGGCGTCACAGCCGATAGCCGATCCGATCCGTTTCGCTTCATCTGCGGTCATATTGAACGCGCTTTTGGGTAATACCGAAAGATACGCGGCTTCGCTCAGTGAATCGTCGAGTGTCGTAAGTTCATAGGCTATTTGAATTTCAAGCTTTTCCGTGAATGAGATGCTCGCCTGCGATCTTTCCGGCGTGAGAAATGCGACCCTTTGCGCACTGGCCAAGGCGGGCAAAATGAGCACTAACAGCGCTATGGGAACGACATAAACGATCTCGGCGATGCTTTTGTAAGTTGAGGTCCGCTTATTTCTGTCCATCGTGTTCGAATCCGAGAGCGCCATTATCCCGACTATCTCTGATGATAAAGCTTACCGATCTTTTCCTTGAGTTCGGCCGGGAAGCAAATGCGGTGGATGCGATATCCTTCCTGCAGCCCCCGGACCGCCGGGCTGACGGACGAAATCTCGCGGATCTCGGGCTGAGCAAAGCCATCTTCGACAAAGATCAGATCCTTCTTATCCGCTTTGTCTTTTGAATAGAAAGAATAAGACGCGTTCCCGGCTTTGTCCTCGACAAAATAATACTCGGGGTCAAAGCCAGCCCCGGCGACGATAGCCCGTGCATTGCTTACAAAATCAGAGCGTCTTTCCTCGGGCATATCGAGATCATAAGCCTTGAATAATCGTCTGTTAAGAAATCGTTTAGCCAGATCAGCGAGGATCGGGTCTGTGCTATGTTGCCAGCGTTTGATACTGAACAACACATCGGTGTCGTCTAGCTCCAGATGCTCTTTTAAATGTAGCTGCTCGCCGGCGAGCACCTTGTCCATCGGTGTTCCCGCGGCGTGCCAGACAGAGCTGTCCGTTTTGAAAAGATAAAGTGCCCGGCGGATCAAGACCTTGAGTACGGCCTCGGCAGATCTGAGCGTTCGGTGAAAATAGACCTGCCGGTACATATAGTATCTAGCCTGCAGATAGTCCTCGACGGCATACATGCCAGGTGCCGAAACATAGAGGTGATCGTCTTTTTCGCTGATCTCGATGGATTTGATTATCCATTCGAGATCAAAGATGCCGTATTTTGCGCCTGTCATCAGACTGTCGCGAAGCAGGTAGTCCATGCGGTCAACGTCCAATTGCGACGAGACAAGATGAGACAATGCCCGGTGACGGTAATTGCCCCGGATGATCGAGGCGATATCGTTAGCAAGTTCCGGCGAATAGGCTCTCAGTAGCTTTCCGATCGCCGTTTCTTCGCTTAAAACGGCCTCGATCGTAAATTCTTCGTGGTGAAATCCGAGGATAGATTCGATAACGTGTGAGAAAGGCCCGTGTCCAACATCATGCAGAAGCGCAGCGATGCGCACGGCGGTTTGAGCATCTTCGGGAATCTCATATCCGAGCCGGAGCTTGGCGATCATTCTTGCCGCGAGGTGAAAAGCGCCGAGCGAGTGTGTAAATCGCGAATGCTCGGCCGATTGATATGCAAAATAGGCGAGCCCGAGCTGGCGAATGCGCCGCAAACGTTGAAATTCAGGCGTGTCGATCAGCGAAACAACTAGGCGGCCCTCGGCAGAGTCAGTATTAACGCGGATGATATTGTGGACCGAATCGCGGTAGATCCTCTCAGCCATTTGTTATTCCTCGTCTTCTCGAAGCTTTTCCAGGACCGATAGATCTTCGAGCGTTGTAACGTCACCGGCAACGACGCCGCTCGATGCGAGTTCACGAAGCAGTCTGCGCATGATCTTACCTGAGCGCGTTTTTGGCAGCATATCGGAGAATCTAATGTCGTCGGGTTTCGCCAGTGCCCCGATCTCGTGAGCGACATGATTGCGGAGTTCTTCTTTCAACGCATCATCGCCCTTTCGACCGCCTTCGAGGGTGACGAAGGCCGAGATGGCCTGTCCTTTCAATTCGTCTGGACGGCCAACGACCGCAGCTTCGGCGACCGCTTTGTGCGATACGAGCGCCGATTCGATCTCGGCCGTTCCGAGGCGGTGGCCGCTGACATTGATGACGTCATCGACTCGCCCCATTATCCAGTAGTAGCCGTGTGCGTCGCGGCGGGCTCCGTCACCTGCAAAATAAAAACCCGGTATCTCAGACCAATACGCCTGCTTGTAGCGTTCATCGTCGCCCCAGAGGGTTCGCAACATCGATGGCCAGGGGTGTGTCGCGACGAGATATCCGCCTTCGTTAGAACCCACGCTTTTGCCGCCTTTTGTAACGACATCAAGCAATATACCCGGAATCGGCCGAGTTGCGGTTCCCGGAACAGTAGGCGTCGCGCCGGGAAGCGGCGATATCATGATCGCCCCGGTCTCGGTCTGCCACCAGGTATCGACGATCGGACATCTTCCTTTGCCGATCACTTCGTGATACCACATCCACGCCTCAGGATTGATCGGCTCGCCGACCGTACCGAGGAGCCTGATCGATGAGAGGTCATGCTTGAGCGGATATTGCTCGCCCCATTTAATAAACGCGCGAATTGCCGTCGGTGCTGTGTAAAAGATCGTGATCTTGTGCCGCTCCACGATGTCCCAAAACCGGTCAAAATCGGGAAAGTTTGGTGCACCTTCGTACATAAAGACCGTCGCCCCGCAGGCGAGCGGGCCGTAAACGACGTAACTATGGCCAGTGACCCAGCCGATGTCGGCAGTGCACCAGTAGATATCCTCATCCTTGAGATCAAAGACGATCTTAGATGTGTATGCCGCCTGCGTCAGATAGCCTCCGGTCGTATGAAGAATACCCTTGGGCTTTCCGGTAGTGCCGGATGTGTAGAGTATGTAAAGGGGGTGTTCGCTGTCGAGATGTTCCGCTTCGCAATCGGCACTGACGGTTTTCGTCAATTCGTGCCACCAGTGATCGCGTCCGGGCTTCATCGAAACTTTTGAATGTGTTCTCTGAAAGACGACGATATTCTCCACGCTCGGACAATGAACAGCAGCTTCATCGACGATGCCTTTGAGCTTGATCTCACTGCCGCGTCGATAGCCGCCGTCGGCGGTCACGATCAGCTTGCAGTCGCAATCATTGACCCGGTCGGTGATCGCCTCGGCCGAAAATCCTCCGAATATAACGGTGTGTGTCGCGCCGATGCGGGCACATGCCAGCATCGCGACGGACAGTGCCGGGATGAGCGGCATATAGAGTGCGACCCGGTCACCTGTCCTTACACCAAGGCTTTTTAATACGTTTGCGAAACGTGAAACTTCCTGATGCAACTGTAAATACGTGATCGTTTTGATCTCGCCCGTTTCACCTTCCCAAATGATAGCGGCCTTATTCTTTCGCGAGGTTGTCAGATGACGGTCGAGACAATTGTACGAGATATTTAACTTACCACCGCCGAACCATCTCGCATGCGGCAGTTCCCATTCGAGAACCGTGTCCCATTTCTTGAACCAATGCAGTTCCTCCGCCTGTTTCGCCCAAAATGCTTGCGGGTCTGCTGCGGCTTCTTCATACAGCCGTTCATATTCTTCAAAGCCTTTGATATGTGCGTTCTCGGCAAAATCGGCCGGGGGCGGAAAGATACGATCTTCGATCTGAGACGATTCGATGGCTATTGGTTCGGACATATCAATAGAGTATAGAATATCGTGTGACGGTGCGTAAATTATCCTTCTTTCAACAACGGAGTCCCCCATTTTGGAAACCCGCCAAAGCCGTGTAAAATCGGCGTTGAACACACTCCTGACCAATAGATATGCCGCTTCTTGAAATGCGATCGATCGTAAAAGAGTTCCCCGGCGTGAGGGCACTCGACGGGGTGAGTTTTGCGCTCGGAGCCGGCGAATTTCACGCACTTGTTGGCGAGAATGGTGCAGGCAAATCGACTCTGATGAAGGTGCTTTCGGGCGTCTTTCCCGAAGGGACCTTTGACGGCGAGATACTGGTCGACAATACGGAGCGGCAATTTCGCGGTATTCGCGACAGCGAAGCTGCCGGCATCGCGATCATCTTTCAAGAGCTTTCGCTCGTGAAAGAATTGACCGTTGGAGAGAATATATTTCTCGGCAAAGAGCCCACGCGATTTGGCGTTATCAATTGGTCCGAGCTTTATCACAAAGCAGCTAAATTATTGAGTGATCTGCATTTACCGATCGATCCGCGAGTGAAGGTGGGCTCGCTCGGCATTGGTCAGCAGCAACTGGTTGAGATCGCAAAAGCCCTTTCGCAGGACGCCAAAATACTCGTTCTTGACGAACCGACCGCCGCATTGACCGAATCTGAAGTGGAGACCCTCTTCGGAATTCTCGAAAAGCTTCGCACTGGCGGCGTCGGCATGATCTACATTTCGCACAAGCTAGACGAAGTTTTCAAGATGAGCGACCGCATCACGGTTCTGCGGGACGGCAAGACGGTTGCGACCCACGTCGCCGCTGACACGGACAAGAACGAAGTAATAGCCGCAATGGTGGGACGCGAGGTTGGCGATATCTTTCCCATCGCTGAGCACACTCGCGGGGACTTTGTTCTGCGGGTCAACAATTTAACTGCCTACTCAGCCGATATTCCTGACAAGAAACTGGTCGATAATGTTTCGTTCTCCGTCAGAAAAGGGGAGGTGCTCGGCATCGCCGGCTTGATGGGTGCGGGACGTACCGAGTTGCTGATAGCGGTTTTTGGTGCCTGGCCCGGAAAATTTAGCCGGGAGATCGAGATCGACGGCAAGGATGTATCGATCGGCTCACCGGGCGATGCGATCGAAAAGGGTATCGGATTTGTAACCGAAGACCGAAAACGTTTTGGGTTAATACTCGAACAGACGATCGTCGAAAACATGACGCTCGCCGGACTTCGGCATATTTCGGGAAGGTTCATAACAAACCGCTTGCGTGAAGCGATGGCGGCAAACGGAGCAATGCGATCGCTTCGAATCAAAGCAAACTCGCCGCTGACGCTAACCAACACATTATCGGGCGGCAACCAGCAAAAGGTCGTGCTTGGCAAATGGCTGCTCACCGGGCCTAAGATTCTGTTTCTCGACGAACCGACCCGCGGCATCGACGTTGGAGCGAAACAAGAGATATACAACGAGATCAATAATCTTGCAAAGGAAGGATTGGCCATCGTGCTCGTCTCTTCAGAACTGCCGGAGGTACTTGGCCTCTCTGACCGTGTGCTCGTTTTGCACGAAGGCAGGTTCGCCGGCGAATTTACCCGTGACGAAGCAACACCCGAAAAAGTAATGGCCGCGGCCACCGGCAACATTTAGATACATGGACGAAACGAACACCTCACGGATCACGACTTCGACTCTGCGGGCATATATCATGATCGCAGTCCTGGGTCTGATCTGGGCATATTTTCACTGGGCGACCGACTCGATATTTTTGACACCGCGAAACCTTTCGAATCTGATGACTCAGATGTCCGTGACGGCGATCCTCGCAGTCGGTATGTTGATGCTTATCGTATCGGGCAATATCGATCTATCGGTCGGGTCCGTACTGGGATTTGCAGGCGGGATCGCGGCCTACGCTGTGACTGTTTTAGAGTACGGGCTTCCGACGGCGATCATCGCGGGCATTGTTGTTGGCGTCGCGATCGGTCTGTTTCAAGGGGCTTTGACCGCTTATCTGAATATCCCGGCATTCATCGTTACGCTCGGAGGACTATTGGCGTGGCGCGGTGCTGTTAAGTGGCTACTCGGCGGTAATACGATACCTCTGTCGAACGAGACATTTAAGGCTATCGGAAACGCAAATATACCGATGTCCGTCGGCTGGGCGATCGCGGTCGCAGCAGTTGCGTTCGTATTATTCATGGCATATCGAAAGGCTCGTTCGGTCAAGGATTACGGACTGGGCGACGCAAACTACGGCGGCGAACTGCTCAGGTCGATCATTCCGATCGTGGGGATCGTTTCTTTTATTTGGGTAATGAACTCATATCAAGGCGTGCCGATCCCGGTTCTCATCTTGCTGGCAGTTGCTCTGCTCGGGGGATTTTTGACAAACTCCACGACGTTTGGCCGATACCTTTATGCGATCGGCGGGAATGCAGATGCGGCCCGACTCTCGGGTATCAACAACAAGCGTAATATTCTCAAGGTCTATGCGCTGCTAGGCGCATTGACGGGTGTTGCCGCACTCATTTTTACAGCTCGCGTTGGCAGTGCGGCCCCCGACGCCGGCGTGCTGAAAGAACTGGATGCCATCGCTGCCTGCGTTATTGGCGGAGCCAGCCTTATGGGAGGCCGCGGAACGATCTTTGGCGCCTGTCTCGGAGCACTGATAATGGCGAGCCTCGACAATGGTATGTCACTGCTGAACGTTCGTGATTTCATGCAGGACATAATCAAAGGCTCGATCCTCGTTGCCGCTGTCGGTCTCGATATGGCTGGACGCCGGCAGACTTAGATCATCAAATAAAAAATAAAAGTCTTTTTCTCAAGTGTGACGTACGTCATATTTCTAAGCCCTGCGTTCCAATAAACTAAAGATGAACAAACGCGGCGTTGTGGGTTGTGCCGGAAAGCTTATCCCTGCCGCGACGTCTATTTTTATTAGTTAGGAGCAGAGAAGATTATGTCCCCAAATTCACTGATGACTATCGGCCAGCAATTCGAACGCCGATCGTGGGCCGAACCCTGGAAGATCAAAATGGTCGAGCCGTTGAATCTGACCACCCGCGAGGAACGAGAAAAGGCGCTCGTCGACGCCGGATACAATACTTTCCTACTTCGTTCTGAGCACGTTTATATCGACCTGTTGACCGATAGCGGCACGGGTGCGATGAGCGATCGGCAATGGGCCGGTATGATGCTCGGCGACGAGGCCTATGCAGGTAGCCGAAATTTCTACAACCTCGAAGCCGCCATACAAAGATTCTATGGTTATAAATATATCGTCCCAACTCATCAGGGACGAGGAGCCGAACATCTGATCAGCCGGGTCGGGATAAAAAAGGGCCAATATGTGCCCGGGAATATGTACTTTACGACGACGCGGCTGCACCAGGAGTTGGCAGGCGGAATTTTCGTCGATGTGATCATAGACGAAGCACACGACCCTCAGGTATTGCACCCCTTTAAGGGGAACATAGACCTGGAAAAGCTCGAATCGCTCATCAAACGCGAAGGCGCAAATAAGATCGCCTACGTAAGTGTGGCCGGGACCGTAAACATGGCAGGCGGACAGCCGGTGAGCATGGCAAATATCAAGGAGCTTCGTGAATTGACGGACCGCTATGGTATTCGGCTTTATCTCGATGCGACACGTATGGTTGAGAACGCGTTCTTTATCCAGGAACGCGAAGACGGATACGCTGACAGATCTATTGCAGAAATTTTGAAGGAATTCTGCGGTTATACAGACGGGGCCTGGATGAGCGCGAAAAAGGATAACCTCGTAAACATCGGCGGCTGGCTGGCGGTAAATGATAAGGAGATGTTTGAGGAGCTCCGGAACCTCGTTGTGGTCTACGAAGGGCTGCACACCTATGGCGGGCTTGCCGGTCGCGATCTCGAGGCAATGGCGATCGGCATTGCCGAAAGCGTTCAGGACGAGCATATTTTTGCTCGAATTGGGCAGGTTCGTTATCTGGGCGAATTGCTAACCACCTGGGGCATCCCGATCGTTCATCCGGTCGGCGGCCATGCGATCTTTCTCGACGCAAAGGCGTTCTACCCTCATCTGGAACAGATAAAATTTCCCGCTCAAACGCTCGCGGCTGAATTGTATCTCGACTCAGGAATACGCTCGATGGAACGCGGAATTGCATCGGCAGGACGCAACGCCGAGACGGGCGACCACAATTATCCAAAGCTAGAACTAACACGACTCACAATTCCGCGGCGCGTCTATACGCAGGCACACATGGACGTCGTCGCCGAATCGGTTCGGGCGGCGTATGAGAACCGCGAAAAGACGCGCGGACTTAAAATGGTTTATGAGCCGAAGTATCTCAGATTTTTTCAGGCTAGGTTCGAGCAGTTATAAAAACGCGCTCATCCGCCGATGAAACTCATCGTTCGAGCGGGTTGAACGAAATCAGCATCATTGATGTGGTGACGGGCTTCTTTTTGCAAAACGACGGCCTCGATAAATTCAATGATCTCATGACGGGCCGCACGGCTGCGTAAAACGTCGCGTAGGTTATGCTCGGTCGTGGAGAACAAGCAAGTGCGGATCTGGCCGTCGGCGGTGAGGCGGATGCGAGAACACGCCCCGCAGAACATTTCAGTGACCGGTGCGATGATGCCGATCTCGCCCGGAGCTCCGTCTGAGAATTTGTATTTCCACGATGTTTCGCTGCCGCGCGTCTTATCGACAAGCTCTAACGGATAGGTGGCGTTGATCTTTTCCAAGATCTCACGGCCAGGAACGACCATTTCGTGCCGCCATTCGTGCCCGCTATCAAGAGGCATAAACTCGATGAACCGCATTGCGACGCCTTGCTCCCGCGCAAAGCGTGCAAAATCCACAAATTCATCATCGTTATGTCCGCGAATTACGGCGGCATTGATCTTTACCGGTGAAAACCCGTGCTGTCTTGCGGCGTCGATAGCGTCAAACACCTTGTCTAGGGCATCGACACCCGTGATTGCAGCGAATTTCTCACGGTTGAGGCTGTCGAGGCTGATAGTGACCCGGTCAACCCCTGCGTCTTTCAAGCTTTCCGCATGACGCGGGAAGTCAAAACCATTAGTAGTCAATGCGATATCGCGAAGCTGCGGCTTAAGCTTTGCGAGCTGTTCGACAAGTTTCGGAACATCTTTTCGGATCAACGGTTCGCCGCCGGTGAGACGTATCTTTTCGATCCCCAGCGCGACGAAAATATCGGCAAGGTAAGCGATCTCTTCGAACGTGAGCAGCGTTTCCTTGCGGGCCATCGGCGGCTCGCCGTTCGGCAGGCAATAAAAACAACGGAAATTACAGCGATCGGTAAGAGAGATACGCAGATCACGGATAGTCCGATTATGAGCGTCGCGAAGCATTACTACAATGATACAGGAACAACAATAAGATATCGGGGCTATTTGTATCCCTCTTCGATCTGCTTAAGTTGTGTGAGAGCTTTTGCAACACCGGGTTGCGAGACAATTGAGAGTATCTCTCTCAATTCCTTGATCATCTTTGTGAATTCGGCTCGATCCGAAGCGTCAGCCGGCCCGTCATAATTTTTCTTCGGTGATACGGCGTCATCGGCCATGAATTTTAGAAATTCGACGGTCTTCTGAACAGCCTTTTTAGCGTAAGCCCCCTTTGGGTAGAGCATCAGATATTCACCCTCAGCGACACGGATGTTGTAGAGGTAACAATTAATATACCCCTCGCATTCGCCCGGCAGTGGGTTTTCGGCTGCGGTCCATGCGATGCGATCGGCGATCGGCAGGGTCTTGTATTTCTTGTAGAGATCCCAAAATCGTTCGGAACGTACATACCACTCGCCCGCAGGTTCACTGTAAACAATGTCTTTGTCATTTCGTTTGAGAAATGACTTATGCGGTTCTTTATCCTGCCGGTCGAATGGGATCCTTCCCAACGCTGTTCTCAAATTGACCAGACGTTTGAATTCCTTTGAAGCCGCTGTCTGCAAAGCAGGTTGAGCAAAGCTCAGGCCCGTGAACAGCAGTAACACCGCTGAAATAATTGATCCGTTTCGCAGTATTTTCCTAGAATTTGTTGATAACATTAAAGGTCTCCTTAGAGTCTATTTTTTTAAGGATCTTGCGTTTCGTTTTAAACCGTCGAGCTTTGCCCGCTTTATCGCAGAGCGGCGAAATCGCGTCACATATTCTTCGTGCGTCATTAAAATGACTTGGTTGAGATCGAGCGAAGTTTCGGTGTTCCGAGGTTCAAATCGCACATCGTTTGTTTGCTTTTCAAAACGGTTCCAAGGGCACACGTCCTGACAAATGTCACATCCGTACAACCAGCCATTGAGATTTTCTGTGATTTCGCCGGGCAGTGTTTCATCGCGAAGTTCGATGGTAGCGTATGAGATGCACTTTCGCGAATCGACGATATACGGCTCGACGATCGCCGCCGTCGGGCAGGCGTCGATGCAAGCCGTACAGGTTCCGCAGTGGTCATCGACCGTCTCTGTATCGTGATCGGCCAACCGATCCCGGCACGCACTGCCCATGCCTTGTCCATCAACGGTGCCGTATCTACGCAGATCTTTGTTTCCGCCGACGGAACTTCTTCTTTAAGCCAAGCCAAGAGCTCAGACAGAGTTTCGCGGACGACCTCATGATAATCCTCGCCCCATGCGTAACGTGATATCTTTCCCCGGGCGGGATCAGATGCGTGTTCGTGATCGGTGTAATAATTTAGAGCGGTAACAATTACCGATCGGGCACCCGGCATCAATAGTCGCGAATCGCCGCGTTTCTCTGGCTCACGCTCCATCCATGCCATGATTCCGTTAAAACCGCGACTGAGCCATTTTCGTAAATTCTCTTCTTCGGCGGCAAGCGGTTCAGCTGCAACTATGCCCGTTCTTACAAAGCCGAGCTCAGCTGCTTTTTGTTTGATCCTATAGGCAAGCGAAGTCACAATTAGATTATCCGACAAAATAAACAGATATGCATAAAAAAAGGCCGGATGGTCGAGACCACCCGGCCGGACAGAGCCATGAGGCTCGAATCGTTAGAACGAAAGTTTCAGGCCGATCTGGAATTGACGCGGGTCGAAGGACGAGGTCGGCTGGCTATAGTACTTGCCGTTGCCGGCACGTTGATTGTATGCGTTCACAACCTGATAGAACGGGTTGCCGGCAGCTTCGTTGAACCTGTTGAAGAGGTTAAAGCCTTCGGCAATGATGTCCAGATTGACGCGTTCCGTGAAATTGATCTTCTTCGTCAGTCGGGCATCGAGCGTGAAGTAGTTGTGTGTAATACCGGCATTACGTCCGAGGTTGCCACTCAGAGGGAAGATACCCTGGAAGCAGCCAACATCTACACCGGTCTGACAAAGCTGGCCGTTCGAAAGGACCGACGGGCGTTCATTAGTGCTCTGAAAATCACCGTTGCTGTCGCCAACCGCGAGAATATTGAACGGACGGCCCGTGCCATATTCCACGATCGGAGAGAACGAGAATCCGTGCATGAAGCGTTTGAAGCCTCCAGCCGATTTCCACGCTTCGGGCGAGCTCATAATGGCACTGAACACAAAACGATGACGTTGGTCGAACAGTGAGTCAGAACGCTCTGCACCGAAATTGTTGTTGTCCTGCGGTTTTAAAAGCGTCTGAAGGTCTGACGAATCATCGATCGAATGCGACCAGGTGTAGGTCGCCAGGAACTGCATGTTATTAGAGAATCGCTTCTTAAGTTCCAGGTTAAGTGCGGCATAGTTCGAATTACCGTCTGACAACTGAGAGTTGACATCTGCATACGGATTGATCGGCCCCGCGGTCGCAAGGCTGCCGCCGAGTTGACTGTCAAATATCGCCTTCGTCACTGCACCACCAGAGGCTGAAGCAATGAAGAAATAGTTCGGTCCCAAGGTGCGGAAGTAATTTGCCATGATCGGGTTAACGACCTTGTTGGTGAGATCAGGAGAGCCGTTTACGATCGGAGCTGCGATCATGCCTGGAATGATCACGGCGAAAGTCCGGCCGGCGGCATTCACAAACGTGGTTCCTGACGCGGTGCTCGGGATACTGATACCAAAGGCCGCCTGTGAAAGACTGGTCGGGGCAAACCCAAAGAATCTCTGAAAGTTGCCAACGAGACGGTCCGAACGAACTTTATTTACGTCCTGCGGGTGGCCGAGGTGTTTTGCGTTGACCATGATCGCACTTGCTGAGAACGACATGTTGCGTCCGATCATCTTTTCGACGGCAAGGTTAGCTTGGGTCGCATCGGGATACTGGAAATTCTCGTCAACATGCAATGTAAACGGCAGGATCGGGCCAAAGCCGGTGAACTTGCTGGAGTCAAACCGCTGGAATCCGGACTGGTATGACGCTGAACCTGCAACACCCGGTGTGCAATTTACGCCTGGCGAAGCGCCCGGGAAATTACAAAGAATGACCGTACCGTGAAATACTTGAAACGCGTTAAATAGTCCTAGCGGTGACGGTCCGCCGATCGGCAAGAGCGTTGCCTGCTGCTGCTGCGAACCGTCTGCGATGTTCGAATTGAACGAAACCACGAGCAGCGGGTGGTCGAAGAATCTGCCGAGAGCACCTCGGATAACAGTCTTGCCATCACCCTTTACATCCCAAGCAAAACCGAGGCGGGGGGCCCAGTTGTTGCCGTCTCGCGGGAAACCCTGTGTCACGCCGAGGCCTTTTTGAGCGATCTGGACATCAGTTGCCGATAACGTGATACCGGTCAGCGGATCGCGGAACGGGACCGGTGCAAATGTTTCGGTGAATTCGTAATCGTAACGGAGTCCATAGTTCAGCGTGAAGTGCCGGCCGATCTTCCAGGTGTCCTGAGCAAAGAACGCGATCGGTTTGTTGCTAAGCGTACTGTTGGGTTCACCAAACCCTTGGATGAACACGCTCGGGAAGCCAAGGCCGTAGGACTGAACCGCCGTAAGCGCCGGGCATTTTGACAATGCTCCGAGAGCTGCCGAGTCACAAGCGACACCGCCAACCGAAACAAGTGCACCAGCCGCCTGCTGGCTAAAGTTAAAGAGAGCTGGGAAGTTCAATTCAAACTTAGCCTGACCCGCAACCCAGTTAAAATCAGCGCCGAATTTGAATGTGTGGTTGCCCTTCGCAAGCGTTACATTGTCTCTAAATTGGTAACGCTTTTCGATACGATTAACGGGCGAGAACGGATTAGAACCGATAAATCCGGTACCTGCGATCTGGTGAGCAACGCTCGGAACGGCTGATTCAAATTTAGCTGCACGGCGTCCAAAATTGAAGTACATGTCGTTGATGAATGAGCTACTGACCAGCGTCGTCAACGAACTGCCAAAAGAGAAGTCTTCGAGATCCTGGATACCGGTTCGCGAATAATCATTTTGTCCGAGGGTCTGATTTTGCGATTCGTCCTGGATGCCCGAGATCTTGCTTGGATTAAAGCCTAAGCGGAGACTGAGCTGATTTTCCGGATTAAGAGCATGGTCAGTTCTAAGCGAAACATACGAGGTCTTGTCCGAGATCGGAAAGATCTTGCTCAATTGTGACAGCGGACGAAACGCGACGTACTGGCCGGCCGAGTTCTTTGTCAATGGAACAGGGGCACCCGAAAGGATGAAGCGGCCGCCGATGACCGCACCTTGAGGTACACCAAGGCCCGGAAGGTAATTCACTAGTGTGCTGGAGCCGTTAAGCGAGGTCTGGCCGCCGGCCGACGCCAAATGGGCATAAGCTACGCCGCGTTGGATCTGGGCGGCGTTTCCGCTCGCCAAGGCGGATTGAATATACGCGACCTGTCCCGGGGTAAGGTTTGTAAATGTTTGTGCTACAGGCAGGATCGTGTTAGGGATCGTTATGCTTTGGTTTGCGACACCGCTCGCATCGCGGCCGATGATGTCACCTGTAAAGAATCCCGATTCCTGGCGGCGACGCTGTTCGAATGAGAAGAAGAAGAAGGAACGATCTTTGGTGTCCAGCGGACCGCCAAGAGTGAGGCCATACTGGGCACGTGTATAAGGGGCTTTCTTATTCGGGTCGCCGTCGATCACGGGAGCAAATGCGTTTCGCGACTGGATCGACTTATGCCTAAGGAATCCGAAGACGTTTCCGTGAAAATTATTAGTACCACGTTTTGTGACAACGTTCACAATACCGCCGGTCGCCCGCCCAAACTCAGGCAAGTACGAGTTCGTGGTCACCTGATATTCCTGAACGGCTTCCTGAGAAACGGTCGAGCGTGCCGCGTTGATCGAATTATCCGTAAAGTCAGCACCATCAACGTTAACCTGTGTCGAGCGTCCGCGTTGGCCGCCGATGTTCAAACCGGAGGTTGGAGCCGGGCCGACGGGACGTCCATTGTCACGACCGACCGTCGAGAGCGTCAAAGCAAAGCCGGTCGCACTACGTTCGTTGATCGGCAGGTTGTTGATACGAACCTGCTCGATCGTATTTGAAACGTTGGTTTTAGTGGTCTCAACCAGTTGGATGTCATCGCCCGATACATTAACGATGGCGTCGGCGGCACCGATCTCAAGTTTGATGGTAAGATCGGCACTTTGACCAACAGTGAGCCTAATGCCCGACAGCACGGTCTTTTTGAACGACGGTGCCTCGGCAGATACTTCATATTCTCCGGGGGGTAGGCCTATCAACTGATAGCTGCCCTGCGAGTCTGAGGTGACGACGCGGCTGATACCGGTCGAGATGCCTTTAGCGCGTATAATAGCACCGGCAACAACGGCACCGCTCGGATCGTAAACGGTTCCCGAAAGATCAGCCGCTGCCGACTGAACCTGGGCCATTCCTGATCCCGCAAATACAAAGATCGCCGCCGCGAGCAGCATCATTTTGGCTGCTTTTGCGGAAACTTCGGACATAAATAATCTCATGTTAATTCTCCTTGACGCTTTGGATACATTCGAAATATCGGCGGACAGGTCGACCGGCGACGTTATATTGCCGGTTAATAAACGATGCCTGATCACAGTTACGATCAACTTGAAAGTTCTTGAGTATCAAGATCTTTGCCCGACAGATACTATTTCAGAAATGAATTGCTTTGAACTTTTTAACCCAAAAATCGAATTAAGGCAAGCAAAAATGTAATATTTTCGTAATTGCCCGAAGCAAATCGATTTGGGTTTAGCAATAATACCCTAAATTCTGAAAAGATGTTTCGAAAACAGGTAAGAATAGACACATTTTTGCCGATCTGCGCTGCGCTGAAAAGTGGCCTTCGTCTGCTACCATAATCCTGGCCAATATGAATATCATCCAGCTTTCGATCCCTACTCCTTTCTATGTCGGCGATGTCAATGTTTACTTGATAAAAGAAGATCCGGTGACCCTTATCGATGTTGGGCCAAAGACAAAGGCTGCGTCTGAGGCACTTCGAGAACGGCTATCGGCAAATGGATTAAAGTTCTCCGACATTCGCCGCATCGTGCTTACTCATGCACACGAAGATCACTGCGGGCTGGCGAAACAGGTTAGGGACGAAGCAAAGGACGCTGAGATACTCATCCACGATTGGGAAACGGGTCACCTGTTTGGCAGGCTCGCACAGGACGATCACCGGCATTTGATGATGCGTTCGGGTGTTCCGGAAAATATCTTCGTTGAGATGAAGACGCTTTATGAGGAAGTAAGCCTCTTGACCGATTCGCTCGAGGATGGAGATTTTTCCCCTTTGCTAGATGAAATGGAGATCGAGTTCGAAAGCGGCTCGCTCAAGGTTGTTCACACGCCCGGACATACACCGGGTTCGTGTTCGTTCGTACGCGAGGCGAACCGGACACTCGTATGTGGTGATTGCGTTCTAAAGCGGATAACGCCAAATCCGATACTTTCGCCAGATCCGCTCGATCCGACAAAGCGATTTAGATCATTAGCAGAATATCTCGTGAGTCTAGCTAAACTGCGAAGTTATTCGCCGACCCTCGCATACGGCGGCCACGGCGAGCCGGTCACGGACTTTGACGAGATCTTTCACCGGTATGTGAGGGCGATCGACGAACGTCAAAAGCGGGTTATCGGCCTTGTGCCCGGCGTCGGTACGACAGCGTTCGATGTCGCGAAAAGGTTATTCCCCGATTCGTTCGATCATGACGTTCACCGATTTCTCGCTATCTCTGAGGCGATCGCTCATCTAGATTATGCCGAGTCCGAGGGAAAGGTCGGTGTCGAGGTAAGCGGCGGAGTTGAATATTACCGGCCGATCTAAGCGATCTCAAACCCTCGCGACGCGCTGCGGGCCATATCGCCTATCGTGTCGGTTATCTTTGTGATACCGTCAAAACCCGGCAGGCAGCGGACACGTTGAGTTACGGTTTTATCCAGGCCGTCGATAGCGTCGTCTGCCGCAAATAATGTCCCGATCGTATATTGGGTACGATGTTTCGCGAGCGAACCCTGTCCCACCGGAGCCCAAAAATTCTCTATTACCCACCGCGCCATTTTCTGGGCAAATTCGTTTTTTTTCAGTTCGAGTCGGGCGACGCTTCGGTAAAACTGGGCATGAACAGCCTCTTCGCGGATGATGCCATTAACGATATAGGTCAGAACGGGATGATCAGCAAGTGCGATCAGGCGGCGGTAGCCTTGCGCGGCCTCCATTTCGTGGATAGCGCCAAAGGTCATATGTGTCGCAGTAAATCTCTTGCCAATAAGTTTTGTTATCAGTGTCAAAAAATATGCATTTGCTTTGTAGGCTTTGTCGACGTTTCGGCGAACCTGATCCTGCCAATCATCATCGGTCTTATGTCCTGCTTCGTTCAAAAAGCGGTTCAAAACTTCACCATGCGTGACCTCTTCGACACCCCAACGTTCCATGAATTTGCTGATATATGGGTCCTTGCCGGTCGGAGTGCGGAGCAATTCGCGGTGATACATATCGGTCAGCGTTTCCACGTCACGCATATATAACAGGACAGGGATCAGTCGTTTATCGATCGGCGAGTTACGGACGTCAGCCCAAGCGATAGTGTTGATAAATTCGGGCGTCAACGTCCGGGGTTGCCGCTCGTACCAATCAAGCACGTCTTTGTTAGTCTCAAAATTCATTACTGCCCGGTCATCTATTCGGCCGGATTGGTCATCATAGATGCAGATAGATCATCTGCCCGAAATATTCACTAAAATTAGTCTTTCTGAGTGCGTAAAATCGCTGTCGTAATAATATAATCGAAAATATGAAAAAGTTGTATCTTGTTTTTGTCGTCACTTTAACCTTTGTCTCCATCGGATTTGCCCAGGGCGGCACGTTGGCCGTTTCGGGCGAAACCCGGCTAAAGAATATTAAACAGCTCTCATTCGGTGGCGAGAACGCCGAAGCGTATTTTTCGTCGGACAGTAAACAGTTAATTTTCCAGTCCAAACGCGGCGATCTCGCTTGCGACCAGATCTTTACTATGGGCGTGGATGGTTCGAATGTTCGCATGATCTCTAACGGCGAGGGTCGCACGACGTGTTCGTATTTTTTAAAGGGCGGCAAGAAGGTTATCTATGCTTCGACCCACGGCGGCAAGAAAGAATGTCCGCCTAATCCCGATTTTTCGAAAGGCTATGTCTGGGCTATCTACCCTGATTACGATATCTACGTTGCAAATTCAGATGGTAAGAACATCAAAAAGCTGACCGACTCTCCAGGCTACGATGCCGAAGCGACCGTCAGCCCTGACGGCAAAAAGATCATCTTTACAAGCGAACGCGACGGCGACCTCGAGCTATATTCGATGGATACAAATGGCAAGAACATCAAAAGGCTCACGAACGAACCCGGTTATGATGGCGGAGCTTTCTTTTCCCCCGATAGCAAGATGATCGTTTATCGCGGCTCGCACCCGACGGATCCGAAGCTTGTACAGAGAGACAAAGAGCTTCTAGCACAGCATTTGATAGTGCCGACCGTTTTTGAGGTTTGGGTGATGAATGCAGACGGAACGAACAAACGTCAGGTCACCAAATTAAACGCGGCGAGTTTTGCTCCTTACTTCACGCCTGACGGGAAGAAGATCATTTTTTGTACTAATTATTTTGCGACCGATCAGCGAAAACGCAATTTTGATCTTGCGTTGATCAATGTCGATGGAACGGGCCTCGAAAGGGTCACGTACAATGAGACTTTTGACGGGTTTCCGATGTTCTCTCCGGATGGCAAGAAATTGGTCTTTGCGTCAAACCGCAACGCTGCTAAGACCGGCGACACGAATGTCTTTATTGCAGACTGGGTGAAATAGATCGTGAAAACATTTCACATTGCCTGCCTGATAGTTGTCTTGGGAGTGGCGACAGCGTTTTCGCAGTCGCCTGAAAAATTTACAGAATTTTCAAATCCCAACTGTGAATACTATCTGGCCCAGATGGATGCCATCATAGTCCGCGCCCAGAATGATCCCGCATCGAATGTTCGGATCTTTGTTTATGAAGGAAAAGAGGACCGATATGATGCGGCTAGAGGGGTCATTCTTAGTCGATCCGCCAAGGGGTTCCGCTAAAGCGAAGATCAGATCAATGAAGGCTTATATCAGATCTCGCGGAGGAGTGCTTGATCGACTTACCTTGGTCAATGCGGGGTTTCGAGAAAAGATCACGGTGGAAGCGTGGTTCGTATCTGCCGGAGCTGCGGCTCCTGAACCAACTCCGACGATCAATAGGATGAATATCAGCAGGCAAAGGGCAAAAGGGTTTTGTTTAGGCTGTTGCGGATGACCTTTATGCATTGTGTTAGGGCAAGAAATTGCGTCCGCTCGCGTTCTCGGATCATGAAAAAGCAAATACTCATATTCCCGATACTCATGCTGCTGACCGCCGCTGCATCAGCACAGTCCATCGAAAAGACGATCGAAAACATCCGCGGTCATTACAATGATCTCGCCGAGAAAGTGCGTTTGGCCGAAACAGAAGAGGAGCAGGGCCAGTACGGACCACTAATAATGAACGAGCTTTCGATCAACTCGCGGAGCCATCAATGGCGGGCCGTCGGCATTTACGGTAAGACTTTCAAATTCTTTTACAAGGGCGGCGAAACGGAAAAACACCTTTACCCCGATCAACTCGTTTTCGTTAAGGCTGAACGCCGCGAATCGAACCGCAACTACTCTGAGGAGTTTCTATATTCAGAAAACGGTACTTTGCAGTTTTACTTTCAGCGGGCTGAAAATGACGAATCATCGCCAGCTGAACGCCGCGTGTATTTCATGGGGTCGAAAGCTATCAGGATAACCGAAGACGGCAAGACCCGCGATCGGCTGAGTGCCAAAGATCTTAGTGTTGTTAAAGGTGTTTCGGGCCTCAGTGTCCACATCAAAGAATTATTCAACCGATCCATTAAGTTATGAAAAAGCAATTATTTAGCCTTCTTCTGTTAGTTTCGTTCGTCGTTAGCGTTTCGGCTCAGACGGCCAAACCGGCTCGTGTCGATGCAGTAGAGGCCGGCCTACGAAAAAACATCGAATATTTGGCATCCGACAAACTCGAAGGCCGCCGCACGGGTTCTGACGGGGCGATGATCGCCGCCGGGTATATCACAAACCAATTTGCAAAACTACGGCTCAAGCCAGGTGCCAGGTCGGAAAATGGAAAGGCAAATTATATGCAGGCGTTTCCCTATTCGAACCCAAAGGAACCGGGCAAGACCGTCACGGGGTATAACATCATCGGAATTCTCGATGGAACTGACAAAACGCTAAGAAATGAGGCGATCGTTATCGGCGCGCACTATGACCATCTCGGCCGCGGCGGCGAAGGCAGCCTCGCCCCAAACTCGACAGATATTCACCATGGTGCCGACGACAACGCGTCGGGAACCGCCGCGATGATCGAGCTGGCCCGGATGTTTGCCAAAGAAAAAAAGAATAAGCGAACGATCATCTTTATAGCGTTCAGCGGAGAGGAAGAGGGACTGATCGGTTCGAAGTTTTACACCAACAACCCAACTTTCCCGATCGAGAAAACAGTCGCCATGATCAATCTAGATATGGTCGGTCGGCTCAACAATGGCAAACTCAATATTGGAGGCATCGGCACCGCTACTGAGTGGCGGTCGCTTGTTGAGAACAAGAATACTGTCGAATCGCCCGCAACGAAAGCAAAGCCGGCTCCGAACGGTGCTGGCGTCGCAATGCTCGGAACGGCATTGGCGTTGAGATATGAACTTGCGCTCAACGAAGACGGTTTTGGCCCATCGGATCATGCTTCGTTCTATATGAAGAAAGTTCCGGTCCTCTTTTTCTTCACCGGAACTCACCTTGATTATCACAAGCCCACAGACACAGCCGAGAAGATCAATTACGCCGGAGAACGAGAGCTGGTTTCATACGTAGCCTCGATCGCAAAGGCCGTCGATCAAGACCCGGTTCGCCCGACATACGCCGTCGCAAAAAGTTCGGGAAATACGGGTGGACGTGCCGGATTTACGATCTCGCTTGGAACGATACCGAGTTACTCGGATGGCGGCGACGGTATGGTCATCGACGGCGTCCGTGACGAATCACCGGCTTCGAGAGCCGGACTCAAAGAAAAGGACAAGATCGTCAAGCTGGCCGGGATCGACGTCAAGAGCGTCCAGGACTATATGAAAGCTATGGGCGAAATGAAAGCCGGTGAGGAATACGAGATCGTTTTCATTCGCGGCGGCGAGACGATGACCAAAAAGATCGTTCCGGTTAAGCGGCAATAGGTTCGTCTAAAAGAGTATGGTTATGAAAACTGCGATCATTTTATCCATTGCGGCTGTCGTCTTCGCGGCCTGTGCCAGCCGGGACGCAAAAACCGTAAACTCGGGTGCCAGATCGGCCACACCGGCTGCCGCTCCGACGGCGGTGATACCAAAAGACGGCAGTTACAATGCCAAAGGCGTGGTGACAAAAGTGAACGTGGCCGGCGCCACAATAGAGATCGACCACGAAGAGATCGTTGGGCTAATGCCGAAAATGATCATGGAATTTCACTTGAGTGACAAGTCATTGCTAAATGGCATCAAGCCCGGTGACAAGGTGGAATTCGTTCTCGAATACAAACACCCGGCAGAGACCGTCGTCAGCATCAAAAAGATCTCGTAATGCCGATCCCATTTACAAAGTTTCACGGATTTGGCAACGATTACATCGTTATTGAACGTAACAATATTCCGCCCGAAACCGACCTTTCAGAGCTTGCTAAAGCTATCTGCAGCCGCAATACCGGTGCCGGGAGCGACGGCATTGCCATTCTGGAACAGAAAGATCTGGCGATCGCTGACTATTTCTGCGAGATCATCAACCCGGACGGCAGCACTGCCGGATTTTCCGGCAACGGTACCCGGTGTGCGGTCGCTTTTCTACATTACAAAGGGATCTGGAAACAACCCCGCCTTCGGCTGGAAACCCGCAGCGGCATTAAGAACTATGGTCTGATCGAAAGGGTCAGCCACGGCTCGTTCCGTTTCGAAGCCGAGATCGGAAAGCCAAAATTCGCAAGCGACGAAGTGCCTGTCTTGACTGAGACCCGCCGCGAGGCGATCGTCAACGAGTCGATCGTTGTTGATGGCCGACATTATGTCTTTTCCGCCGTAAACGTTGGCAATCCGGTGGCGTGTATCTTCGTCGATAATTTCAATTTTGACTGGCGAAGTGTTGGTCGCTCGATCGAGACGCACGCGAAATTTCCCGAGCGTGTGAATGTTGTTTTCGTCAAAATAGACGATCGCGAGAATATCGAGCTCCGCATCTGGGAACGCGGTGCGGGCGAAACATCAGCCTCTGGAACGTGTTCGAGCGGAGCTGCTATCCTCAGTGCTTTTATGTTAAAGACCGGCCGCAAGGTATTGGTTCATTCC
This sequence comes from Pyrinomonadaceae bacterium, assembly GCA_044228165.1. Lineage (GTDB taxonomy): Bacteria > Acidobacteriota > Blastocatellia > Pyrinomonadales > Pyrinomonadaceae > OLB17. The sequence continues at coordinate 91,167 of JBGAVK010000002.1, read as the reverse complement.
CCCGGCGGCACGACAGACGTGCTCTGGCGCGACGACGATGAGATCGTGTTGACCGGCCTGGCCGATTATTCCTACTCAGGCGAATGGCCGTAAAAAGATGGTAAAAAATCACCTCAGCGCCACAGAGGTCTTTTTGAAGTGATCGGTCACAAGCTGATTTTGTTTCAAAGAGCTGTACAAATATCTTGATTTGTATTTCCCTATGACTTGTTCGGCAATATGTCTTAGGAAATCCCGAGCATTTCAGCGACCGCCTTCTGCCGGTAGTCGAAAATGTAGTCGAGTTCACGACTGACGATGAAGTGTGCGATGTCACCAAACGGTTCGAACGGCAGGCGGTAACGCACTTCGTCGTCGATTTGCGTCTTGCCGGGCTCGGGTTCGGAAAAGGTGTGCGTATGTATCCACTGTGAATACGGCCCTTTTAGCTGTTGGTCGACGAAGCGGAACGGCGGCTCCCAGACTGAGATCTCGGTTCGCCAGTTGATCGGCAGCCCGTGCAGTCTGAGCTTGTAGTCAATGAGCGTGCCCTGACGAATGTCGATCGGCTGCGGGGTGATTATGTGAAAGCCGAGTTCGTGCGGCGTGATCGCCTCGAGATTACCTGCATCGGCAAAGAATGCGAAAGCTTCCTCACGAGGAATATCGAGGGTCAGCGATCGCGTTAGTATGTGTTCAGCCATAGAAAGAATTTGCCCACGAAAAACACTAAAAGCACGAAACAGACGACTTTCTCTGTTCGTTCGTGTCTTTAGTGTGTTTCGTGGGCGATCCTTTTTTAGTTTCGGCTTTTCAGATATTTCTCGGGGATCTTATTGTCCGGCGTCTCCGCCTGCCAGTAGATCGTTACGACCCACCAACGCTTGCCGTCATTTAATAACTGAAAGCTGTTGATGCCGCGTGCAAAGGGAGTCGCATCCTTTGCAGCATGCCGCGATTCATAAGTAGAGAATACCTGAACGATATTGCCGTAGATATCAACGTGCCGTGCCTTTTCTATCTCGAAAAATCCCTCTTTCGCAAAGAACGGCTCGACGCGCTTGATGTAATCCTCGGGCGAGAGAGCATTGGCACCGATAACGCCTGTTTGGGCGTTCTTGCCTGACGGTATCAGCCTCGCGTCTTTGTGAAAAAGCGAACGAAAACGGTCCCAGTCGCGAGCTTTCCCGGCATCGCCCGAGATGGATTCATAGACGGCTTTCATAATGCCGTCGAGGGAACCAACATCTTTGGGGTCGGCCGGGCGCGGCGTTGCAGAAGCCAGAGGCGGTTGCCCGGCGACGGTGCCGACGCATGCCAAAATGAATATTAAGATCAGTATTTTCATAATTTACTCCTTTCAGCGGGAATGTAGATCATCGGGGTCACGACGGGTTTCGATCTCATTAGCAAGATCGAATGCCAGCGAACTCAACAGATCGAGCCCTGTTTTCCTTTCGATGTCACGGACGGTCGTTTTGTAACTTTCCCAAGGTCTGTCTTTTATGCCATCGTCATTTGGCATATCGACAGCGATCACACGGGTTCGGCTATCGATCGCGGAACTACCACGCTTGAGCACAACGATAACTTTCCAACAGTTAGACGGAACAGCGACCTTGCCTCGAATCCTGCCTTTTTCACCGTAAACTCCCGCGATAGTATACAGTTCGCTGCCACGCCGGACTATCCCTCTGGCGTAGGATTCGAGCTTGTTCCAGGGGTATTGATTTAGATCGCCGGCCTGCGGGACGATATTTGTCATTAGAAAGGTCTCTTTCATCAGACCTTCGTCGCCAAAACGGTCGGCCGCCGGCACCATGTGCCCGCGATCGTATCCGCTGCCTGAATAATCGTAATATTGTATTCTCTGAAACTCGCGGGGAAGCAGATCGTCAGGTTCAAACAGGCTTCGTTCCCGGCGTTCACCGAGATCCTGTGCCGTCGTCCGCCATGCGACCCAATTCAAAGTACCTCGGCTTTCGTTATAAGAAATGACGTGAGAGCGGTGTAAAACCAAGTAATTATCGTGGTCGTAAGCGCCAGCGTTCGAAGGGTTTCCAAAAGGCAGTAGATCGTCCGGGGGCACGCCGGACCCGGCCGGATCGTTGTTTCCCCGTCGCACACCCTTGCCATCAGAAATATTTCGACACCCGGCCGCAAATAAGGCTGCTGTCAAAAGAAGAGTAATAAAGAATGTGAGGGATCTGACCTTGATGCGCTTGGCTTGGCTCCTTTCTATGGAGTTTAGCAAACGGTGCTGTATTTCGGCGAAAAGCGCTTTTTGCCGAACTGCGATAAAATGTTAAAGATGTCGGCGAAGGTACATATTACCGGGCTTAACCGCTCGCAGCTCGAAGAGCTTGCGGCTAACTTTGGCGAACCGAAATACCGTGCGACGCAGGTGTTTAAGGCACTTCATCAGCGTCGTCTTCGCTCTTTTGATGAGATCACAGATCTGCCGAAAAAGTTTCGTGCAAAGCTCGAAGACGAGGCAGTGATCTCTTTGCTTTCTGTCGAATCGCGTTATGTTTCGGACGATGGAACGCGGCGATATTTGATGAAAACAGCTGATGGGTACCCGGTCGAGTCGGTTTTTATTCCGAGCGAGGGCCGCGATACGATCTGTTTCTCTTCTCAATCGGGCTGCCCGCTAAAATGCGATTTCTGCCTTACGGCAAAACTCGGATTACTGAGAAATTTGACTCCGGGCGAGATCGTCGAACAAATAATTATCGTGCTTAATGATGTTTACGGCGTCGCCGGCGAAACGCCGCACGGTACAAACCTGGTCGGCATGGGCGCCGGTGAACCATTCCTAAACTTTGAAAATCTCATCGCCGCGCTTGAGATCATGGCCGATGAAGACGGCCTGTTTATTGTGCCGAACCGGGTGACCATCTCGACCGCGGGGATCGTGCCGAAGATATATGAGTTCGCCAAACTCGAGAACCGGCCCCATCTCGCGATCTCACTTTCGTCTGCGAGCGACGAGCTTCGCAACAACTTGATGCCGATAAACAAGAAATGGGATCTCGACGAACTGATGACGGCGGCAAAGGAGTTTGAGGGTAGCCTGCGGCGGGGCGAACGGTTTACATTTGAATATGTAATGCTCGGCGGCGTGAACGACGCGGACGCGGACGCTTTGGAATTAACCCGGCTGCTCGACCGGTATCAGCTTTCGCGTGTGAAGATCAACCTGATCCCGCACAATGGTGCCGAGCAGCTCGATTACATGACCTCGACGCCAGATCGGGTTGAGCGATTCAAAGCCGTACTCGAATCTCGCGGTGTTTCTGCGTATGTCCGTCAGCCTCGCGGGCGCGACATTTACGCTGCCTGCGGACAGCTTGCGGCAAAGACGGTCGACGGCATGCAATAGGAAACGATGCGGGATCCGCAAATAGCCAATTGCCGCGTTGAAACGAAGAAATATGGAACTGCTAATTCCGGGATTGATACTGGTCGCCCTGATGGTGTACGCCTCGACGCGGATAAAAAAGAGCGCTGCAGCGGCATTTGACGCCGAAACGATCGAGACTGAAGACTTTATTATTAATAAGCCGGAAGGTTTTTTGACCGTTTTGAATGGCGATCAGCGATACGCCTTTGAGTCTTACTCAAAGGAATTCGGCGGCGAGGGAGCCGAGAATTTCCGAAAGGCGACGGCGTGCCTTCGGATCATTGAAGCGTCGTCGATCGACCGAGCCGTTTCAGATCTGAAAGATCCGGACGACGAGATCTTGACCGATACTGCAGAAGTGATCGGCGATCATCATTACCGTTTGATCGAACTTAAACGTCTAGTTTCCGGGGTTGAGTTTCGAGTCTTTTACAAATTGGCCGCAAAGGCCGAAAAGGTTTTTGAATTTCAGGTGACAGCAATATCTGAAACAACCGGAGAGTTCATGCGTAACATCGAAAGCATGATCAAAGATTTCGAGGTTAAATAGGCCTATAGTATGGCAAATATTTCTATGATGAAAATTATTGGAAAAGCGGGGCTGCTGACCGCGTTACTATTATTCTCAGGGGTGCTTGGCGCAACCAATGGTCAGACGGTCACTGGCTCGATCGCGAACGGGACGATAAAACGCGGTGTCGCGACAAAGGCAACTGTTATGCTGAGTTTACCCGGTGGCCTGCATGTAAATTCTAGCCGACCGGGGAGCGAATACGCCATCGCAACGCGCGTGACCGCCAGTTCAAGTGGCGGTGTAAAGATCGGTCCGGTAGTTTATCCTCGCGGCAAAAATCGAAAGTTCGGATTTTCCGAGGAAACGCTTAATGTTTACGATGGCAGGACACCGTTTACGTTCAACGTCACAGTTCCGGCTAATTATCGCAAATATTCGGTTGTCGTCGATGTATCGGTTCGATATCAAGCTTGTACCGACGAAGTTTGTTACCCGCCAAAAACAAAGACTGTAAGGTTGACGGCGAGCGTCCTTTAGCGGCGTCCGATGACCGATAGCAGCCTGCCTGTTTTGCCAAAGTCGCCATTCTCGCGGCGATACGAAAAGAAAAGATCAGAGCGTTCCATCGTGCAGAACGGCGCGATATAAATATTCGCCTCGCTAACGCCGCTTGCGATCAATTGATCGCGATTTGCCCCATGCAGGTCGATCAAGGCGTGGCCCTCGCGGGTAGAATTAAAATATTTCGAACTATCGGCGAAATTAGCGGCAAACTGGTCGATCACATCCTGACCTATCTCGTAGCTGTTACACCCGGCTGCAGGGCCGATCGCACATACGAGTTCCTCAGGTCGTGAGCCGTAGATATCGCCGAGTTTATCGATCGCGATCTTCACTATAGATTGCACGGTGCCTCGCCAGCCGGCATGAACGGCCGCATAGGCCTTCGTTCGAGGGTCACCGATCAAAACGGGTACGCAATCCGCCGTCTTCGCTCCCGCTAAAACATTTGAAAGGTCTGAGATAACCGCGTCAGCGTGTTTATCAGAATCACCGACATCCTCACATGATCGAACGACCCGAATGTCGATCCCGTGAACCTGAAGTGCCAGTGCCAATTCATAGCGGCCGTCAAAAGCAGCCAGAAACCGCCGCCGGTTCTCGAAAATATTCGCTTCAGTATCGTCGTTAAACCCCGATAGATTAAGGCTTCTCTCAGGAAACGGCGAGACGCCGCCATGGCGCGTCGAGAACCCGTTTACAAAACCCGCATTCTCCAAAGGCTGACAGACCAACACCTTAACGCCATTGCGTTCTCGCCAATAGAATCCAGTATCGGTTAGAATTTGTTCTTCGGAAGCGGAAGATCGCGAACCGGTCGGACTGTCATTCATATGATCATTGCTGTCGGTATCGACATCGTAGAAGTTTATCGCATACGCGAAACGATGGAAAGAACTCCTCGTTTCGCTGAGCGTGTTTACACCGCGGCCGAACGCAATTATTGTGAAAGCAAAGGGGCCGCCGCATATCAAAGCTTTGCCGCCCGTTTCGCGGCAAAAGAAGCTTTTCTAAAAGCCCTGAAAACCGGCTGGCGTGGCAAGATCACTTGGCAGGATATAGAGGTGCTCAATGACGAAGACGGTGTGCCGAGACTCGAAATAACCGGCGAAGCCCGTGCCATATTAGAAGAACGCGGGGCTAACCGCGTTCATCTTTCCATCTCTCATACATCGGAACATGCCGCTGCAAATGTCATTCTGGAAAAGTACTAGGGCGTCTTTGCCGGTAATGCCGTCGGTGATGCCACAGGTGCCGCCGGTTTGCGCGGATCCAGGCTAAAAAAAGCGATCGGAGCATCGTGGTCGGACAACCGTTCAGGGCGGGTGTCGTCGCTAGCCCAGATAACCGGATAATCCGCATCGACTCGTGCATAGCCAAATTTCAGCAGCCGCTCGCCCAGTTTTCTATTGATCAAAACGTGATCGAGCACCTGGGCCGAACCATCGAAAACATAACTGTAACGGTCTGCAGCAGGCAATGATTTGAGCAACGCGAGGTCGATCAACCCCGTGGCAAAGGTCTTGCCCGGAACGGCAACATTCTGATCCGGAGTGCCGATGAGGGTGCCGATCAGGTCGTTGTAGCCATCGTTCACGACAAACGCGTTAAAATCACCGCAAACGAACATTCGCTCGTTCGGGTCTGCTTTCGCACGTTCGGCAACAAAATTCGCGAGCCAGTCGGCCTCCTGTGCCCGTTTCGTTTGCACGCGAAGCCCGTCCTTCGGGTCGTCGATACCGCCGTAGGATTTGAAATGGTTCACTATCGCCGTCAAAGTCAGCGGTTCCTGCGACGACGGATCGATCGCCTGAACACGGATCATGAATGGCGGCCTGTCAAAGAGTTTATCGCCGCTGCGGCCTTCCATCTTTAGCTCTTCGTTCTTGGCAAGCTGCTTTGTTTCGAGCACCTTTACCTTTGTCGATTTGACCAAAAAGCCCGAGTCAATACCGCGAACATCATTACCCTCCTCCAGAAAGGCCTCATACTTTGGGTCGGGAAGCCCGGCTGCGACAGCATCTGCGTTGATCTTTGCGGCAAGCTTTTTGAGGACTTTGAGATTCTCGACCTCTTCGACGCCGAGAACATCAGGAAGCGAGAGAACTAGGCGGATCGCGAGCGACGCCTTGTTCAATCTTTTTTGAAAGAAATCCTTTGGCAAGACCGCCTCTTTTTGGACGTTGTCAGAATTTTGTTCGTCGTCGAAAAAGTTCTCGATGTTAAATGCTCCGACGGTCATTTCACGCGGGCCGGCGGCTGAGACTCCAACGTATGACTTGTTGCCCTCTACAACGGGCTGCGATGAGGCATCGAGCAAGATCGTGTATCGCCGGTAGCTGTAATCGAGAACGCCGACGACGTTCTTGACTGTGGCTCCGGCGGTGACGATAAACGGTTTTGCTCCAGTTTGGGCATCAGTATCAACACGGATCATCTCAGGATTCGTATCGAACCAAGGAAGTGTTTTCGGCAGGTTCAATCCCTGCATGATGAAAACATCAACACCCGCTTCGCGGAACGGCCTCGGAACGCCTGAAAGTGTTGCGAAAAAAACTCCGTCCGACTCCGACTGGTACTTGTTCCGTTCGTCCGGACCGCGGCCGCCTGTTGCACCGGTCACGGTCAACGATTCAGCCTTTACCCTCATTCCCTCGTATTTTTCAAGCGCGCTGACATTGTTTGCCAAAAGATCTGCCGTGGTAAGCACTATGGGAGCCGGCAGCGGATTCTTAGCACCGAGAACCTTAACCTCAGAACGGCCCAATTCAGTGATCGTAAAGCCGTACTTTTCCGAACGAGGCATAAATTCCTGCACAGTTCCCGTGGCTTCTACGAGATCGCCGATACCTCCGGCGAAAGTATTGTTCTGTCCGATGTAAACAAAAATGCCCTCTGATGTTGCCGGATTTTTGTCGGCCTTATCATCAGGTGTTTGGACGAAAACGCCGTTGCGATTCTGCGCCGTAACGACGCCGCGGATCCTGACTTGCTGGCCTTCGTAAGGTGATTTTGCCTTTTCACCCTGAACCTCAGCGATCGAAAGATCCTTTTGTGCAAAGGCTGCCGTTAACGGCGCCGCGGCTGCCAAAGCTAACAACGTAAGCATTAGCCGGCTGGTTTTTGTCTTGATTGATATTGCTTTCATTACTGCTTATCTCGCTTTTTCTCGATCAATTCCTGAGTGTTCTTCGGTATCGCGGAAAAGAAATCGTAACCCGTGAGTGCCTCGACGGCGTCGACGGTCGTGCGGAAGTTTTGCCACGGGGCACTTTGGCTGATAGAGACGTTTGACATTATTACGCCAAATGCTCGAGTGTTGCGGTTAACTCGAGACACATCGTTAGTTCCGTTTGGCAAGATCAGCACCACCTTCCATGTCACAGACGGGACCGTCACGCGATTTTGCTGAGTCGCTCCGATCGTTCCTGCCGTGCCATAGCCGCCTGAAATGATATAGACCTCATTTCCAGCGGCAACGACCGTGACTCGTAGATAATCTTCGAGTTTTGCCCATGGGCCCTGGTTATTTGCCGGTAACTGAGGGAGCATATTCGTCATCAGAAACGTCGCCGAATTGTCCGCAACAGATTTTGTCCTGTCGCCTGACGGGCACATGTGGCCGCGGTCATAGACCGGTTCTGAGTAATCTGACGGCGTTACCTGATACCAACCTGATGGCAGTGTCGAGTCAGGCCGAAAATCGTTCTGACGGTCGGCAGCACCGAGCCAGCTGCTGTCGAGCCGCCATGCCGTCCAATTAGGAATGTTCCGGCTGCGGTTATATGACAGGCTGTACTGCGGTTTGACCATCAGGTAGTTGTTCTCGTTCGCAACGTCGGTGGTCGCACCGCTCGGGTTGCCAAAGAGCAGCGGGTCTTCATTCGCGGTCGGTGCGCTGACGGTAATGTTCTGGCCGACCGGGGCCGTGCGCGCCTGAGCGTCCGTTGCGGTCGCCGAGACACTTTTGACGCCCGGAGTTATGTTTCCCGGAATGGACGCGAAGAACGAAAAGATATTGTCGCCCGGGACTTCGTCACCATTCGAACCATCGTCAAAAAAGGTCTGAGCCGCGCCGCCGCCGATATTTGAAAGATTGCCGACGACAGTGATGCCCGTGCTTGGCGGGGACGTCGCGGGTACCACAGTTACGGTTAAAAGCGTCGATCCACCCGGCGTAACAGTCGAAGGGCTTGCCGCCATCGCCGCGAATAAGTTGCCGCCTCCGCCGCCGCAAACCGAAGGTGCGGACGTAGAGTTGCGGGGTGCAAATGGCGTAAGAACAGCAAAGTCAGCGAGGTTGTCGTCCGTGTCCTGACAACCGCTGAGCTTTCGTGCCTGGCTGTTTCCGCTGCCCGGTGCGGTCGTACGGGTTCCTTCAAAAAATATATTAGAGCCCGTTCCCCAGCCGACCGCGTCTATCACAGTGCCGGTATTCTGGTCCCCTTGACGGATCGCCAATCCGCCATTCGAGGCCGAGAGAGAGCAGGCGCAGGTCGAAGTGTTGTAGGTCAGATTCGGTGCCGCGCTTCCGGTATAAGAGTTGGAACCGATCAGATAAAACTGGCCTGGCTGAACGATGGTCGATGTCGTCCAAACGGCCATCGGGCCGACGTCGCTGGTCCCATTCTGGGAACGATACACGACGCGATAACCGTTAAGATCGACGGCGACCGGGCCGATGTTGTGCAATTCGATGAACTCATCGTTAGCGTTTGCCGAAGTGCCGGGCTGGAACTGGCTGATGACGATATTTGGCGAAACCTGCGGCGAATCACCGCCGCCCAAGCCCGACTGAGCTGACACGCCCGAAACATAAAAAATGGATGCTGCGAGGATCGCCAACGCCCCGAAAGTAAAGTAAAACTTCTTCATTAAATAAAACCTAAAACTACCAATATCCGAAGGAGGTAAAAATTAGCGCAAACTAAACTTTTACCACAATTTGATGCGGAATTGAATCTGAAACGGTGTCTGTATTTCGCGATCGCTACCGCGACGGCCGGGGATAAACCACCGGGCTTTTGTTCCCTGCCTTATCGACTGCACGGACGCCAAAGAAATAATTGTCCTTTGACATCGCTTTTGCGGTGTAAGCGGTCATATTTCCGACAAAAACAGAGTTCGTCCACTCAGCGGAAGTTGTATCGCGCCAGACGACCTCGTACCCGGCAAGATCGGCATCAGTGTTTGCATCCCATTTCAGGTCGGTGTCATTGGTGAGGCGAGCCGTAACGATGGCAACGTTCTGTGGCTTCGCCGGTGCCGATGCGAGCGAGGCAAGGGCCGCGAGATTGACGCGGCCTACATTTGCCGTGTATCCGAAATCAACATAGTCCGGCGTGTCTCCGTAAAAGACGCCGTTCTCTGTGCGAACGTTTTGATGCTGGTGGGTGTAATCTTCGTCAGACTCGGTAAGGCGGACCGCGGTGAAACCGCGTTCGAGGAACGGGATGTGGTCGCCGCCGCGAAGGTATCGGTCGCGGCGATAGATCATCATCACGCCAAAATCCTTGAGGTATCGGTCGGCCTGTTCCTTGACATAGCGGGCTAGCTGACGCGATGCCGAATCGTTCTCGCCGCCGACACTGCGGCGTGTATTCGCCTGCTGCTCGGTCTCGTTCGACGGGACGCCTTCGCTAAAGACGCGGACCTTTTTGCGAAGCGTAGAATTCTTCTGCGTTGTGACGCCGCCGACGATGTCATTGGTAAACATCGCCTCGATATTCGTTTTATTTAGCTTTGCCTGTTCGGCGTAATACGCGGCGCCGAGCAGGCCCTGCTCCTCGCCCGGCACAGCCATGAACACGATAGTTGCGTCAAATTTACGCTTCGACATCACGCGGGCAAGCTCGATCGAAACGGCGGTTCCAGAAGCGTCGTCATTGGCGCCGGGCGCGTCACATTTTGCATCGGTCGGCGAAGTGCACATCGAGTCGTAATGCCCCGAAACGACATAAACCCGTGTCGGGTCCGTCGTGCCCATCAGAACCGCGAAAACATTAGTGAGCTTGGTCGGCTCAGGTATCCGGTTAGCTTTTGGCTGCAGGAACGACTGTTTTTGAACGTCGAGACATCCGCCGCAATCGGCGCTGATCTTTTGAAACTCCGAGTAGATCCAATCACGCGCTGCTCCTATCCCGCGTGCAGGATTGTCCTGTTCAGAAAGCGTGTTTCGCGTGCCAAACGACACCAGCTTTCGTATCGTCGCCTCGATATTCTTAGCCGAAACCTCTTTCACCATCTTGGCGACATCAGGGTCCGGCTTCTGCTTCTGAGCGAAGACTTGAACCGCAGAGACGCAGAGGCACAGAGCGGAAAATGCGAGTATTCGTAATTTCATATTTCAAATTTTAGATGATAAGGATCAGCCAAAGATTAACACGGATGGACACAGACATAGAGGCGGCCAAATTGGCTTTCTCTGTGCCTCTGCGTCTCTGCGGTAAAAAAATTACCTATTCAAAATAGCGAACGCCTGTAATTTACTGCCGTTTGACGAATAGAGCAAGCCCGCAGCCTCGTCCGTGACGAACTGCGGATCGGGGTCCGAAACGAGCGCCGCACGGCTGTCGAAACCGGTATGAACATTTACGCCGATGAGGCCCTTTTTATCAAACGGCCGGGGCAGATCGGTGTAGAAATACATATGGTTCGCACGCAGTTCGGCGAGGCGTTTGCGCCGGAGCAGAAAGTCCGAAAGCCGCTCCATTTGCCTGACCGGATCGATACGGTCGATGATGCTCTCTTGTATTTCTGTTCGTGAAGGAACAACGCGGTCGATCGCCCGGCCGATGATCTTGCCCTTTATGTCGGTGGCATTCGGGATAGTGACTTGAAATCCGCTAAACCGCCCGGCGATGCCCGCTGCACGTCCGAGCGAACCGTAGGCGTAGATACGCCGCATCGCATAATTGCGGGCTGCATTGCCGGCGAGCGTTGAGAGGCTGACCGAGCCAAAACGAGTCTGCAACCCCGACCAGCGAAACGAATTGATTGATGACGCGATGCCGATCCCGGTCCGCGCAAAGCTGATCGCGGACGTCGCGATACCGCCGTAACGAAAATAGATCGCAGCCGCCCGAAGCGCGATCCCTGCAACCGTTCGCAGCACGCCCCGGCCCGGAGCAGTATGACGGACACGCCAAATCTCGGGTGCTTTCGGGTCACCGACCCGGAACGCCGCGATCTCGTTCCTGCCTCCGACGACCGCCTGGCCGCTTTCGTTGATGAGGACGAACTGAGCCTTATCGGTCTTGTGGTCGCGTTTAGCGATCCGCTTGCCGTCGCGGGCGTCGATGGTGATGAGATCGTCTTTGTCGGCAATAACGATAGTCTTTTCGTCCGCGAAGACAAAGTTGGTGAGGCCCTTGTCAGCGCCTTTGTAACGCCAGAGCGTTTTACCGTTTGTGGTGTCGATCGCCGAGACCCCGAACGGGCCTTTTTCCTTAAGTTCGCCGTCCTTTAGCTGCGTAAACTGCCCGCCGGTACGGACGTATAGCACCCGGCCGATCAGAGCCATTTCGGCGCTGATGCCGAGGTCGTCAGCCTTCCAATCCTGCTTGCCTGTCCGCCGGTTGATCGCCCGGATGCGGCCTTTTCCCGAAATGTAAACATGTTCGTTATCAAAAACGGGGTCGGCTTCGGTCAGGGCAAGGCCGTCCTCATTGATCGTAAATTTCTCCCGTTCCTTTTCCTTTCCCGTGCGGGCGTCGTATGAGGTCGAGCCTTCGTAAAACAAAAAGAGCCGCCCGTCGAGCAGCAGCGGTGCGCGATAGTTATCGAGCGTATAGTCGATGTCGCCTAAATTGTCACCAAAACGCGAGGGCATCATCGGGATCGAGCTGTCGAGATCGCGTTTCCAAAGCTCCTCGCCCGTGGAGAGAAGCAGCACGTGGACGGTCGGTTTTTTCTTAAAATTGTCATCCGCTCCGCCGCGGGCATCTTTGACTAGGACCACTGCGATCAGGTCGTTATCAGGGTCGACAGCGAGCTGCATCACATCGCCCTTGACCTTTTCACTTTCCCAGAGACGAGCCCCGGTCAGAATGTCGACTGCCTCGAGCCGTGACTTGCTGCCTTCGTCACGGGAGAAAAGCAGCACATCGGTGTCCGGGATCGGCGTTACCGAAGTTTCGTTGACCTTGCCCGTCGAACGCCGCCAGAGGGTTTCACCTGTTTTGCCGTCGATGGCGTTGAGACTCTTTTCCGTGCCGGCAAGCACGATGCCGAAATCAGTCGTCTCGTAGAAGCAAACCTTCGAATCAAGGTTTGCCTGCCAGGTGGGCTGGGCAGCGGCTGAGGCCGCGAAAAGGCAGAAAACGCACAAAAGTAACGCAAGTGGTTTCATGCGTCTATTCTAGCGTTAAAGTCAGTTCGAATGAAAGAACTATTGGATGCGGTAGGCCTTATCTTTCCAGACGAGCACCACCGTGCCGCCAAGTGTGTTCGCGATACCCCGAAGGCCGCTGTCGAGCTTTTTGTAATCATCAGAGCTTCGCCGAACTGTCGTTACGGACTGGCCGTTGTATGCCGAGTCATACCAAACTCCATTTCGATTCTCAAACGTCTTGCCGCCGACATTTCGTTTGACGTTCATTTCAAAAGTTTGGGTATTTATCTGGTTCGATTGATTCGACAGAGGGCCGGAACGAGCGGGGCCTGACTTTGCCGGGGCAGGGGGCAGGTCACGGCGGCTGCTTTCGTCAACGACTTTTTTCTTTTCCGTCAAAGCAGCCCTTGTCTCTTCTTTTGCCAATTCGCCGACTGCGAGTTTGTCGTCTTTGTCAGCGACCGGTTTTACAGCGACCATCGGAGCAGGAACTGCATCCGAAGTTGCGGGAACTCCGGCTGAAACACCATCTGTCGTAAAAGTTCGCGTTTCAGGTGCAGCCGCTGAGCCGCCGTTAGCGGAGAAACGTCCGACCGTGGTGCCGGGAGCATTGACGGCTGCCGTATTCGAAGCCATCATCGACGAATTTGCAGCGGTGTTCGCCGCGTTCATCGGTTTATTTGCCACACCGGTGTCGAAAGGCTGGGCTGCATTTGCAGCCGCTCCGCTGTCAAATGGGCCACCTCGCGGGGCTTCGGGCTCATTTACCTGCGAAACACTGGCACCGAGGTCGGCATTGCGGTTCTGCATCACTAGATATCCGAGAACGCCGCTGAATGCGAGCACCAGAGCACCCATCGCAAGAGCGAGATTTGGCGTTCGAAAGAGCTTGCCGTACCACGGCATCGCGGTTTCGGCGACCGGTGCCGATACATCAGAAGCAGCCGTCGCCACTGCTTCCGTATTCATAAGCATTGCTTGTGAAAGCATCCGCCGGCATCGATCGCAGTCGGCAAAATGCTCCATATAAAGCAGCTTTGCCTTTTGCGGCAGGGCGTTTTCGACAAACGCCGCGACCGCGTCGGCGTCGAGATGCGGCGAGGCGGCGGCCGTCACAGCCGCACTTTGTCCGCCTCGCGCTTTCCGCAAGATCGCATCCATTTCTTTGTCGAATTCAAGTTCCATCTAAATATTTACCGCAGAGACGCAGAGACGCAGAGAAAAACCATATTTTCTGTGTCATTAAATTTCGATCAACTTACCGCCTTAATTCCTCCGCGTCTCTGCGTCTCTGCGGTTAACAGGTTTTCGTAACCCACTTACTGAACGCCTCATATCCAAAAATCTTGCACGAGAGCCAAAACCAGCAAAGCAGCGAACATCGTTTCGAGGTTCAAACCTAAGCTCGCGGCGGTCTCAGACAGATATTTCCTCACCTCGCTGTCGGTCCAACCATGCTTTGTCTTTAGCTCTTTTTCGACCGCTTTACGAATATCCGATTGCACGCGTGTCAGCTTTCGGCTGGCTGTAGCTTCGTGGTAGCCAAAGGTCGCGGCGATATCTTTTAGTTTTAGATCGTCGAAATAGTACAGCTTTAGAATTAGCCGGTCCTCGGCCTCAAGGGCTGCGATAGCGGCTGAAAGTGCAGCCGAAACGTCCGACTCGGTCTGTTTGTCGGTCAGCAGGTCCTCAGGATTTTCGGTGTGCGACCCGAAGTGGTTGTTATCGCCCTGGGTGGCTTCGTTCGCGAGATTTTCGAACTCGCGATCCTCTTCGATCTGAACGAATTTGGACTGCTTCCTGAACTGATCGACCGCCAACTGCGAGACGACCGCGCGCAGCCAACCGGCTAAACTTCCGCGCCCCGAGTAATATGACAGCTTACTTTTCTTATTGCCGTCCGCATCCACACGAAGGCCGTAAAGCTCTGCCCAAATTGAACTTGCCAGATCCTCGGCGTCTTCGTTATTGGACGATATCTTGCGAGCGGCCGACTTCACTGTTGAATCAAAATTGGCGACCAGGTCTTCCCAGGCCTTTTCATCGCCCCGTTCGCAAGCGATGATCAGGCATAGATCGTCCGCTCTGATCTCGTGAACAAAATCCTCGATCTCGACATGAGCCGCGTTCGGCTCGTCGCGAAGGAGGTATTTCTCTAGCGTCGCTTCGACACGGGCGGCTACATCAGCACCTGTGAGCCCTCGCGCGTTTTCGGCGCGAGAGATCAGATGCTCTATCGCTTCACCAACCGTAATTTTGTGCTTTTCGGCGATCGGGCTCATTCAAAAGTTGACAGAATTTTAGCACTCTTTTGATGAATATTTTAGTGTTCGGAGTTGTTTGTCAGAAACGTCCGCCGCCGAAGGTGTTTCTAACTTATTTCACCATTTTTCGGCTAAATGGGTTATATTAGCCTCAAAGAGCATGTCAGGAGATGGGCTTATGAAAGCAAAACTGATCATTGGTGTGTTCGTTATTGCAGCGATCGTTATGGTGGCATTTGCGTTTCAGCCTACGGCTACAAATGTGAGGGCTGCTGCGAAACCATTGCCGACACCCGTACCAAAAGCAAGGGTCACGCCCAAAAAACCAAAGGGTTGGTTGGACGAGACTTCACTCGGAACCGCTAGTCTGGAAAGAAATGCGAACACTGCTTCAAATACCGCCTCGAATAGCAATACGCGATCGTCCCGCGACGGCCAAAGCACTGAACGAAACCCGCCAAAACGGCAGAAAAAGAATCCTCAGGCCCAGAACTTCGGCGATACTCCGGGGTTAAACGGAGGGGACATGATGATCACCTCGACAACCAACGTCCCGACGAACCAAAATGCCGGCACTCCGACCCACGTCACCGGCATCAAACGAAAGCCGCCGAAACGGAAGACGCATTAAATTGGAGCCACCGAGGACGGTCAGAGCATCCGGAAAAAGCCACTTCAAAAAAAGAGTGACGCACTGATCTATTTGAGATGTTTTCTCAAGAACGACACGATCTTATACCCATCGTAATAGACCCACGGCTTTTCGCCGAGGGTATAATGGCCGCACGGGATGACGGCTTTGCTGTGTTTGATCTTGTGACGGCGAAGGGCGTTGATCGTGTCGCGTGAAAGATCGACCGGGAAGCTGAGGTCGTAAAGCGTATAAATATACCGTTGCGGACGCGGCGGGAGTTTTGCGAGGCGGTCCATGTATGCCATGGGCGAGATGGGCAGCCAGTATTCGCGAAGCTCGTCGAGCGTGACGTTGTCGCCGATCGCCTCCTTGACGTGATAGGTCGAGAGGCCGTGCCAGACGACGTCTGCCGGATAGCCCGACACGTGGTTAAATACCGCCGTATCGATCTGCATATCGTGTGTAAACGCAAAAAAGCCAACGCACGAACCGATGCTCGTTCCGACGATCCCGATCTTCTCAAAACCCTGCTGCTTTAACCAACGCACGGCCGACCGAGTATCGACAACCGCCTGCTGCAGCGATTGCAGCGTTCTGCCGACATTCGGGGCGACCAGATAGTCGGCACGTTCGAGTTCGGGCGGCATTCGTTCCTCGTGATAAGGCAGCGTCATTCGCAGTGCCGACATTCCGAGCTTGTTAAAGAGTTTGCAGAGGTCGAAATAGGTCCCCGCTTTTGTATTCCAATGCGGCAGAACAAGCACCGCAGAACGTTTGTTTTCCGCGAAAGGGAAGAATTTAGCGTAAACCGTGTTGTTTTCTATTGACGGTGTTGTGATACCGCTCGTCCACGTCAATATGTCGCCGTCCAAGTTGTAATCACTTATTTCAGGCGAGAAGAAATAATCTTCGCTGTGAGCGACGGTGTTTCTAGAAAATTCGCTGAACAGTTTCTGCGGATCATCGCCATTCCCATTGATGTACTCAGTGCCCCATTCGAACGGCCTAACGACGCGATTGTCTTCTAGCATCGCGTGGTAGCGTTCCTTTTTGTGCATGTAGCGTTTGAGCATCAAGCGGCGGCGGCTTTCGCTTTCTTAACGATCTTTTCGTAAAAAGCGATGTATTGCGGAATTATCTTTGAAGTAGCGTATCGTTGAACTGCGAGTTCGCGGCCTCTTTCTCCGAACGTGCGGCGAAGCTCTTCGTCGCGGAGCAGCTTAAGAGTATCGACACTCATCTTGTCGACATCGCCGACATCACTCAGAAATCCGCTTTCGCCTTCGTTAACGACCTCGGGGATACCGCCGATGCTCGTCGCGATGACGGGAACCTCGCAAGCTTGGGCTTCGAGAGCGGCAAGGCCGAAGGATTCGAGTTCGGACGGCAGTAAGAAAACATCAGCGATGCCCAGATAATCGGCGATGTTCGCTTGCTTCCCGACATAGACGACATTGCCGTTCATTTCGAGCTGTTCGGCGCGATAACGAACCGCCGAAAGCTCAGGGCCGTCACCGACCATTATGAGCCGGGCATTTTCGCCTGCGGCACGTACCTTTGCGAGTATCTCTACACAGTCGATCGGCCGCTTGACGTGGCGAAAATTTGAAACGTGTACGAGAAGTCGTTCGCCATTCGGTGCAAGCTCACTGCGCAAGGGCGAATCAGGCAGCCGCAGATAATGATTAGGGCAGATGAAATTCGGGATGACCTCGATCTCGTCAAAATCGAACGTCTCGATCGTCGCCTTCTTCAAGAATTTTGAAACAGCCGTAACGCCGTCCGACTGCTGCAGGCCGTAACGCGTGATCGGCAGATAGCTGCGATCCGCCCCGACGAGCGTGATGTCGGTTCCATGAAGCGTCGTTATCACCGGCACATATCGCTTTTGCTTGATCGATTCGCGCGCCAAGATCGCCGAAATTGAGTGCGGTATTGCATAGTGAACGTGAAGCAGGTCGAGCTTTTCAGCGCGGGCGACAGTCGCCATCTTTGTCGCGAGAGCGAGGTCGTACGGCTGATGTTCAAAAAGCGGATACGACATCATTTCGACCTCATGAAAGTGGATCCGTTCGTTCAGTTCAGTCAGTCGCGTCGGCAGCACCGAGGATATGAAGTGAACATTATGACCGCGTTCGGCAAGGTCGCGGCCGAGCTCAGAGCCCACGATGCCGCTGCCGCCATAGGTTGGATAAACTGTAATGCCGATGTTCATATCGATCGCCTCTGCAAACGATAATCGTAACAGATTCTGTTACAAAACAAAATCAATTCTATAGTCAATCTAGCTCCGATCAACCCTTTTTTCGAACGTAATATACGATACCCTTGTTATCGTCCGTGAAAAGGAACGAGTTTGCATCGAGTTTCATGATGTCGCACGGTCGTCCCATGACGGCGCCTTTGACAAGAAACCCTGTGATGAAGTTTTGAAGTTTTTCGCCTTTACGCATCAATGCGATCTGATAGCCGCGCCCGATCTCCTTGTTCGTCGAACCGTGAAGAGCTACGAGAAAACCATTTTTTATTAATTCAGGAGCACCTTCGTCATCGAAATAATCAAACCCGAGTGCGGACGAATGGGCGGGAAAGTAAGCATAAGGTGCAGGCACGTTCTTACACTGTCCGGGACGCTTAAAGCCCGGGTCGGCAAAGATCTTCCCGTTGGACGAATGGCAATACGGCCAGCCGTAATCCGTGCCATCTTTTAGCGCGTAAAATGTCTCATCCGGTTTCTGCAGCCCCAAGTGGTCGCTGCCCTGATTGGTCGCAAAGACATAATTCCCGATCGCCCGCAGGCCGGCTGCGTTACGCAGCCCTCGCGCAAATTCTCGTTGGTCGCTGCCGTCCGGGTTCATGGAAACGATACTTGCCCTGACCCTTTCCTTTTCGACGCAGGCATTACAGCTCGAGCCGACCGAAACATACAACCTGCCATCAGGCGAGAAAGAGATCGTTCTGGTCAGGTGCCAGCCGCCGTATTTGTATGAAAGGCCGTAATCAGGAAAAGTTGCCAAAACCTCCGGCCTTTTGTCCGTCGGCGTTGTTTCACCCGGGGTGAAGCGGCGGCGTGTGAGCTGGTGGGTTTCTGCGAGATAGAACCAGTCCTGCCCATTCGAGTCCCGATAAAATTGACAGCTATTGGGATTGCGAAGGTTTGACATATAGGTCTTTAATGTCGAGAATTTTCCGGTTCGCGCATCCCAACCGTCGAGAATGTAAACCTTACCCCTTTTATTGTCAGTCAGGTCATACATATCGGTCACAAAAATGCGGCCATCGGGTGCTCTTGCGAAAAAACGCACACGTTTGAGGCCTTCCATCGCGGGAATGATCTCAAATCCGTCGGCGACATTAAGCGAAAACGTCCTTCCGTCCTTAAGCGTGATCTTGTTGGGGACGAGTTTTGGCTGAGCAATAACAAATGTCGAAGCCAGGAGTAAGATAAAAAGTGTTAGTAATTTCATTAGATTCGTGATATTCGTGTTATCCAAGGCAAAAAAATAATATGAAAACAGAAAAATTCCTCGTCGCAGCAGGATCAAAGGTAGATCTGAAAAAGCACCCGACCGATTTCACTGATGGTTTTACCGACAAGAAACAGGCTGCCGAAGATCTCGAAAAGAACATCCAGCGTCTTGCCGAGTTACAGGATATTCTTTACGCGCAAAATGTTCACTCACTTTTGATCATTTTTCAAGCGATGGACGGTGCCGGTAAAGACAGCGCGATCAAACATGTGATGAGCGGTGTCAATCCGCAGGGCTGCCAGGTGACCGCCTTTAAGGCACCCTCGGCCGAGGAACTCGACCATGATTATCTCTGGCGATGCCAAAAGGCGCTGCCGGAGCGCGGACGCATCGGCATCTTTAACCGGTCGCACTACGAGGAGGTGCTGGTTGTTCGCGTTCATTCAGGCATTTTGCAAGGCCAGCAGTTGCCCGACGCGATCAAGAACGATAAGAATATCTGGAAGAAACGATACGAACATATTCGCGACTGGGAAAACCATCTTGCCGAAAACGGCACACACGTCATCAAGTTCTTTCTCAACGTTTCAAAAGATGAGCAAAAGAAACGATTTCTCGAACGCATCGAGATGCCTGAAAAGAATTGGAAATTTTCAGCCGGCGACGCCAAGGAACGAGCCTTCTGGGGCGACTATATGAAAGCTTATGAAGACGCGATGTCGGCTACCTCTACCAAAGCATCGCCCTGGTATATCATCCCGGCAGACAAGAAGTGGTTTACTCGTCTGGCAGTTTCAGAGGTGATAGTTAAAAAACTAGAGTCGCTGAAGATGAAATATCCCGCAGTTACCGACGCCCACAAGGCCGAACTGGCAGAGTCAAAAGCGATCTTGGAAGCGGAGAAATAGGTCCTTTCTTTTCTCAGCAGCCATTCTGTTGAAGATCACATTTAGTCAGGTGCGGGCTACTGGCTCGGAACGATCCGCATGATCCGGTCGTCGTCTTTTGCGGCATTGCCACGGCCGTCGCGGTTTGATGTCGCGAAGTAGATAAACCCGTCGGGGCCCTCTTCCATTTCGCGTATACGGCCGAATACACTCGGGAGGAGGTCTTCCTGACTCACGACGCTGCGGCCATTGAGTGCGACCCGAATGATCTTTGCTCCGCGCAGGCAGCCAAAAAAGAAATTGCCCTTGAACGACGGAAAGGCAGCGCCGTTATAAAACATTCCGCTTCCGGGTGCACATGCAGGGCTGTATTCCAGTAGCGGCGAGATCATGCCGTCCCGTTTTTCGTTATGGTGGATCTCAGGCCAGCCGAGATTTGCACCGCGTTCGACGAGGTTGAATTCATCGCCACCCGAACCTTTTCCTTCGAAAAAGCTCGGCCCGTGCTCGGTCTGGAACATCAGCCCGCTTCCGGGTTGCCACGCTAATCCCTGAGCATTTCGGTGGCCGAAGGACAAGATCTCAGGCCGCGCATTCGGCGTCTTTATGAACGGATTATCCGATGGCACCGTGCCGTCATCGTTAAGTCTCAGCGTTTTGCCGGCAAGCGAATCCATTTTTTGAGCCAATGTCCAATCGGTCGAGTCGCCGGTCGTCACATAAAGTTTTCCGTCAGGCCCAAAGCGGCAACGCATACCGGCGTGGTTTGGCGCACCGGGGATCTCTTCGATGATGACTTTCGGATCGGTAAATTTGCCGCCCGCGTATTTGTAACGCATTACCTTAACCCGCTTGCCGTCCTTGTTGTATGAATAGGCGAGATAGACAAAGCTATTCTTAGCGAATTCGGGATGCAGCGAAATGTCCATCAATCCGCTCTCGCTCGAAGGCTCAACATCCGGAACAACAAATACGGGCTCGGCCCTAAGCTTACCTTTTTCTATGATCCGCACGCGGCCCGGCCGTTCGGTCACGAGCATGTCGCCGCCGGGAAGCCAGGCAAATCCCCATGGAACTTCGAGCCCGCTGGCAAAGACCTCGACGCGGAATTTGGCATCGCCGCTGAGCGTCGAGACAGATTTCAGATCCACTGACCCGGAAGGTTCACACCCTATCCCGAGCAGAGGTACCAACAGGCAAAAGATCAACATAGATTGGTTCCTCATATCAGATGTCGTTCATTTGTTTATAGCACATCGGATGGATGCTGCCGGAGTATTGTTGCATTGCACACAGTTCTGGCTCAGCGTAATATAGAAAAGCAATTTAGAGTTTTCAGGGGAGCGTAAGCTGAGAGTTGCCCTTGGGCATTACCCTAGAAACCTGATGCGGATAATACCGACGAAGGGAGAAAAACGATGGAAAAGAAGTCAGAAGTCAGAATTCAGAATTCAGAAGAGAAAACGAGCGATCAGGTTAAATTGCCGGCTTCGCGGAAGGTCTATGTCGAGACGAATGGCTCGACAGTCAATCAAAACAAACACAATTTACGCGTTCCGTTTCGTGAGATCGCTCTGTCGCCGTCGAAAGATTTTGACGGCAATTTGGAACAAAATACACCGGTTCGTGTGTATGACACGAGCGGCGTTTGGACCGATCCGACGCAGAAATGCGACGTTCGCGAGGGCTTGCCTGCGCTTCGTAGAGATTGGATCGTCGGGCGTGGCGATGTCGAGGAATATGAGGGGCGTGAGGTCTTGCCGCAGGACAATGGCTATCTGACCAAAGGTGCCGAAGAGATCGCAAAAGCCAACAAACGCGGTACGCTCGAAGAATTTCCCGGCTTAAAACGCGCTCCACTGAGAGCAAAAGCCGGTCATTGTGTTACGCAGATGCACTACGCCCGCAAGGGGATCATAACGCCCGAGATGGAGTACGTCGCGATCCGCGAGAACCTTGGCCGGCAGGCGGCGTTTGACCATCTGACGATGTCGGAACGCAGCGACCGCTCGTCGCTCAATCATCAGCACAAGGGCGAATCGTTTGGTGCCGCGATACCCGAATTTGTCACGCCCGAGTTTGTCCGCGACGAGGTCGCCCGCGGCCGGGCGATCATCCCTAACAACATCAATCACCCGGAGAGCGAGCCGATGGCCATTGGGCGTAACTTCCTCGTAAAGATCAACGCGAACATCGGCAATTCCGCTATTGCATCCAGCATTGAGGAAGAGGTCGAAAAGATGCGGTGGTCGACGCTTTGGGGAGCGGACACGGTAATGGACCTTTCGACCGGCAAGAACATCCACGCGACTCGCGAATGGATACTGCGCAATTCACCCGTGCCTATCGGCACCGTACCGATCTACCAGGCGCTGGAAAAGGTGAACGGCAAGGCTGAGGACCTGACGTGGGAAATTTACCGCGACACGCTGATCGAACAGGCTGAGCAGGGCGTCGATTATTTTACGATCCATGCGGGCGTTCGGCTGCCTTATATTCCAATGACTGCGAAACGCACGACCGGAATTGTGTCTCGCGGCGGCTCGATCATGGCGAAATGGTGCCTCGCACATCACGAGGAGAGCTTCCTCTACACACGCTTCCGCGAGATCTGCGAGATCATGCGGACGTACGATGTGGCGTTTTCGCTGGGCGATGGATTGCGGCCCGGATCGATCGCGGATGCGAATGACGAGGCCCAGTTTGCCGAACTCGACACGCTGGGCGAACTGACCAAGATCGCCTGGGAAATGGATTGTCAGACGATGATCGAAGGGCCGGGCCATGTTCCGATGCACCTGATCAAAGAGAACATGGACAAGCAGCTCGAGATCTGCGGGGAGGCTCCGTTCTACACGCTCGGGCCGCTGACGACAGACATTGCTCCGGGTTACGACCACATCACTTCTGGAATTGGGGCCGCGATGATCGGCTGGTTCGGTACGGCGATGCTCTGTTATGTAACGCCGAAAGAACACCTCGGATTGCCGAACAAACAGGACGTAAAAGAAGGCGTTGTTACCTACAAACTAGCCGCTCACGCCGCCGACCTTGCCAAAGGCCATCCCGGAGCACAGTATCGCGATAACGCTCTTTCAAAGGCACGGTTCGAATTCCGATGGGAAGATCAGTTCAACATAGGTCTCGATCCGGAAAAGGCAAAGGAGTTTCACGACGAGACCTTGCCTGCCGAAGGTGCGAAACTCGCGCATTTCTGTTCAATGTGCGGCCCGCATTTCTGCTCAATGAAGATCACGCAGGACGTTCGCGACTACGCAAACGCTCAAAATATCGAGGCAGAAAAGGCATTGGCTGTCGGTATGAGCGAAAAGGCCAAGGAATTTGTTGCCACGGGCAGCGAGATCTATCACGGCCCTGACGGTGCGGGCGGCGGGCACGACCATTAGGCGACAAATTTTTCCCCCTGACTGTTCAGCCGCTTGCGGCTGAACAGTCAGGGGGAGCCAATTCGATTGACACTGCCGCCGATCTGTAAATA
The DNA here is from genome assembly GCA_044228165.1 of Pyrinomonadaceae bacterium. GTDB lineage: Bacteria > Acidobacteriota > Blastocatellia > Pyrinomonadales > Pyrinomonadaceae > OLB17. Next base: position 67,621 of record JBGAVK010000002.1, on the reverse strand, counting down.
CACTTCAACCGTGAATTCTGACCCAAAAGCCCCAATTTCAGAGTCGAGTTCCGGATCATCCGCCTCGGAACGGCGCACCGCCGGTTGGGATTTAAGAAACGCAATTCGAAATTACTCGTCGCTCGTTGTCGCACAGGTGACCGTCGCATTGTTTTCATTTGCGTCGGTCTGGCTTGTTACGAGATACCTCGGTACTGAAGGATACGGCGGTGTAGTTGCGGTCATCGCCGCTTCGCAGGTGGTTTTGATCTTTGTTAACTGGACAGGGGTTTCGCTGACGCGCTTCGGGGTCGAAGAGTTTGTTGAGACCGGCAGGATCACCGATTCGTTCTGGGCGAGAACCGCGATCCTGATCCCTAATACGCTCATACTTCTGGTTTTTGGGGTTTTGTGGCTTCCTCTTCTTGCTAGCGGGCTAAAGCTGCCGCACGACGCAATGTGGTATGTCGCAGCTCATTTTGCGGCGACCGCTTTTTCGCTGCATATTCAAAATGCCGTTCAGGCAGCAAAATTGCCGCAGCTGCAAGGCGTTCTTTTAGCGGTTGAGCGCATCTTGATCTTTGCTGTCCTCGGCATTTTGCTTGCGGCGGGCCGGCTCGATGGCATGACTGCGGTTGCCGCTTACATTGCCGCTCCGGCTGTGGTCGGTGTTGCCGGTCTATTTGCGATCCGACGAATGTTTTCGTGGCGGATAAGCATAAAGATCGAATCGATCAAAAGGTTGCTGAGATTTTCCGTCCCGCTGATCCCGTATTCGCTGATCGGATATTTCTCAACGAATTATCTCGATGCGATCTTTATCTCGCAATATCTTTCGAAATCTGATCTGGGGGTTTACTCGGTTTCTTACCAGATGAACGGCATACTTATGCAGTTTCCCCTGCTTGCCGGGACGTTGCTCCTGCCGATGTTTGTAACCCTTAGATCAGGCGCCAAGAATAGCCGTGTGACTTCTTATATTGAGGATCTCCTGCCTCTGCTGACCTTTGTCGGCGGGCTTGTAGGGGTTTGTGCGGGCGTGGCAATAAGATTCATAATTCCGCAGGTGCTTGGGCTTCAGGCCGATCAATCGGTTATTATTTTTTGGATATTGATGTCGAGCGCGGTTGCAGCGATACCGACCGTGATCGGGTTTGCTCCTTATATCAATGCGGTCTCAGCGACATATATAGCTTCCTTGCTCGCTTTGGTTGCAGCCAGTGTCAATTTTGCCGCTAATTACTTGCTGATCCCCCAATACGGGCTTAAGGGTTGTGCATGGGCAACGGTTATCTCGTACATTGCGACGTTGTTGGCAGTGGTCCTGATAGGCCATTTCAAATTTTCGCTGCGGCACCGATGGACGATACCGGCCCTACTGCCAACGCTGACTGCGTCGGGGTATGCATCGTTGACCGGCGATCTGCTCACTGCCGTCATTCTTGCAATTGGGGTCTCGTTTGTTATTGTCTTGATATGGCGGAAGGCACTGGCCGACGGCATAAATATGCTGAAAAATTACCGGAATTTTGTGGCCGGATAGTTAGTTTGTCAAAGATCTGTCGATAGCAGTTATTTTTAGTTTATGGCCGCAAATTCCGATACTTTTGAATTGGTATTGCCGAAGAGTCCGATCACCGGCGGTAAAGTCAGACTGGTTGACACCTATGACGTTGCCGATATAGTCAGGCTGTATAAAGAACAAGAGAATTTAGAGGTAGGCGAGTACTTTCGGCACGGTGATACATTGTATCTGCTTGAATGCCAAGATATCGGATACCGGTTTTACTACCCAACCGACGCTGCGGGCGACGAGGCATTCTACCAGAGCATGCACCGCGAAGCGGAGCGAAAAGGCCACAAATACGAGAGGGCGTGGGAAACTGATCATGAGTGCGGGTTGAAACAAGTAAACGAGGATGACCACGTTTTGGAGATCGGTTTTAATACCGGTACTTTTCTTGAACGGGTTTTGGAAAGGACAAAGAACGCTTTTGGACTCGAATTTAATTCTGAGGCGCTTGAGAAGGCACAGGAGCGGGGCCTAGCCGCAGCCGGTGAATCTATAGAGGATCACGCGAAAAACAACCCCGAGAAATACGATCTTATTTGTGCATTTCAAGTTCTGGAACACATCACCGACGTTCGGCCATTTCTGACTGCCGCGATCGCCGCCCTTAAGCCAACCGGAAAGCTGGTTTTCAGCGTGCCGAACAACGAACCTTATTTTCAACGCTTTAGTAAATATGACCCACTGAATATGCCGCCTCACCATGCCGGACTATGGAATCTAAAGGCATTTACAAAGATGGCGGAGCATTTTGATCTCAGGATCGATGATCACCTTTTGTACGATCAGCGAGGCCCGATAGTCGATGCATACCTAATGGCGAAATTGCTGACCGATGTCCGGTCGCTCCCGGTATCGCATACTTTGTTCGAGAAAATGAAAATGCTGTCCGTGGTCCCTTACACAGTACCGAGAAGTTTATTTGACTACGCATTCAGGAAGATCAGAAATCACGCGAATATCGCGGTTGTATTGAAAAAGAACTGAACTCTGAACCGCCACGCCTTATATTTTGAGCCGCATGCATGTCTGTCACTTTTGCGATACATCGGTAGAGGGTGATTATTTTCGAAACATCGCCTTGGGGCTGACCCGGAAAGGGGTAAGGGTTTCGCTTGTCGAACTCGGCAGCGGTGAGCCGCCTTCGTGGATCGGTGAGGTTCCCGAGATGAATTACTCATCACTTGGGGCCGAGAGGAAGTGGCAGTATCCGTTGGCTGTCCGTCGTCTGACCCGCTATTTACGGGACGAGAGAGTAGATATCCTGCATACGCATCTGTTTTTTTCCGGCATCATCGGTGTACTATCGAAGCGGCTGCAAAACAAGACGATCGTCGCTCTGATGCGTCACCACACAAGCGTGGTCCGAATGCTCGGGTCGCGTCTACATATCGCCGCTGACAAATGGATGGCGGAGAAAGCCGATCATGTGATGACGGTTTCTGAAGCTGCTAAACGGTATATGATCGACACCGACGGTATTCGACGTGAGAATATCGAGGTCGTATATCTCGGTTTTGATTTTCAAAAGTTATCGCCCAGTGCGGATCTGCGAAGCCAAGTGCGAAATGAATTTGATATCGGAGATAATGAGACCGCTATCGGCTATGTCGGAAATCAGGTGCCGGGCAAGGGTCATCTGGAACTGGTCAAAGCATTTGAACAGATCACGGCCGAAATTCCGAACACTCGCCTTCTCTTTGTCGGCAAAGGTATGCTGCCCGAGGTTCGAGAGGCAGCAGAAAAAATTGGAAACGGAAAAGTGATCTTTGCCGGGTGGCGCAGCGACGTGTCGGCGTGTCTGAACGCGATGGATATTTTCGTGCAGCCGTCATTGTCCGAAGCTTTTAGCCAGGTGCTCATCGAGGCGATGGGCGTAGGGCTGCCGGTCATTGCAACTGATGTTGGCGGTGCTCGAGAAGTGATCGAGAGCGGGCAAAATGGAATCTTGATCGAGCCCGGTGATATCGCGGCGATAACCACCGAGATCAAGAATCTGATCGACGACAGAGAACGACGGGACGTGATCGGCCTGGCGGGTTCCGCGTCCGTTCGCCAGCGGTTTACGGCTGAAAAGATGGTCGAACGGCATTTTGAACTATATAGCCGGTGGATGGCAGAAAAATAGGATGGCGATCTCCGAAAGATTTCAGGGGGCTAATGTGGTCGATGCCGGCAGGCTGTCGCCATACTGGGGCGAGCACGCGGCGCGTTATGTATTTGCATTGCCGTTTGTAGAGGGCCGCCGTGTATTGGATATTGCCTGTGGAACCGGTTACGGTATCGGCCTGCTCAGATCGAAAGCATCTTTTGTCACCGGTGTCGACATCGACCCCGAGGCAGCAAAAAGTGCAATTGCCGAGTGCGGCGAGAACGCCGGAGTTTTGCTGGGAAATGGCATCGGATTGCCGTTTGGTGACGGAGCCTTCGACATTGTCACATCGTTTGAAACCCTGGAACATCTACACGAACGCAGACGATTCATTGTAGAACTTCACCGTGTCCTTCAGCCCGGCGGAACGATGATCCTCTCGACGCCAAACGCAAATTACTCGCAGCCTGTAAACGGCAAACCCACTAACCCGTTCCATGTATTTGAATACACGCCTTCGGAATTGAGAGCTGAGTTGGCGGCTCACTTTCAGATTGAGACGTTTCTCGGCCAATCGCTCGATGAAAAAACCGGTATCCCTCCGTTTTTTGACGCTCAGCGTCGGCTGCCGAGAGATCTAGGGACACAGGCGAGGCTCTTTGGTTGGAAGGTTTTTAATAAGCTGCCTGTCGATATACGCGAGTCGCTTAGTCGATCGATCTGGCGAAAGCCCTTTTATCCGACCGAGACGGATTACAATTTTGATGAAGGATCGGTCGAATTTGCTCCGACCCTAGTCGCAGTTTGCAGGAAAAATTAGGTGCAGAAAGGCCTTGTCAGCGTCATTGTCCCAAACTATAACTACGCCGGTTATCTGGGTGCAGCGATCGAGAGCGCGCTGGGGCAAACTTATTCGACTGTTGAGATCATCGTCATTGATGATGGTTCGACCGACGGTTCAAAGGCGGTCATCGAGAGCTACGGCCGCGGGATAAAGGCAATTTTTCAACAGAATCAGGGCGTCGCCGCCGCCCGAAATAATGGTGTAAAAGCCGGCCGCGGTGAATTTGTTGCATTTCTCGACGCCGACGATATGTGGCTTCCGGAAAAGATCGAAAGGCAGGTCGAACGGTTCACAGAAGACCCGGATCTGGGGCTCGTTCATGTTGGCTTGACAGAGATAGATCAGGCCGGCAATTCGCTAGCAGTGCGGCTAGGTGGCGGTGAAGGCAGTGAGGTGTGGAAAGATCTATTACTATTTTCGCCGAACGGCATCCTCGGCGGCGGCAGCGGTGCGATGATACCGCGCAGTGTTTTCGATGCCCTTGGCGGCTTTGACGAACGGCTTTCAACCTCGGCGGATTGGGATCTATACTTTCGCACCGCGATCCGTTATGCGGTCGGATTTGTTGCGGAGCCGCTGCTGAAATATCGTGTTCATTCATCGAATATGCACAGCAATATTGCGGTTATGGAACGCGACATGACCCTGGCATATGAAAAGGCTTTCGCTAAAACGAACCCGAGACTGCAAGAGATCAAGGGGCGGGCGATTGGAGCACTTCATCAGAATCTGTCGGGATCCTTTTTTGTTGCGGGGAATTACGGCCGATTTCTGTTGCATTCCGTCAAAAGCCTTGCTGCAAACCCGAGCAATATCGTCCATTTTTTGAAAATACCAAAGCGGCGAAATGCCCGCTAAACCATTGAGCACAAAGACCAAAATACTAGATTCGATCAGAAAAATGTTCACGGCACCACCGCTCGAGGGCGCGATGCTCTCGATGGTTCGCGGTGTCAAATATGGCGGATTTGGGTCGAGATTTATACCGGGGCCGCATTTGTATCCGCACGGGTCGCTGCGGTTGGCAGAGAGGGACGGGATCAAATTTGAACTCGATCTCAGCTGCCTGATGCAGTGGTACGTCTATTGGGATTTCAAAGAAAAGCAGCGTGACCGGCTGTATTCGCTCGTGAAACTTGGCGATATTGTATTTGACGTCGGGACGAATATCGGAGAGACTCTGCTGCATTTCGGCAAGTTGGCCGGAAGCGAAGGCTTTGTTTACGGGTTTGAACCGGACGGCGAGAATTTTAAGAAAGTGCAGAGAAATATCGGGCTAAATGAGGCAAACAATCTTCATGTATTCAACCTCGGGGTCTCTGACAAAACTGAAACGGTCAGGCTCTATCGTGTCGATCCGAATAATCTCGGAATGAACCGCATCCTCAGTGACACCGAGGCCGCACGGTTTGAGGATTTTACGACTATCGAGACCGACACCCTCGACAACATCATTAAGGAAAACAACATAGAGCGAGTCGATGTCATGAAGATCGATATCGAGGGCTATGAAATGCACGCCCTTCGCGGTGCTGCCGATCTACTAGCGAAGTTCCACCCAAAGCTGTTTATCGAGGTCGGTTACACTCGCCTGATCAAAAACGGGACAAGCCCGACAGAGATGATCGAGTATCTTGAGAGTTTTGGGTATAAGGTTTTTCATGCTGAAACGGACGAGGTCGTGGGGCCGGGGTATGATTTCGCTCCGCTCGGTGACGGCGGCATTGACGTTTACGCTTTGGCCGATTGATCGATGAATCAGGAAACTCCGCACAAATCACTCTATATTTGCTATTTCGGCGTCCGCGAGCCCTTGGTCAGGACGCAGGTGATCCCGTATCTGCAAGAAATTATCAAGGATGGAGTCGAGGCCCATTTGCTTACATTCGAGCCTGAGCGTTTATCGCCGTCTGAGCTCGAGACCGAGCGTGCCGCCCTCGCCGCAAGCGGCATCGTCTGGCATCATCTCGCTTATCATAAACGGCCTTCGGTTCCGGCGACCGTCTTCGATATCGTTAACGGCGCCCGGTTTGTTAGAGAGCTCGACCGCAAACACCGCTTTGATGTCCTGCATTGCCGTGTTCATGTGCCCGCGGTTATGGGTGCACTTGCTCGCAAGCTTAGTTCGCACAAACCAAAGATATTGTTCGACATTCGCGGATTTTTCCCTGAGGAATATACGGACGCGGGAATCTGGCCCGAAGGCGGTTGGATCTATAGATCGGTAAAGCGCGTCGAGAAATGGCTGCTTGAGGAAGCGGACGGCTTTGTCGTGCTAACCGAAAAAGCACGCCGGATCTTGTTTCCGGGATCGGCGGAAAACGGCTTTGACAGATCCGGCAGGCCGGTCGAGGTCATCCCGTGCTGCGTCGATCTAGATAGGTTTGAGGTCGATACGTCGGTTCGCCGCGAGATCCGCGAAGAATTGAATATCGGTGACAGATACGTTATCGCCTATGTGGGTTCGTTTGGCGGTTGGTATCTATCGGATGAGATGTTTGATTTTCTGGCGGCGGCACGCGAGGCGGACCCGACTTTATTTGTCATGATACTGACTCAGCGGGATGCTGAAATGGCTGACAATCGACTTAAAGAGATCGGGTTTGGCGAAGCTGAAATATTTGTTGCAGGTGTGTCCCCTGCCGAGATACCTCGATACCTGGCCGCGGCCGATGCGGCGGTTTCATTCATCAAGAAATGCTATTCAAAACAGGCGTCTTCGCCAACGAAAAACGCAGAATACCTTGCCTCCGGCCTCCCGATAATTGCAAATTCAGGTGTTGGCGATGTCGATGAATTGATCGCAGGCGATGGAGTCGGTGTTTTGATCGACCGTTTCGACAGGAAAGCATATCTCGATGCTTTTGTCCGGCTAAAGGGCCTGGGTGATATCAGCGATCACTGTCGAGAAAAAGCCCGTGAACGATTTGATCTTGAGGCTGTGGGCGGCCTGCGTTACCGCCGGCTTTACGAACGTCTTTTTTGCAACGGTGCTGATTAGTTGGTAACATCTAAACCTTTGTATATGCGTGTTTTAGCCGTAGTTCCATCCGTTTACGATACTTCGCCGGGCCAGCGTTTCCGCATTGAGCAATGGGAACCGATCCTTCGCGAAGGAGGTGTCGAGATCACCTACGCACCGTTTGAAAATGACGAACTTCGATCAGTTCTCTATAAGAGCGGGGAAGTCATGAAAAAGGTCGGAGCCGTCACCCGGAACATGCGACGCAGGCGGGCAGAACTTTCAGATGTCAGCAGCTACGACCTCGTCTATGTCTTTCGCGAAGCGGCGCTTCTCGGGCCGCCATGGTTCGAGCGAAAGCTCGCGCGATCCGGCGTTCCGGTCGTTTTCGATTTTGATGACGCTATCTTTGTTTCTTATAAGAGTCCGTCGAACGGTTATCTTAGTTATTTGAAATTCCCGGGGAAAACTGCTGAGATCTGTAAATTATCGACTCACGTCATGGCCGGCAACGAATATCTCGCTGATTATGCCCGGCAGACGAATGCGAACGTCTCCATTATTCCAACGACGATCGATACGGATAAGTATATTGTTCGTGAAAGGGCCGAAACGCTCGAAACGATAACAATCGGCTGGAGCGGGAGTTTTAGTACTGTCCAGCACCTCGATACGATCCGCGGTGTGCTTCAGAAACTTGCCGAGGAGGAAGATTTTAGGCTGCGGGTTATCGGCACTCCCGTCTATAAACTTCCCGGAGTTGACACCGAAGCGATCCAATGGAGGTCCGAGAGCGAGATCGACGATCTCGCGGCCATAGACATCGGGCTGATGCCGCTACCGGATGAGAACTGGAGCCGCGGAAAATGCGGGCTCAAAGCCTTGCAGTATATGGCACTCGGCATCCCAACCATTTGCTCGCCGGTCGGTGTAAATTCTACAATCATAAAAGACGGCGAAAACGGCTTTCTGGCCGAAACAACCGAAGAGTGGCTCACTGCTATCAAGCAGTTGATCCATAGCGCAGATCTCCGTAAGACGATCGGCTTGGCCGGCCGAGCGACGGTTGAAAGAGACTATTCTGCAATTGTTGTTGCCCCGCGTGTGTTGGAGATCTTTCGCCGGGCCGCCGAAGCAAAAGTAAAAGGTTGAATTAAAAGAAAATGAACATTCTGGTTACAGGCGGCGCTGGTTTTATCGGCTCGCATTTGGTCGACGCTCTGGACGATCGCGGTCACAAGGTAAGGATCCTCGACTCGATAGTCGAGCAGGTCCATGGCCCTAATCTGCCCTCGCATCTAAATGCGTCGGCAGAGTTTATCAGGGCCGACGTCAATGATGCGGCCGCGGTCTCGGCTGCTTTGGACGGCATCGATGTCGTGTATCATCAGGCGGCTGAGGTCGGCGTCGGGCAATCGATGTACGAAATCGTCAGGTATGTTAAGGCGAATGATCTCGGAACTGCGGTGTTGCTCGAGGAGATGATCAAACGGCCGTCACAGTTCAAGAAGCTGATCGTCGCATCGTCGATGTCGATCTACGGAGAGGGTGCTTATCGCTGCAATACTTGCTCAAGAACGGTCAACCCGTTCTTACGGCCAAACGAACAACTCGCCGCTCACGATTGGGATTTCAAATGTGAAACCTGCGGCACTTTGCTCGAAACGATCGGCACCACTGAGGAAAAGCCTCTGTTTCCAACGTCGGTCTATGCCGTCAGCAAGCAGGATCAGGAACAGTACTGTCTCGCTGTCGGCCGCGCTTACAAGATACCGACCGTTGCGTTCCGCTATTTCAACGTTTACGGCACGCGTCAGGCTCTTTCAAACCCATACACGGGCGTCTGTGCGATCTTCTCATCGCGCCTGCTGAACGATCAGGCTCCAACGATCTTTGAGGATGGTGAACAGTCGCGTGATTTTGTTCATGTGAGCGATATTGTCCAGGCAAATCTCCTCGCGATCGAAACCGACGGCGGCGATTATCAGTCAATGAATATCGGAACCGGGCGGGCAACTTCTGTCAAGAAGATCGCCGAACTTTTAGCCGAGGGTCTCGGTAGAGACATCGCTCCCGTCATTGTCGGAAAATACCGCGAAGGCGATATTCGGCATTGTGTCGCCGATATTTCAAAGGCACGGAGGCTGCTCGGATACGAGCCAAAGGTTACGCTTGAGGAAGGCCTTGCGGAGTTGTTGGACTGGCTGGGCGAGCAGGACGCGGACGACCGCGTCGAACAGGCGACCGCTGAATTGAGCCAGAAAGGACTAGTGAAATAAGCCCGATGTATATTTTAGGTTTAACAACTCTCGGCGATTCTGCGGCTTCGCTGATCAAAGACGGCGAACTCGTGGCAGCGGTCGAAGAAGAGCGGTTTTCGCGGGTTAAGCATCATGCGGGTTTTCCTTATCGCGCGATCCAGTTCTGCCTCGACCAGGCCGGCATCGAGCTCAAGGATGTCGAGCACGTGGGGCATTATTGGAAGCCTTGGATACTGCGTCATAAAGCCATGCAGGCGGTCCGGGTAGGCTTTATTTCGAAGGAAATGTTCAAAACGCGAGTGGACCGGGGCGTTGCTCAGGTCAGCGAAAGTTACCTGGGGATGTTCAAGCACCCGAAGCGGCTCCGTGAACATTTCGGCCCATCTGATTTCAAATTTCATTATCTCGAACACCACCAAACCCACGCCGCTTCGGCGTTTTTTGTTTCGCCGTTCGATTCTGCCGCGATATTGACGTGGGACGGCACTGGCGAGGACACTACTACGCTTTACTCTCGCGGAAAAGGCAACAAGATCGAGGTTCTCAAACGAGTCAAACTGCCGCATTCGCTTGGCCAGTTCTACTCGGCGGTGACTAACTATATCGGCTTTGATATGTTCGCCGGCGACGAATGGAAGGTCATGGGGCTCGCCGCCTACGGCAAACCGAAACACTATGATTTCTTTCGAGAAAAGGTCTTAACGACCAATGGTAACGGGGATTTCCGTTTCAATATTCGTGTTCTCGATCACCACCTCGCAAAACATTACCAGTTTCCGGAAGGGATAATCAGTGAACTTGGCCCGCCGCGGCTGCCGGGCGAAGAGCTCACCGAGCATCACTGGGACGTCGCCTGCTCGGCACAAAAAGCGCTTGAGGATACGGCGATCCATCTCGTCAAACATCTCAAGGAATTGACCGGTGAAGAGAACCTTTGCATGGCCGGCGGCGTGGCTTTCAATTCGGTTATGAACGGCCGCATCTTTCACGAGACGCCGTTCAAAAGGTTTTATGTTCAGGCGGCTGCCGGTGATGCGGGATGCTCGCTCGGCGCAGCCATGATGGTTTGGCACCAGAAGCTGGGCAAACCGCGAAAGTTCGTGATGAACTCGGCGTATTGGGGCCCCGGATTTACAAATGAGCAATGCCGGACCGCTCTCGATGACGCCGGGTTGAAATATCAAACTCTGCCGGACGACGAGCTTTTACCGAAGCTCGCCAAAATGATCTCGGATGGTGCGATCATTGGCTGGTTCAATGGGCGAATGGAGCTCGGTCCGCGGGCACTCGGGGCCCGCAGCTTCCTCGCCGATCCGCGCCGGGCGGATATGCGCGAGATACTTAATCACAAAGTTAAGCTTCGCGAGTGGTTTCGTCCGCTGGCGCCGTCGATGCTTGAGGAACATGGAACTGAGGTTTTCGGTGTCGAACATCACGACCCTTTCATGATCACCGTTATTGAGGTCGCCGAGGAATATAAATCGAAGATACCTGCCGTTGTCCACGTTGATGGAACTGCCCGGCCGCAGATGGTCAATAAAGAAGTAAATCCGAGATATTGGCAGTTGATCAACGAATTCAAAAAGATCACCGGTATTCCGATGCTGCTCAATACTTCGTTCAATGTACAGGAGCCGATCGTCTGCACGCCGCAGGACGCGATCAAAACCTTTGGAAATGCCAATTTTGACGCTCTTGTGCTCGAAAACAACCTTGTGCTTCGCGAGGAAAATCCGTAATGCGTAACCGCTTTATTCTCTTAGGCTGCGTGCTGGTGATCGCCCTCGGGGTGATCGCAGTGCCGTTTCCTGAGGGGGCGTTAGGTATTGCATTAGTGTTTGTGATGGCCGGGCCGCTGCTGATGGCGTTCAGGCACTTTACTGACCAGAAAGAATTTATTACCACTACTTTTCTGGTCGCGCTTGCCCTGAGGATGGGCTTTGGTATTTTCGTCCACGTTTTTGACCTGCGAAGTTTTTTCGGCGGTGACGCGCTTGCGTACGACCAGAACGGTGCGGCCATGGTCGAGATCTGGCTCGGGCGCAATGTCGCGAGCGATGTTCTTCTATATCAGAATGACCCTGCCAGCGGAGCGGCTTGGGGTATGAACTATCTGACCGGCGCCATTTATATGCTGCTGGGCAGAAATATTTTTGCGGCCCAATCCTTTTGCGCTGTCATCGGAGCCTCAACGGCTCCCATGGTGTTCTATTGTTCGCGAAAGATCTATAACAACCTGACGGTTGCCAAATTTTCCGCACTCGCCATCGCGATCTTTCCGTCATTTGTGATTTGGTCCGGCCAACTGTTAAAAGACGGGCTGATCATCTTCATGCTCGTGCTTGCGATGACGATGGTTCTGCAATTGCAGGAAAAATTCAATTACCCGGCTCTCGGAATGTTGATCCTGGCTATGTTCGGGATATTGTCGCTGCGATTCTATATCTTTTATATGGTCGCGGTCGCGGTAGCCGGCAGCTTTTTGATCGGGTTTGCGACGACTACCAAATCGCTTGTTCGCGGCATCGTTTTAATGGCGGCGGTCGGCTTTGCGCTGATGTATCTCGGCGTCGGCCGCAATGCTAGCGTCGAACTGCGCGTATTCGGTAACCTCGAACGCATTCAGAGCAGCCGTTCAGATCTGGCGCGTGCCGCGAGCTCCGGCTTTGGCGAGGATGTCGACGTTTCCACGACCGAAGGAGCACTTTCTGCGATGCCTATGGGGTTTGCGTATCTGATGTTTGCACCCTTTCCGTGGCAGGCCGCGAACCTTCGGCAGGCGATCACTATACCGGAAATTCTGGTTTGGTGGGCGATGCTGCCGCTGCTCGGCCTCGGATTGGTCTATACGGTCAAACACAAGCTGAGAAAGGCCTTTCCCATTCTCGTCTTCAGCCTTTTGCTAACGATCGCCTATACGATCTTTCAAGGGAATGTCGGGACCGCCTATCGCCAGCGGACCCAGATCCAGGTTTTCCTGTTTATGTTGATCGGTGTCGGGCACACGGTTTTTTGGGAGCAGCGTGAGAATGAAAAGCTCGTTCGCCTCGCGGCACGCAGGCGGATCGACGAGCATTTAAAGGCGATGCATGACAATAGATAAATGTGTGGAATAACGGGATTTGTAAACGCAAACGGGGCTGCGGCGGATCGCGGCATTCTCGAACGCATGAATCTAGCCATCGCTCATCGCGGGCCCGATGATGACGGATTCTACTTAAACCAAAACGTCGGGATCGCTATGCGGCGGCTTGCCATCATTGACGTTGCCGGCGGCCATCAACCTATCCACAACAGCGATAATTCGAAGTGGATAATCTTTAACGGCGAGATCTACAACTATCAGGCCCTGCGAAAGGGTATAGAAGAACGCGGGCATTCACTTTACACAAAATCAGACACTGAGGCTGTTCTGCAGCTTTACGACGAATTTGGCCCCGATTGCCTTCAGCATTTGCGAGGAATGTTTGCTTTTGCGATCTGGGATGAACGGGATCAGTCACTTTTCCTAGCTCGTGACCGGGTTGGCAAAAAACCGCTACTTTACTCGCATCAATCAAACGGTGATCTGATCTTCGGCTCCGAATTTCAGGCTGTTCTCCAGCATCCAAGCGTGTCGCGAGAGGTCGATATGCTGGCGATCGACAGCTACCTGTCGTATCTATGCGTCCCGGCGCCGCAGACCGCATTTAAGGCGATCCGAAAACTCGAGCCCGGCCATTGGCTTCGTTGGAAGGCCGGCGAGATCGAGACACGGCGTTACTGGCAGCCGGATTTTTCAAAGAAGATCAAGATCACAGAAGAAGAGGCGATCGAGGAAACAACTCGCATTCTTCGCGAATCGACGCGGCTGAGGATGATCTCAGAAGTTCCACTCGGAGCGTTTCTTTCGGGCGGTGTCGATTCGTCTGCGGTCGTTGCATTGATGGCTGAGGAAAGCGGTCAACCGGTTAAGACCTTTTCCATCGGGTTTGAAGAGCAAGATTTCAGCGAACTCAAATACGCAAAGCGCGTAGCAGACCATGTCGGTGCCGAGTATCACGAATTTATCGTTCGCCCAAACGCACTGGATGTCATACCGACGCTGGTCGAACATTACGGTGAACCGTATGCTGATTCGAGTGCGATACCGACCTATTACGTTTCAAAAGAAACGCGAAAACATGTGACCGTTGCTCTGAACGGCGACGGCGGAGATGAGAGTTTTGGGGGTTACGAGCGATACACCGCAATGCGGATCGCGGAAGCGTACCATCGCGTACCGTCCGTGCTTCGAAAGATATTTATCGAGGCACCGGCCAGTTTAATACCGACGTCGGAACTAAAACGAAGCCGCTTTCGTGATGCCAAGAGATTTCTAAAGGCAGCAAATCTGCCCCGGACGGAGCGGTATTTTCGATGGATGTCGACCTTCAATCGGGACGCAAAACGAGAGATATATACTGCAGAATTTGAGTCGGCCGTTGCCGGCCAAAATGCGTCTGGTTTTTTAGATAAGTGGTTTGCCGCCGCAAACGGCGCGGGGACGCTCGACGCAACGCTTTTGACGGACCAGATGACGTATTTACCGAACGATCTGCTCGTAAAGGTCGATATCGCCTCTATGGCAAACTCGCTTGAGGCCCGGTCGCCGTTTCTCGACCATAACCTGATCGAATTTGCGGCCTCGCTGCCTGAAAATTTGAAAATGCGAGGCGTCGAAACAAAATCGCTCCTAAAAAAAGCCGCTGCCCGGCTTGTCCCAAAAGAGGTCATTTATCGCCGAAAAATGGGGTTTGGTGTGCCGATCGGCGCATGGTTTCGCGGCGAGATGAGAGATTTTGTTCGCGGCGTTTTGCTCGCAGAAAAGTCGCTCAAGAGGGGCATCGTCAAACCTGATATTCTCGAGCGATATGTTGACGAACACACAAGCGGTGAGCGAGATCATGCATTTCAGCTTTGGACGCTGCTAATGCTCGAATTATGGTTTCAGCGATTTATCGATCCGTAATAGCGGCGTCGGTAAATGCGCCTGATTGGTGTTAAAATACTTTTGGTTTGGCAGCCGGCAGCGATATCCCCGCACAGTCGTTCGATCTGCCGCCGCCCGATGAAACAGGCGGGCCGCGATGGATACAGCCGGTTGCCATTTTAAGGAAGATTTATGAAGAAAGACGTGAATTGTGTAGTCTCAAGAGAAGGCAAATGGTTTATTGCTCAATGTCTTGACGTTGATATCGCTTCGCAAGGATTGTCAGAAGAAGAGGCAGTCGAGAATCTTCGAGATGCATTGGCTCTTCATTTTACACCGCCAGCAGCGACCGTTTTGCCCCAGGTCAGAACTATTGAATTTGAGGTTGCTGCTTGAAACCTACACCTTTTCGAGAGATTCGGAGAAAGCTACTTAAGGCAGGATTTTTTGAAGTCGGCCAGACCGGGAGTCACATTAAATTTGCTAAGACAACGTCAATTGGCACCGTTACCGCAGTTGTTCCAAAACACAAAGAAGTTGCAAGTGGAACCTTGCGAAGTATCCTTCGGCAGGCTGGCATATCTGAAAATGATTTTGGGAAACTTTAATTCATGAGCACGGTTCCGGTTAAGAATGCACTAACGATCGACTTTGAAGACTGGTATCAAGGCATCGAGATCCCTTATGCGGATTGGGACAAGTTCGAGGACCGCATCGAGATGGTCGGCGATAAGCTACTTCGCATTCTCGACGAAGCGAATGTAAAGGCAACGTTTTTCATGCTCGGATATGTCGCCGAAAAACACCCTGAAATAGTCAAACGGATCGAGGCTGAGGGCCATGAGATCGGGACGCACGGATTTTCGCACACGCTGATCTACAAGCAGGAACCGGCGTTGTTTCAGCAAGAATTGACAAGGGCGATACATTTTCTCGAGGATCTGACCGGCAAGAAAGTGCTCGGCCATCGTGCACCGTTCTTTTCGATCACGAAAGATTCGCTCTGGGCACTCGATATCCTGGGCGAGCTTGGGATCAAATACGATTCCAGCATCTTTCCTGTGCTGAATTATCGCTATGGAATAGCCGATGCTCCGCGTTTTCCGTACACGATCAAACGCGAGAAATTTGAGTTCGTTGAGTTTCCGATCTCGACGTTGAAATTGCCCGGGTTTACGATGCCGATCTCTGGTGGAGCGTATTTTAGGATCTATCCGTATCAGGTCACCAAGCAGGCGATCAAGGCCGTCAATCGCGAGGGCCAGCCGGTGACCTTCTACCTGCACCCGTGGGAACTCGACCCCGGCCACCCGCGGATCGACGTGCCGCGACGCATCGCGTTGACCCATTATTTTAATCTCGGGGCGACCGAGCGGCGGCTGAAAAAGCTTTTGAAAGATTTTAAGATGGCCCCGATGGGCGAGGTTTTAGGTATCGGTGCGGAAGCCCGCACGCAGTAAGGGCGTACGAAACTCGATCTGATAATTTATGACAACAGAGAATACGACAACTGTAGAAGAAAAAGTACGCGATCATTTTCACGATGACGCAGAGCGTTTTGACGCGATATACGAGACGAAGAAAGGCCCGTTCGCGGCGTTTGTCGATAACTATTGGCGCGGCGTTGTGCAAAAACGCCTCGAGCTGAACGTTGAGAAACTAAGACCGCTCGAGGATAAAAAAATACTGGATGTCGGTTGCGGCTCGGGCCGGTTTTGTATCGCCTTTGCTCGCGAAGGTGCTTCCAAGGTCGTCGGCATCGACTTTGCGAAAGGAATGATCGAG
Source organism: Pyrinomonadaceae bacterium (assembly GCA_044228165.1). GTDB lineage: Bacteria > Acidobacteriota > Blastocatellia > Pyrinomonadales > Pyrinomonadaceae > OLB17. The sequence goes on along the minus strand of JBGAVK010000002.1, from coordinate 51,177 downwards.
ATCGCTGATAAACTTGCGGACCAAGCCGGCCTCAGCGACAAATGCGAGTACATCGTCGGTGCATTTCCCGATGATATCGATAGATCTGAAGCACCCTTTGACGCGTGTACCGGTAACGGCTTTTTCGACTATGTCGAATATCCTGTGCCGATCATCTCCGCAATGCGCGAACTTACGAAAGGCAAGCTGATCATGAGCTTTCCTAAAGCCGTCGAGTGGCGTATCCCGCTCCGCCGTGTCCGGTTTTGGCTCAAGGGTACGCCGCTCTTTCTCTATCGCGAGGCACAGGTCCGCGACATTCTCGCTCAGTCCGGAGTTACCGATTACGAATTCATCCACCTGGATCGGGATTATTTGGTGGTAGCGAATGTCTGATCCGATCCGCGTTCTCCACATCATCACTCGCATGATCGTCGGAGGTGCACAGGAGAACACGCTGCTGTCCGTCGTCGGGCTCGATGCGATGCCCGAGTATGAGGTCGATTTCATCTCCGGCATCGACAAAGGAAAAGAAGGCGAACTGCTTTCACAGGCGCGCCGTGACACCAATCTGATCGTCTTGCCTGAGATGGGCCGTTCGATCAATCCGTTCTCAGACCTCATCGCTTTTTGGAAGCTTTACAGGCTGATAAAAAAGGGCCGCTACCACATCGTTCACACTCACTCGTCAAAGGCCGGTGTGCTCGGCCGTCTCGCGGCCTGGATCGCCGGGACGCCTATCATCGTTCACACGCTACACAGCCTGGTCTTTCACGATTATCAGCCATGGATAATTAATCGCTCGTGGTGGCTCGCCAAAAAGATCTGCGCGCCGGTCACCGATTTTTATATCAGCGTTTCTGAGATCATCGTCAAAAAGGCGATCGCCGCCGGAATTGCTGAGCCCGAACGCTTTCGCACGATCTATAGCGGGATGGAACTCGATTGGTTCCTCAACGCAAAATTTGACGCCAACTTGGTCAAACGTGAGTTCGGCATTCCGCTTGACGCTCCGGTCGTCGGTAAGATCGCCCGTCTTTTTCCATTAAAAGGCCACGACGAACTGATGGACGCCGCTCCTGAGATCGTCAAACGTGTGCCTAATGTGCGGTTTTTCCTCATCGGCGACGGTGTGCTGCTCGAACATCTTCAGGAACGTGCACGCGGCTTTGGCATTCTTGATAATTTTGTTTTCGCCGGCCTAATTCCGCGGGAACGGATCCCCGAGATGATCTCGGCGATGGACGTCGTCGTCCACACGTCCTTACGCGAAGGCCTCGCCCGCGTTCTGCCGCAGTCGCTTGCGATGGGCAAGCCGTGCGTCTCGTTCGACATCGACGGGGCTCCTGAGGTCGTTATCGACGATTACACGGGCTATCTTGTGAAGCCGTTCGACAACGTCGGCCTCGCCGACCGCGTCGCACATCTACTGGAAGATGAAGATCTGAGACGAAAGCTCGGCGAGAACGGCCGCAAACACGTTGACCCAAACTTCCGCACCGAAAAAATGGTCGCTGATATTTCCGAGGTCTACCAAATGCTGCTCGAGCGGAAAGCGAAAGAGGTTAACGCCTTCGACCAAAAGACGCGTTAGTTCTGAGCAATACCCTTGATTTTCTGCCATAATTAGCTTGTAATAAGCTCTTAAACGATAGACCATTTTATGCAAGGTTTGGCTACAAACCCGTATGTTGTCGGAGCAGTTGCCGCACTCCTTTCGGTCATCTGTACGCTTGCGGTACGTTCGTTTGCCGTTAAAAAGGGGATCATAGCAAAGCCGAAATCCGACCGCTGGCACAAACGCCCTACAGCTATGCTGGGCGGCGTCGCAATATTTCTCGCAACAAACATAGCGTATTTCTCGCTGGTTCCGATGACCCGAGAGGCATTGGTCGTGATCGGCGGCAGTGCGTTTCTTTTCGGGGTCGGGCTGGTCGATGACCTTCTGAGCATACGGCCCTATCAAAAGCTGATCGGGCAGTTGATCGGTGCGGGCATATTGGTCCTCTCTGGGCTCAAACTGCCGCTAACCGGATTTGAGATCGTCGATATCTGGATCACGGTCTTTTGGGTGATCGGTATAACGAACGCGATCAACTTGCTGGATAACATGGATGGCCTGGCAGCCGGGATCTCGGCGATCGCCGCCGTGTCACTGGCAATGAATTTTGCCGCTAACGGTCTTACGACCGAGTTGCTGCTGGTCAGTGCGTTCATCGGCGCTCTGGTCGGGTTTCTTGTGTTCAATTTTAATCCCGCGTCCATATTTATGGGCGATTGCGGGTCGATGTTCGTCGGATTTTTGCTTTCCGGAGTCGTTCTGCTCAATCAGGTCGGCGGGCGCTCGCGCGGTATCGTCGCGATCCTCGCGGTTCCGGTATTGATCCTGTTCGTACCGATCTTTGATACAACTTTTGTAACGGTCCTAAGAAAACTCTGGGGGCGAAAAGCTTCGCAGGGCGGCCGCGATCACACCTCACACCGCCTCGTTGCGCTTGGGCTGTCAGAGCGTACGTCGGTATTGATGCTTTACGGATTTGCTGTGATCGCCGGTTCGCTCGCGTTGCTCGTCGGTCAGATCGGTCCGTTCAAAAGCTTTGCTCTGATCGGCTTTTTTATTGTCGTGCTAGTGATCCTCGGCGTTTATCTTTCCAAGGTCAAAGTCTATGAAGGTGAAGAAGAAGAGCAGGCAGCGGCCGAAAACGCCGTGTTCGCGTTTCTGGTGAATGTTTCGCACAAACGCAGGCTGTTCGAAGTATTTCTCGATGCATTTCTTGTAACTCTGGCTTACTATTCGGCGTTTGCGATCCTTTTTGCCTCTTTCGAAAGCTCAACCAACTGGAACCTTTTTCTCAAGACGCTGCCGCTGCTTATTCTTATCAAGATCGGCGCGTTCCTTGTCGTCGGCGTATATCGGGGACTTTGGCGTTACACCAGCATCGGCGACCTGATCACGATAATAAAGGGTGTCATGCTCGGTTCTTTGATGAGCATCCTGGCGGTACTGCTGGTTTATCGTTTTGAGGGATTTTCGCGAACTGTCTTCATACTCGACGGTATTCTTTTGCTGCTGGCAGTCGTGGGCAGCCGAATGGCATTTAGGGTCATTCGCCAGATATTGCCGCTTCCGGTTTCGGCGGAAGGGCGTAAAGTTCTGATATATGGGGCCGGCGATGGCGGCGAAATGGTGCTTCGCGAGCTAAACAACAACCCAAACTGGAACTATCAGCCGATCGGGTTTCTCGATGATGACCCGTTGAAAAAAGACAAGGTGATTCACGGGCTCAGGGTTTTTGACGGAAACGAATCACTGGCAGCGATATGTTCCGAAAAGGACATCGCCGAGATCCTGATCTCCGTCCGCAATATGCCGCCCGAACAGCTCAAAAAGGTTCGAGAGATCTGTCGGGAATCAAATGTCACCCTTAAACGGGCGCTGATAAAGATAGAACCTGTTGACCTGATCTGATCGGACCCAACAAATAGCTTTGGCAACAAATATCGTCAAAATTGATCAGCGGATATTCCGCATCGCCATCATTGCGGCAGCCCTGATTTGCGTCGCAGCCGGATGGTTCTTTATCCGGTGGAATTTTGCCAATGCCATCTCCGCTAATCTCGATTCATCTCGTCCCGAATCGCGTATCGTGGCGGAATGGCTTCTCGGTATCGGCCCGTCAGACCCGCAAACTCATTTTGCCGCCGCGGTAATCTTCGAGAAGACTTTTGACCCGGACGATCTCGCTAGGTCACTTAGAGAATATGAGATCGCCGCCTCACTTTCGCCTAACAACTATGTGATGTGGATGAACCTCGGAAAGGCGAGGAGCACCAGCGGTGACATCGACGGTGCCAATGCTGCGTTTCACAGGGCACTCGAGCTGGCTCCGAGTAATGCATCGCTGCTTTGGGCGTACGGCAATTCGCTCGTTCGGCATGGCAATACGGCGGAGGGGTTTTCGATGATCGTGCGGGCCGCGGCCGCGGTGCCGGAATATGCCCAAAACGCCGTGACTCTGGCATTGCAGATCTTTGATGGCGACGCGGCACAGGTTCGCACTGCACTCGGCGACACGACGTCAACCAATGCCGCACTTGCGTCTGTATTCGCTCAGCAGACGCGTTTTGACGAAGCAATCGAAAGCTGGTCCCGAATATCGCCGGCGGAACGTTCGGAGAAATTCGCAAAACTAGGGGAATCTATCGCGATCAAAGCGTCGGCAGCAGGTAAGTTCCGATACGCGGCCCGGATCTACAATGATGTTCGTTCGGTCGAGGGTGAGCGGCCCGCGGCCGGGCAGGTGAGTAACGGCGGGTTTGAAAGAGGCGTGAAATTGGCAAACGCGGGTCTTTTCGAATGGCAGATTTCCGAAGGGTCGTCGCCTCAGATCGGTCTCAGCGAAAGCCAGATGCGTACCGGTAAATACGGCCTGGTTATTGTATTCAATGCATTTGAGACAGCGGCCTTTCGCAGCATCTCGCAGACGATCGCGGTTGAACCCGGTGCCGAGTATTCGCTCGAGAGCTTTTACAAGTCGGATATTAAGTCAGCGGCGGCCCTGAAATGGGAGATCATAGATGCCGCGGCCAATACCTCACTTGCGACCTCATCACAATTGGCACCTGCGGCCGAATGGACACCTTTGGTTGTCAGGTTCAGGGTCCCTGCGGCCGGTGACGGCGTCACGATACGGTTGATCCGCGAAGGCTGCAGCGGCCCGGCTTGCCCGATGAATGGACGTCTCGCGCTCGACGATATTTCGATCAAGCGGCTTTAGTTAGATGGAAAAAACTGGTCAACAACTACGATCAATGATCGCCGTCGAAGCGGTTCCTGACGTCGATCCGCCGTCGCGCGCAAGCACCGCGATTTTCGCACTTATCTGTGCGATTCCGGTCTTTGCAACGGTGGTTTTTGGCGGCGTCGATAATGCGGCATGGATGATCATCGACGTTTTATGGGCAGTTTTGGTTTTGCTATGGTGCCGGGAATCGTGGAGCCGCGGCGGTTTTGTACTCTCATTTGAAACGCTGCAATTGCCTATACTCGGACTCATTGTAATAGGGATCGTCCAATCACTGCCGCTGGGCCTGTCATCAACTGAGGCCCTGAGTGTCGGCACAACGAGAGCCTTATCGCTCGACCCCTACGCAACGCGTTTCTTTGTCGCCAGATCGATGGTCTATGCGACGTTTTTTGCCGCCTGCCTTGCGTTTATCGACAATGAGAAGCGATTCAAACGGATACTTTTCTTGATAGTCAGTTTTGCTTCGTTGATGGCATTTTTTGGCATTCTGCAATGGCTCGCCAACCCGGACGGCATTTACGGTTTACGCGGAACACCCCAGGCCAGGCCGTTCGGCCCGTTTGTAAATCAGCATCATTTTGCGGCGTTCATGATAATGGCGGGTGGTGTCGCTCTCGGGCTTTTGCTTGGGACCAAAACGAGCCGGGACCGACGGATAGTCTTGGCTTTGGCGCTTGTTGTAATGGGTGTCGCCGCTGTTTTGACCAGTTCGCGAGGCGGTACGCTTGGATTTGTGACGATGCTCGCGGGGGCTTCGATGGCGACTTATTTCTTTGGTAGGCAGAATGCCGGCAATTCCTACGAAATGTCTCGATCCGGCAACGCTAAATTGATCGTTGCGGGTGTCGCGGTAATGGTTGCAGTTCTATTTATCGCCTTGGCGATCGGCGGTAATGAATCACTGTTTCGCGGGCTGGGTATCTCAAACGCGGACGCTGATCTAACAAGCGGCCGGTCTCGATTTTGGCCGATCGCGATAAAGATATTTTTGGATCACCCTGTCCTCGGCGCCGGATTTGACGCTTTTGGTGCGGCATTTACAAAATACGACACATCGAGCGGCGCCTTTCGCGTCGAGCAGGCTCACAATGAATACTTGCAAATTCTCGCAGACGCGGGAATTGCCGGCTTTCTCTGTATTGCAGCATTCATCGGATTGTTTTTCAAGAAGGGTATTGCGGCGGTAAAAAATGCCGGGACAGGAATGCGCCGCGACGCTGCAATTGGTGCCCTGGCCGGCATCGTCGGGGTGCTCGTCCACAGCTTTTTTGATTTTCCGCTCCGGACACCGTCGAACGCGTTTTTCTTCCTGCTCTTGTGCGCGATCGCCGTCGTACCAGTAAAGATCGGACATCGGAATCATCACCGCCACAGGCCGACTACCTGACCTTGACGAGAATATCCTTCTTGCCGCACGGCATCTCAAAACTTATCTGATAAACACCAGTTTTCGCACTTACTGAGCGAACAACGTACAAGGCTCTCGCCTTAACGCCGGCGATGATCTCGCGTCGAATACTGACATTCTCAGGACTCGATGAAACGGCGACCAGGCCGTCGAGATCGGCATCATCGTCGCGGCCTATGATCACGGCTAGATCGCCGCCGCCCGTCTGGATATTGATCGTCTGTTCACTGGCGGTCAGGGTGCATGGCGCGACAGATGGCTTAATGTCGATAAGCCGGGGACGAGTGTCTTTGGCAGGCTCGGTATCGTTGGATGCCACGGCCGGCGTCGATGAGGCAACAGGTTCAGGCGTTGCGGTGGGCGATGGCTCGACTTGGGCGACCGGCTCATTCGGGGCCGGTGTCGTTACAGGCGTGGCCGAAGGCGCCGGGGTCGGTTCAACCTTTGTGGAGGGCTCTTTGACAGTTGCCGGAGTTTCCGGCCGGGGGATCGTGATAATTACCGGAGGGAAAAGATCCTTTAATGCTCCGACAGTATTGTTTGCAACTGTCGCGGAAGGCTTCGGCTCCGGAATCACTGGAGTTGGCGTAGCCGACGGTGAGGGTTCCGCGGCAACCGGACTTTCGGCCGCCTCGACGGCAGGCGACGGCGACGGCGTCAAGGTCATTTCGACAACGGGAGTCTTAATATCTTCCGGCGTCGGGCTCGCCGTTTCGATCGGGGTCGGTTCGGTCGTCGCTGGTGCGGATGGTTTCGCGATCGGAACAATTGCCGGGATCGTAGGTGTCGGGTTACCCGTTGGCTCAACCGTTGCGAACGGCGTTGCTAAAGGCGTCGCGATCGGAACTACCGCAGGTATATTCGGAGTCGGTTCCACCGTCGGTGCCGGGGTCGAATTCGAGACAGCAATTGTCGGTTCCGGCGATGGAACAGGCGTCTGAGACTCGGCCGGTTTTGTGGTTTCCGAAGGTGTCGCAGTGACGGACGCTTCAGGCGTTGGCTCCAATTTTACCGGTGTTGGTGCCGGTGTGGTAACTAACACCGTTTCGACAGAGGTTTCGACTGGTGACGGGGCCGGCGTTGGCTCGGCCGAAGGTTCGGTCTTTTGTGCAACGAGGTCTGTCGGAACGATCGGGTTTGGGTCGGGGCCGATCTTTGCCTCGAGGCCTTCGGTGCTTCCGTTGACTCTTTTATAAAGCGATTCGATCATCCGGTAACGAAAACCATTCGGCCCGCCGCTTTTGTAACTCTTGTAATACATTTCGAGAGCCTCGGCGTTCTTGCCTTCACGCTCAAGCGCCGTTGCCAGCCGCCAAGTGCTCGAACGCCACCACACGCTGTCGACGGGCAAAACGCCTACCGCCCGCCGTAGCCGGGTGACTGCCTCAGTCGGATTGTCCAATTTGAATGCCGACCAGCCATAAAGCTCTTCGACCTGGCCGCGCAGGATCGCTGATAGTGTCGAACGCGGAACCTCGGGGACATTTACATACTGGCCGCGGACAGCGGCTATCGAACGGCTTTCGTAGAGCTCATTTCCCATGACGGCGACGGCCGGGTTCGGCACATCCAAGCCGGCATCGACGTTAGCTGCCGCCGACCTTGCGATCTCGGCTACCTTTGGCAGAGCAACTCCTTTTTCGAGCAGTTGATTCGCGGCAAAGATCTGCCGGTGGACCTTCATCTTGTCATCGCCTTTTACAAATTCTGATGCAGCAACTGCAGCGTTTTCCGCATTCGGCTCTGCCGCTGCAATTTCTTGTCTGAGTGCCAAAAGCGAGGTCAGACGCGCGGCATTTTCAGGGCTGTCGGCTGCCGTCGGGGCAAAGATACTAGCCCGCCGTTCCAGGCCGACGAGCTCAGTGATATTCCGGGATTCCCGCAAAAGCCGGCCGCCGATCTTTGCGGTAACCACCCCGTTCTGGACAGAGAAACTCTTTGCGAGTTCGTCCCCGGCCTCTCGATAAAATCCCGCGGCCAAACGTGCCGATGCGAGTTCGTATTCGAGAGTCGGGAAATTGCCGTAGCGGCGTGCCGCAAGCAGTGTCTTTTCGGCAGCGATCGCGTCGTTTTTTATCAAATATCCGCGAGCAAGGGCAATGTGCGACCAGATAAATCGCGGATCGGCAGCGATCGCTTTTTGAGCATATGAGACCGCCATGTCGCCGTCTCCATGGCCGGCGTACCAGTAAGCAACGCCTGCGAGCAGCATAGTGTTGCCCGCATTTACCTCAAGCGAAGTGGCAAGGGCGGCCTCAGCGTCGGAACGCTTACCTGCCTCGAACAACGCGAGTATCAGTCCCGTCTGCGCCGGTAGGTTAGCCTCGTCCTTCGCGATGATCTCGCGATACAGAGCTGCCGCTTCGTCCGAGCGGCCCAGCGACCGCTTCATTTCCGCAAGGCCGCGCCGTGCGGCGATCGAGTCCGGATCGAGTTCGAGTGCCTTGGCGTATGCCGCAGCAGAATCATCCAAAAGAAAATCGACCCGGTTGGCGAGGCCGAGCGTTTGGTACGCGGCGGATGAATTCGCGTCCAGCTTGATCGCCTTTTCAGCCAGGCGTTTAGCCTCAGAACCGTTCTCGATGCTCAGATAAAACTCGGCAATGGAAAGCAGTTGCGCAGCACTTGTCCCAGCTTTCTGTTCCATTAACTTTGCGGTCTCGATCGCTTCAGTGCGGGCACCGCGGAAATAGAGATTTGCCGGGATCTTGGCGAATGTCTCATCGAAAAGCTTTTCAGGCAGCGGTGCCGGCGCATCTGTAACGGCTGCCCAATAGAGGGCCGCCGCCGCAGGGGCATCGCCCGCGGTTAGCTTTTCATGGCCCAAAGCGGTTTCCGTCGTTGCGATCAGTAATTGGGCGTCAGCGAGGCGTGACGACTTTGGAAACGCTGTGATGAATTTTCGAAGCGCCGCGACCCGATCGCTGAGCTCCGCCTTTCCCGATGCCTTTTCCCACTCGTCCTTTTCGCTGGGCTTTTTGGCCGCGGCGGTCGCTTGCTGCTTTTTGACGGTCGGGTTCGAAGTCGGCGTCGATGGTTTCTGGCTCGGTTGATCAGCCGGTTTCTTTGCCTTTACGGCCGTGGTTTGCGGCTTCTTGGCGGTAGGTTTTGCCTTTGTGGTAGAGACCTGACTCTTTGCCGGTGCCGGCTTGGCTTTTTGTTTCGGGGGCTGCGAAAGTGCGGTCAAAACCGACAGCAAAACGAGAAAACTGGTCGCGAAAAATTTCATAAAACGTAAGCACTTGCACTCTGCCGGTCTCAAAATCATACCACGAAATTGCCTTTTCCACTTGGGCGTCCTATCCTCGCCTTATGGCTGAACTCGATCAAATTTGGTCGCAAATGCTCGGCAGCGCCGCCGAGACAGCGGGAGCTGAGGGCCGCCTGCATATCGCCGAATACCTTCGTCTCAAGGCAACGAATGACGCGATCCGTGCCGCCGGTGTTGGCTGGCTTTTTGACTCGATCATCGAGATCGCGGGGCCCGCGATGGCAGGCCGTCATGGCGTCACTATCGACCGCGAAGAGCCGCACCGTTTCAAACGCGGCGCATCAAATATGGCTGGCTCACTGCTCACCTTGCGTCAGGGAGTGAGATGTTTGTCTGTCGAAGCGGGTTGGGCGCGAATACCGACGGACGGCATTATGCAGCAGGGAGCCCTCGCGTTTGCCCGGTTCCTGCACTTCGGCATGCCAAAGAACGACGCCGAGATCCGCCTCGTCCACGCCGCCGACCTCCCAAATTGGCTCGACGCCGCGGACACCGTCATCGACACCGCCTGGCTCGCACGCCATTTCGCGTTATTTCGCGGTTTGTAATTACGGCTTTGTCCTGATGCCTTTCTGGGGTAATATTAAAGTTTAGCTTTGATATACGGGGAGAAAGCATAAGTGATAGCAGAACTTGATAAATTGATCGAACTTCAAAAGACCGATACCAACCTCCGGAGGTTAAAGCGGTCACTTGAGACAGCAGAAGAAAGGCGTGCGGGTATCGAACAGGAGTTTGAACAGCACGCCTTCTCTATTCGCGAGATACAGACAAAACGCGATACGCTTCACGCCAAACGTGCTGATCTCGAAAAGCAGATCGCCGAGAATAAGACCTATCTCGAACGAGCCGACCGCAATCTGAAACACGCCCAAAACTCAAAAGAATACGAGACCGCGATGCGCGAGACAGATGCATTGCAAAAGCAGATCGGGGCATTTGAGACGCAGATCGTCGAGGTCATGGAAGAGGTCGAGGGTGTCGAAAAGGAACTGGAGGAACGCGCCGACGAGATCAACACGCTAGACGGAAAACGCGACGCGGCACTCAAGGAGTTTGACGCGGCAATAGCGGTTGATAAGAAAGAATTTGATGCGGAAACTGCCCATCGTGCGACGGCTTTCGCGACGCTCCCGGCACGCCTCGCTTCGATCTACGACCGCCTGGCGCAGCGCAGCCGCGACGGCATCGCCGTCGCCGAGGTCATCAATGGGTCGTGCAGTGCCTGTTATATGCAGCTTCGGCCGCAGGTTCAGCTCAACGTAAAGAAAGGCGACGAGATCATCACCTGCGAGAGCTGCACCCGCATCCTTTACATTGCGCCACGCGAATCCGAAGCCTCGGCTTAGGATCTTTGATGGGCCGCGACGTACGTTCAGTTTTCCCACCGGTGCGATCGCGGCAAAGCCTCATTGCCGTATGAGAACTCTTCCGCTTACGATTCTCATTCTCTTATTGGCGACCCTCGCCCACGCTCAGCGATCGAACGAAGCGATCGCAAAACAGATCAAAGCCCTGAAAGCGGAAAAGAGCATCACGCTCACGTTCGACGAAAAGGGAAATTCATCAAAAATAATGGCGACCGGCGGCAATTTCGGCGGTAAAGAGGTTTCGAAGGCGGGTCTTCAGGCGATGAATTTCGGCATGGCCGTCATTTATGTCGGCAAAGCGCTCGCGGAACCGCCCGCCGAGATCAATTTGACGTTCTGGGTGATGACGAACAAGCCGAAATTCGCGTCGGCAAATAACTGGAAAGTAAAATTTACCGCCGAAACTCTCGACCTCGGCGAAGCCCGCTATGCAGCCAGGGCCGGCGAGAATATGGAGTATCTAAACTTCAAGATCGCTCGATGCGACCTCGCAAAGATCGCCTCCGGGACAAATGTTAGGTTCACGCTCGGCAACGCGGAATTTACTTTCGAACCGTCGCACCTCGAATTATTTAGAAATATTCTGGCGATATCTGAGATCAAATAGACCTGGCCACTAATGCCTGAGACCGGCCGGTTTGGTAAAATAAAGCAATGGCAAATCTAGAGACAGCGACACTCGCGGCAGGATGTTTTTGGTGCGTTGAGGCGATCTTTGACAGCCTCCGCGGCGTTGAGGACGTGGTTTCCGGTTATTCGGGTGGCCATACAGAAAATCCTACCTATCAACAGGTTTGCTCCGAAACTACCGGTCATGCCGAGGTCGTCCAGATCCGGTTTGATCCTGACGAATTATCGTACGCCGACCTTTTGCGCATCTTTTTCACGGTTCATGATCCTACGACCCTTAACCGGCAAGGCGGTGATATCGGCACTTCGTACCGGTCGGCCATCTTCTACCATTCTGACGAGCAGAAGAAAACGGCCGAAGATGTCATAGCCGAAATTACGGCTGAGGGTGTGTACGACGACCCGATCGTTACTCAGGTTGCTGCCTTTGACAAATTCTGGCCCGGCGAGGATTACCACCAGGAGTATTTTGCAAACAATCCAAACCAGCCGTACTGTGCTGCGGTAGTTGCCCCAAAGGTTGCGAAATTCCGGCAGAAATTCCTATCGAGATTAAAAGCCTAGGCTTGCCATAATTATTACTCAAACATTGTTAAAAAATGTTTGACAAACATCCGATTTCCGCTTACCATATCTGTTAGCTATTGCTGAGGCCCATCTCAGCGGCTCCCACGGCCAAAGCTATACCCCAAAATAAACCCCCGGGAAATTCCGTCCGGAATTTCGCTCAAAGGAACAAATCGACCTATGACCATCCAGAACTTTCTAGCTCGTTACCGAGCCCTTGCCTTCGTGTCATTGATCGCGGTCCTCGTACTGACGGTCTCATTTTCAAAGGAATTTAATTCGAATGCCCAGAAGAAAACAGAAGTGATCTTCGCTGATAGCGATGCGACCACCGCCGCTACGATCACGGGGCGCGTCTTTCAGGATTTCAATTCTAACGGCGCCTACGACACCACAAGCGGGCTGAATTCAATAGACGCCGGCGTCCCCGGCGTGACCGTGAGCGCATATAATCCGGCAGGTGTCGCCAGTGGGTCTGCGACGACCGCGTCGGACGGCACCTATTCTCTCAGTGCGACCGGTGCCGGCCCATATAGGATAGAGTTTACAAATCTTCCTGCCGGATTTCAGCCGTCGGCTCGAGCTACTGACTCTGTCCAGGGCGGAACCGCCACTGATTCCGGTTCGTCGGTCCAATTCGTCCTAAACAGCAACACGTCGAACGTTAACCTCGCACTTAACCGGCCCGAGGAGTTTTGCCAAAACAACCCCGATGTCGTGATCTCGCGATTTGTCGAGGGAGCCCAGAACGGCGTTTACGGAAACAATAGTGTGTTCATGAATTTCCCATACAACGCAGGAACCAGCTATACCGACACAACGGTTGCCAACTATGACAACCCGACGACCCACGGCATCAGCCTTACGGCAGACAAAACGGGTACGATCTTTTCACTTGCGTATTCGAGGGTAAATCGACGTGTCTATGCAGCCGCCTATCACAAACGCCACGCAGGCTTTGGCCCGGGTGCCGACAATGTATTCAACACGGCTGACGATCCTGCCGCGATCTATATCATAAATCCGGCGACCAACGTTGTCGCTTCGGCGATCTCGGTTCCGGGTGTGACGACAAATGCGCACGACACGACCGATTACGGCAACGATAATGACGACATCGGTTGGGATGCGGTCGGCAAGACAAGCATCGGCGGTATCGATCTCGCAGATGACGCGAGCCGCTTGTTCGCAATGAACCTCCAAAACCGCCGTCTTTATGCGCTCGACCCGACAAATGGCACATCGCTCGGTAACACAGCGCAGTTCCAAACGCTGTCGCTTGCAACGCCGGGCGGCACAGCTGCGAATTGCCCTGCGGGTGATATTCGTCCGTTCGCGGTCAATTACTATCGAGGCAAAGTTTATGTGGGAGTTGTCTGTTCCGGCGAAAGCACGGCGTCAGCAAATGATCTTTTTGCCTATGTTATCGAGGTCAACCCGACTACGATGGTGTTCAACTCTAACCCGGTCTTCAGCATGGCGCTCAACTATCCGCGCGGATTTGCCGATCCGGGGCAGCCGGCACCCTGGCGTGCATGGCGTAACACTATCACGACCAATTTCTCGTGGCCGCAGGCGATGTTCACCACTATCGAGTTTGAGAACGGGAACATGATCATCGGGCTCCGCGATCGTGCCGGTGATCAGGCATTCGACAACGGCCCCGAAGCAAAACGTACCGCCGGCGATACCTTAAAAGCGTGCGGTTCTGTAGGTGCCTGGACACTCGAAAGCAACGGCCGTTGCGGCTCTTCACCATTCGGAACCGGCCCACAGGGCAACAACCAAGGCCCGGGCGGCGGCGAATTTTATCATCAGGATGATTTTTGCATGACGCCTAACGGTGCTAATTATCATGACGAAGTATCGTGGGGTACGCTGCTATACGTCCCGGGACGCGAAAACGTCCTTGTGACCATGCTCGACCCGATCAGCAGAACCGTGGCAAGTACGGCGACATTCGACGGAGGCCTTCGCTGGATGAATAACACGACCGGCAACACCGACCGCGCCTATCGCGTTTATAACGGAACCGGCGGTGCGAACGTACCCGATTTTGGTAAGGCGAACGGACTCGGCGGAACCTCGGCGTTGTGTGATCCGGCTTCGATCGAGATCGGCAACCGCGTTTGGCGCGATATGAACAACAACGGTGTTCAAGATCCGGGTGAGAACGGCATGCCGAATGTTACGGTCCGTCTCTACGAGGGTGCCGTTCGCGTCGGTACGGCTGTGACCGATGCCAACGGTGAATACTACTTCGTTTCGAGCACCACCCCGGACGGCAATACCGCTGATAATATCGGCCAGGTCAACGGCGGAGTCAAATACAATACGACCTACCAGGTGCGTATCGATAACCCGGCTAACTTTACGATCGGCAATCCGCTTTTTGGATTGACGCCGACGGTCGTTGATCAGACGACACAACTCGGTGATGACAATGCTTCGGATTCGGACGCAAACAGCGTTACGAACCCGGCTGGTTCGCCGGCGGGTATTTTCCCGGTCGTCAGCGTCACCACTGGCGGGCCCGGATCGAACGATCATACGTTTGATATCGGATTTGCCGCGGTTCCAACGGCAGCGGGCGTAAACGCCGGTGGCCGCGTAATGCTGTCGGCCGGTAACGGCGTTCGCAATGCCAAGGTCGTTCTTACAGAAGAAGACGGCACGCAGCATGTCACGTTGACGGGCAGCTTTGGTTACTTTAATTTTGAAGGAATTCGTGCGGGCCAGACAGTGCTTGTTTCGGTTTCGTCAAAACGCTTTACGTTCAACCCTTCCACACTGGTTGTTCATTTGACTGACAACTTGTCAGACATTGACTTTGTTGGCGACGAATAAAATTCGAGATCGACAAGGATTCCCATGCCTAGGAGCGGTTGAGCGATCAACCGCTCCTAACTTTTTGGGTGTCAACTAAAGCTTTCCCAAAAGCATCAGAACACCAATAACGATAAAAGCCGCGGCGACGATCCGCTGGAGCCACTCGGTCGGGACATACTGGCTCAGCACACCGCCGAGCAAAACGCCCAAAAGCGTCACCGTGACCAATGCCAGGCTCGCACCGAGGAAAACAGAGACCTTTGATTCAGTGCTTGCCGTCATAGTGATGACCGCGAGCTGTGTCTTGTCGCCGAGTTCCGCCAAAAACAAAGTCAAAAACGCCGTTCCAAATATTTTCCAGTCCATATCTCAAGAGTTTATAGGGTTTTGTAGAGTTTGTTGAGTTTATCCAGTCGAGATGCGGCTGTTTTCTAGACAAACTCCATGAACACAACGAACTCAATAAACACGTTGTTGCTTGCATCTTTTGCCGATTTGGTTCAGAATTCGCGTTAAACTAGCCATTAGGACAATTTAGACAATTCAATTCTGTTTAGCAGATATCTCTATGAACCTCTTCAGGACCAAATCTATATCGCAAATTCAGGCCGATGCGGCCGCCGGGCTTTTGGAGCATGCTGATGCTGCACCGGCGGGGACGCTGCGGCGCACACTCGGTGTCTTTGACCTCACGCTGATGGGTATCGCGGCGATCATTGGCGCCGGCATCTTCGCCATGGTAGGTAAGGCGTCGTACAATGGCGGCCCGGCGGTCGCTCTGCTCTTTGTGTTTACGGCGGTTGCATGTGCATTTTCTGCCCTTTGCTACGCTGAGTTTGCCTCACGGATACCGGTCGCGGGTTCGGCTTACACTTACGCTTATGCATCAATGGGCGAATTCATTGCCTGGATCATCGGCTGGGATCTGATCGTCGAATACGCCATCGGCAATATCGCCGTCGCCATTTCGTGGAGCGATTATTTTACCGGTTTGTTAAAGGGTTACGGCATCGAGATACCGCTGCATTTCACGATGGATTTTCTGACGGCAAAGCGGGGCTACGCGGCTGTCACCGAATCCGTCGCAGGCGGTGGGACGATCGACGCACTGACTAAAGGCTGTGAAGCCGCAGATGCTGCTATCACCTGCGGCCAAATGGACGGTTATCTGGCGTGGCTCAACGCCCCGCACCTCGGTTCGATCCCGGTGGTTTGCGACTTGCCCGCATTATTGATCACGCTTGTCATTACGACGCTTGTTTTTATCGGCATTCGCGAATCGAAATTTGCCTCGAACATAATGACCGTGCTGAAGATCGGCATTATTCTGCTCGTGATCTTCCTCGGCCTCAACTATGTTAATCCGTCGAACTGGTCCCCGTTTGCACCAAACGGAATTACGGGCGTTTTGAAAGGCGTCTCTGCCGTATTTTTTGCATACATTGGCTTTGATGCACTCTCGACGACGGCTGAGGAATGTAAGAATCCGAGACGCGACCTGCCGATAGCGATGATCTTGTCTCTGGTAATTTGCACGATACTTTATATTTCCGTCGCACTCGTCCTGACCGGAATGGTCAGCTATACAAAACTGGACGTTGGCGATCCATTGGCATTTGTTTTTGGTCCTGAGGGCGCAAATATTCCCTGGGTCGCGGGTATTATTGCCGTTAGTGCAGTCATTGCTCTGGCTACGGTTTTTCTTGTTTTCCAGATCGGCCAGCCGCGGCTCTGGATGGCGATGAGTCGTGACGGCCTGCTGCCAAAGGTCTTTTCGTCGATCCATCCGAAATTTAATACGCCTTGGTTCGCAACGATCTTGACCGGAATAGTAGTCGCCATTCCCGCGCTCTTCATGAATCTGACCGAGGTCACGGATCTCGCCAGCATCGGTACATTATTTGCATTTGTCGTGGTATGTGCCGGGGTGTTGTTCAAGGAAAAAGAATTCAAAGAAAGCGGTACGCGTTTTGTTCCGTATATCAATTCGCAGTTCTTGCTGCCGGTGATACTTATCATAGTCGGTTATATGATCTATTATTTCAGCCCGACGTTTTACAGCGATCTGATCACGATCACCCCGAAAGACGGCGAAACAATGCTCGGTGCTTTTTCGCATAAGATTCCGATGATCTTTTTTGTGATCGTTTCGGTCCTGCTGGTTATCTTCAGCCTGACCAAAAAGCTCTCACTGATCCCGATCCTTGGCTTGCTTTCATGCTTGTATCTAATGACTGAACTCGGCGTGACCAATTGGATACGGTTTGGTGTCTGGCTGCTTGTGGGTATGGTGATCTACTTCTTGTACGGCTATCGGAACAGTCATCTCAATCGGGATGGCGTTGCAGCAGCAGAGCAATCCGTATAGTACCAGCCGCACCGCCATTTGTGACTGGTTGGGTACGAAAGGCGATGACATTACATTTCTTTACATTTCTCCCAAAACCAATTGGGGTACTATTGCGTCTTAGCTAATGAGTTACAAATATTCTTGTTAGTTTAGGAGCTATCTATATGAAGATGAAATTAGTTTTGGCGGTTGTTTCGATGCTCACCGTCGCAGCTGGTGTATCGGCGCAAAATAGTGCTGATTTTAGCGGCACGTGGAATTTGGACGTGGCAAAATCCACGCTCGGCGAGCGTGAAAAGAGCAGCATCCAATCGCAGACTCTGACCGTCACTCAAACTGCAACAGCCCTTACGGTCGTCACGGCAACCCAGCGTAATGCCCCTCCGGCCGGCGCACCTGCAGGCGGCCCTCCAGGGGGCGGACGCCCGGGCGGTGGCATGATGGGTGGAGGCGACGGTACCGTTACCTACACTCTTGACGGAAAAGAAGTAAAATCGGAAATTTCCGGGCCGATGGGAAGTATGCAAGTTTCGACCAAGGCCAAGCTCGACGGCGGAAAGCTCGAGATCACTCGAACGATCGGTACGCCAATGGGAGACCGAACAACGACCGAAAAATGGTCACTCGGTGCCGATGGCAAACTGTCTGTTGAATCACAGCGTCCGAATCGCGACGGCGGAATCGATACGTCGACAAAGGTGTATACTAAAAAGCAGTGAATCGGTGAAGACCGATCGAAAAAGGCGGCTCTCGGGCCGCCTTTTTTTTGTTCAGCAAGGTTTTGCCCCCCCCTGGTCCATGGTGGTCCACACGGTCCGGACCGGACCAAAAGATATGGACTATTCGTCAAATCGGAGTTGGTCGATGATCTCTGCCATATATTTCTTGCCGAGGTCGAGATCTTCCGGCTTCAAACTAACGGCTCCGACTACGGCATGGCCGCCGCCGCCATAGCGTTCGCAGATCTCCGCGATATTGTGCGTACGCGGACGCGGTGCCCATGGGTTCGAGCCGACGGATATCTTGGTCCTGAAATCGCTGCGGGTGAGGGCGACATTGTATGTTGTCTCCGGGTAAAAATAGTAGGGGATAAATTTATTGTAGCCGTCGATACCCGTATCCGTTAGGTCAAAGGTGACGACCCCACGGTCATAAAGTGCCCGTTCCTTGATCAGATTTACCGTGCTCCAGTGACGTTCCAAAATGGGTTCGAGTTTAGCCTGTATCTCGTTGCTTTCGACGATCTCATCGAGTGTCCTCGCGGTCAACGACCTGATTATCTTTTCGACAAATGCCGGATCTTTTTCACCTTCGATGACCTGCATCAGCTTTAGAGCGGACGAGCGAAGCTCGACACACTGAGCGGGCGATTCGTAAAGTGCTCCGTCGATAATATGTGCCCACTCGATCAACTCAGTGAGTGAGTCATCTTCGAAGCCGAATTTTTCTTTGGCTATCCGGGCGATGAATTCGGCGCACGATTTGCTTGTCGTATCGAGGAATTTCTTGCCCGACGTGTCAGCGAGAAAGTGCTCTTCGTCAGGTTTTGACAGAAAAGCTGACTGGTGATGATCAAACCACCATGTCAGACGTTCATCGGGGCAGTATTTGAAATCGACGATCGCATTCTCGTCGCCGTCAAACTGGTCACGGTCAAAGGCGTTTCCCGCCCGATGCATCGTCGGTGTGTAATAGATATCGGCATCAGCGCTTACGGTCGCGCGATAAAACTTTGTAAAGATGGCAGCCGAGGAAACACCGTCGAAACAGTTGCCGTGATAAAGTATTCTTAATCTCATAGAAGCGGGAAAATGCCACTCGGCAAAACATACTAGGCTAGAGGACGCTGGTCGTTAAGTCAAGAAAACAACTATGAATATTAGGGTCGCACATCGTGAGGATATCGACGCTCTGGTCGAATTTAATCATGCAATGGCGATCGAGACCGAAGGCCTGAGGCTCGATCGCGATACGCTCAGACGCGGTGTTGAAGCAGTGTTTGCCGATGAAAAGAAAGGATTCTACGTTGTATCAGTGATCGGCGACGCCATCGTTGGCGGGCTGATGGTCACCTACGAGTGGAGCGACTGGCGAAACGCATGGTTCTGGTGGATCCAGAGCGTTTTTATCAAACCTGAAGCCCGGGGACAGAAACTCTACCGGCAAATGTATCAATTCGTAAAGGCACGGGCCGGCGATGCCGGAAATGTTTGCGGTTTTAGGCTCTATGTAGAAAACGATAACTTTAACGCACAAAAGGTTTATGATGCCGTCGGAATGCATGCTTCGCATTATCTGATGTACGAGGAAATGTCAGAAACACCGGCGTAAGCGGGTAGCCAGTTCGACGGATGACGAAGATCACAGAAATTGAATTTGCCCGCATCGTTGATGGCATTGTCGACGACCGGGGCATCATCATCAAGCACAACCCGCTTGGGCCTGACGATGAGATCTTGTTATGGATGCTGCTGAGTTGTCTTATTAGCTATCTGAACCTAAGTGATCTGGAGACCCCTTGCTTTACAGGCCGGCCCGATGCCTCGACGTACCGCGAAGCGATCAAATTCGTGCTTGCAGATAAGCGAACCGCGGACTTTGAGATCGACCAATATCTGAACAAATTGACCAATGATAATTGAAGTTTTTCCGTTAACCGCCTTTCAACAGAACACGCGTATCGTGGCATGCGAGACGACAAAAAAGGCGATCTGTATCGATCCGGGTGCGGGCGCAGGTGAGCTTGCCGGTTTTATCAACGATAACGGATTTGATTTGCAGGCGATCACGCTGACACATGGCCATCTCGATCATGTGGGCGGTACGGCCGAATTGCGTCGTGCCTTTCCCCGGGCCGAGATCCTGCTTCACAAAGATGACGAAGATCTGTATTACGGCCTGCCTCAGCAGCCGCTGCTGATGGGCATTCCGCAAGCCAGCCTCGCGTCGCTCGGGCTTGCGTTTGATAAGCCGCCGCAGTTGACCAGAAACTGGGAGCACGGCGAAACATATGAGGTAGGCGAACTTCGTTTCTCGATCCGCCATTGTCCCGGCCATACACGCGGGCACGTTGTCCTTGCCGAGAAAAACGAGAAACAGGTATTTGTTGGCGACTGCCTTTTTCTTGGTTCGATCGGCCGGACCGACCTACCGGGCGGCGACTACGACCAGCTTATCGATTCGATCAACAACGAAATTCTGACCCTTGAAGACCAAACTATCGTTCACTCAGGCCACGGGCCGGAAACGACCGTCGGGCGTGAACGTAATACGAACCCGTTTCTCACCGGCCAATATCAGATAGGGCGGGGACGGTTTATTTAGCGAACAATGAAGGCGAGAAAAATAAAAAGCACGAGATCAATAAAAAATGAGCTCGTGCTTTTCGTGTATTAGAAGCGAAATTGTCTACGCAACCGTGATCCCGGCCGTCAGATAAACATCCTGGATCGCATTAAGCAATTCGACGCCCTCGGCCATCGGGCGTTGGAACGCCTTTCGTCCTGAGATCAGCCCGGTGCCGCCGCCGCGTTTATTGACTACGGCTGTTCTGACAGCATCAGCGAGGTCACTCGCTCCTTTTGATTCTCCGCCGGAATTGATGAGGCCGGCCCTTCCCATATAACAGTTAGCTACCTGATAGCGAACGAGGTCGATCGGGTTGTCGGTCGTCAACTCGTCATAGACCTTTTTGTGGGTCTTGCCGTAACTTCCTGATGCGTTCATTGCCGGATAACCGCCGTTACGTTCGGGCAGCTTCTGCTTGATGATGTCGGCCTGGATCGTGACGCCGAGATGGTTTGCCTGAGCCGTAAGATCGGCCGCCGTATGCATATCGCCTTCGGCGGTCTTAAATTTCGAATTACGCAAATAGCACCACAGAATAGTCGCCATGCCTAGTTCGTGTGCGTAAGCGAAAGCTTCGGCAACCTCAGTGATCTGGCGGGTCGATTCTTCGGATCCGTAATAGATCGTTGCACCGACCGCGGTAGCTCCCATATTGTGTGCCTGTTCGACCGTGCCGAACATCACCTGATCAAACTGATTTGGATAGGTCAAAAGTTCGTTGTGATTGATCTTAACGATGAATGGAATTTTGTGAGCATATTTGCGGGCGATCGAGCCGAGAACACCGTATGTCGAGGCCACGCCGTTGCAGCCTCCCTCGATGGCAAGTTTGACGATGTTTTCGGGGTCAAAATACATCGGATTCGGGGCAAAACTCGCCCCTGCACTGTGTTCGATCCCTTGATCGACCGGAAGTATCGAAACATAACCCGTACCGGCAAGCCGGCCAGTGTTGAACAACGCCTGCAAACTGCGCATAACGTTGATGTTGCGGTCAGAATTTGCCACGATCCGGTCAACAAAATCGCCGCCCGGCAAATGGATATTTTCCTTCGGAATAGTTCTCGAAACATGACCCAACAAAGACTCGGCTTCGCTGCCCAAAAGTTCCTGGATCTTATTTAGATCTAAAGACATTACTTATCTCCTAATTAAATAAAAAAGTATTAAAACCCACTGAATTTGACCATTATAACACGTTTTTTGCGTCGGTTATATTGCCCCTGGGCGGGAGCTGCCAAACATAAAAATGGGCCGCGAGTTGAACTCCGGCCCATCATTCGGCTTATTTCGATTCGAGGTCATTTGCCGGCGGGATTACCGTCAGCGTCTAGTATCACGATCGGGTACCCGAGTTCCTTCAATCCCGGCTCGATCACTTTTTGGTCGCCCACGATCACGATCGCCATTTTTGAAGGATCGAGATACTTGTTAGCGACGCGATTTACATCGTCGAGCGTGACGGCGTTTATTTTCGAAATATATTCGTTGAAATACGAATCGGGCAGTCCATACGTGACCAAATTGGCGAGTTGTGCCGATATGCCGCCGGCAGTTTCAAACCCACTCGGAAAACGGCGGATGAAAGATTGTTTGTTCACGTCAAGCTCGGTGGCCGTTACAGGTCTCGAACCGCGAATACCGCTGAGTTCTTTCATAAATTCCTGAACGGACTCTTTGGTCGAACCGGTCTGGATCTCACCCGAAGCCGAAAATGGCCCGGCACCGCGGCGATATGAGAAACGGCTGTAAGCACCATATGTGTAACCTTTGTCTTCGCGAAGGTTCATAAAGAGGCGTGCGGTACCGCCGCCGCCTAGGATCGAATTCATTACCTGAACAGCATAGTAATCGGGATTTGTGCGGTCGATGCCAACCTGTCCTATCGAGACCGATGATTGAGCGGCACCGGGTTTGTCCACAAGATAAATGCCCGGTTTGGCGGCCATGGTCTGAGGGGGCATTGTTTGCAATTGAGAGCTTCCGGCTTCCCAACCGGCGAATGCCTTTTCAAGTTTTGCTTTGATCGCGGCTGTCTCGACGTCACCGACGACGATGAGCGTGGCGTTATTCGGGCGGTAATTGGCGTTGTAAAAGTTCACAAGGTCCTCGCGGGACATCGCCTTGACGGTCTTTTCGTCGCCCGACAACTGGCGGCCGTAGGCCTGGTCGCCGTAAAGCACCTTGTCATAAACGACTCCGGCGACCTGCGTTGGGCTCGATTTTCTCTGCAGGAAACCAACGATCGCACGGCGGCGAAGCGTTTCAAATTCGGCAGCAGGGAATGCCGGATTGACGATCTGGTCCGCAAATATGTCGAGAGCCGAATCCAGGTTCTTGGTGAGTGTCTGCATAGAAACAGTGCTCGAATCCCACGACGCACCGGCGTTTACCGACGCTCCGATCGACTGCAGGGCATTTGAGATCTCGACGGCTGAACGGGTTTTGGTCCCTTGGTTCAGCATAGACGCCGTCATGGATGTAACCCCCGACTTTTCCGCACTTTCGAGTGTTGCACCGGCGTTAAGTACGAGATTCATCGAGACGATCGGGAGTTCGTTCTGCTTAACGACCCAGACACTGAGGCCATTTGTCAGCTTTGTCTTTTCGATCGTCGGCAGCGTGAATTTTGGATCGGGGCCCGCTTTGGGCAGCATCGCATCCTGTTTTGCGATCAGGGCAGCGTCCTTTTTCTTCGCGGCGGTCGAGGTCGGCGTGTTGTCGGAGCTCGCGGGTTTACCCTGCGGCTGGCCGCCCTTTGCCGGAACATAGCTCATTACGAGCCGGTTAGCGGTCAGATATTCCTTGGCGACGCGTTGGACATCTGCCGGCGTCACTTTGCGGTACCGGTCGAGGTCTGCCTGAAAGTAATTAGGATTATTCAGATAACCCTGATACGCCGCCATACGGCTGCCTTTGCCAAAAACTGTCGCAAGGCCGAAAATAGCCTGAGATTCACGAACGTTGAGAGCACGGCTCATTTCTTCGCCTGTCGGCGGGTCCTTTTTGATGCGTTCCAGTTCGATATTGATCTCCTTTTCGATCTCGTCTAGTGTTTTGCCCGGACGTGCCGATGCCGAGATCTGAAAAAGTCCGCCGATCTCGTTAGTTCCGTTGTTGGCGTTTGCCTGTTGTGCAAGCTCCTTGCCGTAGATCAGATTGCTCTGCAGCCGCGAACCGCGGCCTGATGACAGTATCGACGATAGAATATCGAGAGCGGCTTCGTCAGCCGAATACGCCTTGACACCGGGCCAGACGAGCGAAATGCGGGGCAGAGGGATGCCCGCCTCCTCGTAAACCTTACGAACCTCGGCAGCAAGCTTTGGCTGCGGCACGTCGGGACGGCTGATCTCGCTTCCTTTTGCTATAGGGCCAAAATATTTCTCGACCCACGACTTTGCCTGTTTTTCGTCAAAGTCGCCTGAGAGGGCGAGAACGGCATTATTCGGAGCATAATACTGACGGAAAAACGATTTGACATCATCGAGTGACGCCGCCGAAAGATCAGCCATCGAGCCAATAACGGAGTGATGATACGGATGCCCCTCAGGGTACATTATCTCGCCAATACGCTCGAACGAGGTGCCATAAGGCTGATTATCAACACGCTGACGGCGTTCGTTCTTGACCACGTCGCGTTGATTGTCAAGCTTTTCCTGCGACATCGCTGCCAGCAGGTTGCCCATGCGGTCAGATTCCAAATAGAGGACGCGTTCGAGAAAGTTTGACGGTACGGTCTCGTAATAAAATGTCCGGTCTTCGTCGGTCGTCCCGTTGACGCTGCCCCCCAGTTCATCGACCGCACGCCACCCGTCCACGTAGTTGCCGGATCCCTGAAACATCATGTGTTCAAATAGATGAGCAAAGCCGGTACGGCCGGGCGCTTCATTCTTCGATCCGACATGATAAAAGACGTTGACCGAAACGACCGGGGTCGATCTGTCCTGATGCATAACGACTGTCAGGCCGTTCTTTAATTTGTACGATTTGACGTTTATCGGGGGCAGTTTGTCCGCCGCCTGGGCAGCAGCACCCAGTGACATCGACAGGGCGATCACGAGAAACAGAGCGGAATGAATGATCCGACGCATAAGCAAAACTCCTCTTAACTTGGCTGATGTTTAGAAAATCGGCAACAGCCATCGCTCCCGTAGATCGACGGCCGAAAACCGATTTTCTTGTTCTAACTTATTCTACGCGAGTTAGCTTGTTGAGGTTTCAACCTTAGCGAGGGCGGCGATCTTTTCACGTTTTGAGACGACAACGCCGCCGGGCTTTTCGACCGTGATGGCAAACATCGCCGGGCCTTGAGCTTTTAGTTTGGCGTTGATGGGGATGACAACTTCGCCGTCAGCCGAGACGTCAAAGGTGCCGCCGTCGATCGGCGTTGCCTTGTCCTGGGTCTTGTCGAATATCCAAAGCTGATAGGTCTCTTTCGTGGCGTCGTTCTTTGGCAAACCGCGGAATCTCATATACCCGGCTTGTTTCTCGTCGCTCCAGACGACATCGCCTGAGACTTCTTTGAGGTCTTTCATGTTGCCTGCCGTCCATGTGGCTTTGACCATACTCGGCGTGGTGCTGAGCATCTCTTCACGCATTTGCGACGGGGTCTTTATTTGCGGGGTCTCGACGGGCGGCGAAACCTTAGCGATCTCAGGCGCCTGGAATCGAGTCAGGCCAATGTTTACTGCCAGAGCGATACAGGCAAGGCCCGCGGCCGCCCAGCCCAGCCAGCCAAACCACGACGATCTGCCTTTTTGTTCAAAGATCTCGTCGCGGCCATAAATTGGTGCTTCGGTTGGCGGCACAACCGTATCGACAACCGCCTGCGGCTCCGGCGAAGCTACATATTGTGCGGCATTTTCCGCGATCTTTGAGAAAAGATGAGCCGGCATTGGCTCGTCGATCTCGATACCGGCCAGGCTGATCGCGGCAGCCGTGAGCTCTAATGAGCGGAACTCCAACTCCGCATTACCGTTATCCAGGCGATCGAGTTCGAGCTGTTCCGCTTCGTCGAGTCCGTAAACGGCTTTCTTCGTCAGGAGGTCAAAGAATAGATCTTTTTGATCTTCGCTCATGCCCTCACCTCCTGCGATATCGGGTTTCCGCCTAGACCCAGAAATTCTCTAACCTGTAAAATGCCGCGTCGAGCATGCGTTTTGACCGTGCCTAGGGGCATTCCGGTCGCATCCGAGATCTCCTGGTGCGACATTCCCTGAACGATCGACAGCCGCAGGACCTGCTGCTGTTCGGGCCGCAGGTTACGCATCGCCTCGGCCGCCTGTTCTGCTTCTAAACTTGTCTGCATCGATCTGTCTGCACGGGTGAATGGCTCAAGAAGTACATCGTCGAGTGAATCTGCCGAAATACGCCGCGTCGAATATCTGATCTTATCAATTAGCCTCCGCCTGGCTATCATCGCAATGAACGTCGTTTCCGAAGCTTTTGACTCGTCAAACCGCCCGGCATTTTTCCAGACATCCACAAAGATCTCTTGCACAGCGTCCTCCGCCTCTTCATTATTGCGAAGCATTTTACGCGCGATCGACCACACCAGGCCGCCGTATTTGTTCAGACATTCCTGAACCGCGTTGGGGTCACCGTCTGCAATGCGTTGTAAGATGGCTTGAGTCACTAAATAATTCGTCGAAAAAGTAAGTTTCTCTTAAGCTACCTTAATTCAACCGCACTTGCCAAGTTTGCCGTCAAACGTCGCGGTTAACCTCCGCAATAGATTTCGGCTGTTTGTGCGAAATGGATTCAGGCAGGTGGCTGAGCCCGGCGTTTGCCGGAAAACAGCGAGCTCAGAAAGATCAAGAACAGAACCAGCGTCGTCAGTGCCGAAAGCAGGCAAAACTGGCAAAACGCCCCGATGACGGCTGCCTGCAAATAAAACAGCCACGCCGAAACGCAGACCATGATGGTCACCTGGACGCCGAAAAGTTTCCACATTCGGCGGTCGCCAAATGCGGTCAACAGTGCCAGCGAGAACGCGATAAAATAGCCGACCGCTCCGAAAGCCGCGAGCGGAAACCCGCCGATCTCGGCCCAGGCGCTGTTCAGCACCATCTCACAACCCTCTAAAATACTGCACGGGACGGGTTCGGCTGTGTAATGGTGGACCGTCAGATAGACCGAATCAAATATGCCGACCAAAGCAACGATCGCCGCTGCGATAGGCAGTTTGGCGATCGAGGCTTTTGGGTTTACCGGAATTTCGTCAGGTTCTGTCACTTGTTGGTGTTTGCTGCCGGAGCGGCGTTTGAGGCAGGTGCCGTGTTCGCCCCGCCGGCCGATTTTGCGAGCTCGGCGTCGATCAGACCCTTTAGAGCATCGACCGTCATATCCGAAAACTGCACGCCCTGGCCGTTCAGATACAACGTCGGTGTCGAATTAACGCCGATCGCCTTGCCGCGGGCCATGTCCGCATCAACGCGTGATTTTGCACCGAGCCCGGCCATATCATTTTCCCACTTGGCTACGTCGAGCCCGATCTTTTGGGCATAGCCCTTCCAGATCTGCTTGAATGTCGCGTCGGCGGTCCAGGTTTTCTGGTTGTTAAAGAGCAGGTTCTGCATCTCCCAGAATTTGTTCGCCCCCTGCATACCGGCAGCCTCAGCTGCAACGGCGGCGTCATAAGATTTGTCATGAGCCGGTATCGCGAGCGGGAAGTTGCGGAAAATAAAGTGGATACGCGAACCGTAGATCGATTTGATCTCGTTCATGGTCGGGTGCGCCGCCGCACATGAACCGCACTGAAAATCTGCAAATTCCTCGAGCGTCACCGCGGCGGTCGGCGAACCTGCCTGATTTGGCGGGTTTGCTCCGGCGGGTGCGTTCGACGGTATCGCGCTTGCCTTTGGCTTGGTAGCGTTGGCTGCCGTATTCGAATTTGTGTTCGAATTGCCCGTTGTAGCGAGCTTTGAAGTGCTGTAAAGATACCAGCCGCCGAGTACGGTGATAAGAAGGACCGCCCCGATGATAAGCATCGGCGCTCCGCTCTTTGGTTTTTCCACTGTGTTGGTTGAATTGCTCATGTTTATTGATCTACGCTGCCGCTGCCGCACGCGTCCGGGTTCTAAATTGCCCGGCCCGAAGCCCAACAGATCACGCGTAAATTGTATTTTACCCATATTTGAGGTTTGTTCAAATTAATTCACGCCGATTTGTCGTTTTTTGCCCTGCAATACGCCGCCTTTCACCGAACCACAATAACGGCGACAAAGCCGCAATAGAACACTTTCAAGTCGCCGGAAAAGCGATGCGTTCTGGCACAAACGTCGTGCCGTTGGTGCGCTTTGGCACGCAACTCTACGCACATAGACGGGTATAGCCCTTGCTCGCCTTCGGGCAACGGACACGGGGTATGCGGCTAAGGCACGCGATCAAGATCCTTGACTTGATAGGCAGTATGTGCTATCGTTGCAATGCTATCGCATATGCGAAAGCATGACTCGATTAGCTCTTTGAAAACTTAGATAATGTACGGATCTCAGAACCAAATTAACGGTTGAAATTTTTTTTTGGAAAAAATAGTGAAACAGGCCGCTTTTTTCCCCGCAAGCTACGCAGTATCAACAATTTGCGTGTTTCAAGCAGGGGTGAAACAAGCGTGTAACAAGACTGAAACAACGTTGTAACAAAAAACACGAAATGGCCGGGGCCGGCGTCTTATTTCACAGCTTTTAGGCGGTTGCCGGCTCCGTGGCCGGCGTCGATGGCGTCGAGCGAACGGATAACGCGGTCGCGTATGCCTGTGGCGTCGAGGCCGTAATCGGCGAGGAGCTTTTTCGGGTCGCCGTGGGTGACGATCTCGTCGGGGACGCCCATGCGGACGACGCGAACGGAGTCGGCGAGGCCTTTTTCCTCGAGCAGTTCGAGCACTGCCGAGCCAAAGCCGCCGGCGAGATAAGCCTCTTCGACGGTGACGATAAGACGTTTATCGGCGGCGAGTGATGTCAGCATCTCGTCGTCGAGCGGTTTTGCAAAACGGGCGTTGACGACCGTCGGATTGACGCCGTCCTTGGCAAGCATCTCGGCGGCTTCGACGGCTGCATGGGCAAGTGTGCCATAGGCGACGATCGCGACCTCGCCGCTGCCTTCGCGCAGGGTTTCTGATCTGCCTATCTCGATGTGTTTCGGCTCTGCCGAGATATCAACGCCAAAGCCATTGCCGCGCGGATAACGAATAGCCGCCGCTCCGGGATGATCGATCGCGGTGAGCATCATATCGCGCATCTCGGCTTCGTCCTTTGGAGCCATCAGAACGATATTCGGATAGCCGCGAAGGTACGCGATATCGAGCAGCCCGTGATGCGTCGGGCCGTCGGCGCCAACGATACCGGCACGGTCCATGGCGAGCGTGACGTTGAGGTCCTGAAGGCAAACATCGTGGATCACCTGGTCAAATGCCCGCTGTAAAAATGTCGAATAGATGGCGGCGACCGGCTTCAAACCCTCGCAAGCCATACCGGCACAAAACGTGATCGCGTGCTGCTCGGCGATGCCCACGTCGAACGACCGGTCGGGGAACCTTTCGAGCACCTTGTCCACGCCTGTGCCGTCGGGCATCGCGGCTGTTAGGGCGACGATCCGTTCGTCGCGTTCCATCAGTTCGCACATCGTTCTGCCAAAGACCTCGGTGTAGGTCGGCGGCGCGGTCTTGGTGGATTTGTAAGGCAGGCCGGTCTTCGGGTCGAATGGGCCGGTCGCGTGATAGGCGTAATAGTTCTTTTCCGGATTGGGGAAGCCCTTGCCCTTGGTGGTCAGAGCGTGAACGATGACAGGGCCGTCATCGACCTTTTTCGCTGCTTCTAAAGCACGGACGAGGTCGGGCACATTGTGGCCGTCAACATAGCCAATGTATTTGAAGCCAAGCTCGTTTACCAGAGCCCCCGGCAGGACCGCCGCAGCGATCGCGTCCTTAAATGATTTCGCCGCCCGGCGGAGCGAACCGCCGATACCGGGAACACTCTCGAGCGCGTCACCGATCTCTTCTTTGAGATGCTGATAGCTCTGTGCCTCTTTGATGCGGTTGAGATATCCGTTTATCGAGCCGACCGCCGGGGCGATCGACATGCCGTTGTCGTTGAGCAGGACGACGAGACGCGATTTAAGATGGCCCGCCTGATTGATGGCCTCCATCGCCATGCCGCCCGCGAGCGACGAATCGCCGATCAGGGCACAGACGTGAAAATCCTCTTTCTTGGCGTCGCGTGCGACCGCCATCCCGAGAGCAGCTGACAGCGACGTCGAGGCGTGGCCAGCACCAAAGGTGTCGTACTCAGATTCGTCACGGCGAAGAAAGCCGGAGAGCCCGCCGGGCTGTTTGATGGTGTGGAGCTGGTCGCGCCGCCCGGTCAATATCTTGTGAGCGTATGCCTGATGGCCGACGTCCCAGACGAGCTTGTCGCCGGGCGTGTCAAAAACGTAGTGCATCGCCACCGCCAGCTCGACCGCACCGAGGCTCGCACCAGTATGTCCGCCGATCCGCGAACAAGTATCGATGATGAACTGCCGAACCTCGTCCGCAACCTCCTGCAGGTCTTCGACCCGCAATTGCCGCAGATCGGCCGGGGAATTTATCTCAGACAAAAATCTCATTTTACTCTCTGCTCAAATGTCGCATTTTCCTTAGGTAAAACGCAAATCTACGGTGTCTCGAATATAGCGAACGAGGGATGTGAAAATATTTTTCAGTTTTGTGATGCCCGTCACAGACGTGGGGGGGGGATACACTATGGTTAGCATATGAAGTATTTGGACTCGATACCGATAGTCAGCAGAAATGCAAGAGTTTAAATAAGCCCCGGCGTTCGTTACAACGACCGGGGCTTGTTCAATTAAGTGCCTCTGCTGTGTATTTGACAACAGATGATGCTACCTAAGCAATTGCATCATAGCGCAGATCACGGCGGAGGTTAAGTAAAAAAGAGACCCCGAGCCGCAGAATATGCGCTCAATGTTGTCAGGCGTGACTCAAGATTTCTTTTTCCAATATGGAGAAAGAAAATGAGCACACAAATTTTAAGAACGCCGATTTACAGTTTTGTATTAATGTTGATGATCGCAATGATCAATTTTTCACAAAATCCTATTCAAATTGAGAACGCCCTTCAAGGGACAACCGATTGGCAAATCGACTTCAAAAGTGACGACGGAGCCTTGGATCATGAGGTCGAAGGCTATGCGTCAAAAACAAGCGTAAATATAGGAGAAACGATCCAGTTTTATTTTAATACCAGTCAAACTCAAACGATCTATTTTGAGATATACCGCCTCGGCTACTATGCCGGAACAGGAGGGCGGCTGTACTATTCGGGACATGCGGTAAATGTTACCCCAAAACCATTTCCAACCCCTGATTCGTTCACTGGTTTGGCAGAATGTAACTGGTTGACCCCTTCGTCAGCCCAGTGGTATGTTCCATCGACCGCAGTCAGTGGCGTCTATTTGGTGAAACTTCACGGGGGGCTTAACGACAAGGAAAGTTACATAAGCTTCGTTGTGAGGGACAATATGCATTTCCGACATACTTTTCCAACGAAGCGTCACAACTGATCAGGCGTATAATAACTACCCGGGTATCCTATACGGAGGGAGTCAAACCTATTCAAATTCTGCCAATGGAAAATCCCTTTATCAGGATTACAGTTATGGCCCAAATCTAGTGGGAACAAGAACGACCGGATATGAAAGGCAGGCAAAAAAGGTCTCATTCAACCGTCCATATTGGCTCACTTACGCTGGCCGGGGGATATATGACACGGCTGGATCCACTCTTTTTGCGTATGACTATAATTTGCTGCGATGGCTCGAAAAGGAAGGCTATGATGTTAGCTACTGTACTGACATAGATACGAACTCCCCGAACGCGTTCGAAAACAATGGGACATTGTCAGCTGGCAGGCATAAGTTGCTAATGACCGGCGGTCACGATGAATATTGGTCTTGGAACATGCGTGAAAATGTTGAGCAAGCGAGAGATCGCACTTCACAGCCATTGAATCTGGCTTTTATGGGTGGTAACGCAGTTTATTGGCAGATCCGTTTCGAAGACAGCTCGACGGTGGGCACTTATCCGGCTGGAGCAAGCCATAGAACCGTAGTCGCTTACAAAGAGACGTCTCTCAGTGAACTAACCGACGAGGCCGATCCGTATTACATTAGTTCGAGTACAACTGATAATCACCTGATTTCGAACAGGTGGAGACAAAACCAAACAAACAATGGAAACATGTCGAAGCCTCCGGAAGATGAGCTTATAGGGGTAATGTACAGCGAGACTCCCTTGTTTTGTTGCTCAACAAATGACGCGATTATTTTGGAGACAAGTCCAGCTTGGGTGATAGACGGCGTTAGCTTGAAGCCGATGGCAGGGCTGATAGGTTATGAAGCCGATCGACTTCACGGCACATATAGCACCAGGACTGTGAATTTGATTGGGGAATCACCATATCGAAATAAGTTCGGGACACCCCTCGGAAATTCTAATATGACCATATATTTTCGAAATTCAAACAGTTCAAAAGTCTTCGCATCCGGGACAATACAATGGTCATGGGGCCTCGACAATTTTGGAACAGACACGGCGTTCCCTTTCAGGGCACCATACGAAAACTCAAATGCTAGACGATTAACATCAAATGTATTGAGTTGTTTGATTAATGGAAATTGTGGTTCGTAGGTTGGCACATTTGCGGCGTGCGGATCTAAAAACCGCACGCCGTGATCCTTGAAGATAACGCGAGGCACGGCATGAATATTAGAACGGCATTAATATTAAGATTCGTCTTTTCGACTTGGATTTCCGTTTCGGTCCCTTTATTCGTAAGCGCTAATGTTGTAATGGATTTCGATGGCGACGGAAAAACGGATTTCGTTGTTACCCGTCGAGTCGATCACCAAATGATCTGGTATACCAGGGGTAGTTCCGGAAGGGAATCGATAATTCCATGGGGAGCCTACACATTTACCGGCGAGCCTGAACGGTTTTCTGATGCGCCCGTCTGTGAGGATTTTGACGGTGATGGCAAATTGGACATTACTGTTTGGAGGACTTATCTGGAAACTCCCGAATCAAATGGGTATTTTTATATCTTACTGAGCTCCACCAGTACTTTCCGAATTATTCAATGGGGGACCCGGCAGGACAGCCCAAATCCGCAAGATTACGATGGAGACGGTCTTGCTGACATTACAGTTACGCGTCCAGATGCGACTGGCTTAACTTGGTATATTCAACAAAGTCGTGACGGAATTCGAATCGAGAGGTTTGGACTAGCAGGCGACTATAGGCTTCGCGGAGACTATGATGGCGACGGCAAAGCCGATCTCGCTTTGGCACGTCCCGTGGGGGCTAGTCCGGACAAGGAGTTTGTTTTTTATGTAAAGCGGAGCACCGATGGCAGTTGGAGTGCCGAAAGGTTTGGAACGGAAATGCGTGATATACCCGTTTCAGGAGACTTTGATGGAGACGGTAGGGCGGATGTCGCCGTTTGGCGCGGCCGGAGCGAGTTTGGCAATGGAACCTGGTATTGGCACCGAAGCAGCGATGGGCAATATGAACAAGTTCGATGGGGAGTCGTTTTCTCTCCCGATTATCCTGTGCCAGGTGACTACGACGGCGACGGCAAAACCGATCCGGCCATATGGAGGCAAAACGCCTTTGGGACGCAGCAGGCGTATTTCTTTGTTATGCAAAGCCGCGACGGCATCCGGATCGAACCCTGGGGCCTCTCGACCGACGGCACCGGCCGCCTTTGGTGATGGCAGGGCAACCTTGCTTTACACTTCTTTACAAAATTCCTCCGACCAAACGCACGGCCCGAGCGTCTTAGATAGCGACAGGCGAAAGCTTAATAAATCATAAGGGGAATAAATATGTCATTCAAAAATAGATCAATTTCGTTTCTGACAGCAGTATTTTCGGTCGCGGCGTTTGCGTCGTTCGCGACAGCACAGGAAGTGAAGCCGGCAGCACCGGCTGCGCCGGCTGACAAGGCCGAGAAGGTGTTTCGCGGCGAAGGTCGCGGTAAGTTTGGCGGCGAATTCGGCGGCAAGCACGGCCGTATGGCGGGGCGCCACGGCATGATGCGTATGATGCACGGCCTCGACCTGACCGATGCTCAAAAGGCTCAGATCAAGTCGATCCGCGAGGCGAACAAGCCGGATATGGCTTTGATGGAAGAGGTCCGCACGATCCGCGAATCACGCAAGGCCGGCAGCGACCTGACCGCCGAACAAAAAGCACGCCTCAACGCCATTCACGACCAGATGCGTGTCAAAGGGCAGAATGTCCACGATCAGATCTTCGCGATCATGACCGCCGAACAAAAGGCAAAGATCGAGACACGCAAGGCCGAGATGAAGGCTCGCATGCAGGAACGCAAGCTCCGCCGGCAAAATGCCCCGGCAGTCGCTCCGGCAGATAAACCCAAAGACAACTAACCGCCATTTTCAAGGGGGAAACGGGCGTGGGGCTTCGGCTCCACGCCTTTTTTGTTCAGGTGGTCCACCCTGGTCCATAGTGGTCCACCCAGTCCGGACCGGGCCACAAAAAAGGCCGCCGTTCCCGGCAGCCCTTTTTTCCTCAATAAAAATGCAAAACTACCCGATGAACATCTCGTCGTCCATATAGACGCGGTCGATCTGTTTCGGTGACGGTGCAAATAAAACCTCGAGGCCCTTTCTGACGCCGGCCATGATCGCGGCGATCTCGCGGGCAGGCACGACGATCTTCTGCTGGACAAACTCGGTCGTGTCGACGACCTGATCGTGTGTGCGGTCGATCGAGCGGCTGACCATCTCGACCTTGTCTTTGGCGGTGATCGCCGTGTGGCCTACGAGCACTTTTAGCTCAGCGACCTCTTGTTTGATAAGTTCGGTCGATTCGGCAAGGTGTTTGGTTGCGACAGCAATATTTGTCGATATCTCAGTAAACTGGACCGATATCTCTCGCCCTTGCGCACTGATGACGTCGACCTTCGAGATCAGCGGTTCGACCCGCTCCTCAATGTTGTGGATCGTCTTGACCACCTTTCGGACAGTGAGGGCGATCCAGAGGAATGCGACCGCCATCAGGATAAAGCATATCGCGATGACGATCGACGAGATCATCTGCCAAAATTGCGGGTCGCTTGTGTTCATACTTACTTATTGTCTTTGTCGTCAACCGGGTAGCTCGCACGGCCCTCAGTGATCGATTTTGACTCATTCTTACGCTTTTCAGCCGTATAGGCGTCCTTGCCGGCCTCGATCGCGGCCGTGAACGGATTTGCCGTCGTCGCCGCAACGGTCTTTGCCTTTTCGCTCAATTCCGAAGCTTTTTCGGTTGCGGTTTGATAAAACTCGCTTGCCTTTTCACGCGATACTTCGTAATATTCGCCGGCCTTGTCCTGCAGCTGGGCGGCGGTTTCCTTGCTCTTTTCGATTCCCTTGCGAGTCGCGTCGGCAATGTCGCCGCGAAGCTCTTCGCCCGACTTAGGGGCAAACAGCAGTGCCAGTATCGCACCGATACCGCCGCCGACGAGCAAATAGGTCAGCTTTGTGGCCGCGCTCGTTTCTTCTCTTTCATATTCGTGTCTCATAGTAACCTCCCGCAGGCACCGCCCGCGTCAAAAATAGCAAAAATTTACTATACGACTAACTATATCAGAGAAATGGCGCATCGGGCAACGAATTTCTCGACCTTGAGCCACAGCCTACGACCCGCGAAAATGCACGCGGGGCTGCGATTTGTTACAATTTCTGTTTGCTTTGACGTATGGATCTCAACCTGATCAGAAATTTTTCGATCATTGCCCACATCGACCATGGCAAATCGACGCTCGCCGACCGGCTGCTGCAAATAACCGGGGCGGTTGCCGAGCGCGATATGGAAGCGCAGCTCCTCGACGATATGGATCTCGAGCGCGAACGCGGCATTACCATCAAAGCTCACGCCGTTAGGCTCGATTACAAAGCAAAGGACGGCAAACAGTACGTTTTAAATCTGATCGACACGCCGGGCCACGTGGATTTTAGCTACGAAGTCTCGCGTTCGTTGTCTGCATGCGAAGGGGCTTTGCTGATCGTTGACGCGTCGCAGGGTGTCGAGGCGCAAACTCTCGCGAATACTTATCTAGCAATTGAAAACGACCTCGAACTTGTTCCGGTCCTTAACAAGATCGACCTGCCGTCGGCTGAACCCGACCGTATTAAAGAACAGATCGAGAACAGCATCGGCCTCGACGCAAGCGAAGCGGTACTGACATCGGCAAAGACGGGCCTCGGTGTCGAGGACGTGCTCGAGGCGATCGTCGAAAAGGTCCCGGCGCCCAAAGGGGATCGCGATGCACCGCTCAAGGCTCTCATTTTTGACAGCTGGTACGACAGCTATCGCGGGGTCATCGTCCTGTTCCGCGTTATCGACGGCACGCTCAAGAAAGGGACGAAGATCAAATTCTTCAATACTGGCCGCGAGTATCTGACTGAGACCATTGGGGTTAACCGGCCCCGTCCGACGCCGATCAACGAACTCGGCCCCGGCGAGGTCGGCTTTCTGACGGCGTCGATCAAGACTGTCGCCGACGTGCAGATCGGCGATACGATAACCGATGCCGCGAGGCCCGTTACTGAAGCTTTGCCGGGCTTTCAGGAAGTGAAGCCGATGGTATTTGCCGGATTGTACCCGATCGATTCGGCACAGTACGAAGACCTTCGTGATGCGATGGATAAGCTGCGGCTTAACGACGCGTCGTTTTTTTACGAACCGGAAAGCTCGACCGCGCTCGGTTTTGGGTTTCGCTGCGGGTTTCTCGGTTTGCTCCATATGGAGATCATCCAGGAGCGGCTTGAACGCGAATTCAATCTCGAACTCATCACCACCGCACCCGGCGTGCGATACCGTGTGACAACGACCGACGGCGAAGTCGCTGAGATCGACAGCCCGTCGAAAATGCCAGACACCGGCCGCATCGTTAAGATCGAAGAGCCATTTATCGAGGCGACGATCCTGACCAATGACGACTTTCTCGGCGGTATTTTGCCGCTGCTTGATGAAAAACGCGGGGTGCAAAAGAAGTTTGAGTACATCACGACAAATCGTGTGATGCTCGTTTACGAACTTCCGTTAAACGAGATCGTACTCGATTTTTACGACCGTCTAAAATCTGTTTCGAAAGGCTATGCCTCGCTCGATTATCATGTGTCTGGTTATCAGGCCAGTAAACTGGTCAAGCTCGATGTGCTCGTTTCAGGCGAGCCGGTCGACGCTCTCTCGGTCATTCTTCATACTGACACTGCCACCTCAAAAGGCCGTATCCTCACCGCCAAGATGAAGGAACTCATCCCGCGGCAAATGTTCGAAGTTGCCATTCAGGCCGCTATCGGCAACAAGGTCATCGCCCGTGAAACCGTCAAAGCTATGGGCAAGAACGTCATCGCCAAATGCTACGGCGGCGACATCTCGCGCAAACGTAAACTGCTCGAAAAGCAGAAAGAAGGCAAAAAGCGGATGAAAAAGGTCGGCCGCGTCGAGATACCCCAGGAAGCATTTCTCGCCGTCCTAAAGGTTAACGAAAGCTGATCTTCGTTTTTATTCGCTGAGGTATGCTTTCCCGATCAACCTACTCCTTAAAAATTACTTTTTGACGGGCCAAAATTCTGTATTCACCAAATGGGGTTTGGTGATATAATTCACCACACCCTGGATCTGATCTTTTTTCAAAGGAGTTTCGTAATATGAAGCACAAGATATACCGTGCGATCCCGTTCTATCTTTTTGTTCCGGCCTTTCTATTAGTGGTCTTCGTCCCGCAATTATTTGCGAGTACTATAATCGGCACCATCTATGACCAGAACCGCAATCCGCTTTCGGAAGTGAATGTCGAACTGCTGAACGATTACTATCAGGTGATCAATCGCACCATCACCGAAGGTACCGGTAAGTATGAATTTGGTAATCTGAACGATGGCCGCTACACCGTTAAGGTATTACCGTTCAAGCACGATCTGCTCGAACAGACGCAGCAGATCGAGATCTATACATCGACGATCCGCGGTGCCGGAGGCGGCAATACGCTCGAGGTTCGAGACTTTTATCTTCAGCCGAGAAAGGGAAGTTTGGAAGAGGCTGAGGCGGGCGTGATATTTGCACAGGAAGTGCCTAAGGACGCACGAAAGGCCTATGATGATGCTCTGGAGCAGTTTCCAAAAAAGAAGCGCGCCGAAGGCATGGCCGGATTGAAACAGGCGATAAAGATATTTCCGAATTATTTTATGGCTCTGAACCGGCTGGGAAGGGAACTCGTAGCTGAGGCAAAATACGGCGAGGCTTTTCCGGTTTTGATGAAGGCGGCGGATATAAATCCAAAGAGTCCAATGGCGTTTTATTACCTTGGATATTCGCTCTATCAACTCAAATATTTCCCTTCGGCAATAGTTGCATTAAGCCAGGCCCAATTCCTGAGCCCGTCGTCGGTTCCGGTCCTGTGGACCCTAGGTTCGGCGGAACGCCAGGATAAAAAGCTCGCTGATGCTGAGAAACACCTGACGGCCGCTAAAAAGCTCGCCAAGAGCGATATGCCTGATCTTAATTTTGAACTCGCTTTGGTTTATCGCGACCAGGGTAAATTTGGACAGGCGGCTGATGAGCTCGAAGGATTTCTGAAGGCAAGGCCCGATGCGAAGGACATCCAGAATATCAAGAAGCTGATCGTCGAGTATCGCAACAAGGCAAAAGCCACTAAGTAAAGAATAACAATCCAAAAAGAAAGGCCCGTCATTTCTGACGGGCCTTTCGAGTTTCTAGATCCAAAAGGATTAGAAATAAAGTCTAGCACCAAAGCGGACTTCGCGAGGAGCCTGCCATGAGTTGGGCTGATTGTAAGTATTAAACACACGTGAGAACTTGTTAGCATCGAGACGAGCCAACACGTAATCACGGATGCCGCCGCTGAAGATCCTCTGGATCGTCGTGACCTCGTTAGTACAAGCAGCACAACCGGCAGCAGAGAGTGAACCTGCGGTCAGGTTAGCAAGACCGTACTGGGTCTGGCGGGTAAGTTCGTTCTTTTCATCAAACAGGTTACGGATGTTGATGAACGGTTCAAACGTAAAGCGAGTATCCTTGCCGAATCTGTACTTATGGCTGACCAAAAGATCAGATTCCGTGAACGCTTCGGTGCGACCAAGGTCGCCGCGGTTGTAAAGGATAGCCGACGTTACGCTATAGAACGAGTATGTGGTGGTCAAAGGCGTACCCGACTGCATCGTCGTAAAGAACGAGATATCGGTCGAGTTTGTCTTGCTGCCGCCCCACGTAAAGTTGTATCCGGCATAAGCCTTGACAACGTGCGGACGATCGGTAGCGAGACGGCCATTGTCCGGAGCACCGTTTGCTGTCCAACCGAGGAACGGAAGGTCAAAGAAACGGTTTACGTTCGGGCTGGAACGTCCGGCTTCATCCGAGCTGGCCAAACCTGAATAGTTACCAAAGAGGCGGCTATAGGTGTAGCTGGCGTTGAAGAAGTAGTTCTTCGACAAACGCTTGTCAATACGGACTTCAAATGCATCATACTTACGTTCTGCTTCTGCACACGGGAATCCGTACTGCTTCTGCGTTGCACAAGCAAGACCGAAACCCGGGTTACCGATAACATAAGCTTCGCTGCCCTGCGGGGTAGGAATACCGATGTCTTCGATAGCCTTGTCAACCTGTTTATGGGTGTAACGTGCGCTAAAGAGCATTACATTGCTGAGCTGCTGTTCATAACCGAAAGTATATTCACTCTGACGAGCGGCTTTCATGTTAGGATCGACAGCACCGCCGACTTCGATACCAGCGCCGGAGTTCGACGGGATACGGAAGTCAAACTGGCAAACCGAGTAACCGTTGCCGAGTGTCGGATACGGAAGATTCGGGTTGACAGGATCCGGGCAATTGCCACCGAACTTGTCGGGAACAGTGCCAAGGATGTTTGCCTTGGTATAGGCTGAATAAAGCGAACCGCGGGCCGGAAGCAGTTCGAAGTAGTCGCGACGATAGAAGTCGCCTCCGAACGAGCCGCGGGGCAGTTCATACTTAAAGCGGTCATAGAACCAGCCATAGCTACCGAAGATCTTCGATTTGCCATTGCCGAGAACGTCAAACGCAGCACCAAATCGCGGAGCGATCTTGTCGCCAAATCCGAATGTGATACCCGGGTTTGAAGGGTTGAAGCTAGGGACGTCTTCTTTTTCGATACGAACACCGAGGTTCAAGGTCAGGCGATTCATGACCTGCCACTGATCCTGAACAAACAGGCCATTGTTTGAGCTGCTTGCTTTACCGATCGTGCCAAAACGCTGGTAGTAGCCCGAACCGATATTACCGGCTGTCGGAACTGTTCCGAGCGTGTTCGAGATATCCAGGCCGTAGTAAAGAACAACGACGCCGGTGTTGGCATAGCCTTGGCTGGTGTCATTGGCAAGATGGTTGTACTGATATCCGAACTTGAGGTTGTGACGACCGCCGGCTTCGAGGCCGACGAGCGATGCATCAGCATCAAACGTCGAACGTGTCGAAACGTCATACGCGATCTGGAAGTTCGTCGGGAAGTTGGTGAATCCGATCGAACATCCGGCAGCCGTGGTGCCGCCCGGGATCGAAGCCGGGTTGCCGCTCGTGCTGCAAAGGTAACGGGTCTGGTCTGCAACGCCGTATGAACCAAGCTTTTCATTCAGGAACGTGCGGCCTGCACGCAGATTGATGACGAGCTTGTTCGTCGGTGTCCAGGTTGCCTGTCCATTGACAGAGTTCCCGTTCTGGCGACCGCCCTGGTTGTTGAAGTAGGTGTCATTGCTGACCAACGAACCACCGATCGGCCCAACGCTCTGGAAGTTCGAAAGGCCATAGGTGTAACCCGGAAGTGATCCCTTGTCAATGATCGGGTTCCAAAGGAACGTACCATAAACACGGAATTTCGAGCTCGGCTGAGCATCGATACGGGCAAAAGCTTCCTGCGTGATACGCTTGAAGTTGAAGCTCTGCGTTCCTGTGACAACACGGTTTGCCGGGTCTGACGAAGGCAGGCGGCGGTTGAACACGTCGACCGCATTGTTGTTGTTAGCAAAGTACGGGACCTTCTGGGTAGCTTCTGTGATCTGCGGCGCATAGGTGGCCGAGAACCAGAGTTTGTCCTTAACGATCGGGCCGCTGATGCGTCCAACCGGGAAGTACGGGGTTCCGCCATTCTTTTCGGTTCCGAAGAACTCATAACCGTTACGGCTATTGTTGGTCGGGAACGCTGTGCTCTCATTCGAGAAACGTGAAAGAACCGGACGAGCATCGCCCTGGAGTTTCGACGGAACGAACGAAATGCCGAAGTTACCTTTCCAATTGTTATTACCACCAGCCGAAACTGCTGAAATAACGCCGCCGGTAGCACCGCCGTACTCAGCTTCAAATCCTGTGGATTTGATCTGAACTTCGGCGAGGATCTCGAACGGAAGGTTGTTATTTGCGTTCAACTGACCGGTACGGAAGTTTGTGACTTCCTGACCGTCAACGACGAAAACGTTTTCTGCACCAGAAGCACCGTCAACCTGGAATCCGCCGGCGAGTGTCTCAGGGCGAACGTTCGCAGCCGTCTTCAGGATGGTGGTGAAGGTGGTGCCCTTCGGGAGCGAATCAAAAACCTTCGAGGTGATAACGTTGTTAAGTTTAGTTTCACCCGGATCGATGGTTGCCTGATCGCCAGTAACGTCAACGACGACTGAACCTGATCCGACCGAAAGCTGGATGTCAACGATCGAGGCACGCTCGGTGTTTACATAGGCTGCTGAGGTCGATGATTTGAAGCCTTTAGCTTCTTCAGTCGTGATGTTGTACGTTCCCGGAGGAACATCAGAAAAGCGATAGGTACCCTGACTGTCCGTAACAACTGTACGTTTCAGACCTGTGGTCGAACCCGTGCTGGTAGCGGTAACACCGATACCCGGGACAACAGCACCATTCTGGTCTGTCAAGGTTCCTTCAATTGTACCTGTTGTCCTTTGGCCAAATGCCGAAGCCGTAAAGGCAAGCAGCAAAGCCAGTGACAAAGATATAAATTTGAAGTTATTTTTCATTTTTATCTCCTTAAAAAATATGGGCTAAAAAAATCTCTGCTTCTGCAAAATGCAGGTATCACGCGATACCATCGCAGAAGACACGTAGATGCTATTAATCTATGCAAATTAAACGCCATAGGTTACAACTGAATAAAATTGTGTTTAACTGCTTATTTATCTATGGTTTACGCTTGCTTAACGCAAATGCAAAATAGACGGCGGAAGGCTCGAGTGTTCCAATTTCTCGCAAAATATTCGAGATTTTGGATTTAAATTTGATCAGTCCTGAAAGTTGATCAAATGGCCCATTTTTTCTTTCTTTGTCTTGAGATAATGAGCGGCGGGTGCCTGAGCCTCGACCTCGATCGGGATCCGTTCGACGATCTTTAGGCCGGCCTTTTCGAGAGCTTTGATCTTGTCGGGATTATTTGAGATGACCTTCACCTTACAAAGGCCGAGATCGAAGAGAATTTCTGCGCATTGCTGGTAGTCGCGAGCGTCGATAGCAAAGCCGAGTTCCTCGTTTGCCTCCACGGTATCGGCACCTTCGTCTTGCAACGCATACGCTCTGATCTTGTTTATGATGCCTATACCGCGGCCTTCCTGTTGCTGATAAACGATAGCCCCGCGGCCTTCGGCTTCGATCATTTCCATTGCTTTGTGCAGCTGGGGGCCGCAGTCGCATTTTATCGATCCAAAAACATCACCGGTCAGGCATTGCGAATGGATGCGGACGAGCGTCGGGATCTCGCCTTCGAGATCACCTTTGTAGAGGACGACAAATTCCTCGCTGCTGATCAGCGAACGGTAACCTGCAATGCGAAACAAGCCTGTCTGAGTCGGCAGTTCGGCGGTAGCCACTCTTTCTACGGTGATGGAGCGGGCCGACCATTGACAATCATTGCCGACTTCCGTCCGTTCGATCTTTTCTAACATTTGCACCTCTATGGAACCGATTATACTCCGATTCTCTAAAAAATAGTAAAGATTAAATTCGAGCGGCCATTGATTCTAGATTCATGATCGAAGAAAGTACTGATCTGACGCCGCGAGTGCTGTTGCCAATTACCTTACTACGCTATCCCGGGTTCAGAGATATGCGGCCTAGCATTCGGGTCGGCCGTCAGGTGGAGCTTTTCATCAGAATATTGAAGCTGGTATAAACGCCAATATAGGCCGCGAATGCCAAGCAGTTCATTATGAGTTCCCATCTCTCGAAGCTCGCCGTGATGCAGGACTATGATCCGATCGCATTTTTGAATGGTGGAAAGCCGATGGGCGACCACGAGCGATGTCCTAGCTTTCATAACGCGCTCAACCGCCTGTTGGATCAGTTGTTCGGTCTCAGTATCGATCGAACTGGTTGCCTCGTCGAGGATCAAGATCTTTGGGTCGAAGGCGAGAGCTCTGGCAAACGAAATTAGCTGCTTTTGCCCGACCGAAAGCCCGGCACCGCGCTCTTTGACCTCAGACGCATAGCCGCCGGCGATCTTTTGAACGAACTCGTCAGCGTGCACCTCTCGAGCCGCCCATTCCACCCGGTCACCTGTGATCTCGCTATTTCCGAGCCGGATGTTGTTCTCGATCGATCCGCTAAAAAGGAAAACATCCTGTAGGACGACCGCAAAATTTGAACGCAGGTCGTGAAGGTCCCACTCACGGAGATCAACACCGTCGAGCAGTATCCGCCCTTTTTGAACATCGTAGAACCGCATCAGCAGATTCGTTATCGTCGTCTTGCCTGAACCGGTATGTCCGACGAGGGCGATGCTCTCTCCCAGCTCGACCTTGAACGAAACGTCCTTTAGGACCCAGTCCTCATCTTTATAGGCAAACCAGACCTTTTCAAATTCGATCTCGCCCTTAGCCTTGCCGGTCTTTTTGGGTTCATCAGGCGAGAGGATCTCTACATCGCGATCCAGCAGGATGAATATCCGGTGCGACGCGACTATCGCGGCTTGCAGCACGTTGAATTTGTCAGAGAGATCGCGTATCGGCTGAAAGAGCTGAAGAGAGTATTGGATAAATGCCGCGAGAACCCCGACTGACAAGGCTGAGCCGGCCGCCGTAAATCCACCCAAAGTCTCATAGCCGAAGGCAAAAATCACCATCGCTATACCGACAGCCCCTATCAGATCGACCATCGGGTAAAAGATCGCATAGTAATAGATGGTCTCGATATTTGCATTACGATAGTCGTCATTGATGAACCTAAAGCGGCTCCTGGCTTTTGATTCGGCATTAAAAAGCTGAACTGTCTGCGCACCTGAAATGTACTCCTGAAGAAAGGAGTTGAGTTTTGCATTTCGAGTGCGGACCTTGTCAAAACCAATGCGGGCGTGTTTGCGAAACCAGTTCGTCGCCGTAAATAGTAGCGGAACGGTAATGAGTGAAACCAGCGCCAGTTTCCAGTCGAGCCAGAACATGATGCCTATGATCGCAAAGATGATGACCAGATCGCCCAACACGTCTATCACGCCTGACGTGAAAAGTTCGTTTAGCGAATCGACATCACCTGTCAGCCGGGTCATCGTGCGGCCGACCGGGTATTGGTCATAATAGGCTATTTCCTGTTTCTGCAGCTTTGTGAAAAGCTCAGTTCTAAGATCGAACATCACACGCTGGCCCACATGATTGAGCAGGACCTCTTGCGCATAAGAGAAGACGAATCGGAACAAAAACACCCCAAAGAATAGGAGTGCAAAGATCCATATCCCGTCAACTTTCTTTGGCGTGATGAAATCATCAACCGCCATTTTGGTAAAGAATGGTTGGGT
Organism: Pyrinomonadaceae bacterium; assembly: GCA_044228165.1. Lineage (GTDB taxonomy): Bacteria > Acidobacteriota > Blastocatellia > Pyrinomonadales > Pyrinomonadaceae > OLB17. The sequence goes on along the minus strand of JBGAVK010000002.1, from coordinate 6,768 downwards.
GCTGATCAGAATATTAGTTATCAGCGTAAGAAAGATAGCGACTGCCGCCAGATGCCAATATGGGCGAAGATATCTTAGGAGCCTTCGGGCGACCCGAAAGTCGTAGGTTTTTCCGATCGCGTCTTCCTCATGATATTTGCGAACTTCGTCAGACATAATTTTTCAACTATGATTTTAGTGACACTTCGGCAGTAACCAAAACTGTTTGTTCGTTTTTGCGGCCCGCTGCTCGAGATCTGTTACAAAAAGCTTAAATTTCTTCAGATGCGGCAACTTCAATACCCGCTTGGTCGTATTTTGTAGAGACGTAAGTAAAACGCCTGAAAGGAGAAATAAATGTCGGACCTTCTCGTAATGGGTGACTCAAGTGGTTATCAAATAACTGAGCATTATCTCCGTCGTGTGTTGGCTGGTGACCGTTCCAGTGTTCGCGGCCGGATCATCCCGGCGCTTGAGCGACTGGGCTACGATATCGTCGACGACGATGACGATCTGATCCGCGGCAGACGCGCCGCGCGCGGCTGGGGCACGTCGTATTCATCAGCGGATGTGCTCGATTATCCGATGACGCTGGTCGTAAAACTCAAGCCGCAGGGTGAACATTCGACCCGGGTGACGTTTGATTACATTGTAAAGCATCCGTCACTATCAGACGGCGACAAGGATATCTTGACGCGCGAGGCCGAGGCGATATCAGCGCTCGCCACGGTACGAGCGATGGATAAGATCTGTATCGCATGCGGCACCGAATCGACAGATGACTCTCGCTTTTGCCGCCGGTGCGGATCAAAGATCAGCGTCGAAACAAGTGAACTCGAAGTTTTGCGAATGTCGGCCGAGATTCGAGCGGGCCATGCGTCTGTGGTTGCGGCGTTTTTGGCTGCGGGGGCTTCGTTTGGCCTGACCGGTGCCGCACTAATTGCGGCCATTTCGGCGGGGATCGTTTTTGGAAAAGGCATAGGAGCATTGCTGACCATAGGCTGTATCTTGAGCTTTCTCAGTATTGTTTTTGTGGCATTTGGTTGGAACCGAGTGAGCCGGGCTCTCAAACGCCCAAACTCGGACGATGACACTACATTGGATACTCCACCGCCAATATTGCGGGACGATCATGTCCCAATGATCTCGCCGGGTTCGGTCACCGAGCGGACAACAAATTTGCTCAGCTCTGAGCCTGACCCAGGCAAGACCGGCGAATTCCCTTCGGAAAACACAAATCTGGTCAATTGAGCATATAATGGCAGTAGGTGAACCGATTTCTCGACCAACATAAAGACAATTGGGAGCGGCTAGAAGACTTGCTTTCGATGCTCAGCGGTTCCGGATTGCGGGGGCTTTCGAGAATGGAAGTGCGTGAGTTTGGTGAGTTGTATCGCCGTGCCGCGTCCGATCTCGCGATCGCCAGGGCTGAGACACGCGATCCAAAGGTGATCAATTATTTGAACAACCTGGTGATCAGGGCCCATGGGCGTATCTATCGGACCGAAAGCCAAGGCGTTGATCTGATCTGGAAATTTTTCGCCCGCGACTTTCCTCAGACCTTTAGACAAAACTGGGTTTACATGGCGGTCGCTTTCGCGGCGTTCGGGGGCTTTGCCGTATTTGGATTTGTTGCCACTTGGATCGACACAGATTTCACTCATTTCGTAATGCTGTCCGGCGTTACGCAAGAAATAACATCTAATAATCAGTGGTGGAAAGGATTGAATGAAGCCAATCAGATCGGTGCCAGCCAAATTCTCTCTAACAATATATTGGTGACCTTTAAAGTATTTGCCATGGGGGCATTTCTCGGGATCGGGGCATTTTACGACCTCGCCTTTGAAGGAGCACGGCTAGGCAGTGTATTTGCAGCGTGTTACAAGCTTAATCCGCCGTTCGGTAATGCTCTTGCGAGTTTTGTCGTCGGCCACGGAGTGTTAGAGCTGTCGACGATCTTTTTCTGCGGCGGTGCCGGGATGATGATAGGTTATTCCCTCATCGATCCGGGTGATCTGACGCGTGCCCAGGCACTCAAGAAGAAAGGCATCGAAGCCGCAAGGATCGTCATCGGATGCGCGTGTTTTCTGGTCGTTGCAGGAACGATCGAAGGATTCTTGTCGCCGTCAGATCTACCGGCGATCGTAAAGATCGCCACCGGCGTCGGAACCGGCCTCACTATGTATTCATATCTATTCTTTGCCGGACGCGAGGCTGACGAACCGTGAGACACTCTCGGTTATCTGTTAATAGCTTCCTGCGGAATAGATGCGTCAGTTATTGCCGAGAATCGCATTCTGCTGTGCGATTTCGGGTCGCTGATCGTCAATGTAGTTTTTTTCGCCTCAAACTTTGTCGCATTTCTGAGTAACCCAAAATACTTGTACTCAAAATCCGGCGTCGGTTCGTCACAGGCCATCATCGTAGAGATCAGGTCGCCGATCTTGAATCGTCCCTTTTCGAAAGTGTATTCACCTCCGAAGGCATTACAGCCTGTATTTCCGCCGATCTGCCCATCTCGGCCGACGATCAGAGTGGTTTTTGAGTTCTTTATAGTTATCTCTTTTTGGACCCCGAAATTGAATGCGACGAGCCGCCATTTGCCCATCGGCAATTCATTTGCCATGACAGGTGACGCCGCTATTGTAATGCAAAACCCGGTAATTAGTATGGCCGCAATTATTCGTTTCATAAATTTACCTCAGGACCGCTAACAGCGAGGGCCTCTTGATGATTGAACGAATACGACATTACGAACTTGCAGGAATCAGGGTGTTTGATCGGGAGAACAGTAGATCTCTAGGTTGCTGCCTGTGTTGGTGGGTTCCAAAATAGCACGGTAAAACCAGTTGAGAAACGGGCTTCGTCCTGGCCTTTTTGGAACGGGAGTATGCATCCACAGGATGCGGAAGCCTGCTCTTTCAAGCAATGTTTGCAATGTCCATGGCGAAAAAAAATAAAGGTGGTGCATTGCAGCGTAGTGCCGCCAGCGATGACGCTTAAGATGGAAGCGGCTCAAAAAGTTCTTGATCCGGGGACTGAGGCCTTTAATATTTGGAACTGCGATCAGAAGTACGCCATTTTGAGTCAAAAGTGAACGACACTGGCGTATGACCTCAAGAGGGTGCTGGGTGTGCTCCAAAACGTGGTTCAACCGGATGACCTCAAATCGATTGACGGCCGCGTCGATCTCTGTAAGACTGCCTTGCCAGAAAGGGCAATCTAGTTTTGTCACATCGGGGTATAATTTGATATCTATTCCGGCAACCCGCCAGCCTCTGGATCGGGCGTAATAGAGAAACGCTCCGTTTCCACACCCTACATCTAAAATAGAAACGCATTTCCCGACAAACCCCTTGAGTGTTTTTAGCTGTGCGTCAAAATAGATTCTCTGTTCTTGCGTGATGTCCGCAAGCCCTGCTAGAGAGGGAACATAACTATCGGAGTAAACAAATTTAAGTAGCTGTGCGGCATCAGCTCTTGGACTTACAAATTCTAATCGGCATTTTGGGCATCGGCACAAACGGAATCCCTGATAATCGGTTGCAAAATGCTGCGGCGGTAATTCGCACAGCGGACACATAACATCCTCGTTAAGAGTCAATCCGTGTTTGCCCAAGACTTCGGCATTGCCAAAATAAGAGATCGGCATTTCAGAAGGCATAAATTCAGACACCGTTCGCTGTTTTCAACATACCACAAGATCGAATTCGGAAGATCAGGAACAAGAGGGTGGAAAGGTTGTTTATAAAACCTTTTCAGTTACGCTAGGGTCCGGGTTGGAATGATCAGATGACAACGGTAGTTGCATCTCTAATCACGACCCCGAACGCAAGTTGAGCCGCCCGCTTCATCCCGATAGGGTTACCGGTCGTTAAAAATTCATCGTCTCCGCCATTTTCCAGGCTCCAACGCCCAACGAGCTCGACCATTTCTGCAGCCGGGTCGACAAATATTGTGTGAGGCGAAACAAACGCCTGTAGGACTGGCAATATCGCAGGGTAATGGGTGCAGGCGAGTAGAATGTGAGACGAGTTGCGGATCGGCCTGAGAATGAGTTCCGCAGATCGTTTGAGTGCATCTGAATGGATGTCACCGCTTTCGATCAGGCCGGAAAGCGGCTGAGCAATCCGTTGACTGACATTGATGTCCTCAGTGGCAAAAGCCTTTCGATAAACTCCCGATAATATAGTTCGCCGTCCGCCTATCACACCCAGTTTCGTCGGGTTCAACTTTGCAGTCATTGCAACGGCCGGTTTGATCACGCCTTCGATCGGAAGGCCGCATTTGTCGAGATAGGGAAGGGCGGTGCTGGCTGCATTGCAGCCGATCACAATGTGGGTCACGTCGCGGCCTTTCAAAAATTCGACAACAGAGTCGAGCCGTCGGACCAGTTCAGGCCGAGACATTTTGCCATACGGCGTCACGCCTGTATCTGAGAAATATATTACCGACAGGTCACCGTAGCGCTCTTTCAGAAGCTTGTAGATGCTGACTCCACCTATTCCCCAGTCGATGATTCCAAGTCGGTTCATTTACGGATAAGATAACCGGACCTCGACACCTTGTTCCACCGGGCCGCTATCAAATGCAACGATCCGCGAATGCCAGGCCATATTCAGTATCTCCATTTTCTGCCCGGGAAATCGGCTTTCGAGATACCATTTCATCTCATGCTCTGATCTGATCGGATTGTATTCAAGCATTTTCTTCCAGTCAGGGTGTGAAACAAGTTCTTTCAAAGCCGCGTCAAATTTGGCATTTGCCTTTTGATTGCGTATCGTTCGGAGTTTGTCGGTCAACAGCCGGGGATACTCCCGAACCGCGACGGGAACCGTGACCATATCGATGATCAGGAACTTACCTCCCGGCCTCGTCACGCGTTTGATCTCGGCTAACAGGGGATCCCAATCGAGATAGCGGAATGACATAAGCGACGTGACCACATCAAATGAATCGTTTGGAAATGGCAACACAGGGCCGTTGATCTGATTGAACGAGATGTGCGGGTTCTCGGCGTTTTTTAACTTGGCCCGCTCTATTATTCCGCCTGATTCGTCGACGCCAACGCCCGAACCGATACGATCTCGAAGTGCGAATAGTAGAGCCCCGTTGCCGCACCCGATGTCCAGCATGTCGAACTTACCTCGCGGGAGATGTTCGTCGAGCCAGTACCACTCGTCTTTTCGGACGCGAATATCCTGAAACGCCGCGTCGTAAAGATCGGCGACATGGTCGTACGACGTGTCGCCGTCGGGCGGCCGAGGGTCAAATCGTTTCATCTCCTCGGCGGGCATGAAGCCCAGCCGCTTTTGCAACGAACCCTGAAAGCCGTGAGATTTCCGTCCTTTGCAGCCAATCGTATAAAGCGGCGACGTGGTGCTGTCGCCGGCCGCAACATATTTTTCCTTGCTTCGAGAGAATGTTGTGTACCAGAAGAAACCGTATGCCGGTACGTTGAACGTGCGGGCAAAGAACGGGGCGAACCACCTCGCCGACCGACAGCAATAAAAGCTCGCTGAACCGTCGTCGGAAAACGGGATATCGATATTTTCCCACTCGTATGGCGAGAATTGTTCGGGAAAAGCCACCGTGCCAAACATCGGCCCGTACATTCCCGAATGTCCGACAAAAATAAATTCCCTTATCTTTTTACCCTCGTCCCGGATCGCCGCGATCGCCGCCAGTACATCCCTTTTACTCTCGACCGCCTGAGCGAGGACCTCGCCGCCGGAACTTTTCCGTTTCTCTGCCGCAAGCGTCTCTGCGACAACAGGGAACTGGTGTCCGCCGAGTCGATATTTGGTTGTATAGATTATTAGGATCGGGTCGTTTCCGGACATATCGAGTCAAGCAATAGTGAATGATACACGTTTGCTGACTTCAACAAAAATCCTTCGGCCATCTCGCCGCGACTTACACGCTCGTTACGATGGACTTTTTCGAGGTAATAAGGACCATACCGAGTCTGCCCTCCGCTTCGCCTGTGAAAAGAGACACGCCCATTTCGAGAGCTTTTTGGACATATGGATCTCGATCTTCGAGCATCGCCATCGTGCCCGACACGTGAAATCCCCCGATCGCGACCTTGAGGCCCCTGTCCCGTAGCGGCCTTGCGATATCGAGAGCTCGAGGGAACTGATTTGACTGGACCCCAACGAGCATCACCATTGCGTCATCAACTGAGTCAATGAGACGCAAGACGCGGCCTGTATTGATCACTGTATTGGTTTCGTCGAATGCGTGCGTGATGAAGCAGTCTCAAGTCCCAGGACGCTTTGCTCAGCGCACTGCTGAGCAAGGCTATACAAGCAGGCCAACGAATTCGCCGGAATTGCGGAACGAAACCATTGGATCACATAACCATCGTCATCGTATTGAGATGGCTTGATCAGGATCAATGCAAATCGTCGTTTCATCGATATTGCCGGGATTGTATGGAACGTGCTAAGGATTTGCAAGGAAAAAACGGTCGGATGGCGTCACAATAACCCGCGTTCTTTGACCTTCAAATAGCTTTCGAGCAAAGTTGGTGCGAGCGTTTGAGCCGTCACGTCGAGTGCCAGGCCGCCGATCGATTCGACCAGCCGAAGTGCGGATTCGCGTTGATGGATGATCTCTTCGGCGGCGGATTGGGTGAACGCCTCCTTGATATCCACAGGTGCGTGGCTAATAGCGGCGTTGAGGTCGCGGTCGCCGATGGTCGCGACCAGAGGCAGGTGTCGAGGCCGGAGAAGCCTCAGAGAAGTTATTAGTTCCTTCGAACTCTCTTTATCTACAAGATCGGTC
>JBGAVK010000052.1:0-22179 GCA_044228165.1 Pyrinomonadaceae bacterium | reverse complement strand
AACATTAACGATTCGCTGATCGCTTCGCTCAAATTATTCGAAAAGAACGACCGGCCTAAAATGCTTGTCTTTATGACCGACGGCCTTCCTACGGTCGGCGAACAAAATATCGAGCGGATTGTCGCAAATCTCAAGAATGCCAAAAATGTCGATGTGCGTATTTTTCCGTTCGGCTTTGGGTATGATGTTAACACAACGCTGCTCGACCGAATCGGAACTGAGAACAATGGCATTTCGGACTACGTTCAACCGAAAGAGGATCTTGAGGTAAAGGTCTCGAACTTCTTCTCGCGGGTATCATCACCCGTACTTGCCGATCTCGAACTCGACTTTGGCCCGGTGCTTACTGACTCTATATATCCGCGAAAGCTGACGGACCTGTTCCGCGGCATGCAGATGACAGTCATCGGCCGATATAAAAACACAAATGATCTTAAAGACATTACTTTGAGACTAACCGGAAAGGCAGGGAAAGAGTCACGGAGCTTTACCTATGCCGATCTCGATTTTCCTTCGCGTTCGGACGAGAACAATTTCCTGCCGCGTCTGTGGGCGAGCCGCCGTGTCGGTTGGCTGCTGGAGCAGATAAGGTCGAACGGCGAGACGAAAGAAGTTCGAGATGAGGTCGTCGATCTCGGTACGAGATTTGGGCTTGTGACACCATATACCTCGTATCTGGCGACCGACGGTTCGATGGCGAACATTCGTCAGGATGCACCGATGGCCGGCACATTCGCTATGGATGGTGCGAGCCGTGCTGCGGAAAAGAAAGGCGAGGGTGCGGTTCGTTTGAGTTCGCAGCAGAACGCAATGAAGATGAACACTCAGATCACGGCGATGGATGACAAGGATGAGAGAGATCAGATCATCATTCGCAATACGACCCTTAATCAGTTCATCGGGACCAAGAACTTCATCAATCAGAACGGCGTTTGGCTCGATTCGGATTATACCGCCGATGCCAGATTGCCGGAGGTCAAGATCAAATTCGCGAGCGACGATTATTTCAACCTCATCAATAATGAAAAGGGAATCGCGCAATACCTTTCACTGGGTGACCAGATCGTGATCGTTTGGAAAGGAAAGGTTTACCGCATCACTAACTAATGATTTGAGTAAACCCGACCGTTTGAACTAACATCGGAAAAGGTGATCATTTACCAAAGAATTCATTTCTATGGGATCGATCACCTTTTTCGACAACCGGAGGCAGAAAACTTGAGAAACCCAATTATTGCAGTGATCTTTGTCCTGACACTTACCGTCGCCTCGTTTTCCCAAGCTGGCTGGGTGCTGCAGTCTGCGGCAGTCAGTGGCGATCTGGTCGCGGTGTTTTTCACATCTTCAGACAAAGGCTGGGTCGCGGGCGACAACGGTTTTCTGGCTTCGACGACAGACGGGGGGCGTTCGTGGAACAAATATCCTCTCAACACTACCGAAGATATCAATGAGATCTACTTCCGAAATGACGATAACGGCTACCTCGTCGCTGGCAGGAAGATGTTCATTACCCGCGACGCCGGAAAAACATGGCAAGAAACTCGCATCTACCGTTCAGGCGAATTCGGTTCGGGCAACCCGGAATTTCTCAGTATCAGGTTCTCTGACAAAAAACGGGGCTATGTGATCGGTTCGGTTTTGCGTGGAACCGGAGACAATGAAAGGGTTGTCGAATCTCTGCTAATGCGGACCGAAGATGGCGGCGACACGTGGCAGCGTATAAGCGTTCCGACAAAGGTCGAACTGTTTCACCTTGATTTTGACGGCAATTCCCGCGGCTGGATCGTAGGTGACAACGGTACAATTCTTCATTCTCGCGATGAGGGCAAAACCTGGGTCAAACAGATCTCCGGTACTTCGATGCCGCTTTATAATGTTGACTTTCGGGATGATAAAGAAGGTTATGTCGTTGGCAAATCAGGCACCATTCTACGGACGGCCGATGGGGGCTCTATCTGGGAAAAGGTCGCGTCAAACTTCAATGAGACGTTGATGCGTGTTGATTTTGCCGATGACAAGAATGGATGGATAGTCGGCTATTCGGGCAACATCCTGCGATCGACAGACAAAGGCAGAACCTGGGTTCGGCAAGAAAGTAACACCCGCAATCGGCTTTACGGCCTTTTCATGGATAAAAAGTACGGCTGGGCAGTAGGTGCAAGTGGTACTGTCCTTCAATTTAAAAAATAATTAAAAAAAATCCTCAAAGTCCCGCGTTTCAATTAACACTTTTGTAAAACTGTGTTACCTTTCATAACAAATTCTGTTTAGTTTTTTTCTAAGTATCACTAATTTTGATCGCCGTCATGCGATCCGCGGAAGCTACACTTACGAACTTCCGTTTGGTAGAGGGCAGAAGTTTGGCAAAGACATTCCGGGAGTCCTGGATGCCGTTATCGGTGGCTGGCAGTTGTCGGGTCTGGTCAATATCAGTTCCGGCAGGCCGTTCACCGTTTATGCCGGTGTTAATACTCTGAGCAACACGGTTTCAGCCACAGCAGATTGCACTGGCTGTACCCGCGAAATGGGTAAACTGATCCAGGAAAGCGGAACAAATTTCTGGTTGGATACGACGCAAAGAGCCTTGTTTACTACACCGGCTCCTGGCTCGCTCGGAAATACGCCTCGTAATTTCTTTATTGGCCCAAGCTTCTTCCAAATGGATATGTCTCTCAAGAAGAACTTTAAGATGGGCGAGAGATTCAATCTTGACCTCAAGGTGGACGCGAAGAATGTGACGAATTCGATCTCGTTCACGGCTCCGACCAATGTTATTACGAGTGCCACTTTCGGCCGTATTCGTGATGCAGTTTTCTCGAGCACTTTCGCAAGGAAACTGCAGGTAGGGCTGAAGCTAAACTTCTAACTGCATCGGTTTGATAAATGATTCCCCGCGGTTTTCTAACCGCGGGGTTTTTTATTTTCGGTTTTGAATTATCGCCGCTGATCTGGCAAGTTGTCCGGCGAGCGGAAGTGTTTCAATGGCCTTTGCCACTTGTGATCCATCTTCGACCAGCACCTGATCTGCTGCGGCCGCACCGTATGATGCCATCACAATGTTGTACCGGAGTCGTGTTTTGACAAAATCAGTTTCTTTTCGGATCGTCGCTTCGGAAATACCCGATAAATTGCCGATACGACAATATTTGATGAATTCTGCAATGATGTTGTCGGTGACGGGAAACGTACCTGACTCGATCCTCTGACCAAATGTCATTGGCAGCGAACGATAGTTTTCGAATTCTGTGATGCGGCCATTCACGATCTCGCGAGCAAAAAAGAAAATGGGGTCGAGGAGCCGAGCCTCCGTTTTCGTGAGTGTCGGTGTTTTGACGACTTCATCAGGCAGGATCCCGTCACCCCCAAAAACCCGCCGGTCGGTGATGGTTCGTGCTTCAAAAAAGGGCTTATCGACCGTTGCGGCGGGAGCCTTGTGATTGAAGTAATCATAGAGATCCATTCTCGAATAGTCGCGTTGTATCGACCGTCCCGAAGGAGTCAAATAGCGAGCTGCAGTGAGCGTCATGCCGGTGCGTCCCGGCAGTCCAATAACACTCTGGACCAGCCCTTTGCCAAAGGTCTTTTCCCCGACGATCATCGCGCGGTCATTATCCTGAAGAGCACCGGCAACGATCTCAGATGCCGACGCGGTGTCCTCATTGACCAGAACGACCAGGGGCATGGTCTCGGGAAACCGATTCGTCGATCGCCATTCACGGTTGTCGATCCGGGTTCGGCCGCGTTGCGTCAGGATCAAGGTGCCGGCGGGCAAGAATTTCTCGGCAACCTTTACCGCTTGGTCGACGATCCCGCCGCCATTGCCTCGAAGATCAAGTACGAGCGATCTCATTCCCTGACGCTTCAGTTCACGTAGGGAAGACTCGAATTCATCTGAGGTCGTGTAGTTGAACCCTTCTGACAGGTCGATATAACCGATCCCGGGCCTGAGAATGTAAGCATCAGGGATCGATGGCTGAGGAACGCGGTTCCGCCGAAGGTCCAGAACATCTATTCGACCTGAGGCCGCACGTTCGACCGTCAGACGAAATGTAGTACCGGCCTCGCCGCGGAGCTTATCACGAACAAAATCGGAACTCTTTCCGGACATTTGTTCGCCGTTTATAGCCACGATCCTGTCTCCAAACCTAAGCTGTGCACGCAACGCCGGCGAACCGGGGAATGTCGAGAGAATATATGTATCGAATGAGCCTGAGCGTTCAAAGTTTGCGATGGTCGCACCGATGCCCGTATAGCCGCTTTGCTGTTCGTCGAGCAGATCCTTCCATTCAGCCGGGTCGAAGAAATTAGAATGAGGATCTAACGAGCGGAGCATCCCTTCGATGGCATCTTTGTTAAGTTCTTCTGTTTTCAAGGATGTGCCGCCAACATAATTGCCGGCGATCAACTTTTCGGCTTCTGAAATATCGGCGGCGATACGGGATAGCTTTGCAGAGGCCTCAAAAGCGGCGGACGGGCTTCCGCTTGATGCCGAAAACGTACTCCCAAATTTGATACTAAAAGGGTCCGAAGACGGATGGAGAGGGGCCTTCATTTGGGCCGGCGATTGGCCCGACAACAAAACGATGAGCACCATGCTAACGGCGAAATGTTGAATATTGCTCATATTGTCCGGTAAAAACAGCTATCCCGAAGCCAAGTGTTTAACAACCTCGCTCTATTACGAACCCAAAATAAAAAGACCGGCGGATCTGGCGGCACCCAAACAACCACCGGTCACAGTTTTGTTTGACTAAATATATGTCGAAACCTCAAATTCTTCCAAATAAATTCACAAACAGGTGCGACGGTTCTGTTTTTTGCAATTTTGCGGTCAAAATGTTCTGATTAAATTGTTAAGTGCGTTTGTGCGGATTGCCCAAATGTGGGTACTACACTCCAAAATGAAACGTTCGAAAATATAGTAAATTATGTCGGAGACATTCAAATTACCACCGCTGCAGTTAGAAGAATATAGTCTCGCAAACGGCCTTCGCGTTGTGCTGAACATTGATACTTCCGCCCCGGTCGTATCGATCGCTGTTTATTACAATGTGGGTTCACGCAATGAAAGAGGGGATCGAACGGGGTTCGCGCACCTTTTTGAGCACATGATGTTCCAGGGATCGGAAAATGTGCCTAAGGCGGGGCATTTTCAACACATTATGAAGGCCGGCGGAACGATGAACGGCACGACTTCGAGCGAACGTACGAACTACTATGAAACGCTGCCGTCTAATCAACTCCCGCTTGCTTTATGGCTCGAATCAGACCGGATGCGTTCGCTGGCGGTAACGCAGGAGAATCTGGATAACCAGCGAGAGGCGGTAAAAGAGGAAAAGAGGCTGCGGTACGATAATCAGCCGTACGGACAGATCTTCGATCTCATTAATGAGATGATCTACAAGAATTTTGCCAATTCGCACTCTACCATCGGTTCGATGGACCATCTCGACGCGGCAACGGTGGAGGACGTTCAAGAGTTCTTTCGTATCTACTACGCGCCAAACAATGCGGTTCTTGTCCTTTCCGGTGCGTTTGAGACAAGTGAGGCAAAGAAACTTATCGAGACCTACTTTGGCGATATTGCTTCTCAACCGGTGCCGCCGGCCCTCGATGTAAGCGAGCCTGTCGAAGTCGCAGCCAACTACAAAGAATGGGAGGACCCGCTTGCTCCGTTTCCGGCATTTCTGATCGGTTGGAAGATACCGCCCCGCCGCTCCGCGGAATTCAAGGCGCTTTATCTCGCAGGAAAGATCTTATATGACGGCGACAGTTCTCGGCTCTATCAAAAGCTGGTAAAAGGCGAGGAATCTGTTATACAGCTATTTGGGTTTACGGATGAGCGTCGCGGCCCGTCAAGCATTTTTATCGGAGCTATACCGAAACCAGAGAAAGATCTCAGCCAGATCCGTGAGACGATAATGAAAGAGATACATGATCTTGCCGCCCATGGCCCGACTGCCGAGGAAATGGAAAAGATCGAGAATCAGCTCGTAAATGACTCGGTCAGAATGCGTCAGTCATCTATGTCGCGGGCGCAACAGATCGCCGAATTTGCACTGTACGACGGCAACCCGGAGCTTGTAAATACTGAGCTGGATGAACTGCTTTCCGTGACCGCCGAACAAATACGCCATGCAGTCGGAGTTTATTTGAACACCGAAAATCGTGCACTGCTCGACGTTGTGCCCGCCGGTAAAGGATAACTCATGCCACAGGGATGCTTAGACGCGGAGCCTAAGAAGCGTTATTCTAGACCGCTTTTTGCCGCAAATACGCGTCTCGACGGTGTAAAACCAATATGACATCAGTATCAAGAAAAGATCCTCCGGCGCCATTGGCACCGGTTTCGTTTGAACTCCCAAAACCGTTTCAGACCAAACTTGAAAACGGCCTCCGGGTCGTAATCTTCGAAAATGAGAGGTTGCCTCTTGTTAGCTTTCGCCTCGCATTTCGTAGCGGCGATATCAACGACCCGAGCGACCGACGCGGTATCACGTCGGCCATGGCTTCATTGCTTACCGAGGGAACCGAAAATTATACGAGCCTTCAGCTTGCGGAAAAGATCGAGCGGCTCGGTGCAAGTATAAACGCCAGTGCATCGGATGATTTTACGATCGTTGCCGGTTCGGCATTGTCGCTCTATAGTTCCGAAGTATTGGGGCTCCTTGCCGAGGTCGTTCTTAGACCCACATTTCCTGAAAGCGAGCTTGATCTTTACCGCCGTAATACGATCGAAAACCTTAAGTTTCAGCGGTCGCAGCCCGGCTTTTTGGCGGGTGAACAGGCGGCCCGCCTGATCTATGGCGATCACCCCTACGCGATCGTTTCTCCAAAGGCTTCGGACATCGAAAAGCTTGACCGTGAAGCGCTTGTTGCCTTTCACCGAGCGAGGTTCATCCCGAATAACGCGATCATGATCGTAGTTGGCGATGTAAGGCGGGATGAATTTATCGCCGAACTAAATGAACAATTTGGAGACTGGCAACCGGGAAGTGAAAGGAAACATAACTTCCCGGAACCGCCGGTTCGGTCTGCAAGATCGCTCACGATCGTAGATCGACCCGGTTCGGCACAGTCAAATATTGTTATTGCGGGCCCGGGGGTGAAGCGAACGGATCCTGATTATTTCCCGCTTATTGTTATGAATCAGGTTCTGGGAGCCGGGGCTTCGTCACGTGTGTTTATGAATCTTCGGGAGGAAAAAGGCTATACCTACGGAGCATATACACGTCTCGAGACAAAGGAACTCGCCGGTGATATAGAGGCGACCGCAGAGGTCCGGACCGCAGTGACGGGTGATTCGCTCAAGGAATTCTTTTATGAGTTAGAGCGGATCCGTGACGAAAAAGTAGGCGACGAGGAGCTTCGTGACGCCAAAAACTTCCTGACAGGCGTTTTCCCGCTCAGAGCAGAAACTCAAGAGGGACTGACGAATCTATTGGTCAACCAGCATTTGTACGGACTGCCCGAAGACTATTTACAGACCTATCGTGAACATGTTGACGCAATTACGGCCGAAGATGTTCAGCGGGTCGCGGTCAAAAATATCCGGCCTAACGATGTCGCGATCGTGATCGTAGGTGACGCCGAGGAGATATTGCCGCAAGTGCGCGATTATGCCGAAACGTTAGAGATATTCGATACCGACGGAAACATGCAGGATGAATCAAATTATACGCCGGGCGATGATAGCGAAACGGTTGATGTTAATGGGAAATGGGCTCTTGTCATCGATTTTCAGGGTCAGCAGCTTCCTGTTTCGTTAACTCTTGAGCAAAGCGGTGAGAATGTGACCGGTGTGCTCGAAACCATGCTCGGCAACGGCAGGATCGAAGACGGAAGAGTTTCAGGAAGTAAGCTTGCGGCGACCGCAAATGCTGAGATGCAGGGACGGCCTTTAGAATTCAACATCGCTGGCAAGGTCGATGGGAATACGATGAGCGGCACACTTACGGCACCCATCGTTCCCGAACCGCTGCCTTTCACGGGTACGAGATCGTAAGAATATTACCCTCGAAATAGACAGAAAGACACTAATTGGAAAGCTCTTCCATTTAGTGTCTTTTTGTGTATATTCGCGGTTACTCTTTACGCTTGTACGAATTGAATGATCGCGAAGTTGGCTCCCGAAGGATCGGCGACCATTGCCATTCGGCCTACGCCCGGTGCATCGAATGGGCCAATGTGAACGCTGCCGCCATTTGCCTTTATCTTCTCTACCGTGTCGTCCGCACTTTCGACCGCAATATACGAGGCCCAGTGCGATGGCAGCGGCCCCCAATCATCACCTTCCATGCTCATCATGCCGCCTGATGCCGCCCCGTCAATAACGATCTCTTTATATGCCATCGGTGAGACCTTTGACTGGGGTAGTTCCCAACCAAACAGCTTTGAGTAAAATTCGATGGCCGCGGGCAGATCTTTTGAACGCAGCTCACGCCAGCATATCTCGCCATGTTTCGGAATATTAAAATCAGCCATGGTGTCCTCCTTCGGCCATCTTAAAAGTTGAAAAAACTGCACCTGTCGGATCCTGGATCACGCACATCCGGCCAACGTTCGGAACATCGATCGGTCCATGCATTATCTTTGCACCGAGTTCGACAGCCAATCTTGAATTTTCATCAACGTCATCTACCGCCACATAAGTCATAAAATGCGGGGGCGGCATAGGTTGTCCGGGCGCACACATTTCCGGCGTAAGTTCATACAAACCGCCCGCCGGGTAGTCGCTGCCGGTCGAATATTCGTGGTATGCAAAGCCGTCAACCGCTTTGCTATCCTGAAACTTCCAGCCAAATACGTTGGTGTAAAACTCTTTACACTTTGCCGCATCGCTGCTCGCGATCTCGGTCCAACAAAAAGAGCCATGTTTTAGCGCTCCTCCACCGGCCGTTTCTCTTACTTCATTAGCCATAGGTCATCTCCTCATTTGTTTATTTTCAATCAATGTTCTGTGATCGTATATCAATACGCAGTCACAAAACAAAAGTTCCGGGCTGCGGCCCGTGGATATTGTGCTTCATGGAGAAAGCAGGAAGGAACGGATCGCAGCCCGGAACACTTGTTAGCAGGGAAGTGGGGGTCAGCCCGCCCGTCGGACCGAAACGCCTCCGTTCCTCTGCAAATCTTTCAGATATTCAATAAGTTCTGATGCCGTCCGTTTTGAAAGCTCCTCGATCGAACAATTAAAAAGCTGCGAACACTCTTTGTCTGCATCGATCGCGGCGGCCCGAGCGATCGCACGGATCATCCCCAATTGCTTTGCAGTTACCAGGTCACCCATGGTTTTTGCAATTGCATCGCCGATCAGTTTTGGTTCCGGAGAACTAACAGCCTCATCGTTTACGATCGAAACGAATTCGCGTTTGTAGAGTTCGCGGGCTATCCCAAACTTAACGGCGGCCCTTTTCAGAGCATCATGTTCCGCTTTCTTAATGCCTGTCTCGCTAGCTGTCTTACCGGTGCCGACGCCTTCGCGGGTGATGCCGTCGATGGTGATCGCAACGGTAACAGTAATGATGTCACCAATGGCGCGGATGTCCTTTACCGTGTGCCCCCAGTTCGGGGCGTGTTCGTCCAAGATGTCAGCAACGGTGTGCCACTCGACGTACTCGACCATATGAATGTTACCGTTCCGGTCGCGGCGTCCGGCTCTCTGGCGGACCAGATCGGGTGCGACAGTCTTTCTCAGTTCACGCAGCGTCGTAGAGAAGTCCAGGACGTTGCTTGCGATCTCATTGACCTCAAATAAGGTTGGAGCGTCATTGTTCGATTCTTCGTTTATTGTGTTGCGTTTCATTATGTGTCTCCGTTTAGGTATTTAAATCAGGGAAACCATCGCTATTGCCGCAGAGTGTCTGAAATTCCACAGCAGCCATTATGCTCCCCGGAGTTTCTGTTCGCCGCCCGTCAGACACGCGGGTGACTCAGTTTAGTTATCAAACTATGCAGGCCGGAATGTTCGGACGTTGCATCTGTGAAACATCGTATCAGATAAATTTATTTGTTGCAAGTGCGAAACAAAGTGTTGCATTCAAAAAAAAGATGTGTTATGTTTTATCTGTGAAATGGCAAGTGCATCAATGACACTCAGCCGATCATGGAGGAAAAAACAAATTATGGCATTCAAAAATGAAAGTCTTATCAGCACGGCCGAATTGGGAAAAGCGATCAAGCGTCGCCGCGAAGAGCTAAAACTCAGTCTGCGCGACGTCGGCGACCTGACCAATGTTTCGGCATCAACTCTATCGCGAATCGAAAATGGAACCGGACGTCCGGACGCGGATAATATCGCCCGTTTGACACAATGGCTCGAAATGCCGGTCGACCGCTTGATGACAAATCATTCGGACGACCACGTCGAACCGGTTATCTATTACCCGCACGAAGCGACGACAGATATTGTAGAGGCTCATCTGAGAGCCGATAAGAATCTGACGCCCGAAACCGCAAATGCGCTTTCGGAACTATTTAGGGTCGCATATAAGCAGTTCAGCAAGCCCGGAAGTAAGCGATAGTACCGATAGGCGATCAGGCAGATCCAAGAACTTACACACGACACAAAATATGAACCACACGAGCAAAAAGAACACAGCACCACGCATTATCGGTTTATCCGGCATTGACACGACCTTTGTGTTATTCTTCCTCGCCGTCGAGTATGGCAGAGCAGTCCAAGTGTTTTCGATCGACGGGCTTTTAATGGGTATTACGATGATAATGGTGCTCATTCTTCCTTATTTTCTGCCTACTCAGAGCGAAAGATGTGAGTTCGGCATCTGGATGTTGCGACGCTCGGCGATCGCAATGGCCGGTATCTTTCTGGGTTTTGCGTTCAAGCAGGCGGTCGGGTCCCTGAAGCGTGGAATTTCCTTCCGATGCTGCTTTGATCACTGCTGGTATGGTAAGTGCTTACGTCCAGTTCTATGGCCTTATGAAACTCCGCCTGGCTAAATAGGCAAAAGGCGTCCGGGCGAGAGTGTTAAAAAGATTCGCGATGCGTCGGGAAATCGATGCCGGATTCGCACCTTGCGTTATTTTGCAGGTAGCTGAGGCAAGAGCCGTTTCATTTACTAACTCGTGGATCTTAACCAGCTGCTCAACGAGTTCAAGATACTGGACGGGCGTTAATGCCTGTGCCCCGTCGCAGAGTGCATCTTCGGGACACGGATGGACCTCGATGATGAGACCGTCGGCTCCGACCGCGACGCCTGCCCTGGCGAGAGGTGCGACCATGTAATTTCGGCCGGTTCCGTGGGACGGATCAATTATCACCGGTAGATGCGTTTGACGCTGTATGGCCGGTACGATCGATAGGTCCAGCGTATTGCGGGCGTGGCTGGAAAACGTGCGGATCCCGCGTTCGCAAAGTATGACGTCGGCATTACCCTCCGCCATTATGTATTCAGCCGCGAGGAGCAATTCGTCGATAGTGGCGGCTGGCCCGCGTTTCAATAGAACGGGTTTTCGTGTCTGTCCGACGTATTTCAGCAGCGAAAAATTCTGCATATTACGGGCCCCGATCTGTATGCAGTCGCCATATTTTTCGACAGCATCAACCCCGCGCTCGTCCATCGCCTCAGTAATTATGTTGAGACCAAAGTTTTCGCGAACCTCGACGAGCAATTTCAAACCATCTTCGCCCAGGCCCTGAAATGCATACGGGGACGTTCGAGGTTTAAACGCACCGCCACGGAAGAATTTCGCACCGCTCTTTGCAACTGCGGCGGCCGTCTCGAGCACCTGATCACGGTTTTCCAAAGCGCATGGACCCGCAATAATTGCGAGATCTCCGCCGCCGATAGTTGCGCTGCCGACGCGAACGACCGATCGCTTACGTGTATCTGTCTTTGAGATCAATTTATAAGGTTTTGTCACGCGTATTGCGTCAGCTACCCCCGGCAAATTCTCAAAATGGGCGGGGTCGATCGAAGTCGAATTCCCGGTAATGCCGATCGTGGTCCGGCTTTCTCCGGGCAAAATGGTTCCTGTGTATCCGAGTTTCTCGATCGCGGAAATAATTTTGTTAATGTCCGAGCTGGTGGCATCAGACTTCATCACGATCAGCATAAGTTCAATGGCAATGAAAATTGCGAAACTTTAACTTTAGATTTCGACGGCAAAATATGCAAATCGCGCCAATTGTGTACCGGTCACATCTTTTCCGGCACTTCGATCCCTAACGTGTCGAGAGCGGCCGTCAGAGATTTTCGAGCCATGTCTGCGACAACGATCAATACCGAACGCTTGATCTCGTCAGTTTCGATCAAGATCTTATGGTTGTGATAAAACAAATTGAAGGCTTTCGCGAGATTAAAAGTATATTTTGCTAAAATAGCCGGCTCGTTCGATACAGATGCGGCCTCGATCGTCTCATCGAGCCTGGATGCAAGTATGGCGAGCGACCAGATATCGGCCCCGGTTTCCGTCTCAAACAGCTCGGCGACGGCGTTTTTATCTTTGATCCTTGAACGGCATATCTCGAGCGAATCCTCGCTAGCCAGTTTTTTGAAGATCGAATTTGCCCTAACTGCAGAGTATTGGCAAAAACAACCGGTCTCGCCTTCAAAAGACAAAGCCTCTTTAAAGTCGAATACGATCACCGTATTTCGGGTGAATTTTAACAGAAAGTAACGCAGAGCCCCGACCGCAAGCTGGCTTGCGATCTTTTTCTTTAGTTCGCCGCTTTCTTCCGCATGACGCGATTCCACTTCGGCTAGGGCATTCGCTTCGAGGCGATCGATCAGGTCGTCCGCTTTCACACCTAATCCTTTTCGGCCGCTCATTTCTATGAACGGACGCTTTCGATCATCGTCGGAAAGAACAAAGCCGAGTTCCTCGGCTGCGGCGGGCGAGAGGGCGACCATTTCGTATGATAAATGGATACTTGCCGTTTCACCCCGTTCCGGTGAAATCGCGGCAACCCCTTTTTTTACAACTTCTTGCGGATAGGATTGTCGCGTGTCGATGACATTATAGATTGTTTCGCCGCCGCCGAAATGCGTGTGCTGACGGTCTTCGGGATTTGGCGTAGTGATCCAAATCTCTTTGCCGTCTGCATAGGTGTGAAACAGCTTGTAGTTGAAATCCAGCCCGAGAATGCCCAACTTCCACATCTGATAGGCAATATCCTTGCCCGTATACGTGACGGTTCCGTTTGACCGCACAAGGATCTTGTCGGCCTCGTGATCGTCGCTGGCAGTGTGCGATTCCCACGGCATGACCCAACATCCGGCGTGCTTGCCCTCGGCCTCAAAGTGAATGACGCCCAACTGTTTCATCTGCTCGAACGCCTTGTCCCAGAAATGCAGGTGCAGAATTTCGGACTCTCGCGGAAGCAGATCGTACCGGATGCCGAGCCGCTCCATCGTTTCGGTGATGCAATGCACATTACGCGTAGCAACGTAATCGGCAAGTTCGGCCGTCGCGTTGCCGCCGGCTTCGATCAAGTGCAGCACCTCAGCGCGTTTCGCCTTAAGAGCTTCGTCAGTTTGATATGCTTGCCCGACCTTTGCGTAAAGGTCCCAACAGTAATAATCAAACGATTTTCCGGACGCCTTTAAATCGGCATCAAGGGCTTTGATCGAGGCCAGGTCTTTGTTTTCGAGATAGATAAAGCCAACAACAACATCGGCGACCTGCACGCCTGTATTGTCGATGTAATTTTGTACTTCAACTTGTTTGCCGGAGGCTTTTAGTATCCTTTGAAAAGTATCTCCAAGCACTGAATTTCGAACGTGGCCGATATGTGCCGCTTTATTCGGATTTACAGAGGTGTGCTCCACACAGACCTTTATCGCAGAGGGCAGTGTGGAATCTGCAAGGCGGGGAAGCGGTTCGGCGTCGGCGTTTTCGGCAAGAAATGAAGCCCTGTCAAAAAATACGTTTAGATATCCGGCTCCGGCGACCTCGGCCTTTGCGATGATCGGAACAGTCTCGAGAGCCGTTCGAATCGTTTCGGCTATCTCTCGAGGATTCTTTTTGTCGCCGGTAGCCTGTTTGATACGTTTTGCGAGCTCAAACGCAACTGGAAATGCAATGTCGCCAAGCTCGGTCTTGGGCGGCGTTTCAGCTGCGATCATGTCCAGTTCGATCTCGAAACTGGTGAAAGCAGTCTCTCGAACCTTTTCCCGCAATAGTTGTTCAATCTCGATCAGTGTCATTACTTATGTTTAAGGTACCAAACAAAGGCTTGATTATAGACCTTGCAGATTGAGGTTAGCAATAATCCTGTAGAAAATGATCGTGCGTTTCTTTTTGATCCTAAAAACAGCTAAAATGCTATTTCTCAACCAATGAACCCCATCAAACGAGTATTTGCAAGGTATTCGGAAGCTTCTCGATCCAAAAGAAGCCAAATTTTCCGTGAGTCTTTCGATCTATGTGAGAATACAAAGATACTTGATCTCGGCTCTGAAGACGGATCAAACATTGCTCGAGTAATTGAAGGAACTCCGATAAGACCCGGAAATGTTCATGTTGCAGATATAGAGAAAAGCGTCGTCGAGAAGGTTCGAGATATCTACGGTTTCACGCCTGTGGTCCTTGGCGAAGGCGATCCCCTACCGTTTGAAGATGACTTTTTTGATATAGTGTATTGTTCGTCGGTGTTGGAGCATGTGACGATTCCGAAGAGTGAGATCTGGGAACTAAGATCGGGTAAGGAATTTCGAAACCGGGCGATCAGTTCACAGGGGAAGTTTGCTTTAGAAATAGCGCGGGTCGGAAAACAGTATTTTGTCCAGACCCCATGCCGCACATTTCCTCTGGAAAGCCACTCATGGCTCCCGATTGCGGGTATGTTGCCAAGGGAATTGGTGGTGCCGCTATTTGCGTTTACAAACAGGATTTGGGTAAAAGCAACGGTCCCGGATTTTTATCTGTTGACTTTACACGAATTCCGGGCACTTTTTCCTGATGCCGATATTGTGCATGAACGGAGTTTTGGATTGACGAAATCATTTATGGCGATCAGGACTCATAAAAAACTTGATAAAGATCAAAATTGAGGCGAAATTTGGCTAAGAAGATAAAAAAGAGATCGATAGACCTGGTTAAGATCGCGGACGGAGTCCGTTTAATGCTTGAAGGAATGGGCGAGGATCCCGAACGCGATGGGCTTGTAAAGACGCCTGAACGAGTGGCTGATTTTTATGCCGAATTGACCGAAGGCATGTGGATCGACCCAAAGGAGCACATTGTTCCGCTGCCCGGTGACTCGCATGATGAAATGGTGATCGTTAAGGATATCGCGATCGCTTCGGTATGCGAACATCATCTGGCTCCTTTCACAGGCAAGTGCCATATTGCCTATATCCCGAAAAACGGTAGAATTATCGGGCTTTCAAAATTAGCCAGGATCGCAGAGATCTTTGCACGCCGGCTACAGGTCCAGGAGCGACTGACCCAGCAGGTAGCTAAGACTCTGTATGACGAACTCGATCCGATAGGAGTGATGGTCGTAATTGAGGCGGAGCATACATGCATGACGCTTCGGGGCGTTAAAAAGCCCGGTGCGGTAACGATAACTTCGGCGGTTCTCGGCGGATTTCGTAAGGATCCGCGGACTCGTGCCGAAGCCATGTCATTGATAAAAGGTTAAAAGAACTTATGAACAAAATAACTCCTTTGTTGCTAATTTCGCTTTTTGCTTTCTCGTTTGTATTTGGCCAGGATAGGTCAAACGAATTTGATGCTGTTCGTATGCGTGACCGGGTAAAGCGTCTTTCCGCAGATGATTTTGAGGGCCGGGGGCCTGGAACGGAAGGCGGAAGGAGGGCGGCTCAATACATCGCAGATCAGTTGAAGTCAAGTGGCGTAACTGCGGCGAATAAAGGCGGTTATTTTCAGAATGTCGGACTCGTTGGTGTAAAGGCTGACCCTAAGACAAAGCTTTTTGTCCGGTACGGTGACGTAGAACTTGGCTACGATTTTGGCAGCGATTTTGTTGCGACCACCGGTGCACAGACAGAGAAGGTAGCGGTTGATTCGGAGATCGTCTTTGTGGGCTATGGCATTGACGCTCCGCTTTACAAGTGGAACGACTATATTGGTCCGGAGGATGAATACAAAGGCAAAGTCTTGCTAATGCTGGTCAATGACCCGCCGGCGACGAATGACGAGCCTAACCTGTTTGGTAACAAGGCTTTGACATATTACGGACGTTGGACATACAAGTATGAGGAAGCCGCTCGCCGGGGGGCCGCAGGCGTCATTCTTGTTCATACGACCGAGTCGGCCGGGTATGGTTGGAACGTCGTACGAACATCGAACGGGAATTGGCGTTATGAGATCGCCAGGACGGCTTCGGACAAAACTCCTTTCCTCCAGTTCAAATCCTGGGCTACCAATGACGCTGTCTCAAAAATGCTGAAACAAGCAGATCTCGACCTGGAAGTGTTAAAAAAGAAGGCACAAAGCCGTGATTTTAACCCCGTCAAAACAGGGCTTAGGGTCGAATTAACATTAAATAGCGAACTGAAACGGCTCGAATCGCCGAATGTTGTCGGAATGCTGGAGGGCAGTGATCCGAAATTGAGCAAAGAATTTGTTGTGTTTTCTGGCCACTGGGACCATTTGGGAATTGGCGAAGCTGACTCGGCCGGCGATAAGATATATAACGGCGCATATGACAATGCGTCGGGTGTCTCTGCGATCTTAGGTATTGCTGATATGCTCGCCAAAATGCCAAAAAAACAAAGGCCGAAACGATCTTTTCTGTTTCTTTTCCCGACTGCCGAAGAGCAGGGGTTGCTCGGGGCAGAGTATTACTCACATCATCCTTTAGTGCCGCTTGCGAAAACGGCGGGTAACGTCAACATCGACGGCGTTAATTTTTTTGGCAGGACAAAGGATTTCTCGGCTCTAGGGGCCGAACGTTCGTCGATGGGAGCTTTCGTCGATATGGTTGCAGCAGAGCGAAAGATGACGGTCGAGGGAGACATGAGGCCGGAACAGGGCTTCTTTTTCCGATCAGACCATTTTCCTTTTGCTAAGGTCGGTGTCCCTGCGATCTCGCTGCGGCACGGCGATGATTTTGTAACACCGCTTACGGGCGAAGCTCTCAATTTCTTCAACAATTACACGGCGAAATACTATCATCAACCGTCCGACCAATATTATGACTGGTGGGATACGTCGGCGATGATCCAAAACGCTGAGCTCGGGCTCGCAATAGCCGTTAAGATGGCAAATGCGGCAAAAATGCCGAGATATAAAGAAACAGACGAGTTTTCTGCTGCGGACAAAAAGCGTTTTACTAAATGACCGATACTTTTTACATAACCACTCCCATTTACTACGCCAACAGCCTGCCGCATCTCGGCCATCTGTACACGACGATCGTCGCCGACGCGGTCCGGCGGTATAAGCGGCAGCGCGGTTTCGACACGTATTTTCTTACCGGAACGGACGAGCACGGCATAAACATCCAGCGGGCGGCGCAGAAAGAAGGCCGAACGCCGAAAGAGCAGGTTGATCACATTTCAGGTGAGTTGAAGCGAATGTTTCACGATTTTCGGCTTGATACCGAAAATGGCGGTTACGACGTTTTCATGCGCACCACGGAGCCTTTCCATTACGAAGGGGTTAAGCATCTTTGGGCCGAGATAGCCAAAAACAAGACGCCGAAAGGTAATGACGCGATCTACAAGGGCTTTTACGAAGGCTGGTTCTGCGCTCCGTGTGCCGAATTTAAGACCGAAGAGCAGTATGTGGTCAACGAAGGCTCAGAGGTGCCAAATTGCCTGATCCACGAACGCCCACTCGATAAGATCGCCGAGGAAAGCTATTTCTTTCGGCTGTCGGATTACGACGAGTTTTTGATCGATCTTATCGAAAATGATGCCGGGTTGGTGCGGCCTGATGCCCGCCGAAATGAGGTTTTGTCGTTTGTTCGCGGCGGCTTGCAGGATCTTTCTATCAGCCGTCAGAGATCTTCGGTTTCGTGGGGAATTCCGGTGCCGGGCGATGAAGATCACGTGATGTATGTCTGGCTCGACGCACTTTCTAACTACATCACGGCTCTTGGTTACGGCAATTCCGAAAAGGCGTCGGTCGGATTTGAGAAATATTGGCAAAATGCAGTGCATTTGGTTGGAAAAGACATCCTGCGGTTTCATACGGTTTATTGGTTCTCGTTCCTCCACGCCGCCGGATTGCCATTGCCGAAAACGGTTTACGCTCATGGAATGTGGCTCGATGCTGACGGCCGAAAGATGGGTAAGACAATAGGTAATGTCATCGAAGTTGATGTATTACATGAGCATTTTCAGGTCGATGCACTGCGTTATTTTGTGCTTCGCGAAATGGTTTTTGGGCAGGACGGCAAGTTTGGTTATGAAAATCTGATCGACCGTGCAAATGCTGACCTTGCAAGCGGGCTTGGCAACCTCGCGAGTCGTACGTTTTCAATGATCACCAAATACCGCTACGGTATGATCCCAAGCGGTAAGATCGCCGATGAGAACTATTTAAACGCAAAACGAGCCGGTGTCAGCCCGGATGAGCAGGAAATGGTTTCCGTCCTCGACCATGCCCGCGACGAGTTCTTGAGGCGGTTCGATAATTTCGAATTCAGTCAGGCTCTGGAAACGATCTGGACGGTAATTGCCCGTGTTGATAAGTTAATATCTGACTCGAAGCCATGGGAGTTAATTAAAGATGATAAACAGGTTGAGACGCTGAATTCCGTGCTCTACCGGGCATCTGAAACGCTGCGGTGGTTGTGTGTTTTGCTTTATCCGGTGATGCCTGAGGCGTCAAAGAATATATATCAGCAGATCGGGCTCAGCGAAGACATCGCCGCATTCGATCCTGCCGGACTAAAATGGGGCGGCCTTGCCGCCGGGACCAAGATCGGCGAGACCGTCGGTGTTTTTCCGAGAATCGATAAGAGTAAAGTTATGAACGAGATAAAAGAGCAGTCAGCGGTCAGCGATCAGCGGCCGGCCGCGTCAGAACCGGGAGCGGTAGCGACTGGGTCTGCTGCACCGGCGGAAGCTGAAATTGAACAAGCTGACAATTTCATTACCATCGACGATTTTATCAAGGTCGATCTCCGTGTCGGCGAGGTCAAAGTTTGCGAACGGATCCCGAACGCCGACAAACTCCTCAGATTTGAGATCGATCTCGGCGAGCCGAAGCTTCGCCAGATCCTAGCGGGACTTGCCGAATACTATGAGCCCGAAAGCCTAATAGGCCGCAAAGTTGTCGTGGTAGCCAACCTGAAGCCCCGCAAAATGCGAGGGCTTGATTCGCAGGGCATGATCTGTGCCGCCTCGCTCGAGGATAATTCAGGCCCGAAACCAGCACTTGCGGCTTTTCTTGAGGATGTCGAGATCGGCGCCCGTTTAAAATGATCCTGATCGACTCGCATTGCCATATTGACGGTGAGCAGTTCGACGATGACCGTGACGAGGTTGTCGAGAGAGCTCGTGAGGCGGGCGTCGCGGCGATGCTCAATATCGGGACGGGTGATCCGCACTCGGACGACTTTCGGCGGGCGGTCGCGGTTGCTGAGAAATATGACAATGTTTACGCCTCGGTCGGCATTCATCCGCATGACGCGAAGCTTTATGATGATAACGCTGAACAGCATTTGACCGAGCTTGCGGCGAGTCAGAAAGTCATCGCGTGGGGTGAGATCGGGCTTGATTATTACTACGATCATTCTCCGCGAAATGTGCAGAGAGACGTGTTTCGACGGCAGATTCGTACAGCAAGGGAACTCGACTTACCGATAATCATTCACAGCCGTGACGCTGATAATGAGACGGTAGAAATATTGACTGCAGAGTGTTCGCACGAAGGCTTTCGCGGGATAATGCATTGTTTTGGCGGTACGGCGGCGATGGCCGAGGCGTTGATGCCGCTTGGGTTTTTGATCTCGTTTGCCGGTAACGTGACTTTCAAAAAAGCCGACAACCTTCGTGATGCGGCCCGCGTCGTACCGCTCGACAGGCTTCTGATCGAGACCGATTGCCCATTCCTGACGCCGGTGCCGTTTCGCGGAAAGCGGAATGAACCGGCATTTGTTGTACATACCGCGGCTTTTCTCGCGGACTTTTATGGTGTCGAGGTTCCGGCATTGATCTTAAGCAAGACTGAATCAGCGTACTGTATACGAAATGGTGTATAAGCTATGAAACATTTCGCGATGCATTTTCGTATTAAGTATCGGTCAATGTTTGAAAGTCCGGGTTTGTTAGAATGCGTATTCGATGTGAGAAAGGCCCGCGAAAAAGTTTTTTCATTTTTGCTGAAACACGGCGAAAAGTTTCGCAGTAAATATGAATAACGACAATGGTTTACAGCTTTGTCACATAGGTGAAACAAAGCTGAAACAAAGGTGAAACAAACATGAAACAAGGTACACGTTTCGGGGCTCTTGCGAGCCGATAGAGCATTTATTTCATACGTAGTTCTTCTGTGGTTAAATAGAGTTTATGGCAAAAGAAAATTCATTTGATATTGTTTCAAAAACCGACTATGCGGAACTGACCAACGCTCTCAATCAGACCGAGAAAGAGATCTCGCAGAGATTCGATTTTAAGGGCAGTAAGGCGGCGGCTGTTCTCATTGGCAAAGATCTGCAACTAACCGCCGAAGACGACACGCGACTTCGCAACCTTAACGACATACTTCAGGGCAAACTCCATAAACGCGGCATTTCGCTCAAAGCCCTCGATTATCAGAAGGCTGAGGCCGCCGCTGGTGGAACGCTTCGCCAGGTTGTCAAGATCCAGCAGGGGATCCCGACAGACAAGGCAAAAGAAGTGGTGCGATTTATCAAAGACGGCAAATTCAAGGTCCAGGCATCGATCCAGGGCGAAACGGTCCGCGTCTCCGGCAAAGACCGCGATACGCTGCAGGAAGTGATCGGAGCCCTCAAAGCAAGGGATTTTGGCATCGATATGTCGTTTGATAATTACAGAAGTAACTGATCTCGATGCAGAAATTTGCCCCAACGCACGAACAAGACGCCAACCTGGCATCTAAGAATATTTTTAATTTGATCAAGCCTGAATTGGGTTTGGTCGAAAAGGAATATGAGCGACAGGCTTCATCAAATATTCAGGTTATTGATTACCTGGGCGATTACCTCCGGAATTCCGGCGGCAAACGGGTGCGTCCGGCGCTCTTGATCTTGTCAAATTACGCATCTGGTGGAAACGCTACTAACGACAATGTAATTCGGCTTGCTACCGTGATGGAGATGCTCCACACCGCGACGCTGGTCCACGATGACATTATTGATAATGCTGACGTTCGCCGCAGCCGTGCTTCGGTAAATGCAAGGTTCGGCAATCAGGCCGCCGTTCTAATGGGCGATTGGCTTTATATGTCGGCATTTGAGACGACGGTCGCAGAACGATCGCTCGAGATCATCGATATTCTTACCAGGCTAACCAGAAAGATGACCGAGGGGGAACTGATCCAACTCACCCGTATCGGGCGTCTCGATATTTCCGAAAGCGAATATTTCGACATCTTAAAACGGAAAACTGCATTCTTGTTCTCAGCGTGCTGCGAGGTCGGTGCGATACTCGGCGAGGCTGATGGGGAAAAGCAAAAGGCGCTTCGCGATTACGGGATGGACCTAGGTATCGCGTTCCAGCTTTCCGACGACATTCTCGACCTGACGGCAGAGTCCGATCGACTTGGTAAAGAGGCCGGTTCAGACCTTTTAGAGGGCAAACTCACGCTGCCGCTGATCTATTTGCTCGAGCGGCGGCCTGAGATAAGGCCGATGTTGGAACAGGTAATGGTGGATGGCGACTACATTTCGATCAGCCGGGCTGATCTACAGTCTCTGCTAGCAAAAGAAGGCATTATTGACACCATCCGTGAGCGTGCTGATTTTCATACTTCGGGCGCAAGAAAAAGTCTTGAACTTTTAGAAGAATCAGAGTATCGTTCTTGTTTAGAAGACGTCCTGGAGTTCGTTGTTGACCGAAATAGTTGATCAGATCAGACGTCTGCGTACCAAATAACTACTGCAAAAAATCCCGAAAGATTCCTCTTCGAACCTGTATGTTAGACGAAAATCTCATAGCAACGCTTGAACAAAGTCTGCGCCAAACGCGCAATGCCCAGAACAGGCTTGTTGCCCGGCTCCGCGAGGCTGAAGCCGAAGTCGACCATTTGCGTCTGGAGATCTCGGCGCTTGAAAAT
>JBGAVK010000051.1:0-21899 GCA_044228165.1 Pyrinomonadaceae bacterium | reverse complement strand
GTTAAACCATTGAACTGAATAGGCTTAGACTTTACTGTCCCACTGTCCCACTTACTTTTTTTCAAAAAGTGTCCCAAACGAGTTGGGACAGGCTAAACCATTGATTCCATTAAGTTTTCTTATCAATTGTCCCAGTGTCCCACTGTCCCACTTGTTTTTTTGTCGGAACGCAGGCATCCTGCCTGCTTGTGAGTCCCTAAACTGAGGTCCGTTACCGTTCCGCGCGTTCCACAGCGTTCCACGGCGGGGTGGAACGCTGTAAGTTGCTCTGTCTATTGGGTTTAACTGCACTTTTTGGGTAGCGTTCCACGAAATTTACAAAAAAACCACATTGTGCCACAGAAGCCAGGTAATTGCTCTAATAATTGGTGTTACAGCGTACAGCTTTTCATGAAACAGCGATTCTCTGTGGAACGGGGCTTCGTTCCTTCCCAGAAAATAGAGTTAAAAAATGATCCGTGTCTGTTCGCGTTATCGGCGGCAAGAAATCTTACCCCCCTTTTAGCCAGAACCGTTATTTGTTTCAAAGAGCAAGTGTGTAGCAAACGCCGAAAATGGCATGAGTAGCCAGTATTACGTAACGAGAGATTACTTTGTTCGGACTTGCCGCCACCAGCAAATGAATTTGTTAATTGTCTTGTCCATTGGCACCAATTTTTCTTCGAATAAGACGTGGTGATGTGTTGCAATAAAACAATTGTGCGGAAAAATGAGCGCTTTCTTGTCATTTACTCGCCTTAATAGTAAATAGATTCTTTTAAAATTTGTGGGTTGGTAAGAAACTAAGAAAACAAGGAGTTTTATGATTAAGTCCAGGAAGTCCCAATTGCTGTTGATCGCAATGACCGTTTTTGTTACGTCTGTTTTTGTTGTTCTGTCACAATTTAGCGGCGCGGTAAATGATCCTGCGGGCGTAACATTTGTCGCAGAACTGAATGATCGGGAGAAGGACAGGTCGGACAAGGCATCTCTGCCTGAGCCGGAGCCCCGTACCGAAGAAGAATTCGAAGGCGATGCGGAGGAACGGGAGGCATGGTTTTATTCACAGAGAAAATATCCTTTCGACAAGATCCCGGACGACGCGCGTCGTCGAGCATGGCAATCGCGTCCGGAGGATGCATTTCCTGCTGATGCGCCAAACGCGCTCAACTGGGCACAGATCGGCCCAATGCCGATAACATCAGGTTTTCCAAGTAACTGGGGCGTTACTTCGGGACGTATCAATTCCATAGCGGTTTCGCCATCCAACTCCAATATCATACTGGTTGGAGCCGCAACCGGCGGCATCTGGCGTTCGGCTGACGGTGGAACAACCTTTGTACCGGTCACTGATTCTCAGGTTGATCTGGCGGTTGGCTCCATAGATTTTGCACCGAGCAATCCAACCATTGTCTATGCCGGAATGGGCGATAAAGATCTGAACTATACTGGCTCCGGAGTTTTGAGATCGACCGACAGCGGAGTTACATGGACGCGCGTTAGCAACAGCAGCCTTCCTACGCCTGGCCAGACTTCGCAAATAACAGTCGATCCGCTGGACCCAAATCGGGTCTATCTCGCGCAGTACGCGGGAGGCGGATTTTCGAGCGGCGTGTGGCTTTCGACCGATGGTGGAGTTAACTGGACGCGCAAGCTCATTGGGTTAGCCAAGGATCTCGTTCGCCATCCGATCGCAACGGGTACTCTATATGCAACTTTTTCGAGGTATGACGGCGGGGGAGCATCCACTGGAGGCGTATGGAAATCAACTGACAGCGGTGCAACTTGGAACAGGATATACACTTCCCCATACGCGTCGACATCCAACATAAAGATCGCAGTCACACCCGCCGCGTCTGTCAATTTATACGTGCTTGTAGGTGACGGCTCGACTGCGCGCGTCGAAACAAGCACGAACGAAGGCTCAACCTGGACAAATCACGGCGGGCCTTTCGACGTGGCACAGTTTTATTACGATTGTTATCTGTTCGTTAATCCAACGAATGTGAACACTATCTATGTCGGCACACGCGATCTGTGGCGCTCGACCGACGGCGGAACGACTTATACCAACCTTACGAACAACTTCGACCCGGACAACACATATCATCCGACAGTTTCGCGTTCGCATCCCGATCAGCATCATTTCTACCAGTCGCCGACGTCGCCGAACACGATCTATCTCGCTAACGATGGCGGCCTTTCGAGATCGACCGACGGCGGGGCGACATTTTCTTCGCTCAATTCAGGCCTCGATCTGACGATGTACGTCAGCTATGCGATGCATCCTACAAATACCGCACTTAGCTATGGCGGCACACAGGACAATGGAACCGTAAAACGCACAGGCACGCTTTCGTGGAAAGAGTTTATTCCAGGCGACGGAGGCCAGGTCATCGTCGATCCGCTCGACAACACGATCGTTTATACAACCTACGTTTACAACACGATCTACAGGTTTGGAAACAACGGAGATACGTTTCAGGCGACGATAGGCAGCAACACCGTATTTAACAATGATCGCGTACAGTTTTATCCACCATTTGTGGGAACAAGCGGCAATTCGAACTTGTATTTTGGCACCTATCGTCTGTACCGGAGCACCGACAGAGGCAATACGTGGACGGCGCCCGGCGGAGCAACCGACCTTACAAACGGCGGAACGCTGACGGCAATCGGCGTCGCGAGTTCGGACAACAACTTTATATACACCGGAGCCAGCGACGGTCGCGTAATGGTCAGCACTAACGCGGGCGTCAACTGGACGGATAGAACCGCAGGACTGCCCACGCGTTTTATCAAGAGCATAATCGTCAGTCCGTCGAACCCAAGCACTGCTTATCTAACAGTGTCCGGATTCAACAGCGGGCATGTTTTCAAAACGACCAACGCGGGTGCGACCTGGACGGACATCAGCGGAAATCTGCCAAACATTCCGACAAACACGCTACTGATCGATCCGCGTGCCGGACAGTCGAGCACTTTATATGTGGGCACGGACGTTGGTATTTACCGCTCGACGGTCGATGGTACGACGTGGCAAACCTTTAATACGGGGCTGCCGCCGGTGATCGTGAGTGAGATAGATGCGCGTCCCGGCGGCCTTATGCAGGCAGGAACCTACGGACGCGGCGCTTACGAGATCGATCTGAATCAGGGAAACACGCCCACAAATACTCCGACGTTCACGCCGACACCAACGGCTACAAATACGGCAACTTTTACGCCGACAAGCGCCGCAACACCGTCGATCGGCGGAACCGTGACATACGGCAACGCAGCCGCACCACCAAAATATATTTCGAACGTGACGGTCAACGGAGCAGGTTCGCCGAATGTTTTCGCGACAACGGCTGCACCGGGAGCAACTGCCGGACAGTACATACTGACCGGTTTTGGCGCCGGTTCTTATACGGTTTCGCTTTCGAAAACGACGGGACAGAACAGCGTCACGTCGAATGATGCCGCACTGATCGCAGCTCATGTAGCGGGAACGGCGACTATAACGTCGACCAATAAAAAGATCGCCGCCGACACGAGCGGAAACGGCAGTATCTCGTCGCAGGACGCGGCGTTCATAGCTCGATTTGCGGCCGGTCTCGGCGCACCGATCGGCAACACGAATCAGTGGCGATTCTATGTTCCAAACCCAACTTTCCCGATCGGAGCTTCACCCACGACACGCACATATCCGTCGGCCACCGGTAATATCACGGGCGAAGATTATATCGGCCTACTGATCGGCGAGGTATCAGGGAACTGGACTCCGAGCGCCGCGAGATCAGTTGGCAGCGGGCAGGAAGCAGAAGAAAGTGCGGAAATGGATACACACGTTCAGGCGGGGCAGGAAAGAAACATTGCGGTTGAGCTACCAAATGTGAGCATTGATGTCGGCAAAGAGATCGTTGTGCCGGTGAATGTTCAAGAAGTAGCAGGCAAGGGCGTTGTTTCATACGAGTTTGATCTGAAATACGACCCCACGGTAATGCAACCGCTTTATAACTCTGTGGAAGTTGCGGGAACGGTGAGTCGCGGGCTTTCGGTAGTTACGAATGCCAGCGAGCCGGGGTTGCTGCGAGTTGTCCTATACGGAGCGTTTCCGATAGATCAGGATGGCGTGTTGATGAATCTGAGATTCACTGCGATCGGAGAGGCGGGTTCGGTTTCGCCGATCACGTTTGAGCGGATAATGTTCAATGAGGGAGAGCCGCGTGTGACGGTTGCCGACGGTAAAGTTGAACTGTTCTGAAGAACTAAAGAAATTTTAGCCGCAGATTTACGCAAATAAACGCGGATCAGAGAACAGCTCTCTTGTTCTGATCCGCTTGATATGCGTTATCCGCGGCTAGAAAGAACCCAGTCGCTATCGCTCCCGGTTCTGACCGTTGAGTGTTACGCCCTCACTGACGTGCGGGCTTCTGCATACTATCGCTGATTATGACAGGCTGCGATCATTTCGCGGACGGCTTGGTCAAGGCCGATGAAAACCGCTCGGGAAATAATATGGTGGCCGATGTTAAATTCGGTGATCTCGGGGATCGCTGCGAGGGCGGTGACGTTTTGCGTGGTGAGGCCGTGGCCGGCAGCGACTTTTAGTCCGAGTGAGTGGGCGTGAGTTGCGGCGGCGGTGATGCGTGAGAGTTCGGCTGCGATGTCGGCATTGGCAGTATAGTCATCGGGAAGACGCAGGCTGGCAGCCTGCATTCCGATAAAGAGTTCGGCATATTCGGCGGTGCAGAGTTCTATCTGTTGAGCACCTGCATTTTTTGCGGCGGTGATCTGTTCGATGTCGGGGTCGATGAAAATGCTGACGAAAAACCGCTTTTAGTTTTTCGATCGCGTTTTTTACATTATCAAAATTACCGATCACATTTAGGCCGCCTTCGGTCGTGACCTCGTTTGGGCTTTCGGGAACGAGCGAGACTGCATCCGGTTTTATGCGAGTGGCGATGCCGACCATCTCGTCAGTCGCTGCCATTTCGACGTTAAGATAAGTAGTAACAACCTCACGAAGCTGCTCAATGTCGCGGTCTTGAATATGCCGCCGGTCTCCGCGAATATGCACCGTAATGCCGTCGGCTCCGGCCTGTTCGCAGACGCGCGCTGCTTCGAGCACGCTCGGCTCGATGGTTTTACGAGCTTCGCGAATTGTGGCGACGTGGTCGATATTAACGTTTAACTTGGCGGTCATAAGAGAAGAAATTCACCACAAAGACACAGAGGACACAAAGTAGAATAAGTTACTTTAAATTATAAGCGCCTTGCTTCGCATTCTGACGAATCTGCGAAAGCTCGTTTATCATTCGACGCGTGTCGCGAAAGACGCTGACCTTTGAACCTTCAACGTCGTTCCAGCGGACGGCGATCTCCTTCAGGCGGAGTTTGTGATAGTTAGCGACGAAAAGAAATTCGACATCGAACCCGAAGCGGTCGATCGCCATTAGGTCGAGAAGCGGGCGGAATTTTGTCAGATCAAATGCCTTAAAGCCGCATTGCGTGTCGGTAAAAGGCAGTCCGGACATCGTTCGGATGATGAAGTTCATCACGCGGCCGCCTTGTTCGCGACGCCACGGCTGACGTGTGCCGATCAAACTGCGGTCGAGGGCTCGCGAACCAAATGTCACATCGTACTCGCCCCTAAGAATAGGATCGACGAGTTTTGACATCTCTTCGATCGGTGTCGAAAGGTCCGCGTCGGAAAATAGTGCAACGTCGGCCTTGGCGGCGAGCAGGCCGGTTTTAACAGCGAAACCCTTGCCGCGGTTCTTTTCGTATCTGATCACGTTGGACTGGACGTTGGGTATCGAGGCGAATGCACGTTCCGCCACTTTTGCGGTGTCATCGCTTGAACCATCATCTACAACGACCACTTCGGCGTTTATACCATTGTTTGACACAAATTCGAGAATGGTTTTGAGCGGCGTGCCGAGGCGTTCACTCTCGTTATACGCAGGTATTACAATAGATACGTCAGGTTTCATGTTGCGAAAACTATGGTAAAAGTTTGTTGCCAAAAAGTAAATTTCGCTGAGGCAAATAGGTAGATCGGCGGGGCCTTGAGCAGTTTTCTTTGTGATATATTAATAGTCAGCCATTATTGTGCGTTATGAACAAGGGTTTTGCTGCATTATCGTTGGTTTTGGTGTTGCTCGGAGCCATAGTGGGCGGGCTTTTTGGCCGGTTGCCGGCCCGCAGCTCTGCGGGAGGCGGAGTCACGACGGAAAAGGTTTTATCCGATTATGGTGAAGCTCTCAATCTGATCAAGGCGAGCTACTCCGGCTCGATCGATCCGGACAAGGCGACCGACAGCGCGATGCAGAGTATGTTGTGGACGCTGGATCCGCATTCGTCGTTCTTTTCGCGTGAGGAGCTGCGAAAATTGGACGAGGAGCAGTCATCACAGTTTTACGGCATCGGCGTTTCGATCCTCCAGCATCGCGGCGGAGTTTTTGTTCAATCAGTTATTCCAAATACGCCCGCTGACAAAGCCGGCATTCGTTACGGCGACCGGTTTTATTCTGTCGAAGGCAAGGATGCTAAGGATTGGTCGAGCAGCGAGGTTTCAAAGAATGTTCGCGGCGAGCGCGGAACGTCAGTCAAGATCCAGATCGAACGAGTCGGCAGTTCGGCTCCACTTGATTTTGAGATCGTTCGCGGCGGGGTTCCGCTTCCGTCGATCCGCAATTCCTTTATGCTCCCAAACTCTATCGGTTACGTTGGCCTGACCGGCGGATTTCAGCAGACAACCTCTGAGGAATTGTCGATCGCTATTGCAGACCTTAAGAAGAAGGGAATGAAAAGCCTCATTCTCGATCTGAGAGGCAACCCGGGCGGTATCTTGGAACAGGCGGTTGGCGTGGTAAGCAAGTTTATTCCTTCCGGACAAACCGTAGTGTCGGTAGGCAAAGGTTCAGGCGAAAAAGAGCGTGAGTTGAAGGCGAACGGGGACAGTGCGGAAACTTTTCCGTTGGTTGTGATGATCAACGGAGGCTCGGCGTCGGCGTCGGAGATCGTTGCGGGTGCAATTCAGGATTACGATCGCGGTGTTATTGTCGGAAGTGATAGTTTTGGCAAAGGGTTAGTTCAGCGAGTGTTTCGTTTACCCTACGGAACCGGCATAACGCTAACGACGGCAAGATACTACACACCGTTTGGACGCTCGCTTCAGCGTGATTATTCGACCGGTTCCATCTACGACTATTACACTCACGGTGAAGATATGCCGGGTGTCGCGGATCTTGATGAAAAACCGAAACCAGTTGGAAGTCCCGTGACTACTGCGAATGGCCGGGTACTATACGGCGGGCGAGGCATTGAACCTGATGTCAAGGCTGACACTCCGACGCCGTCGCCTTTGCGGCTGCGAATAAATGAAGCGGCCTTCTTTTTTGTGCGTCAATTGGTTGCCGGAAAGATCGCGGGTTTTGAAAACTACAAAGCGGAAAAACAAAATTTCAAGGTGCTGGTAATGCCAACTGAATTTGTTATTTCGGATAAGCTGTTCGAAGCGTTCCGCAACTACTCTGCTGCGGATCAAGAGAACGGGTTGAGCGCCCAGAACATAACATCGCAAATCGAATATGCAAAAATGCGCCTTCGTGAAGAGCTTGCAACTGCTAACTATTCAAACGAGGCCGGCGTACAAGTTTTACTCGAGGGCGATCCTCAAATATTGAAAGCGATCGAAGTGATGCCTCAGGCAGGGACTTTGGTTGCGGCGGCTCCGTTGGGCGGGATAATGAACTAAATTTTGCTCCCAGGACTATTTTTTGATGTACAAACAGATCGGGATCTTAACTGGCGGCGGCGATGCGCCGGGGCTGAATGCGGCCATACGAGCAGTCGTCAGGACGGCAATAGGCGAATTTGAGATGACCTGTATCGGCATCGAGGATAGCTTTGAGGGCATCCTCGGTGAGCCGCATACGCGAAAGCTAACGGTAAAAAGTGTAAGCGGTATTTTGCCGAGCGGCGGAACGATACTTGGTACGCGTAATCGCGGAAGTTTTGTGAAAATGGTCGATGGCCGCCCCTATTTTCCGGAAATGCCTATCGGCGAGGCGCTTGCAAATCTCGACATTTTAGGCATCGAGGCACTTATCGTGATCGGCGGTGAGGGCACGTTGGCGATCGCCGAGCAGTTTCATAGGCGCGGCTTTCCTATAATTGGTGTGCCGAAAACTATTGACAACGATCTTGCTGCGACCGAACTGACATTTGGTTTTATGACGGCGATCGATATTGCGACCGAGGCTCTTGATCGTTTGCACACGACGGCGGCGTCTCATGATCGTGTAATGATATTGGAGGTGATGGGGCGCAATACTGGTTGGATCGCTCTGCATTCAGGACTTGCGGGCAGCGCTGATATAATTTTGATACCTGAGATACCTTTCTCTTTCGAGTCGATAGCTCGAAAGGTGCAGCAGCGGGAAGAAAGCGGCTCGAGGTTCACGAACATTGTAGTCGCCGAGGGATCTGTCGAGATCGGCAAATCGGAAATGTATCAGGACACTGAGCATACTCGTCTCGGCGGTGTCGGTCCGTATGTAACGCGGCGTGTTCAGGAAATTACGGGTAAAGAAACGCGCTGTGTTGTCTTGGGACATTTGCAGCGCGGCGGCAGCCCAAATGCGTTCGACCGCGTGCTCGGGACGAATTTCGGAGCGTGCGCGGTGAGGGCTTTGGCGAGCGGCGAGACCGGAAAGATGGTTGCCCTGCAGGCCGAAAAGATCGTGACAGTCCCACTGAACGAGGCATGTGCAAATATCAAAACCGTGCCGGTTGACGGCCAGCTTGTCAGGACAGCAAGAGACATTGGGATCACATTTGCCGCGCAGAGAGAATCACGCCCCGGCGAATCGAGAAATTTTGAGACTCGCAAGGTCCATTTGTGATCGGGAGCTCATTAACGGATAAAATATGGAAGCTGTAATACAGAAATTAAAGGACGAACTTCACAAACTACAGGAAGAACTGCATTCAACGCTGCCGAAGGAGATCCAAAAGGCGCGCGAATTCGGTGACCTTCGGGAGAATGCGGAATATAAAGCTGCGATGGAGCGTCAGACGATGGTGCAGGCCCGGATAGCGCAAGTGCGACAGCGGCTGACCGAGGTCGAGGAGATCGATCTCAGCAAGATACCAACTGATCGTGCTGCGTATGGTTCGACAGTAGTGCTTTTTGATACCGACCGCGAAGAGAAAGTAACTTACAAATTAGTCACGTCCGAAGAAAGCGATCCGGACAATGGACTGATCTCGACCGTTTCTCCCATCGGACAGGCATTGATGGGCAGGGAAGAAGGCGATGAGGTGAAGGTAAAAACACCGACGGGCTGGCGAAATTTTGAGATCAGCAGGCTGACGACGATACACGAGCAGGAAGATTAATATAACAAAGTAAAGAGAATGCTTGGTGCGGGAATAGGACGTGGGGCAATGCGTATCATCGACGCGATGGTGCGTGGACTGGCGTCTGCCGGTGTTCCTCCGAATATTCTGACGACGATCGGCGTGACCATCAACATGGGCTGCGCCGTTTTGTTCGCCCTTGGCGAATTTTTCTGGGCGGGCGTTGTTCTGATCGTCGCTAACCTTTTCGATATGCTCGACGGCGGTGTCGCGCGTCTAACAGGGAAAGTTACGCTATACGGTTCATTTCTCGATTCGTCGCTGGACCGTCTTTCTGACATGGCGGCAATTTTCGGGATACTGATATTTTATGCACGCGAAGGCCCGCAGCATTCCTTGCTGAATGTGATCCTTGCGGGTCTCGGCCTGATCTCATCGGTTATGGTCAGCTACACGACGGCACGGTCAGAAGGCCTCGGCGTTAAGGCTAACGTGGGTTTCCTGCAGCGTCCCGAAAGAATCGTTCTGCTTATCATCGGAGCACTGTCAACATGGGACTGGAATTCCGATTTCTTCTTGTTCAATCGTATGCCCCAGGTACTTGTAATTCTGGCGGCAGCGTCGCTCTGGACAATGATCCAACGATTTTTGTTCATAAGAGGAAAACTGATGGCGCTTGAGGTCAGCGGTCCCGACAAATGACGACTTGGCTTTCTGATCTCTGGGCATCGATGACGTTGGGCAACGTGCTGCTCGGCGTAGGTTTGTTTTTGGTATCACTTTTGATCAGTTTTGCGGCGATCGGCGTCGTGATGGTCAAGATACCGGCTAATTATTTCAGTACGCATTACAAGCAGGATTTTTTGCCGGACAGTCCGTGGCTTGTTCGCTGGAGTGCCGTCATAGTGAAAAATATCCTAGGATTGATCTTGATCATTATCGGCATTATTTTGTCG
The DNA here is from genome assembly GCA_044228165.1 of Pyrinomonadaceae bacterium. Lineage (GTDB taxonomy): Bacteria > Acidobacteriota > Blastocatellia > Pyrinomonadales > Pyrinomonadaceae > OLB17. Next base: position 11,610 of record JBGAVK010000051.1, on the reverse strand, counting down.
CTGCCGGGCGTGCCGGGACAGGGAATTTTGACCATTCTGCTTGGGCTCATAATGATGGATATTCCCGGCAAGCGGCCTCTAGAAGCAAAAATAATCCAACGGCCAACAGTGCTCGCAGCCGTAAATAAGCTTCGGGAAAGATATGACAAGCCGCCGCTTCAGCTTGATTAGTAATGGGCATTATCGACAAACTACTGCGAAGAAAGGCGGATGACCCGGATGCTCGTCGAAAATTCTTGCTCGCAAACGGCCGGATAACTGACGGTATCATTCTCGATACTGAGATAAATGATGCAGGCGAGGAAGTCGCGATCTATTTATATACGCTGAACGGGGTCGATTTTGAATCGTCTGATGTTTTGACAGCCGAGCAGCGGAACAATCCTGCGAAATACGCGCCCGGTGCGCACGTCGGTATACGTTATCATCCGAAGAATCAGGGAAACTCTATATTGGAATAATGTTCAAAAAAATTCTCATTGCTAATCGTGGAGAGATCGCTTGTCGCGTAATTCGCGCGTGTCGCGAAATGAAGATCGGAACCGTGGCGGTTTATTCTGACGCGGACAAGGATGCATTGCACGTTCGTATGGCTGACGAGGCGTTTCACATAGGCCCGCCGCCTTCGAGCGAGAGCTATCTGCGCTGGGAAAAGATAATCGATGTTGCAAAAAGATCCGGTGCGGAAGCGATACATCCCGGATATGGATTTTTGTCAGAGAACGCAGAATTTGTCCGCGAGGTGACAAAGGCGGGTATCACGTTCATCGGCCCGCCGCCCGAGGCGATGGAATCGATGGGCGGCAAAATGTCGGCGCGAAAGATCGCAATAGCGGCGGGTGTTCCGGTCGTTCCTGGCACGACCGAACCTCTCGTTTCATATGACGACGCTAAGGAAACCGCTGCGAAAATTGGCTATCCCGTGATGCTCAAGGCTTCGGCCGGCGGCGGCGGCAAAGGCATGAGGCTGGTGATGGATGAAAGCGAGTTGAGATCTGCTCTCGAAAACGCGCAGTCTGAAGCCCGCTCGAGCTTTGGCAATGACGAAGTCTATTTGGAGAAAGGCGTTGTACGTCCGCGACATATCGAGATACAAGTTTTCTCCGATAAGCATGGCAATCATGTTCACCTTGGTGAACGTGAATGTTCTATCCAGCGTCGTCATCAAAAGGTTGTCGAGGAAGCACCGTCGCCGATAAATTCGGCTGAGCTGCGTGCCGAGATGGGAGCATGCGCGGTAATGGTTTCGAAGGCAGTGAATTATGTCGGAGCGGGAACGGTTGAGTTTCTAGTGTCGGATGTTGACCGTTCCTTTTATTTTCTTGAGATGAACACTCGGCTGCAGGTTGAGCATCCTGTAACGGAACTTGTCACGGGTATTGATCTTGTTCGTGAACAGATACGGGTTGCCTGGGGCGAAAAACTTTCTTTCACGCAGGACGACGTTATTCTAAAAGGACATGCCATTGAGTGCCGAGTTTATGCCGAAGACCCTGACCACAATTTTCTTCCATCGCCGGGCAAGATAACACGGCTACGTTTGCCGCACGGTCCCGGCGTTCGTGATGACGGAGGCGTTTACGAAGGAGCCGAGGTTTCGATCTTTTACGATCCGATGATTTCGAAGTTTGCGGTTTTTGGTAAAGACAGGGCAGAAGCGATAGACCGCATGCGGCGGGCTTTGATGGAATATGAGATCGGCGGCATCAAAACAACGCTACCGTTTTTTCGCGACCTGATGGTCGACGAAGAATTTATCGATGGCAGACTCGATACTGGTTTTATTCCGCGATTCAACGAACGGAAAAAAGCAGCTGAGACAGATCAGAGGACACTCGATATGGCGATCATTGCTGCGGCACTTGCGTATACGCGAAAAGACAAAGGCACGCCAACTGTTGCGAATGGTAGTTCGCCAAAACCAAGCAAATGGGTTTTAGCGGGCCGACAGGCTAGAATGCAAAATCGCATCTAAGGCGGAGATCGTACAATATGATCAAAGTTATGGAAGAACTATTAAAACAAATGCTCGGTAAGAAGATCGATGTCACTTGCGGCACCAACGCCGCATTTCGTGGAGATGTGGTTGAGGTAAAGGGCGGCGTGCTTTATCTGAAAGATGAGGATGACAAGGTCGCGTATGTTGCGGTAGATAAGATCGCAGTGGTTACTGAATGTAAGGATCCGCATTCGCGGCCAGGATTTATTATTTAGTTTGTGAATCAAAATCAAAAAGTCCCGATGGTCATAACTTGATCATCGGGACTTCTTAATTTATCCAGTAAAGGACTATTTTGCTGACTGCTGCGCAGGAACAAATCGTCGGAATCCGACAATGCGATTTTCCCAATATCCTGCAAAGGGTGAGTAGGTGATTCCTTTGCTCGATGATGCGTGATAAAAACCATTTTCGTCAGCAACTATCCCGATGTGTCCGAGGCCGTTGAAGAATACCAGCGTACCGTATTTGAAACGTTCGTCGCCTTCGACCGGAATGGATTGTGACCAAAGGCTGGCAGCACTCGTGCGGGTAAAGTTGATACCTGCCTCCTGAAATACTGACCACACAAAACCTGAGCAGTCATACGAATAAGGGCCGGTAGAGCCATAATTGTAGGGAAGCCCGTAACGCTCTTTTATCGCCTGGTCTATCTTTATGCTGGCCGATGTACCGTAAACCGTTCTACCGGCGGACGACATCGCTGCCGCCATATTGGTCGGTTTGGCCGAAACGATCTTTTTGACCGTCGGCGGCTCGTATGCCGGATCTTTTCTTACAACGATGTCGTTTGTAAGCGTCGGACGCGAAGAGGTTCGCGTTGGCTGTGTAACAACAACAACCGGCGGCAAATTTGTCGGCTGGCTCGAAGTGGGCTTCACTACACGGTCGCGGCCTTGGGCTGATGCTGATCCTGTTAAACACACGGCAGCAAACACAAAGCAGACCGCAAGGAAGGTTATCTTCTTAAAAACTATCAAATTATAACTCCAATTATTTATTTTCTGGTGGGAACCTGAGAGAGTCGGTGATTTTGATCACCTATATTTATGAAAACTAACAACACTATTTACATTCCGAAATCTCAACGATCTCGATCAAACCAATTAACTTGTACCCTTGATTATTTAAAACTCGAAACTAACCAATCATTATTATGGCCTAATGGGAGGCCAAACGCAACCGGAGCGGGAAGCTAGGCGGCGTGAAATGCGTTAACTGCAATAGATCGAGTAGGTTACATGAGAACGGGTTTGGCTTATTTTACCCCGCCGCCCTACTACTCCGCCTTCTGCGTTCCTCAGTTGTCCTGTGATAGAACAAGACAGACCGAATCGAATCAGCCTTCCAGAAAATGCTTTTATGCCGAGAATGACGTGCCGCAGCCGCAGCCGCCGGTCGCATTCGGATTATCGAACGTAAAGCCCGAGCCCATCATGTTTGTCGTATGATCAATGGTGATGCCGTTCAGATATTGTGCCGAGAACATATCGACAAACAGCCTGATGCCGTCCTTATCCATAATAAAATCGCCGGTTTTTGACTCTTCTTCGATGTTGAGGCTGTACTGAAAACCCGAACACCCGCCCGGCACGACACGCACGCGAAGTCCTGACGTTTCCGGCAGGTCATCTTCGCTTGCCATAAACTTCTTGATCTCGGCGATAGCTGAGTCGGTAACGGTCAATTCTACGCTCGGTGCTGCAACTGCTGACATATAAAATAAAGCTCCTTTCGATAAAATGGACCCGCAAAAGCGAATCCTTACGTTAATGTCAATATTAGCCTGATTTGGTCAAAATTACAAGCCCTGTCGTCATTCACCGGTCATGGCAAGGTAGGCAAATATCAACAAGATCGCGTTTATTCCGCCAATCCCGCAGGAAACAAGCCACAGCTTGTATGTAAGCAACGATTCGGTGTCACGACCATAGCTTTGCATAACAACTCCATCGTCGGGGCCGTAATTTCGTTCAGGAAACCAAATTCGCAGCAACGCATGGACACCGAATATTGTAAATCCGAGCACCGGTGCAACAAGCCACACTGCTCCTTTTGGAAGAATCAGCGCGCAAGCAGTTGCAAGTTTGGAGACAGCGGAGGGAATTAAAAAGACTGATAACCAGGAGATACCATTGACTGCAACAGCCAGAGAGAACAACCGGTATTTTAAATAAGGATTGCGTAGATCATCACTAACGGTTTGCAAACCTTCATAACCAATATCTTCAAGTCGTTCATCGTCAAGTATGAGTGCAGATATCTTGCCTGCCTTAGTATCGCCGAACTTTGTGCGATCTACTGCTTCAGCAGCTTTTCTACCAAGATATTCGCGGATCATGCACCTGTCCTTGTTATTATTGTTAGCTCCGGCTTCATTGCTTCGATTGAAACTTGTCTTGCGACCTCTTCGGCGACTTTGCGAAAGGCTGCGGCTTGGGGCGAGTCGGGTGCGGAAATGACGACAGGTTTGCCTTGGTCGCCACCTTCGCGGACCTCGATGCCCATTGGCACTTCGCCGAGGAGGTTCAGGCCGTATTCGTCGCATAGACTTTGGCCACCGCCTTTGCCGAACGAAAATCTCGTAGCGGTTGCCGGTGTCGGGTGCGATAAAGTACGACATATTTTCGATAACGCCGAGCACAGGTACGTTGACCTGCTCAAACATTTTGACGGCGCGACGCACATCAGAGAGCGAAACTTCCTGCGGCGTTGTGACCAAAACTGCACCTTGCACCGGCACGAGTTGCGCCAGCGAAAGCTGCACATCGCCCGTTCCAGGCGGCATATCGACGATCAGGTAATCGAGTTCGCCCCAATTTACATCCGACAAAAACTGACGCACGACGCCGTGAAGCATCGGGCCACGAAGGATCATCGGTTTGTCGGGCGGCACGAGCACGGCCATCGAGATCATTTTGACGCCGTGAGCTTTGATCGGGATAAGTTTGTTTTCGACGACATCAGGCTGGCCATAGCCGGTGCCGAGCATCATCGGGACGTTTGGCCCGTAAACGTCGGCGTCCATAATGCCGACCTTTGCTCCGTCAGCGGCAAGTGCGACGGCGAGATTGACGGCGACGGTCGATTTGCCGACACCGCCTTTGCCCGATGAGACGGCGATGATATTTTTTACACCCTCGATGGTCAAATTGTTCGAAAGCCCGCGTCCCTGCGGCACCTCGGCGTCCATCTTGACGGCGACGCTGGTCACGCCTTCGAGAGCGGAAACGATCCGCTGGGCGTCCGATTCCATCTGCTCCTTGACCGGACACGCCGGTGTCGTGAGCATGATCGTAAACGACACATCACCGCCCGTTACCTCTAGGTTATGAATAAACCCGAGCGTGACGATGTCCTTTTTTAGATCGGGATCGATGATCTGTTTGAGGGATTCGAGTACTAACTCTGCTGATATTTGGCTCATTGTATAAATGCGAAACGAAGTTATAAAGTAAAAGTGTATTGTAGCAAAGATGATGAGCGACACCGAAAACACCTACGAACACATCCGCTCCGGCGGCAGCGGCTTTTACGAACAAAAGCGCGGGCTGATCGCTGTCTGGGGCAGAGAGGCCGTTCAATTTCTCGACGGGCTGATCTCAAACGACATGAAAACGCTCGATGACGGCCAGCAAATGCTTGCAGCGTTTCCCAATGCCCAAGGACGTCTGCTCGCGGTTGTGCGTGTGTTGAGGCAAGGTGACAAATATCTTTTCGAGACCGAGGACGCGACGCGGGAAAAGGTTTATCAGAATCTGTTCCGGTTTACTTTTGCGGGAGATTTTTTTGTTGAGGATCTTTCAGAGCAGTATCGATACGTCGAAGTTTTTGGGTCAGAACTACCTGAGTCAGCGGGTGGATTTTTATTCGACGCTCCACAGTCGAAAGGCTATTTTATCGAGAACGACCGTTCAGATGAGTTTCTTTTGAGTCTAAAGTCGGCCGGTGCTATGAAAATTTCCGATGGCCTCTACGAAACCCTCTGCATCGAAAACGGCACGCCCAAATACGGCGTCGACATGGACGATACGACCATCGTCCCCGAACTAGGCATCGACGGCCTTATCTCGTACAACAAAGGCTGCTACATCGGCCAGGAGATCATAGCCCGGATTCATTTTCGAGGGCACGTCGCGAAAAGATTAACGGGATTGGTTCTGTCAGAACCGCCTGCGTCAGCGGGCGGCCAGCTTGCCGGGACAGAATTAATGACCACCGACGGCAAGAACGCGGGACGTATTACCTCGGTGACCTTTTCGCCAAAACTCGACAAAACGATCGCCCTCGCATTCGTTCGTTACGACTACCTTGCGGAGGGTACAGAGCTTATTGCCGATGGCAATGCTGCCACGGTTACACACCTGCCCTTTATTAAATAGCCTTAGACTCTGTGGTAAAATCTGCCCTTAATATGCCGGAACAAGACATCGATCTGCCAAACGCAAAGCTCGCGTACACCATTATCCAATCGCTCCTCGACGGCCACGAAGCTCTCAGTGATCTGCTCGTCGTAATGTCGCACGCGCTTGACGAAGACACACTTAAAGCCCTGACCGCTACAGGCGAATGGCAGAAGTATCTCGAATCAAAGCGGGGGCTTGAAACTGCTCATGCTCAGATCGAGAAACTGACTGAGGTTTTGAAAAGTCTTGAGGAAAAAGGATCTCTTTAGAAAATAATTACTAATTAAATAATTGGTAATTAATAATTATTTTTGATGAAAATATTCGACCTTTTGATAATTGGAGCCGGCCCGGCCGGAATAATGGCCGCGTACGAGGCCAAAAAAGCCGGGCTCGACTATCTTGTCATCGAAAAAGGCCTGATCGGTAACACGATCTACAATTACCCTGTTGGGCTGACCGTTTTTTCGACGACGAACGAACTCGAATTCGAAGACGGCGGGCTTGATCCGGCACGTGAAAAGCCTACTCGTGAAGAGCTGCTGTCGTATTATGTGAGGTTTGTGCTGGAACATGAACTTAATATTCTGACGGAAACGACTGTGAACAAAGTTGTCGCAGTTACCGGCGGAAAGCAGGACGCATTTTGGATCGAAACGAGCAAAGGTGAGTACGTGGCCTCCAATGTACTCTTCGCCATCGGTGCGATGGATCATCCGCGAAAGCTGAATGTTCCGGGCGAGGATCTGCCAAAGGTTCATGAGATGTTTCGCGAGACTTATCCTTGGGTCAAAAAGCGGGCGTTGATCATTGGCGGTGGTAATTCGGCGGGTGAGGCGGCGTTGTTTTTGGCACAAGAGGGTGCGGAGACGACGCTTGCGATATTTCGCGACGATTGGGAAAACACCGATCCGAAACAGGGCTGTATCAAATACTGGGTCAAAGAGCCGCTTGAAAACGAGTTAAAAGAGCATTGCCTGAATCTGTTTTTCCTCGGCAAGGTCATCGAGATCCGTGAGGGCGAGGTCGAGCTTGAAAATGAGAACGGCGACCGCGTTGTGCTGCCAAATGATGTGGTTTTTGTCCTTATCGGATCGGATGCCGATCTGACGATGCTTAAAAGTTTGGGTGTCGAAACCGAACAAGGCAAGGGCGGCGAAGTGCCTGTTTACGACCCTGAGACATTTGAGACGAACGTCCCGGGCGTTTATGTCGCCGGACATTTTACGCATCAGCGGCACATCAAAGGAGCGATCGATGCGTCGAAATTGCTCGTGCCAAAACTCAAAGAGAGATTAACCGCGAAAGACGCGAAAAATGCTAAACAAGAAAAAGGCAGAAACGAATAATGCGTTCCTGCCTTTTTTAGCGATTTCCGCGTGTTTAGCGGTTATTTATCTTCAGGCTTTGTCATCCTGACCATCACTTTTTGGCCCTTAAACCTATCCGCGATATTGGCCGGATTGATCTCATAGCTTGTGACGTCAAATGTTTCGTCTGTTTCGCCGCCGGCGGTTTGCGTCCATTTGTATGGAAGCTGCACGCCGCCCGTCGAGCGATAGTCCGAAAATCTCACCTGAAACTCAGCCGATTTTGCATCGGGGCCGTCGACTTTGTGGGTAAAGACCATCTTGTCTTTGATCGCATCGCCGCCGCCGTTTGCCGGGTCGAGTTTGACTGTGAACATCTGCGGCATTCGCATACCTGTGTAGCTCATCATCACCGGCAGATTTGATCCACCGTCAAGATAAAGTTTGTACGACTGGCCGCCAAATGACGCGAGAACGATGTTGCACGATCTGCCGTCAACGTCGCCCGAACCGCCATAAGTGTACTCAACATCCATGCCCTGTGGAGCGGTAAGCAGCAGGCTGAGCGTCAGGCGGAGTAGGTCGTTGTGACGAGCCGCATCGCCGTGGCCGCCGGCAGTTCGCATAAACGAATGGTCGGCCATTTTGACGTCAAACGTCTTGCCGTCCTTGGTCGTAAAGGTCGCATTGCCGCCATTGCCGTCGCGGACGATCATTTTGTCCGACATGCTGGATTTGAATTCTTCCGTATCGCCACCATCTTTTTTAATAATGACGTGCTTTTCGCCGGGGACGCCCGGATGCTCGGCGATCCACTTATCGGCATCGGCTCCGGTCAACTCCAAAACGGTCCCGTCATCTTTTTTGACGACGATCTTTTTCGAGATGTTTGAGCCGGTTCCTTCGCCGTGGCCCGCGCCATCGACCGTGACTTTCATATTGTCTTTGTCCCCGCCGACCACGACGACATCGACCTGTTTATCGACCCATTTCATGGTTTCGCCATTGCCATCGCCGTGTCCGATTTTCATGGTTCGCGACATCTTGTCAGGAAACTGTAGGGCGATCTCTGTCTCACCTTCTTGCGGTTGTGCGACACCGTTGAGCTTCATCTGACGGGTCGTTTTACCCACGATGACCATGCTCTGGACGCTGCTGACCGCGGCATCACCGCCGATGGCCTGACGAGCTTTGGCGATCAATGCGAGCGCCTTTTCGTCAGATTTGAATTTGGCACCGGTCCTCTCGACCAGCGAACCAACGCCGATAAAAAACACCGACACACATAAAATTGAAAATATAAATCGTTTCATAAAATTTACCTCCGTTGTTTGTACATTATTGCTTCAACTGTTTCAACCAATCACCGATCATGGATCCGGGTTTTTCCGCCGATGGCGGATCAAAATTGGAAAGGACGACGAGCGTATAACCCGTCTTAGAGCTTGCGATAAACAAGGAATTTACGCCGGGTGAGCCACCGGCAAATCCGGCTCCGGTGAACTCTGCCGGGAAAGTGCCGTCGTCATTTGGAATAACAAGCTTTTTAGTTTTTAGGGCGATCGAGAATCGCAGCATATCGTCTGCGGTCGAGTAACCACCACCCGCCGAGCTGCCGCGTGCGGGCAGTTCAGCTACATTCGGTGTTCGTTTTCCGCTTGGCTGCGATGCATAGCCGACCGCGGTATTTGGCGGAAGGGCGTCCATCGCAAATGAATCTGAGCTAGACATGCCGGCGGGCTTGAATATGTTTTCGCGGACATAATCGTAATAATCCTTGCCGCTGAGTTTTTCGATCACGAGACCGAGAACAAGATAGCCACCGTTTTGAATACCGTTTATCTGTGCCGGGTTCAAATAAGAGAGGTTCGTTGACAAAGAACTGAAGATAGTCCTTTAGCGAGCGGATCTTTGATTTGTCCGCGGCATCAAATTTGTCATTAAAAAAGTCTCCGATACCGGATGACATCGTTATGAGCTGGCCGATAGTGATCTTTTCTGCGGCCTCGCGGTTTGGGTAATCGGGCAATATCTTTATCAGCTTGTCGTTAAACGACAGCTTGCCCTGGCTGACAAGCTTGCCGATCGCGATGCGTGTGAACATTTTATTGATCGAGCCGAGATTAAATCTAGTCTCGCGGTTGTTATCGATCTTTTTGGCTGCGTCGGCCAGACCATACGCTTTGGTGAATACTGGTTTGTCGCCGTAGGCGATCATTACGACTCCGGAAAAAGCATCGGCCTTTACGAGGCCTTCCATTAGACGTTCGATTGCAAGGGTTAATTCCGACTTAGTTGTCGGAGCGGCGGGAACTGAAGATTCGGCGCGTGGAGCCTCGATCCTTTCGACCATGACTCCCGCGAATTTTCCTGCCGAGCCTTCGATCTCGAAAGTGATCGACGCCCATTCTCCCGATGGTGACTGCGCAAGCACGTTGATCTCTTGGCCTGTCACCGACACGACTTTTTTGATCGTAAGTTCTTTGAAATCGGAGCGAACCTGTTTGTGAAAAACCACACGCGGCTCGACGGGGCGACGTTTGAGTGCTTCGCCATCTAGGTTATCCGCAAAGAATGTCTTTAGTTTTTCGTCGTCGCCGGAATTGAAAGCTGCAAAGTATGCCAATGCCCGCTTTCCGGACTCGGACTTATCGAGAGATGCAAGGTCGGGGGTTTGTGCCGCGATGGCGACGGCAAATACCAAACACAAACATATGACGAAATATCTTTTCATAATCATCGTAAATCCCCGTTCGACATTCTGGATAATCGCACGGCTGCGTTCTTGAGTGATTAAGAGAACGCAAAGAAATTGTTAAGGATGTAAACTGTGGCGAAAAACGATAGACAAGCGAAATCGGAAAAAGGAATAATGAAACTCGATGAAACGGTCTTGGACTACAATTTTGCTTATCGCGGGGCTTGGCCTCTTGCTGGTGCTCTCAGGTGCTTTGCAATACCGCTGGCTCAGGCAGATAAGTGAATCTGACAACGAAAAAGCCCATCGTCGCGTACAGGAACAGGCCGAGCGATTTGCGATGGATTTTAACCGCGAGATACAAAACTCGTACTTTAATTTCCAGACCGGAGCTGATACATGGGTAAAAAAAGACTGGTCAGCGTTTAATGAAAGGTACGATTATTGGCGGGAAAAGACCGCTTATCCTGAGCTGATCACAGATTTTTATTTTTTAGGAACTGGACCGTATGCAACGTCGCTAAGATACGACCGCGAGGCTCGTTCGTTTGTGCCGGTCGAGGAAAATAGCGAAGTTGCTAATCTTCGTAGTCGGTTTGCTGATAGTAACAATTTCCGTCCGGTCCATGCGGATATCTACACGCTATTACTGCCGATCCACGGCGAAGGGCATAAAGGCACGGTGCCGATGATGATCCGGACGCCGTCGCCTGACGGGAGGCCGGCTATCTCGATGCCACCGACGGTTGGTTACCTGGCGATAAAGCTCGACCCGGGGTTGATCAAAAATAATCTCCTGCCTGATCTGACTGCTAAATATTTTGCCGATGGTGAGTTTCGGGCGTCGATCACGGACAAAGCCGGTGAGAGCGTTTTTCAAGCTGTGAGCGGCGACGCCCGCGATGCGATGGTACCGCTATTTAATGTCGCGCCGGACAATTTTATTTTTTACGCAAATAAAGACCTAATGGACAAGATCGGCGAACGCCGGTCGGATGTTGTGGTCAGCCAAAAAGTCGAAACTCACAGTTTTAATCGAGTCCAGTCAAATACCGACAAGGACCGCGGAGTAAAGATTGAGATCAAAAAGGATGATAGTAAGCCCAGCACATCGTTCTTTACGGCGACTACTACTACAACATCTGACCGCCCGGGCGACAGTCCTTGGACGCTGAATGTGCAGCATGTCTATGGTTC
>JBGAVK010000050.1:0-22057 GCA_044228165.1 Pyrinomonadaceae bacterium | reverse complement strand
GCAAAAACGTACATTTGGAAGACGAAAACTGACCGTTGGAAATCTGGGAATCACTCCGTTTAAGCCGATGAACTGAGGCGGCAACTTTTATAACTTTTCAAATCGTCAACTATATCAAGCCGGTCGCGACGTTCACGCCGGGTCGAACCGATCGGATCTGCATCGGCTCATTCGGGAGCTAACGAGCACATTCAGAGTTGCAAGAGTTACAAGTTGTTGCATACATAACACAATTGTTCTAGAATAGGATGCTTCGAAAAAAAAACGAGGAGGATCTGATCGATGGACGCGGAGAGATGGGCGAGGGAGTGGGAGACCTACGAGGGCGGGCCGAACGAATCGTACGCCTCGCGGCTGCATGTGACGCTTAACAGCAAGAGCATAATGCTGCTTAACCAGAATGTTTATAGGGAGCTCGGCGAGCCTGAGGCGGTGATGCTGATGTATGACAAGCGGAATCAAACGATCGGCGTGAGGCGTGCGGTCGAGGGTGACGTGCGGCCGTTTCCGGTCAAAATGCACCCAAAGGGCTCGCACTTTCTGGTACACACGGCGAATTTCTGCCGGTTCTATAAGATCGTGCCGACGTACAACTTGCGGTTTTACGAGGCACGGATCGACGGCAACGGCGTTCTAGTGCTTCGTCTGCAAAAGACGGAACCCGTGATCGCGAGGGTGCGAAGGGCAACATCCGGGCATCAGCTTCGCCGCTGAGATCTAAGCGGCCGGGTGCGTTTTTTATGTTTACCTTTTTTGCTTATTGTCGTAGAATTTCCGAGTACGCAAGGCAACCTGTTTTAGGAGGGCACTCATCATAGCCAGCGAAGAAGTATTAAAATCCGGCAGTGAACTTTTAGGGGTGACCATGGATCCACACTCTGCGGCGATCGAACAGAATCTTGCATTCGGTTTTGAGGCGGCGGCTGAAATGCCGGCGTTCCAGGCTCCGGCTGTTGAAGCGGCCGTTGACGCGAGTGCTCCGGACATTGAGCTGTGCCGGTTGGCGGCGGACGGTAATCTGGCGGCTTTCGAGCTGATCTACGAGCGGTATCATCGCCGCACTTACAGCCTCTGTCTGCGAATGACCAATAATCAGACCGAGGCCGAAGACCTGACGCAGGAAGTTTTCATACAGCTTTTCCGCAAGATCGGCAGTTTTAGGGGCGACTCGGCGTTCTCGACGTGGCTGCACCGTTTGACGGTGAACCAGGTGCTGATGCATTTCCGCCGACGCAGCGTCAAGAATGAACGCACCAGCGAAGACGGCGAAATGCCCGAGCAGACCGTCACCGGCACGGCGAACCCGAACAAGATGCAGGTCGTTGACCGCATCGCGTTGAATAACGCGATCGCCGAATTGCCGAAAGGCTACCGGAATGTCTTTATTCTGCACGATGTCGAAGGATTCGAACACGAAGAGGTCGCCCGCCGGATGGGCATCTCGGTCGGCACTTCGAAATCGCAATTGCATAAGGCAAGATTGAAACTTCGCGGGCTTTTGATCAAGCAGCAGGCGTAATAAAAATTTGAACTTAGGCAACACGAACACGGGCGATCGATGTTCGTGTTTTTTGTGCCGATTTTTGCTCAAAAGAGGGTATGTCGGGGCAACTTTTGATGCCGCTCGATAATCTATTAGCTTGAGGCAAAGGTAAGAGAACAAGGGGAAAACGGGGACGCCGGTTAATAGCCGGTTTTTGTTATGACTTGCGACGACTTTAATCAGCTGATAGACGCCTATGTGGACAACGAGCTTGAGGAAACTCAGGCGGCGTTGGTTCGCGAACATTTGGCCGTCTGTGCTGATTGTGCGCAGTCATGTGAGGAACTCGCGTCGATACTTACTATCTGCCGGTCGAATATTGCCGCCGAAGATCTGCCGCCGAACCCTAAGGCGATGTGGCAGCGGATCAACAATATCATCGAAAGCGAGATCGAAGCAGAAAAGCCAAAACTGGAACCGGCACCGAGACGGCGGTTTTGGCAGCTTTCGTTTGCTCAGCTTTCGGCGGCATTGGTTTGTATCGCCATTATCAGTTCGTTGCTTACGGTGGTTGCGGTCAGGAATTACACACTTCCGGCCGCTTCCGATTTTACAACGAGATCGGCCGCGACCCAGACCACCTTTGAAAAGGTGCTAAGTAAGGTCGGTTTGATCGAGACGCCGATACAGGCACGCGACCGGCGGCTGAAAGAGCAGCACGCTGCTATTGAATATTGGAATCAGAGGGTGCAGATGCGCCGATCACAGTGGGACCGCACGACTCGCGAAGCGTTCGACAGGAATTTGCAGGTCATAGACGAATCGGTCAATGAATATACCGTCACGCTTCAGCAGGATCCGGATGATGAACTCTCGGGCGAAATGCTCGACTCGGTACTCAATGATAAAATGAACCTGCTCAGAGATTTTGCGGACCTTTAGTTTTTTAGATGATCGATAGATCGAAAATGCGGGCCGGCCGAAAGGCAATTTCAAAAACTACGGCGTTAATTAGCGTAGTTTTTTTCTTTGCGCTGTTCGCAGGCGAAGCGGCCGCGCAGAAAAAGTTTTCGCGGAGTTTTCCTGCCGGGCAGAATGTTCGATTGCAGCTAATGAACCGTACGGGAACCGTCACCGTCGAAGGCTGGAATCGTGCCGAGATCAATATCAGTGCCAGCCTCGAGGCGCCTGCCGCAAATATCGTCCCGCAAAATCTGAGTGGCACGATCGTGATCAATCTCGTTCGCGATAATCAGGGCCGTAATGAGGTCGGAAATGTGAATTTCACGATCCGCGTGCCGTATTATTCGATGGTCGATATCGAGACAAAGATCGGCAATCTCAACGTCAGCAATGTTCGCAGCGGCCTGGTGCGGGCGCATATTTCGAGCGAAGGCGACATTACGCTTACGAATATCAGCTCGGCGGCGGTCTCGGCGGAGAATGTGCTCGGCGACATATTTTTTGACGGTGAGATCATAGACGGCGGATCGTATAGATTTTCGTCGATGCGCGGAAACATCAATTTGCGAATACCCTTCACTTCATCATTTCGGCTGGTGGCGACTGCCCCTTCGACACGAAATATCTCGCTCGGATCGTTCGCAAATTCGAATCTGAGCTATATGGGCGATGGCCGGCGGGTGGCCGGACGTTTTGGCGAAGGCAGCGCGACGCTGCTCGTCACCAACCAAAAGGGCAGCATCTCGTTCCTCCGTCGATAGACGCGGACAATTTTTGTTGACCGCCTTGCCTGCGCACAGATAGAATCGAATTGGCCTCACTCCTCGTTCCTTTGAACCACTAATGAAAATATCTAAAGCAATCTTGTTCGCGGGAATTCTTTTCACGGCGTCGTTATTTGCTCTCGGGCAGACCACGGGCCTCAAAAAACTGACCACAACTAAAACGGACCGTTTCGATTTCGGGTCGGGCGGGACGCTGTCGATCACGGGCTCGCCGAACGGTTCGATGCGCATCACCGGCACGAATAAGAACGAGATCGAGATCAGCGCGGTGATCGAGGTGCAGGCAACAAATGACGCCGATCTGGCAAAACTTGCCGCCGCGACGGGTTTTCTTACAGATGAATCAACGATGCGGACAGGCATCCTGACAGTCGGGACCTTTAATAAATTTGGCCTGAAGAAGATGCCGAGGGATTTCCCCAAAACATTGATCGGACTGCCGTTTCGTGTGGATTATG
This sequence comes from Pyrinomonadaceae bacterium, assembly GCA_044228165.1. GTDB lineage: Bacteria > Acidobacteriota > Blastocatellia > Pyrinomonadales > Pyrinomonadaceae > OLB17. Next base: position 18,368 of record JBGAVK010000050.1, on the reverse strand, counting down.
AAATAAAGGTGCCGCGCTACTGCGATATCGAGATCGATGGCGGCAAGGGGGACCTCGAGATCACAAACGTCGAAGGGTCGATCGGAAACACGTCGGTCACGATCGGCAGCGGTGATGTCGAAGTGTTTTTCGGCGTTCACGGTTGGCGGGCACGCAGCGCAAATATCGCGCTCGCGACGGGCAATTTGAATATTAATTTACCGACCAATATCAGTGCCGAGATCGACGCCACGATCCTGAAAACCGGTACTATCGAGAACAGCTTGCCTGATCTGAAGCCGCGTGACCGTAAAGTGCCGTTCACGGAAAAATCTATACTTGCCAAGGCCGGAGCCGGCGGAGTAACGCTTAAATTCGCCGTCTCAGACGGTAAGATGAAGCTCGGCCCGTTGTCCGCACGGCAATAGAATACCTGAATTCGAAATTTGGATTTGTTAGGTGATAAACTGAATCAGTTTCTCACCTTTTTTATTTTTATGACGATCAAATCAGATATCTGGCTGCGCAAGATGGCACAGGAAGAGGGAATGATCTCGCCGTTTTTGGGTGAGCTTGTTCGTGAGGTCGAAGGCAAACGGATCATTTCGGCAGGTTGTTCGAGTTACGGTTACGATATGCGTTTGGCGGATGACGGATTTCGTATCTTTTCGTCGGTACATGCAAAAGAGATCGATCCGAAGCGTTTTGACGAGCAGTTTTCGCTGATCGAGCCTCAGCTTCATACAGCCGAGGACGGCGCAAAATATTACCTCTTGCCGCCGCATCATTACGGGCTGGGGGTTACGGTCGAGACGTTTAAGATGCCGCGAAACGTGACCGGCGTCGCGCTGGGTAAATCGACCTATGCACGAGCGGGGCTGCTGGTAAATACGACGCCGCTCGAGGCAGGCTGGACCGGCCGCCTGGTCGTCGAGATCGCCAATCTTGCGAATCTGCCGCTTCGGGTCTATGTAAACGAAGGTATCGGGCAGATCTTATTTTTCGAGTCGGACGAGGATTGCGGTGTGAGCTACGCCGACCGGGGCGGTAAGTATCAGGGGCAATCGGGTTTGACGTTCGCTAAGGTCTAATGCAAAAACTTGAGAATTACATTGGCGGTGAACTGATCGCTGCTGCTTCGGGCGGGTATCTCGATAATTACGACCCGTCAACAGGGGAGGTTTATTCGCTTATACCGGATTCGGACGAGCGTGATATCGAAATGGCCGTTGAGGCGGCAAAGGCGGCTTTCCCGTCGTGGGCCGCCGCAGGGGCGGAGGCCCGGCACGATGTGATGATGCGTATCGTTGAGTTGATCCAACGTGATCTGGCGATGCTCGCCGAGGCTGAGTCTCGCGATCAGGGCAAACCGCTCTCGCTCGCGACGACGGTCGATATCCCGCGCGCGGTTTCAAATTTCAAATTTTACGCGACCGCCGCGATGCATACTGAGAACGAGGCTCATGACAATGTTGTGCAGGGGGCGATCAACTATACGCTGCGTCAGCCGCTCGGAGTCGTCGGGTGCATTTCACCGTGGAATCTGCCGCTCTATCTGTTTACCTGGAAGGTCGCTCCGGCGATCGCGGCGGGGTGCACCGTGGTAGCAAAGCCGAGCGAGGTCACGCCAATGACCGCATATCTGCTTTCAAAGCTCTGCCGTGAAGCAGGGCTGCCCCCGGGCGTTCTAAATATCGTACACGGGCTCGGGTCTAAGGCCGGTTCGGCGATGGTCGCTCACAAAGAGATAAAAGCGGTCTCATTCACAGGCGGGACCAAGACCGGTGAGGATATCGCACGCACCGCGGCGCCGATGTTTAAGAAATTATCGCTCGAACTCGGCGGAAAGAACCCCAATATCATCTTTGCTGACTGTAATTACGATGAGATGCTCACTACCACGGTTCGCTCGTCGTTCACAAATCAGGGCGAGATCTGTTTGTGCGGTTCGAGGATATTTGTCGAGCGATCGATCTACGACAAATTTAAAAGAGACTTTATCGAACGCGTTAACGCCTTACAGGTTGGCGATCCGATGGATGCAGCCACCAATGTAGGTGCCATCGTATCAAAGCCGCACTTTGACAAAATAATGTCCTATATCGAGTTGGCACGGCAGGAAGGGGGGACGATCCTCGCCGGCGGCCAACAGATCACCCCGGCGGGCCGCTGCTCGAATGGATGGTTTATTTCGCCGACCGTTATCGAAGGGCTTCCGTTTGATTGTCGAACCAATCAGGAAGAGATCTTCGGGCCTGTGGTGACGATCATGCCGTTTGATACTGAGGACGAGGTGATCGGCTGGGCAAACAGCGTCAGATATGGGCTGTCCGCGAGCCTTTGGACCGAGAACCTGTCGCGAGCTCATCGCGTCGCGGCGGCGATCGAATCGGGGTTTGTCTGGGTCAATACCTGGATGCTTCGTGATCTGCGGACATTGTTTGGCGGGTATAAAGACAGCGGCGTCGGCCGCGAAGGCGGATTTGAAACTTTAAGATTCTTCACGGAAGAGAAGAATGTCTGTGTGAAGCTTTAGCTCGGCAGCTCTCTCTTTCGAAAGAAGGAGGGAGAAAATGAAACGAACTATAACGCGTATTCTTACCGGCATCGGTTTTGCTGCCGCAGTTGTTTTTACCTATTTCGGGTTCTCGATCTATCTCGACAGTATATTTGTCCGTCCGCACCGAGTAGATCTTGACAGTTATTTTCAGCCCGGCGATAAACTTGTCAGCCGTTTCGAAGGATTTGATCAAACGGTGCTCGGTGTCAAGGACGGATGGATCCACACGAGGCTAGAAGTGATGCCGAATGCGGCCGGCCCGCCCGAGCACGCACATGTGCATTTCACCGAAACGTTTACGGTCAAGAAGGGGAGTTTGAGCATCTTAGTAAACGGCGTGAAACGCGTGGTCAACGAGGGCGAGACCGTTTCGATACCGCCGATGACGATGCACAAGCCCTTTAACGAGACGGGCGAAACCGTTATTATCGAGAGCGAAGACGAGAAAACGCTGCCGGTCGAGTTCGGTTACCATTTGTCCCAATTGTACGGCTTTATGGACAGCTGGGCGGCAGGGCCGAGCAAGCCGGAATTGATAATGCAGCTTTCGGTTTACGGCGACGAATTTGATTCGGTGATCCCGGGCCCGCCGCTGCAGGTTCAGCGTGCGATGCATGTGCTGCTGGCTCCGACGGCGCGTCTGCTCGGGTATCGCAGCTATTACGAGGAATTCAAACCAAAGCGTAGTTGATACGTATTTATAGATATGAAAAAAGCCACGATACTCTTTTTCGCACTGATCTTTGCCACGCAGGCATTTGCCCAGACAAATCCGCCGACGGAATCTGTGATGTCTCGATTTCTCAGGTATATAAAGATCGACACGCAGTCGGCTGAGGACCAGGCCGCCCCGCCCAGCACAAAGAAACAGCTCGATCTGGCGAAATTGCTCGCTAAGGAATTGAAGGATCTTGGCGTTAAAAACGTAAAGATAAGCGAGTGGGGCATTGTTTATGGCCAGGTTCCGGGGAACCTCGCTGATAACAGCAAGGTGCCGACCGTGGGTTTTATCGCCCACATGGACACATCGCCTGCAGTGTCAGGTGCGAATGTTAACGCCATTATTCACAAGAATTATCAGGGCGGTGATATTGTCCTGCCAAACGATAAGACACAGGTCATTACGGTAAAGCAAAACCCCGACCTTAAGAACCTGATCGGTGACGATATCATTACCGCCGACGGAACGACCCTTCTCGGGTCGGACGACAAAGCAGGCGTTGCCGAGATAATGACGATGATCGACACCCTCAAGCAAAATCCTTCGATCAAACACGGTAATATCGCGATCGCTTTCACACCGGACGAAGAGGTTGGCGGCGGGATCGATAAATTTGATATCGAGGGTTGGGGAGCGAAATATGCCTACACTGTCGATGGCGAGCAGCTCGGCGATATTTCAAATGAGACTTGGTCGGCACGTACGGCAACGGTCACATTTCATGGCAGATCGACCCACCCCGGCACGGCGAAAGGCATCATGGTAAATTCGTCGTATGCGGCCGGTGCGTTTCTCGCGCAGTTCGCAAATTACAAATTCCGGCCCGAGACGACCGCCGGACGGGTCGGATTCATTCACCCGTATGTCGGTGCTCTCGACGTCGAGACCTCGACCGTAAAGATCCTGCTTCGTGACTTTGACCTTAGCGGTATAGCCGCCAAAGAAAAGACCGTCAAAGCAATGGTCGCTGCGACGCAGCGGAAATTTCCGCAGGTCAAGATCGAATATGCGAGTGCCCTAGGCTACCTGAATATGAAAGAGGTGCTAAAGGACCATCCGCAGCTTACGGACTATGCTATCGAAGCCGCAAAACGTGCGGGTGTGCCGTCTGAACTGCGTCCGATCCGCGGCGGCACTGATGGTTCAAACCTGACCGCTCGCGGGCTGCCGACGCCGAACCTGTTTACCGGCGGACATAATTTTCACGGCAAACTCGAATTTAACTCCCGCAAAGGGTTAGAAAAATCTACGGAAACACTCGTCAATCTCGTGCAGATCTGGGCTGAGAAGACGAAATAGCAGGAACTTACTACTGTCCGGCCGCCCGCTTACGCGGGCGGTTCTGACTACTTTTCAACATAAAGCTCAGGAAAACGCAGTTTTAGATCGGCAATTTTCGGTGCGTCGTTGATGACGATATACCGGTCGTTGGGGTTCTTTTTCATGTAATCCTGGTGATAGTCTTCGGCCTCGAAGAATTGCTTTAGCTTTGAAACCTCGGTGACGACGGGCTTTGGCAGGGCTTTCGACTTATTGATCGCGTCGATATAATCAAGGGCCAGTTTTTTTTGCGATTCGTCAACATAAAAGATCGCCGAACGGTATTGAGTTCCGGTATCGGGGCCCTGGCGGTTCAGTTCGGTCGGGTCGTGCGCGACGGCAAAAAACACCGTCAAAAGCTGGACATAGCTTACCTTTGCCGGGTCAAATGTGACCTTGACCGATTCGGCATGGCCTGTGTTGCCGTCACTAACGAGATCATATTTCGCAGTTGCACTGTCGCCGCCGGCGTAGCCGCTTTTGACGTCGATCACACCTTTCACATGCTCAAAGACTGCCTCGACGCCCCAGAAACATCCACCCGCAAAAACTGCCGTCTGCGTGCCTTTTGCTTCGCCAGGTTCCGTTGCGACAGGCGGCGGTGCCAATTCGCGGATGTCCGCTGACCGCGTGGTCGTACTGGCTATTCCGCAGGCTGCCGCGAACACCAAAAGAGCGACGAACGAGAATTTATAAATACTTTGCATAACTATGATCCTTTTGAAAATATTATATTCTATGCATCTGCAATAATATTCGCGGAATATGAATTCAGATGCGTGATGATCGCCTCGCAGCCGCTTAATTTTGGTAGAATCAACATTCAAATGGAAATGTCGACTATCAATTCGTCAAAAGCACCCGAGCCGGTCGGGCTTTATCCTCACGCCCGAAAGGTCGGGCGATACTGGTTATTTCTGTCAGGCGTTGGCCCCAGGATTCGCGGGACGAAAAAGATCCCTGGCGTCGAACTCGATGACGCGGGCGAGATCGTCTCTTATGACATCGAAACTCAATGCCGCTCGGTGTTTGAAAATGTCAGGACGATCGTCGAAGAGGCGGGCTCGTCGTGGACCAATATCGTCGATGTCACCGTTTTTCTCACAAATATGAAGGCAGATTTTGCAGCATATAATCGCGTTTACGCAGAATATTTTGCAGATAATCAGCCTTGTCGGACGACCGTAGAGGTCGGTTCGCTGCCGACGCCGATAGCGATCGAATTGAAAGTGATAGCAACAATTAATAAATAGATAAGGGGAAAGTAATGATACAGACAAAGGGTTTTGCAACACATGATGAGAACGCGAAATTTGCACCGTTCGAATTTGAACGCCGCGACGTTGGGCCGCACGACATTTTGATCGAGATCGTGTACGCAGGCATTTGCCACTCAGATATCCACCAGGCAAAAAATGAGTGGAAAGATTCGATGCCGACGAATTATCCGCTGGTTCCGGGGCACGAGATCGTCGGAAAGGTGACACAGGTCGGTGAAGCTGTGTCAAAGTTCAAGGTGGGCGACACCGCAGGCATTGGCTGTTTTGTCGATTCGTGCCGCGAGTGCACTAACTGCAAAAACGGCCACGAGCAATTTTGCATGTCGATGGCGGCTTACACCTACAACGGGACTGAAATGGACCGCGTGACAAAGACCTACGGCGGTTATTCGGATAAGTATGTGATCGATGAAAATTACGCTTTGAAAGTAACTGCCGATGGGGACCTCGCGGGTATCGCGCCGTTGATGTGTGCCGGTATCACCACATATTCTCCTTTGAAGCGATTCAATGTCGGTCCCGGGCAAAAGGTCGGTATCGTCGGACTCGGCGGGCTCGGGCATATGGGCGTCAAGATCGCCGTGGCGATGGGAGCCGAGGTGACAATATTCAGCACTTCGCCATCAAAGGAAGCCGACGCTAAAGCGTTGGGAGCACATCATTTTGTCGTCACCAGCGACCCGAATAATCTCGCACCGCTTGCTGGGACGTTCAACTTTATATTGGACACGGTTTCGGCTGATCACGACGTCAATCAATACCTGACTCTGCTCGGGGTAGGCGGCGCGATGGTGGTGGTAGGTGTGCCGCCGAGCCCGAATTCGGTGCATGCACTGTCGCTGATTTTCGGCAATAAAACGCTGGCGGGTTCGCTGATCGGCGGGATCCCGGAAACGCAGGAGATGCTCGATTTCTGTGCGAAGCATAACATCAGATCCGAGGTCGAGGTCATTATGCCAAACAGGATCGAAGAGGCGTATGAGCGGACGATCAAGGCAGATGTCAGGTACCGGTTTGTGATCGACATGGCGGCTGCGTAAGAAGATCGCCACGAAGTGCACGAAAATCGTGACAATGGAGATCGTGGGCAATTAATATATGCGATACATCGCTTTGCTACGCGGCATTAATGTCGGCGGCAATACAATGATCAAAATGACAGATCTCAAAGCCGCGTTCGAGGGGCTCGGCTTTGAGAAAGTTGTTACATATATCAATAGCGGCAATATCGCGTTTGATGCCAAAAAGTCAGATGGAGAAAAGCTGGCGGCAAAGATCGAACAGGCGATCAACCAGGGCTTTTCAAAAGACGTGCCTGTAATGGTTCGTGAACAAGCGGTAATAAACCGCGTGCTTTCGAGTAATCCGTACGACGGCCAATTTGAGAGTCACAAGGAAATGCATGTGCTGTTTTTGAAGGAAGAAATGCGGCCGGAACAGACCGAGCAACTGCTCGCCGCCGCGCCGACAGGCGAACGATATGCCGTCATCGGCCGCGAGATCTATTGCCATCTGCCAATGGGCGTCATCGACAGCATCCTCGGCAAGAGTTTTATCGAGAAAAAGCTAAAAGTCGCCGTCACGGGACGCAACTGGCGCACCGTCGAGAAATTGGCTCAATTATAGAAAACGAAATGAGAACAAGCTATTTACTACTGGCGATGGCTTTCATCGTTCTGGTTGGAAACGGGGAAAGACTGGCGGCCCAAACCACGGCAGCTGAGCTTCGCGAAAGCGCCAAGACCTCGATCAAAAAACAAGAGTACGACCGTGCAGTAGGGTTTCTCTCTAAGGCAATAGCAATTGATCCAACCAACCAAGAGGCATTTATGCTTCGCGGCAACGCGTATCTGGAGCTTAAGGATTTTCAGCGGAGTATAGCCGACGCTGATAAGGCGCTCAAAATAGGGCCCGAGATCGGGGTTGCGTATTACCTGCGCGGCGTCGCCCTATCAGAGATGCCGGCACCTGACTTGCGGCGGGCGATGGCGGACTTTACGAAGATGATCGACATGGAGGAAGGCACCGAGGATGACACGGACGATGACAAGCCTAAGGACAAGCTCCGGCTTGCTGAGGCCTATCGCCGCCGTGCGCACCTGCATAATTTGCAAAAGGAATATGATGCGGCGATCGCCGATGCCACGCAGGCTATCATAAACAACAATACCACTACAAACGCATTCGAAGAACGCGGCTTCGCTGAAGCAGCTCTTCAAAAATTCGCCGCAGCAGAAGGCGACTACCGCATCGCAAGTCTACTTAATCCACGAAATGCATATAACTTTGCGATGCTAAGTTATCTCAATCTTAATCTTGGCCGGATCGAACTCGGCATCGAAGCCGCCCGTACCGCTCTTAAATTGGACCCGAACAACTCCACTGCCAAAACCAATCTGGAAATCTTGCTTGCGAAACAACCCAAGACAAGTACGCCCACCGACGTGGGGAGTAATGACGAGAAAGTTCAGCGCCATATTCTTTTTGCTGTGAACTATTTGACGTTGGCTGTAAAAAAGGTAAATCAATACGAGACGGATAACGCCATGGGCCGTTGCCCATATGTGCGAAAAGCAAAAGAGTTCCTCGCAATTGCTAATGCCGAACTCGACCAAGCAGAGAGTCTGCGAACTGTAAACGATTACAGCCGCCAGATCAGAGACCAGAGATACAAGGCGAGCCGGGTCCGTGATATGCTGTCGCGGTGGAGCGGCTGCTAACCCTATTGGAAATCCTTAGTTGAAATGGATCGATAGAGCGGCGCATCTGATCGGGGACTCGCGTCGAGCACCGGGAAGAGAAAGAAAGGCGTGGGTATTTCTTCACCGCCGAAAGCGAAAGTATTCGTCGAGCTGATGTTTTTCGCCTTTTAGCATCGCGGCGACCATATCCATTCCGATCACTGAGAACGTAATGCCGTTGCCGCCGAAGCCGAGAACGAAATAGGCGGATGGGAAATTTGGATGTTTGCCGATGTAGGGCAGTCCGTCTTTTGTCTCACCAAACGTTCCCGCCCAGGCGAAATCGGTTCGAAATTTCAGGGTCGGCATTAGGCGTTTTAGGGTTTTTTCTAGTTTGTCCGCCTTTTTGCCGAGTACCGAATCGCGTTTCTTGGCATCGACAAAATCTTCGTCCTCGCCGCCGATCAGTATGCGGTTATCGTCGGTTGTCCGGAAATAATTGTACGGGTCGGCGGTGTTCCAAAATAGAGTCTCGCTCACATGCGACTGCTCGGCCTCGCAAACCTCGCCGACAATTGCATAGGTCGAGATCAGATCGACAAATTTGTCTTTGACTATCTCGACACTCTCAAAACCAGTGCAATATATGACCTTTTTAGCTTTGATCGTGTTGCCGTATTCCGTAATTAGCCGCACGCCGCTGCGCTTGTGTTCGGTTTTGACAAGGTCTGTTTTGTCATACACCGCCAGACCGCGTTTTGCATTGAATCTGAGTAGATCGTGGACAAAGCAAAACGCATCGATGCTGCCGCCTTGTTTCGACAAAATGCCCCCAAAGGTCGGTTCGAGAGAGTATTTTTCGGTGATCTCGTTCGGCTCAAGCCAACTTACTGGAAAGCCATGTTTTTCACGAATCTCAAACTCTTTTCTTAGATCTGCAAGATCTTTTTTGCGGGCGGCAAAATAAAGCGAGTCTTTTTTCTTGAATCCGCATTTCGAACGTATCTGATGCGAGATCTTTCCGAGATCGTCGATCGAGTTGTAACAAGCCCAATAGCTATCGACCGCACCGCGTTCGCCAATCATCTCGATGAGCTGCCACAGCGGCGTGTCGATCTCATATTGCAGCATCGACGTCGTTGCCGATGAGCTGCCATGGGCGATCTCGCGGCGATCGATCAGGGTCGTCGTGTAACCTTCTTCAACACAACGATGCGAGATCAGACTGCCCGTAATGCCGCTGCCGACGACTAGAACATCCGTTTGGATATCCTCGCCGAGCGAGGGATAGGAGTCGATCAGCCCATTTTTTACCAGCCAAAACGGCTCGTTTGATCTGAGTTTCATTGCTTTGATTGTATACTGTTGGGTAACATTCATAACTATCAAAGACGACGGAGACCGTGTTTCATGTCAATACGCCGGCCTTTTAATTTCAAACAATGGATCGATGAGCACCGGCATTTATTAAAGCCGCCGGTCGGGAACCAGTGTGTATTTGATGATGACGATTTTATCGTGATGGTCGTCGGCGGTCCAAACTCGCGAAAGGACTATCATTGGGACGAGGGCGAGGAACTTTTTTATCAGCTAGAGGGCGATATCAAGGTCCAGATACAAGAAAATGGAAAGTCCGTCGAGGTCGATATCCGCGAAGGGGAGATGTTTTTGCTGCCGCCGCGCATTCCGCATAATCCGATCCGCGGGGCAAACACCGTCGGGCTTGTGATCGAACGAAAGCGGCGGGAGGGTGAACTTGACGGACTGCTATGGTTCTGTGAGAAATGCAACGAAAAGCTCTACGAGGAATACTTTCAACTCACAGATATCACGACGCAGTTCCAGGGCGTCTTCGAGCGATTTTACGGCTCAGAGGTTCTACGGACCTGCGGCAATTGCCATGCGGTAATGGACCCGCCCCGGTGAGGGATTTGAAGGTGGCCCACCGTTAGCCGAGTAGATCCAAAATTGATCCAAAAGAGAGGTCGATCATGAAAAACGGAACAAGAACAGGGTTGTTTGCTGCTTTTATTCTCGCGGCAATATTTGCGTTCGGCAGTTATCGAATTAGTGCCCAGACGGTCTATGTCGCGTGTACGTGGGACACTTCATCTATCTTCAGTGACAAGGCCGGTCGCGAGAAGTTTGAACGCCGGCTCTATGTTTCGCCGGTGATGTCGATGACACAGGCTGATTTTCTAGCGATAGACCGCGATGGCGACCGCATCGAAGGGCTTTGCGGCGGATATCTTGAAAAAACTGTATTGAAGGCTGCAGCCGAACGCGGCGAGCGGCTTGATCCCGGCGGTTCGCTTCGTGTACGGCGAAGTATCGAACTTTCGGGCGAAGACATCGGCAGCAAGAATATGTATAAGTTTGCAACGAAGGAGTCGATCCAAAAGCTGATCGATGCCGATGTAAGAGAGATGATCGAGGCGGGACGGTTTATTATTTATTTCAATTGGGATACGAGCGGAAAGGCTGAGGCGGAAGATCTCGCCAAAGAGAAAAAGCGGGTACTACCGACGCCTGCGCCAAAGCCGTAATGCAAAAGATCGACGTACACACCCATATACTTCCAAAAGACATTCCAAATTGGAAGGAAAGATTTGGCTACGGCGGATTTATCACTCTCGATCATTACGAACCGTGCTGCGCACACATGGTCCGCGACGACGGAAAGCAATTTCGCGACATCGAAGCAAATTGCTGGGATGCAACGAAGAGGATCGGCGAAATGGACGCGTCCGGAGTTGACGTGCAGGTGCTTTCGACGGTGCCGGTGATGTTCAGCTACTGGTCAAAGCCGGAGGACGGCGCAGAGATCGCCCGGTTTTTGAATTACGATATCGCTCAGACGGTGGCGAAGTTTCCAACACGATTTGCCGGGCTCGGCACCGTGCCAATGCAGGAAGCGGGCCTTGCTGTAAAGGAACTCGAAAGATGTAAGGCGGATGGTCTTTCCGGTGTTCAGATCGGGACAAATGTAAACCAGTTAAATCTTGGCGAGCCGCGATTTTTTGAATTCTTTCAGGCCTGCAGTGAGCTCGGGATGGCGGTGTTTGTTCATCCGTGGGACATGGCAGGCGAAGCCGATATGCAGAAATATTGGCTGCCGTGGCTGGTGGGAATGCCGGCTGAGGTCTCGCGTGCCGTATGTTCGTTGATCTTTTCAGGGGTGCTCGAACGCGTTCCTGATCTGCGAATTTGCTTTGCGCACGGCGGCGGTGCGTTTCCATCGACCCTTGGACGGATCGAGCATGGATTTAACGTGCGGCCGGACCTGTGTGCGGCTGATAATCCTGTCGGACCGCGCAAATATCTCAAACAGATCTATTTTGATTCGCTAGTGCACGATGCTGCGACGCTGCAATTTCTCGTTGATCTTGTAGGAATTGAAAAGATCGCACTCGGCACGGATTACCCATTTCCTCTGGGAGAACTAGAGCCCGGCAACCTGATCGACTCGATGCCTTTTGACGATGCGGCCAAAGAGCGTTTGCTTAGCGGCACCGCCATCGAATGGCTCGGGCTTGAGATCAACCAATTTCAATAACGATCACTTCATCGACTCCAAAATATCTGCGATGTCCTGCTCTGTGGTGTCAGGATTAATAAAACAGAAACGCGAAACGGTCTCTGCTCCGGCCGGACTTCGCCACTTGGTCGGGGCAACTAGGGCAAAGCCGGCTTTGTGGTTTTTGTAGGTCCATGAACGGTAGTCTTCCGGTGTCCAGCCTAGCCGCCGATAAACAACACACGACAGGCTCGGCTCGCGAACCAGTTCGGTATGGGGAGCTTCGGTGATCAGACGGCCCGCAATTTGCGCGAGTTCTATGCCGCGGCTAATTGCCTTTTCGTAGCGGTCGGTGCCGTGCATCGCGAGTGAGAACCAAAGCGGCAGCCCGCGCACCCGGCGGGTCAACTGTATCTGATAATCCGACGGGTTAAAGCCCTGATAGGCTTCGTCGCTGAAAATATCCAGGTAAGAACCCTCTTGCGAATGAGCGCGTTTTGCGAGGGTGGGGTCGCGGAACAGCACCGCACCGCAATCGTAAGGTGAGAACAGCCATTTGTGTGGGTCGATCGTGACGCTGTCGGCTCGTTCGATGCCGGCAAACAGCGGCCTGACAGCTTTTACCGCCATCGCGGCACCGCCGTATGCGGCATCGACGTGAAACCACAATTTTCGCTGCGAGCAAACGTCAGCGACCCCGGCGAGGTCGTCAATGATCCCTGAATTTGTCGTTCCTGCCGTCGCGATAACTGCAAAGATCCGTTCGCGATCAGCTGGGGCCATACCGTTGATGGCCGTATCGAGGTGTTCGCCGTCAAACCGGTCTTCGGTTTCGACCATCATCACGTCAGCATCGATCACCTTTGCCATGGCCTTGATCGACGAATGGGCGCCGTTTGATGTAATGACGATGCCGCGCGAAGCAGCCTTTGTCGGATCGAGGCTTCGCCAATACTCACGGGCGGCGACCATTGCCGAGAGGTTTGCTTCGGTTCCGCCGCTGGTGAAAACGCCAAACGTGGGCGGCGGCATTCCGGTTAGCGAAACGAGCCATTCCATTGCCTGGTTCTCAGCAAAAATGCAGCCCGCACCTTCGAGCCAAAAAGCACCGTGAACGCTCGCCGCCGATGTTACCAGGTCGAACAACACTGCAGATCGTGTAGGCGATGCCGGTACAAAGGCGAGGTGCCGCGGATGGTCGATCGGAATGCTCGCCTTGATGAGCACTTCGCGAAAGAGTTCGAATGCCTTTTCGCCTCCGATGCCCTCGGGCGTGATAGTCTCGCCGACGAGCTCTTTTAGTTCAGCTGCGGTCTTTGGAAACCCAAGCTGCGGATCGGTATCTGATATTCGGCCGATCGCGAATTTCATCACGTCGAGCGACATTTCAACGAGGTCGATATCTACGTTATGCATACAAAAATTAGTCTGTCCTAACGTGAATATTACGGCTTTGTGACACGGTAAAGATATGACGCAGGTCACTTTTCAGGATGTTTTGGAAAGAAATTACCGCCTGCCGGGCGTTCACCGCGTTTCACTCGATTCGAAAGATAACATAAAATTAGCTTCTAATATGATGACAGAACAGAAAGCAACCGGCTCAGGTATCGCGGACAGCTTAGATCAAGAGGACCCGCTGCGCGGCTTTCGCGAGCGGTTTCACATTCCATTTGCCGCTGACGGCACCGAACAGGTCTATTTTACAGGCAATTCGCTCGGGCTGATGCCAAAAACTACCCGTTCCTATGTCGAGCAGGAACTTAGCGATTGGGAAATGCTCGCAGTCGAGGGGCATATCCATGCTAAAAATCCTTGGTTGCCGTATCACGAATTCCTGACGGAAAAAATGGCCCGCGTGGTCGGTGCGAAACCGATCGAGACGGTTGTGATGAACTCACTGACCGTAAATGTTCATCTTTTGATGGTCTCGTTCTATCGCCCCGCGGGAGAGCGAACAAAGATCGTTATCGAAAAGGGGGCGTTTCCGTCTGACCGGTATGCGGTTGTTTCGCAGATACGATTTCACGGCCTTGACCCTGAAACGACGCTGATCGAACTCGAACCTCGCGAAGGCGAAACTACGCTAAGGACCGAAGACATCGTTCGAACTATCGAACGCGAAGGCCCGACGATCGCCTTGATCTGGCTTGGCGGCGTGAATTATTACACAGGTCAGGCGTTCGAGATGCGTGAAATTACCAGTGCGGGGCATGCTGCGGGGGCTTTCGTAGGTTTTGATCTCGCCCATGCTGCCGGTAATCTCGCACTGAAATTGCATGATTGGGACGTTGATCTTGCCGCATGGTGTTCTTATAAGTATCTAAATGCCGGGCCGGGCGGCGTTGCCGGGGCCTTTGTACACGAAAGGCACGCCGATTGCCCTAATATGTCTAGGTTTGCCGGTTGGTGGGGCCATGATAAGGCGACCCGTTTTCTGATGGGGCCCGAATTTGTGCCGCTCGCCGGAGCCGAAGGTTGGCAGATATCAAATCCGCCGATCCTGCAAATGGCAGCACTTCGGGCCTCGCTTGAGATCTTTGACGAAGCAGGTATGGCGGCCCTGAGAGCTAAGTCGGTGCGGCTGACAGGCTATCTCGAGTCGCTGATCGACGAGATCGGCGACGAACGCATTAGCGTCATCACTCCGCGGGAACCGTCAGATCGCGGCTGCCAGCTTTCGATCAGAGTAAAGGGCGGTGACAGATCGCTGCATGAGGCGTTGCTCGCTAACGGGGTTGCCGCAGATTGGCGGGAGCCGGATGTCATAAGGGTGGCACCGGCACCGCTTTATAACTCGTTTGGCGACGTTTATAGATTTTCCGAGATACTCAGAACGCTGTTATAGCGGCCGCCGGTGTTCCGGAACTAAAAAAGTGTGATCGACAAGGAATAATATGGTCCGGGCAAACATCAATGGTATTGAAGGTGAATTCAGCGACGGCATTACGATACTCGAAGCCGCCCGCCAGATCGGAATTGATATCCCCACACTGTGCAACGATGACCGGCTCGACCCTGTCGGTGCTTGCCGGATGTGCCTCGTTGACGTTAAGGGCATGGCGAAAGAGGCGGTCTCGTGCTCAACTTTGCTGGCCGAGGCGATGGAGGTCGAAACTCACAGCAAGCCGGTAGAAGATTCGCGAAAATGGAACCTGCGGATGCTGGCGGGTAACTATCCTGCTGATGCTTTTACAAAATACCCCGACAAACCCTTTCACAAACTCGCAACAGAATACGGGCTGACCGAATCAGATTTTCATGGGCGTCATTCGATCGAGCGTGACTCGTCGCACACGTACATCGACGTCGATATGTCGCGGTGTATCAATTGTTATGCGTGCGCACGCATCTGCGCCGATGTGCAGGGACAGTTTGTCTGGCATGTGCTCGGCCGCGGCGAGGAATCGCAGATCATGCCGGATTCGTTCGGAGCGTTTGGCGACAGCACATGTGTTTCTTGCGGGGCATGTGCCGATGCGTGTCCGACAGGGGCCTTGGAAGACAAGTCCGTCATCGAACGCGGTTTTCCGACCTCTTGGACAAAAACGACCTGCCCTTATTGCGGGACCGGCTGTGAAATGAATGTCGGCACTCGTGACGATCGAGTGGTGCAAGTAAAACCAGTTATGGATGCTCCGGTGAATTACGGCCATCTTTGCGTCAAAGGGCGGTATGCATTCGACTTCGTCGATGCCGACGACCGCGTGACCGAGCCGATGATCCGTGAAAACGGTGATTGGGTGGTTGTTTCCTGGGATGAGGCGATCCAATATACGGCCGACAAACTACAAGAGATCGATCGCAAATTTGGCAAAGAGAGCATCGCTGTCCTGGGATCTGCCCGTGCAACAAACGAAGAGAACTATCTCGCTCAGAAATTCACCCGCGTGGTACTTGGTACAAATAACGTCGATTGCTGCGCACGTGTCTGCCACACGCCATCGGCTGCGGCGATGAAGATGATGATCGGCACCGGTGCGATGACGAATTCGTTTGACGATATCGAAAAAGCCCGGACGATCATTCTCTGCGGAGCGAATCCGAGCGAAAATCATCCGATACCGGGGGCCCGCATCAAGCAGGCAGTGATCAAAAACGGAACCAAGCTGATCGTGATCGATCCGCGGAAGACCGAGCTGACAAAGTATGCCGATGTACATCTGCAACTGAGGCCGGGAACGAACATTTTGATGTTCAACGCGATCGCCCACGCTATCATCGACGAGGGCTTGACCGATCCCGAATTTATCTCAACGCGTGTTGACGAGTTTGAAGAATTTAAGAAATTTGTAGCTGAATATTCGCCCGAGGCGGTCGCTGAACGGTGCGGCGTCGATGCCGAATTGATCCGCAAAGCGGCACGCATCTACGCCACCGACACGCCGTCGATGGCGATGCACGGTCTCGGCATGACCGAGCATCTGCAGGGAACCGAAGGCGTTATGACGATCGTCAATCTCGCTTTGCTAACCGGAAATATCGGCAAACCGGGTGCCGGGGTCAATCCGCTTCGGGGCCAAAATAATGTGCAGGGCTCTGCTCACATGGGCTGCGATCCCGGGATCTTGACGGGCTCGATAACGATCGAAGCCGGCCGCGAACTCTTTGAGAGCGTCTGGCAGCGGCCGGTGCCGACAGCCGCGGGCTTTAATCAACTCCAGATGGTAGATGCTGCCCGCGACGGCAAACTCAAAGCGCTCTGGACCATTGGCTACGATGTTTTTCTTTCGAATGCGAATGCACACGAGACGGAAAAGGCGTTCGCGAACATGGATCTCGTCATAATCCAGGATTTCTTTATGAACGAGACCGCGAAGCGGTTTGGCCATGTCTTTTTCCCCGCCGTGACCTCGTTTGAAAAGGACGGAACCTTTATGAACGGCGAGCGGCGCGTACAGCGGATTCGACGCGCGGTCAGTGCGCGTGGCAATTCTCGTCCGGACTGGCAAATAATCTGCGATCTCGCCTCAACGATGGGTTTTGCAGAGGATTTTGCGTTCGAGTCGCCGGAAGATATTTGGAACGAGGTTCGGGCAGTTTGGCCTCCCGGATACGGCATCACATATGATCGTATAGAAAAAGCAGGCATCCAATGGCCGTGTCCCGATATCGATCATCCGGGAACAGAAGTACTGCACGGTGAATCGTTCTCGAATGGCGTAAAGGCAGCTCTGCGGCGGATCAAGTTTCGGGCGACGAAAGAAGTTGTGTCAGATGATTTCCCATTCCTGCTCACCACGGGCCGAGTGCTCGAGCAATTTAATGCCGGGACTATGACAATGCGTACACCAAATCGGGAATTGCGTCCCACCGATCTGCTGATGATCTCAAAAGCAGATTCGGATCGACTGGAGGTCGTAGAGGGCGAATCGGTACGTCTGAAAAGCAACTACGGCGAGGCTGTCTTGCCTATAGAGATCACCGACAAGGTTAAGAACGGAGAGCTTTTTGCGTCGTTCCACGACCCGGAGGTATTTCTTAACTACGCGACCGGCCCGACACGCGACCGTTTCACACAGGCACCGGAATTTAAGGTCACTGCCGTTCGCGTCGAAAAACTCTAATGCGTTGGTCTCTCTTTGTGTTCGACCACGCTCTGTGGTGAAATTTCCTTGTGTCAAAAGTCATAATCATCGGAGCGGGGCTGGCAGGGTCTCTTTTGTCGATCTATCTTGCCAAACGCGGGATCAAGGTTGACGTGTATGAGGCCCGCGGCGATATGCGTCTCGAAGAGGTAGCAGCCGGGCGATCGATCAATCTGGCTCTGTCTGACCGCGGTATCGCCGCCCTTCGCGAAGTTGGCATGGATGAATATATGCTTGCCGAAGCAATGCCGATGACGGGGCGTATGGTACACAGCGTTTCGGGTGAGACGAAACTGCTCCCATACAGCGGGCGTCAGGGTGAATATATCAACTCGGTGTCTCGTTCCGGCCTCAATATCGCACTAATGAACGAGGCGGACCGATACGATGGTGTCACCTTTCATTTCAATGAAAGGTGTGTCGGTTTTGATTGTGCGACCGGTAAAGCGAGTTTCTCAAGCGGTGAGATCGCGGATGGCGACACGGTGATCGCCACTGATGGTGCCGGTTCGGCGGTCAGATTTGCAATGATGAATGGCGGGGTCGAGCGATTTGATTTTTCGCAGCGCTGGCTCGAACATGGTTATAAGGAACTTCATATCCCGCCCGGGCCGAATGGCGATTTTCTTTTAGAGAAAAACGCCCTCCATATATGGCCGCGACACAAATTTATGATGATCGCGTTGCCAAATTTTGATGGCAGTTTTACGTGTACGCTCTTT
>JBGAVK010000049.1:20353-22657 GCA_044228165.1 Pyrinomonadaceae bacterium | reverse complement strand
CGTAATTTGGATCTTCGTCGCGATTTATCTCGTCGCAGACCCATGCGATGCCTTTTACGGCGAGGATCTTTTCGATTAGATCGGTCGGATAGGCTGTTTCACAGGAACGGACGGCGATGAATTGTGTCGTTTCTGCAGGTTTGACGGTGACGCGGCGAAGCCCGTTGTCGATATCTGTGATGTGCAACTCGCCATCCGCGTGGGCGATGATCTCGGTCATCTGATGCCTTATTCGATCACGACCAGTATATCGCCGGCGGCCACGGTGTCGCCCTCTGCAGCATTGATTTTGGTGACGATGCCGGTCTTGGGGGATTTCATTTCGTTTTGCATTTTCATCGCCTCGACGACGATCACGCCCTCGCCTTTTTCAACCTCTGCACCAACCTCGACAAGGATCCGGACGACCTTGCCTGGCATTGCGGTTTTGATCTCGACAACACCGTCGACGTTTTCCGAGTCTGATCCCGCACTCCTGAGGCGTTTTGGGTCGGCGATCTCAATGTCAAACTCGTGCCCGCCGATGACGACTTGTTTGCTGTCCGGCGAAATAAAAGCCTCGGTCATTTTATGGCCGTTTCGCAGAGCGAATATGCCCGCCTCGGGCCGAGACACGTCAAGCTCATATTCGCGTCCGCTAACGACCGCTCTGGTTTTTCCGTCGAGCTCGACGATCTCAACATCAAGTTTTTCGCCGTTAATTTTGGCTTGAAGTTTCATAGGAATTTATATGCCCGCGAAACACGCGAAAAATAGGAAATCCTTATTTCGTGTCTTTGGTGTGTTTCGCGGGTTAGATCTTACTTATTCGGCTGTGGCGTGACGCGTAAATAGGGTTTGATCTCGTTCCAACCCTTCGGGAATTTTTCCTTGGCGTCTTCGTTCGAGACGGACGGGACTATGATGCAATCATCGCCGTCTTGCCAGTTTACCGGCGTGGCGACGCTGTATTTAGAGGTCAATTGCATCGAATCGATCACACGCAGCACCTCGTCAAAGTTACGCCCCGTGCTCATAGGATAGACGAGGATCAGCTTGACCTTTTTGTCCGGGCCGATGACAAAGACATTACGCACGGTCATGTTGTCCATCGCGGTTCGTCCTTCGCTTGAGCCGGGAACCTCGGCGGGCAGCATGCCGTAGAGCTTTGAGACGTGCAGGTCAGTATCGCCGATCATCGGATAATTGGGTGCGTGGCCGGTGACCTCGCCGATATCGTGTGACCAACGCTCGTGCCCCTCGACCGGATCGACGCTGAGGCCAATAACCTTGACGTTTCTCTTATCAAACTCCGGCTTAAGTCTCGCCGCCATTCCGAGTTCGGTCGTGCAGACCGGCGTAAAATCCTTAGGGTGCGAAAACAGTACACCCCAGCTATCGCCAAGCCATTCGTGAAAATTGATCGTCCCCTGCGTGGTCTCCGCCGTAAAATCCGGTGCTTCATCACCTAAACGTAATCCCATATGTTTTGTCTCCGTTTTTCTTTACTCAAGATTATAACCCATACCGCGCATTAATCATCGGCGGCGTCCTCGTACTCATTCGGTAGCTCGGCTTTTCTCAGGCGGAGAAGCGTGATGCGTTTTTCGTCGGCTCTAAGGATCTCAATGTCTAGTCCTTTTAGCTCGAGTTTGTCGCCGACTTTTGGTACGTAGCCTGCCTCCGAAGTGACCATTCCGGCGATGGTTGTGTATTCGTCGTCTTCGAGCTCGATATCAAAAATACGTTCGACCTTGTCGGTCTCTGTCGAGCCGAGCACGTCGTAATATCCATCCTCGCCCTCAATGATCTCGATGACCTCTTCCTGTTCTGTATCCTCGTCCTCGATCTCGCCAACGATCTCTTCGATTATGTCTTCGACGGTGACGAGACCGGCGACGCCGCCGTATTCGTCGATGACGACGGCGATCTGGACGTGGTTTTGCTGCATCGATTTGAGCAGCTCGGCCGCCGTTTTTGTTTCGGGCACAAAGAAAACGTCACGCATGATGGTCTCGACCGGATTTTCTTTTTGTCCGGTGGCGAGAGCCGCGAGCAGGTCGCGGACATAGATCATGCCCTCGACGTTATCGATGGTGTCGCGATAGACGGGCAGGCGTGAATATTTTTCTTCGATGATGACGTCGCGCGCATCTTTGATAAGAGTGCCGACGGGTACCCCGATGATACCCGTACGCGGCGTCATGATCTCGCCAGCGAGCGTGTCGCCAAATTCGACCAACGTCTCGATCATTTCGCGTTCGCTTTCCTCGATGATGCCCTCGGCCTCGCCGACCTCCATCAGCGCCTGAAAATCTTCGGCGT
>JBGAVK010000049.1:0-20342 GCA_044228165.1 Pyrinomonadaceae bacterium | reverse complement strand
GCGTTGTCGTCGGCTCGTTCTTCGGCAGAGTCGGGGGCGATGGTCGATTCAAGTTTTTGCAGAGCTTTCGCACGTCGGCGATTAGTGATGGGATCGACAAAGAACGACACAAATGCGTACATTGGGCGGATGAGCGGCAGGAGAAAGAGCAGCTTTTTCTCGGTATCTTTGCGGATCAACAGCCGCGGTATGATCTGACGAACCAAAACGGTCGCAGTAATGGCAATAGCTAGTCCAGCGATCAGTAATTTAGGCCGTGTCGGTACAAATTCGGAAATTATCACGGTCACGAGTATGGAAACGCAGATCAATAAGACCTGGATCACAGACGACAGAGCAAAACGAAAACCGGGACGGTTGTCGAGTATCTCACGCAAGAAACTAGCCGAGTCTTTTTTGTTGGCAAGCTCCTCGTCAGACGCAAGCCGCCGCAGTCCCACATCCGACAGATGCGAAAACGCCATATCGACCGTCGCCATAAAAGCCAGAGCGAGGAGTATGGTTGCCGCTATGAAAATTTCAAGTTCCATATGTTGTCGCTGATCGGTCGTTCATTATTCGAGGTTTTTCCATGCGCGGCCGTCCGTCTCGAGCAGGTCATCCGATTCTTTTGGCCCCCAACTGCCGGCGGCGTAATTTGGAAAACTTCGGGGTGGCAACGCACTCCAAACGTCGAGCACCGGATCGACGATCCGCCAACTAGCCTCGACCATGTCAGCTCGCTGAAATAGCGTCGCGTCGCCGATCATGCAGTCAAAGAGGAGACGTTCGTAGCCGGTCGAGACCTGTTCGCCAAAATGTTCGACGTAGTTAAAATCCATATCCACGGGGCCGATCTGCACAATGGGGCCGGGGATTTTCGCACCAAAATGCAGTGTGATGCCTTCGTCGGGCTGGATGTGGATGACGATGCGGTTAGTCCGCAGTCGTTCGACGGGCGTGCCGCGAAAGAGTGTGAACGGCGCCTGTTTGAACTGGATGACGATGCTGGAATGGCGCTTTGGCATACGCTTACCTGTGCGGATGTAAAACGGAACGTCGGCCCAACGCCAGTTGTCGAGCGTGAGTTTTAGCGCGGCAAATGTCTCCGTGTTCGAATGTGCGGCGATCATTTCTTCGTCGCGATAAGCGGGAACAGCCTTGCCATCGATCTCGCCCGCTCCATATTGGCCGCGGCTTGTTTTCTTGAGCACATCCTCCGGCGTAAAAGGCTGGATGGATTGCAATATTTTTGCCTGCTCGTCGCGGACCGGGTCGGCGTCGAACGATACTGGCGGCTCCATTGCCGTCAGCGTGACGAGCTGTAGGATGTGATTCGGGATCATGTCACGCAGAGCTCCCGCAGAGTCATAATATCCGCCACGCCGCTCAACGCCGAGAGATTCGGCGACGGTGATCTGGACGTGGTCGATAAAATTGCGGTTCCAGATAGGCTCAAAGATGCTGTTGCCAAAACGAAAGACCAGGATGTTTTGCACCGTCTCTTTTCCAAGATAATGGTCGATGCGATAGATCTGACGCTCTTTGATGGTTTTGAGCAGGTCGGCGTTGAGAGCCTGAGCCGACGCGAGATCGCGGCCAAACGGTTTCTCGTAGATAAACCGTCGCCAGTTCGTGCCCTCTTCATTCCCAAGCCCGTTTTTAACGATCTTTTGCGTGACATTTGCAAAAAGGTTAGGCGGCGTCGCGAGATAGTAAAAATAATTGTCCGGTATCTGATGCGTGGTCGTGACCTCGCCGATGAGGTCTTTGAGATCGCCGAACAGCTTTTTGTCGTCGTCAAAATCGCCGCCCGTGTAATAGATGCGTTCCGCAAACCATTTCAGTAGCTTTGCCTCAGGCCCGCCGGGGATAAACTCTTTGAGGTTCGCCAGCATCTGCTCACGAAACTCTTCGGTCGTCATCTCCTGACGCCCGACGCCGATGATGGCAAATTTGTGCGGCAGAAAATCCTCTTTGGCAAGATTATAGAGAGCCGGGAAGAGCTTTCGTTTGGTCAGATCGCCCGTCGCGCCAAAGATCACCATCACGCACGGATCGGCTATTTTTTTTGAATCAGTCATTGGCCTATTTGGTCAGAGAAATTCACTTTTGGACCGTCAGTCTTCATTTCATTGTAACAACTATTTGACCAAGTATTGTTCGCTCAGGTACGAACGGCCGATCGCCCGATAGAGTGTAATCAGCCTTTCCCGCGCGATTTCAAGTCTAGGGCTACCTGCTTCCTGCGAGACCAAAAGGCTTTCGAAACTCTGTTTCAATAATCGTTCCGCCTCAGGAAATCGCTTTTGTACCAATAGGCATTCCCCGAGAGCGCCATTTGCCGCCGCTACCCAGAAGTGTCCGGCGGGAAGCGACGAGTTACGCAATTCGACAGCTTCCTGCAAAAGTTTCTCACCGTCCTTGGCATATCCCGAATGGGTGATGCTTAGACCTTTGGCGATAAGAACGGTCGGGTAATTGTCATAATGTTTGCCAAAGTTATCAAGATATATTTTAGCGGCCGCGTCCGCACGGGCAACAGCAAGGTCATATTTTTTCTGGCGCTCGAATAACACAGCCTGATTTCGCAAATTGTCGCCTATCCATAAATTCGTTGAAGAAAGATATTTGCTGAATAATGCGCTTGCTTCGGTCAGAGCCGCGTCCGCTTCGGCGAAATTACCCGTTTCAGTAAGAAAGCCGCCGTAGATGTTAAGGGCAAAACCGTAGCCAGGGGTGTCGGTCTCACCGCGAGTGCGATAGTCATCGACGGCCTCACGTGCGGTTTGCAGAGCTTCGTGAAACCGTCCCTGATCGGCAATGGTTGACGCAAGTGTGCAGCGGGTTATCGCCAATGCCTGTCGATCAGTGTCGTTAAGGCGCGGGGCTATTTCGAGGGATTCCCTAAACAAAGCTTCAGCCTCGTGTGAATCGCCTTGGGTGCGCCTCAGGTAGGCGAAATTATTTAGATGGTCGGCCATTATGTTTGGAGCAATAGATCCTTTGGCGTAAGCAGAACGTAGCCGAGGCAAGAATTCACGATAGACCGTCTCCGCCTCTTCCATGTCGCCCTTGCTAAAAAGAAGTCCTCCCCAAATGACCGAAGCCGAAATAAATTTTGGATCGTCTGCCCCATAAGCCTGTCTAACAAGATTGACGTACTGCTCCATATGCTGGCGGGCCCGAACATAATTGCCTTGCCCAAAGAATGTGGATGCAATTGTGCGCTCTAGCTCCATCTTTAGATCAGGGTCGTTATCGAACTCACCATTTTCTAGCCGCCGAGCTGCTTCGTCGAGAACCTCGTTCACCGTTGTCTCACGCCCGCTTTTTTTTAGAGGGCTCAAGAATGGATTCGAATATCGGAGAGTTTCTTCGAGAAATGCGTTCACATTTTCCGCTTTTTCTTTTTCACGCTTAGCCTGGCGGTACTGCCAAATGGTCGCGGTCAGGCCTGCAATTACGCTTATACACACGAGTGCGGCAGCGGCGACACCGAGACGATTGCGGCTAACAAATTTTGAAAAGCGATATGAAACTGTGTTGGGCCGCGCCGAAACCGGCCGATCGTCAAGATGAGATCGAATATCGGACGCAAATTGTTCGACCGATTGATAGCGGCGAGCCGGTTCCTGCCGTAAAGCCGTCAAGATAATATTGTCGAGATCTCCATTTAGCTGTGACGCGTGGGCCAGATGGCTAGGGGGCACAGGTTCGCGTAGGCCACTTGTCCGGACGATCTCGTCCAAGGTCTTTCCCTCAGGGTGAAACGGCCGCTCGCCGGTAAGCAATTCGTACAAAACCACGCCCAGCGAATAAATGTCGGATGCGGTTGTTATCTGTCCGCCCTGTATCTGTTCAGGGCTGGCATAAGCCGGTGTTAACGCACGAAACGCTGTCTGGGTTTGCTCAGCATCTGTTGCCAATCCATCGTCCGCTAACTTTGCAAGCCCGAAATCAAGCAGCTTTGGTTCGCCGTCATCGGTTACCAAGATGTTTCCCGGTTTGATGTCACGGTGGACGATCAGATTGCGGTGTGCATACGCGACCGCTGCGCTAACTTTTAGAAAGAGGCCGAGCTTTTCGCGAATATTAAGGTTTTTTGCATCGGCAAACTTACCTATCGAAAGGCCATCGACATATTCCATGACGAGAAAGGGTTCTGCATTCTCTGAAACACCGCCGTCGAGCAATTTGGCGATGTTCGGGTGATTAAGCGAGGCAAGTATCTGGCGTTCGCGTCGAAACCGCTCGACCATGTGGCTCTCGGCGATCGTCTGGCGAATGACTTTAATGGCGACTTTTTGCTCGAACTCACCGTCCGTCCGTTCGGCAAGAAAAACGGCCCCCATTCCGCCAAAACCTAGCTCACGAATGATCCTATAAGTGCCAAATTGCTTGCCGATCGTTTGGGGAGCGTCGTCTACGAGGTCTGAGTATGAAAATACAGGAGTTTCAATGAAATCTTCGGATTCTGTGTATGATGCTAACCACGACTCGATTTCTGATAGGAGTTCTTTATCGTCACCACATCTCTCGGCGATAAATGCCGCACGTTTACTCTCATCGAGATCGAGTGCCGACGCAAATATCTCTTTTAAATTTTCCCAATTTGCAGTTTTATTCACTCTTTAGCCGTCGGTAAAGCCATGTTTTTGCGATCGTCCATTCACGTTTTACTGTTGCGGGGGAAATGTGGAGCGTGTGAGCGGTTTCTTCGATGGTCAGGCCGCCAAAAAAACGAAGTTCGACGATCTTTGCCTGCGTTACTTCAAATTGTTCAAGAAATTCGAGTGCCTCGTTTAGCTCAATGATGTCAACTTCGCGTTTGCCATCAAAGCTAAGATTTTCCGTAAGTTCGATCCGCTGGCCAAAATCGCGCTTTTTTGATCTTTTTGCGACCGCGTGATTTACCAAAATATTTCTCATTACCTGAGCTGCCACTGAAAAAAAATGAGCCCGGTTTTGCCATGATACATTTTCCCAATCTACGAGCCGGATATACGCATCATGCACTAATGCAGTCGCCTGCAAAGTATGATCCGGCCGCTCATTTTGCATATAGCTCTGCGCAAGTTTGCGCAGTTCGTCATAAACGAGCGGAAGGAGTTTTTCGGGAGCACTCACAGCACCGTCATTGATTTCCTGCAACAGAGCCGTGACTTCTTCGCGACCAGACATATATCAATATTCAGATAGCGTCATTATAGGTCGAAAACCCAAAATATGAAAGATTTTTCATTTTCTTGAGCCGATTGAAGTTTTTTTTTTGCCTTGTAGGTCGAAGGAAATATTTTCAGGAGTCTGTAGTTATGAAATACCGTTCCGCTGATCACCGAGATCTTGCAATATTAATGTCGATATTATTGCTTTCAGGATTTTTCTTTGCGTGGACCCGAATTGCTCGATCGCAGGCAAAAGATGAAGAACTATCTGCACGGGCCGGTTCGCGATTGATAACTGTCAACACTTCCAAACAAGGTAATCCGCATATTAATTTTGACGATCCCCTTGAACTCAAACTTGGGCAAAATGCACTGGGCACGCAACCCGTCGCTCTTGTGTCGGCGGATTTTGATTCGGACGGAATTGCTGATATTGTAACCGCTGACGCGAGCGGGTCGGTGCAATTGCTAAAAGGCATCGATCAGACGAGTTATGCGATCGACCCAAAAGCAGAAGTGCAGGCGGGGCTGGAACCGTTCACAGCAATTGCGACAGGAGCGTCGCTCGGTATTTCGCCGGACTATTTATTTGCGGGGGACTTCAACGCCGATGGTAAGCAGGATCTGCTTGGTGCGGCGAAAGGTGTGAGTGGATTTGTCGTCGTGATCGGCGACGGACTCGGGCATTTTTCGCAGCCCGTAAACATAGCAGTCGGCGGAGTGATTTCGGCAGTCGAATCAGGAGAGATCGGTAAGCCGGACGGTCAGGCGGATCTTGCAGTGACTTATTCAAACAAAAATGGATCGTTCCTCGCTGTATACGAACATCCGGAAAGTGCATTCAAACATGCTCCCGAAATTATCAAACTACCGTCTGCCGCAACTACTATTGCAATTGGCAACACCGACGAAGATTTTTACTCTGATATAACCGTTGGTTGTGGAAACGACCTTGTTATTGTCCACGAACGCGGACAGGCGTATCCGTGGGATATCGTGAAAGATTCGGGAATAGTGCGCCCGCCCGCGGTAGTCGAAGTTCGCAACGTGCCATTTACTATTGCATCGATGGCTATCGGTAGATTCGGCGAAAGACGCGGTACTTCACTAGCAATTCTCGGTGGTGATGGGAATATCTATCATTTGGAAGCACCGACAACGACAATCTTTCCAGGTGTAAAGCTTGCCTCTACGATGTCGTCCGAATTAAAGGCCGATCCATTTGAGCCTGCTGATAGTAAGGGCAGGAAGATGGCGATGATCTCCC
The DNA here is from genome assembly GCA_044228165.1 of Pyrinomonadaceae bacterium. GTDB lineage: Bacteria > Acidobacteriota > Blastocatellia > Pyrinomonadales > Pyrinomonadaceae > OLB17. The sequence continues at coordinate 13,928 of JBGAVK010000049.1, read as the reverse complement.
AAGAACCAAAAGAGGTTGGCGAGATCGACCCTTACGGCAATCCCACCAAGAGTGCGTCCGAGCGTAAGGATCCGACTCAGATGCTTGCTGATGCCGTGGCGAACCAACAAGCTCCAATATTTGATCCCGAAGAAGTAAAACGCCGAAATGCCGAGGACGCACCGCGAAGAGAGGCTATGAAACAGCGTTCCAAGAGAGCATTCATCCGCAGTATTTCAGCAAAAACTACGAGTCTCGCAAAATGGAACATCAAACAGTTAGCAACAGGTAATCGATTTGTAACAATGGCGACCGCCGGGGCGAAATTGACTCGTGCAAATTTGTCAGATAGTTCACTTGACGACCTTATCGTGACTTCCGAAAGTACCGGACATTTGGAATTGGTCATAAGGCCCAGCGACGCAAGCGGCAAATCAACCGTAGAATATTCTTCGGTCGACGGCAATGGCGGGATCCTCGCGATTTTGCCCATTCGGCTTAACCTTGACGGGATAAGTGATCTGGTGGTTTTGCGACAAGCTACATCTTCACCGGAAGTGATAATGTCGGCCCCGCGGGCCACTTTTTCGGTGAATACGACCGCCGATGAGGCCGATTGCAATTTCGGAGGATTCTGCAGTCTTCGGGATGCGATCCGCCGTGCCAATCAAATTGGTGGCCCCAGCACAATTTATTTTGATCTGCCAACGTCCCCTGCCGTCATCGCTCCGTTAACGCCGCTACCCGCTATTTTGCGACCAGTAACCATACAGGGTAGCCACTTCCCGAACGGCACAAAGAAGATCGAGATCTCAGGCGAGAATATGGGCGGTGCTGTGGACGGGCTAAAGGTCAGGACTAGCAATGCGTTTATTTACGATCTGGCGATCACGGGGTTTAAGAGTCAAACGATCAGCGGCAGCCAGGTGGGCGGAAATGGTATCGCGATAGAGAGTGATTCGGCGTTGCCAAACAACGCAAATAATACGGTGCTTGCATGCTTTTTAGGTATCGATGTCACGGGCGCGACCGCGAAAGGTAATATGGCAGCCGGAGTTTTGATCTTCGATTCAGACAATAATGATGTCACCAATACAGTAAGCTCAGGCAACAATACGGGAATTGCGATCGAGGGCGGCAATTCGAATTCATTCAATGGCAATATTCTTGGGCTCAATGCAGTCGGCACCGCTAAAGTGGCAAATTTCCAAGGCATGTTTCTCGCCGGTGCCGACAATAGAGTCGGCGGCGATTTTGCCGGAGCTCCGAATACGATCTCGGGCAACGGAGTTGTAAGTAACATCGCTCCATGCGTTGGTTATGGCATCGTCGTTCCGATCTTTGTCGACCTTACGACACTCGACCTCTTGAGTCACGACAATAGCATCGTTGGTAATAAACTCGGGACCGACCCCTCTGGTGGTATTGGTCTGGGGAATTGCTGGCAGGGAATTAATGCAGAGCCTTTGACTGGTACGACGATCGGATCGATCGCCGAATCTGGACGCAATATCATATCGGGTAACGGCTTGGGCGGCGTCTGGTGCGAAGCCGTCGGAAATGCAAATCAGACGGAAGGAGGGTTCTGCTCGATCATGGGCAACAACGTCGGAACTGATATTACGGGAAGTTACAGTATCTACAATGATGCTCGCAACACCCCGCAGATCAGCGGACCACAAAGTGCCGTGCTGGCGGGGACGAACTACTCGGTTTCGGCAATAGGAGCTCCGGGCGGGACAGCACAAGGCGGTGCATGTACGGGTTTTTGCAATCTTGTTTCGGGCAATTCCAACGGCGGTAGCGGTATTGATCTGGCATCCGGGATAATGGTCGGCGGTCCGGGTATAGCTGGTGTTTTCAACAATTATGTCGGTACAAAACGAAACGGCAGCCAAGTGTTGGTGAACGCTGGTTCCGGCATCGATATGGCTTCGACAAATCTGACGACAGCCTCACCGGTTTATTTTGCCGGCGGTCACACTGAATTTGATGGCTCCCTGGGTAATCTGGTTTCAGGCAATGACCATGCCGGCATTGTCGTAGGAGCGACGGTCGAAGGAAGTCCGGGCGAATATCAAGTCCAAGGAAATCTGATCGGCACCGACCTTTTCGGAGAGTTGGCACTGCCTAATGGGTCGGGCGTATTTATTGGAACAGGGTTCATCAATACGGTCGATATTGGCGATAGCGATCCACTCGGCCGCAATGTGATCGCGGGAAATGCCTTTAACGGCATTAATCTATTTTCCGGGTTCGGGGTCAAGATCGTGAATAACGCGATCGGTGTAAATGGATCGCTCGCTCCTCTTGGCAACGGAGGAACCGGCGTGAATGTTGGCGGCTATTATGCCTCTAGCATAATTGTCGGCGGCACCGATTCGACGACTTCAAACATTATCTCCAATAACGGAAAATCAGGCGTCAAGGTCAATGGCGTAACGTCCACATTTACCCCTATTCGTGGCAACGTCATTCAAAACAACGGTCAACTCGGAATCGACCTTAACCAGTCAGGATATTTCCCGGATGGTGACGGTGTAACGCTTAATGACGATTGCGCTAAGGATGCGGATCTTGGGGCAAACAGGCTGCAGAACTATCCAGTTCTGTTTTCGCCCGGATACAATGTGGATGGTACGGTGCATGTGACGGGAACTCTCATCAGCGAACCATTTAGCCATTTCAGAATAGATGTCTATGCAACGTTAGTTGCTGATCCATCCGGCCACGGCGAAGGGCAGCTCTTTCTAGGTACAGCTGAGGTAACCGTTGATGGCAATGGCTTTGGTAGCATTGACTGGAACAGCCTCGGGACCGCTCCGAATGGGGCGTATATTTCGGCAACGGCTACTGACGATCTTGGCAATACGTCAGAGTTTTCATGCAATGCCGGACAATCGTGTGATGGTAGCCAGGCATTCCAGAACCTCGAAGAATACAGATCGGCGGCTCCGCTTACGTGTCCGGCTAGCATTGTCGTCAACATCGACACGGATCAACCCGATGTGACCGGCGACCAAGTCTGTGACGTCAATACGTCCAATGGCACTCTGGATTGCAGCCTTCGGGCAGCCCTCGAGCTTGTCAACAATCCATTATACGTCGGGCCGCACGAGATAACCTTCAACATACCGGGCAGCGGCGTCCATACGATATCGCCTGCAACGCCATTACCGGAGATCAGCAAACAAGTTCAGATCCTCGGGGACACGCAGCCCGGTTCGGAAACGAGACCGATGATCGAACTGAACGGATCGTCGCAGGATGATACGACGGGATTGGTTTTTGCTCTCGGTAGTGATGATTCTCGTTTGCGCGGTCTTATCATTAATCGGTTTCCTGGTACTGGCGTTATCTTTCGTAGTAACCGTAACACCATGGAAAACTGTTGGATCGGGTTACTCGCAAGCGGCGTAGCAACTGACCCGGCTGGTTTGCAACGACAGGGAGTAGAGGTACTCGGCTCGGGCAATATCATCGGAAGTACTCAGGACCACGATGCAAACTTCATTGCTGGCAATAGTCAGACGAACATCCGGCTATTTAACTCGGCGAATGATACATCGATCTTTGGTAACTTCATTGGACTTTTCGCGGATCGCCTGACGTTCTTAACGGGACCATTTGTTAATGTTTTAGCGGAGCAAGGAGCTTCAAACAATACAATTGGTGGCTTGCACGGCAGTCCTGGTAAACGCAATGTGATCGTTGGGGGCAGGGTCGGGATCGAATTGATCGATGGAGCCAATGGCAACAAGGTTCTTACTAACATCATTACCTCAAGCTTGTTTGGAATTTTGATAACTAGATCGTCTGGAAACTTCATTGGTACACCGGGAACTGACAGCGAGGTCCGGAATGTGATCTATGAAAATGTTATCGGCATCCAGATGAGCGAGGAAACGCCAGTTTTCACTTTGCCGCCAAGTGCCTATCGATCAAAGGAAGAAGCAGTGACCGCCTATCGGAAATGGCTCGAAGCCCAGACGAATGAACGTCCGACAGGGATTCAAATCTACACTCACGACAACTCTATTTCAAACAATCTAATAGGGCCGCCACAAGGCTCAAATGCGACCGGTAACGCAATTGGGATCATTCTGGTCACCGCACGCAAAAATTACATCGGGCTTGGGACCGGACGGGGCGGCAACTTTATTTATGCGAGCTTGCACTCGGGAGTAGAAGTTGGGTATGAAGCATCCGAAAATAGTTTCCGCTCAAATGTTGTTGGGTTGAACCCGTTCGACGGGGAACCAGATCCGAACATTGATGGATTTGATGTTCGGGGCGACAAAAATACATTTCGCGGAAATACGATATCCGGCAACTCTCGGCACGGCCTTGTTTTTACTGCTGAACCCACAGGTAATATGAGAACTCCTGATGAAAATACCCTTACCCAAAATATCATCGGGACCAACCCGGCTGGAGATAGTCAGATCGGCAATGGTTCGTACGGTGTTTGGATCGAAGGCAATAAAAACAAAGTTGGGTTACCTTCGCAAGGAAATGTGATCTCGGGAAACGGTGCTTATGGAATAAAACTATCCTTTAACAGCTCAGAAGCGACGGTGACGTCAAACATGATCGGTGTCGACTCAGGAGGTGTCAACGCTATAGGCAATTCAGAGGGCGGAATCAGTATTTCGGGCAGCGACAGTATTATTTCCGATAACACTATCTCCGGCAATGGCGAAAAGGCTGCCGGCTCTAATATTGTCGCGGCAACAGGAGATGGGATAGAGATCGACTCATATACCGGTCCGTTATACGCAGCGGCGAACAAGATCGAAAAGAACCGGATCGGAACAAGCAGTGACGGTATGTCACCGATACCTAACCTAGGATCCGGTGTCGCGATAAGGGCCCTAACCGGCAATGCGTGCAGTGATTTTCCTGCACGGCGAAATGTGATAGGCGGCCTAGGTCTTGGCAATGTTATTTCGGGAAACGGCCAACACGGCGTCGAGCTTGTTTGTCCGAAAGTTTTTCAGACTATCGTGCAGGGTAATAAAATCGGGACTGATATCACCGGAACTAGTGCAATGCCCAACGGGCGTGCCGGGATCTGTCTTTCAGGGGCGACCCTCAGCGAAATCGGCGGGTCAGGGGCGACCGTAGCGTCTGCACGCAACGTCATTTCGGGTAATACGACACATGGCATCCAGCTACAGGACGGAGCGTCTTTGAACAAAGTGACCGGCAATTACATAGGTGTCGGTGCAAATGGGACGCTACCGCTTGGCAATGGTGGCGATGGTATCTATATGGCCAGCAACGCGACTGGCAATACCATCGGTGGTCCCGACGAAAATGCCGGAAACATAATCGCAAATAATGGCCGAAATGGTGTTGGGCTAACCGGAGATGCCGGATCCAACAACAACATCGATCCGAACTTGATTTTTGCAAACGCCATGAGAGGGATCACGCTTAACGAGGCATCCGCCAATGATGCGATAGGGGAGCCTGCTCCGGAGCCAGTGCCGAATGATCAATTTGATTTTGATACGGGTGCAAACAAATTACAGAACTATCCTGACATTGCTACCTACAATGTAAACTCCGGCGGCGATTTGATCGTGAGTTACAGAGTAGATTCATCGCCGGGCAATTCGAATTACGGTTTCAGCGAAGGGATACGTGTCGAGTTTTTCAAACCGGATGCGACCGGTCAAGGTGAAAAATTCCTAAATTCCGATCAGTTCAAGTTTGAAGATTTCACGGCCAGCGGTAATAAGACAGTGAATCTCGGCAACGCAGCTCTGATGGGCTTTATCGTCGGCGACAGGATGACGGCAACGGCGACCGATTTCGAAGGCAACACGTCGGAATTCTCGCCGGTTCTGCCGCTGACCGCAGCGAGTGTTACGATCTCGGGCCGTGTGCTCGCGTCTATAGACGGGCGCGGTGTTCGCGGAGCACGGATCGCATTGAATGATGGCAGGGGAAATGTGCGTTCGGTCACGAGTGGGGTGAACGGGGTCTATCGCTTTGACGAAGTTGAACCGGGAAGAACCTACATAGTGTCTGTCGCGTCGCGGCGGTTTAATTTTGCTCCGCAGGTCGTACAGATAACCGACAATATAGTTGATCTCAACTTTTTCCCTGAACCATAGATTATCTAAGCAGGTACGACAATTGGGGCGTCATTGCGACGCCCTTTTTCTAAATTCCGAGTTTATTTCGCAGATCAAGTTCGCGAGTGTTCATCTCGCCGGTGTCGGTTTCGTGGTCGTAGCCGCAGAGGTGTAGCAGGCCGTGGAGGATGAGCTGTTTGATCTCGGCGTCGAGGGAGAGGCCGTTTTCGGCGGCTTGTTTCTGAGCTTGCTCGGCGGAAATGACGATGTCGCCTAGGAAGATAGTGGTCGGCTGTCTGTTGTCAGTTGCCAGTGTTTCGCCGTCGTTGAGAGAGAGAACCACCCCGTCCGCCGCGGCGGCGTCCACCCCTCCCTCGTAAGGAGGGGAGTTGGAAGTGTTGAACTCATCGGGTTCGTGGGGGAATGAGAGGACGTCGGTGGTTGTATCTTTACCGCGAAAGAGTTCGTTGAGCTGTTTCATGCGGCCGTCGCCGATGAACGCGACGGTGAATGTGGCGTTTGCAGATTCTTCGACATTGGCTGAGAGATCCGCCACGAATGCACGGATAGGGGCGAGATCGAGCTTGAACTTGCGTTGTAGATTGACGACATCGATCATCATTTAGTGGTCGCCGGGTTCGTTGTTTTCGGAATTTTGCTCGTAGGCCTTGACGATCATCTGGACGAGCTTGTGGCGGACGACGTCTTTTTCGTTGAAATAGACAAACTCAATGCCTTCGAGATCGGCGAGGACGTGCTCGGCCTCTTTGATGCCGCTTTTTTGCCCGCGGGGCAGGTCGATCTGGGTCTTGTCGCCGGTGACGACGGCCTTGGAGCCAAAGCCGATACGCGTGAGAAACATCTTCATCTGCTCGCTCGTGGTGTTTTGCGCCTCGTCGAGGATGATGAAAGCGTCAGAGAGCGTGCGGCCGCGCATGAAGGCGAGCGGAGCGATTTCGATGATGCGTTTCTCGAGCATCTTTGTGACTTTCTCGCCATCGACAAGGTCGAACAGAGCGTCGTAAAGCGGCCTTAAATAAGGATCGACCTTGTCCTGAAGATCACCGGGAAGAAAGCCGAGGCGTTCACCGGCCTCGACCGCCGGACGCGTGAGGATGATGCGGCTGACCTGCTTTTTCATCAACGCATCGACCGCCATCGCGACCGCGAGAAAGCTTTTGCCCGTACCCGCAACGCCGATCCCGAACACAAGATCGTTGGCGGCGATCGCGTCGAGATATTTGCGCTGGTTAGCGGTTTTGGGGGCGACCGATTTTTTGCCGGAGGGGTTGAAACGCGCCTTTAGGAAATGGTCTTTGAGGCTGTAGGCACGGTCTTCGGCGATCTGTTTGAACGCGTCGCGGAGTTCTTTGTCGGTGAACGTATTGCCGTCGTTAAAGAGGTCGCTGAAATCGCGCAGGATCTGTTCGACGGTTTTGATGTCGCGTTCGTCGCCGTCGATGAGCAGCTCGTTGCCCCGCGCACCGATGCTGACATCGAGCAGAGATTCGAGATATTTGATGTTTTGATCCTGAACGCCGAACAGCGTGTTGAGGCCCTGGGTTGGTAATTCTAGTTTTTTCAGAGTGGTCAAATTTTCGTTATAGAAGAGACGTTTTGTATATCGAAAGACTACTAGAAGCGTGTTTCGGTGTCAATAATCAGCGGGTTCGGGTCCCGGTCCAATCAAAAATGGTGACATTTAGGCCAAACACTGATATATTGCGTCTAAACGTACAAATATACATTTTAACTTGTATCTGATCTGTCTTTGAGGAGTAGATTTATGAAACGTGTTAGAACGGAAGCAATGATTGCCGGGCTTTTGACCCTATTAATATTTGTGGCGGGAACCGTTACGGCGGCGGCATATGGATATATTGGAAACATCGTCGGATCTGATACCGGTCCCGTTTATATCATCGAGCCGTTTGATACGTGTCGTAATGTCTCATTTAAAGTCTCGAATGCACGTTCGAGGCCAATATTGATCGTTAAGGTCAAGTATTTTAACGCCGATAAGAATAAATGGCAGACCGAGGATGTGCCAAACGTGACGTGTCCGGTCAATCAAGTCTGCTATTTCGGCAGCGAAAATCTTGCGGGGGCGGAAAATGACCGTCTGACCAAGATCGTGGTTGTATTCCAAGACCAAAACAGCAACACCGACCAGGCAAGCCCCCAATTTTCGGTACAATCGCCCGAGTGCAGGGCAAATAAACAATACGGTGCGGGACAAAATTGGGCTATTTCCGGGGGAGCAACATCAGGCTTTGGATTTGAAGATGAATCGAAAGGCACTTGCAAAAATGTATCGTTCAAATTTAAGAATAGCCGTGCGCACGAGATCGAGATCCGCAAGGTCAAATACTATAACCGTAATGAGAACAGGTGGCAGACAGAGGATGTCCCAAACACCAAGTGCCGTTCGGGGCAAACCTGTTCGTTCGGCCGCGAAGATCTGAGAGATTCGGGCGGTGACGATATAACCAAACTGAGGTTCCTCTTTCACGATGATTTTACCCGAGAAGATCTTGAAAGTGCCGAGTTTACTCCTTCTTCGCCTCAGTGCAACGACGAAAAGATTTTTGGCTACGGGCAGGCATGGACGACTGCAGGGTCGACGGTTGTGTCAAATAGCAATAATTCCGGCGGGATCGAGAATCCGATGGTAGCTATCGGGCAAGCACCCAGGAAGCTCGGCCAAGCGGTCAAGAATGCCGATCTAGCCGGAGATTGCAAAAGGGTAACGTTTGAGGTCAAGAATAACCTCAACAAGATCGTGCGTTTCAAATCGGTCGAATACTATAACCGCAGCTCGGGTAAGTGGAAAAACGAGACGATCGGCGGTGGAGCTAATGATAATATTTGCCGCCCCGGTGAGGACTGTAGTATTTATGACAGTAATTTTGCCAGTCACGAGATCCTCGGGATAGGTAACAACAATGCGGGATCGACGCTCGGCGGTGCACTTGGTGACGATATCACTAAGATAAAGTTCACCTATCAAACCTCAACTACAGGGTCAGCTCCGTGGTCAAAACAGACGACAAGTAAGATGTTCGAACCCCAATCTCCAAGGTGTGTCGAAGGGAAAAGATATGGTCAGGGCCAAAACTGGTCGCTCGGCAATGCCAACACAGGCTCAAGCTCGAGCGGTTCGCCGACATTAACTCAGACGGGGAACGGTACAGTTCCTGGAGCCGTTAATGGTCGCCGCAACCCTAACCTTACATCGGGCGACTCCGTGAGTCCTGCTGTAACGGGAACCCCGGCCGGAAAAGCCGGTAAGGGTAAGAATAAAGGTAAAGGCAAGAACAAAGGCAAGAATACGAGCGACGGGGATGATGCAACAGAGCCTGCGGCAAATTCTGAGCCTGCCGAGAACACGGTCAAACCGAAAGCAAAACGTCGCACGAAACCTTAGGAGTGGTATACAGAGGAAATATGAAAAGAATTTCGCCAGCAAGTTCGCTAATCCTTGTTTTAGCGGCTCTTTTAGTGCCTTCGTTTGCAATTAACGCTTTTGGTGACAATTGCAGGAATGTTACTTTTCGTGTCACAAATAATACGGGCAGGGAGATCGACATTAAGAAGGTCAAGTATTTTAACGCGGCCAAAGCGGCTTGGAAAACTGAGAACGTTAAGAACGGATCGGAACGCTGCAGAGCCGGACAGACATGTGAATTAGAACGTGAGGATCTAGCCGGAGCGGACGGCGACCGCATTACAAAAATAAAGTTTATCTATAAAGAGGTGAGCGGTAACGTCGAACGCGAATCCCGGCAGTTCGAGCCGACCGACCCTGTTTGCCGTCGCGAAAAGATCTATGGTTTTGGGCAGGGCTGGGCACTTACGATCTCGGGGTCAACCACAACGTCCGGCAGCAATAGCTGCAGGGACGTACAGTTCAAGTACAAGAACAACACCGGGCATCTACTCCAGATCAAAGCCGTGAATTATTTTTGGGGTGGTCGGTGGCGGCGTGAGCTGATCGGCGGCGGATTTTGGGGAGAGGATCGAGAGTATTGCAGTGTGGGAGAAACCTGCCTGACTTTAGACGTCCAATCGGATCTTGACGACCCTGAGCATCCAGGTCCGGATGGCAATTTTGACCTCATTGGCTGGATCGCGTTGACACGCGTGGCGAATCCAACTTTTGGCTCAAACTTGGGAGATGCCGATGGGGTTGATATTACTCAGATCAAATTTGAGTACAAAAAGAGAATCGATTATGAGACCAAAGAAGGTTACCAAGCCCAGAGATTTGTTGACGGAGTGAGTCAAATTTTTCGGCCAACCAGTCCCCGATGCAGCGATGGACGAGTGTATGGAGAAGGACAGGGCTGGACGATCGGGAATCAGACGGCAGGTACTCCGACTCTTATCCCGATGGGGAATCAGACCGTGGTGCCCGGGATCGCAAAACCAAAAGCAAAAGGAAAAAACAAAAACAAATAGCAAAGGGCCAAACGATAGTCATAACAAGCACAATTAACGGATAATGTAATATCCGGTTTAGGAGGTGAACATAATGAGACGATTTAATTCATTTATCTTTTCGGTTGTTTCGGTTACGGTTTCCATAGCATTTGCAGGAATTTCCGTTGATGCATTTGATGCGTGTAGAAACGTTACGTTTCGTATAAAGAACAGCACCGGCCGTGCGATCGACATCAAGCAGGTCAAATATTACAATTCGTCAGAGGCTCGATGGGAGACGGAGAACGTTAGGAACGGTTCTGAGCGATGTAATAGCGGCCAGACTTGTGATCTTGCCCGCGAAGATCTCGGCGGTGCTGAGAATGACCGGATAACAAAGGTCAAATTTGTCTACAAGGAAGTGAACAGCAACGCGACGGTCGAGACGACGGTGTTTCAGCCGACCGACCCGGTTTGCCGCGCGGAAAAGATCTTTGGCTATGGCCAGATGTGGACGATCACAAATGCTAATTCGACGGCGACTAGCGGCGGCGGTACGTGTAAGAACGTCTTTTTCAAATTCACCAACGGACGTGACGACACGATCAAGATCACTGATGTCGAGTACTTTTTGGGTGGAAAATGGAAAATGGAGGCGATATCCGGAAATGTGGTCGGGGCCGAACGCGAGGAGTGCCGGCCGGGCCAGACGTGTATCACCTATGACGTTCAATCCGGGTTCGATGGCAGCAATCAGGGCGTCCAAGCTACAGATATGTTCGGACAGGTTTTGCGAAGTAATTTTGAAATGCTCGGCATTTCTAACCCGGGCGATGGCTCAAACTTGCCAAACGCAAACGGCGCAGATATTACAAAGATCAAGTTTCACTACAAATATCTACCGCCCGGGCGTGGAGCGAACTGGTCTTCAAAGATAGTAAGTGGCGTCTTTGAGCCGACTAGCCCGCGTTGCAGTGACGAGCGATTGTACGGCGATGGCCAAAGATGGACCATTGGCGGTGGATCTGCCAATACCGCCGATGCAGCGGGCGGTGGCGGGAATGCCGAGCCTGTAAATACCTCAGGCGGCCGCACGGGCGGCAAGGGAAAAAATAAAGCTGCTTCAAACCCGGCATTGACGACCGGAACGCCGGCGGCGATCGAGGTTCCCGCTGCAAACAACTCGAAAGGTTCAGGAAAGGGCGGCAAGGGTAAAAAAGGGAAAGGAACAAAGAAACCTGCCGCACAAGAGCCTGAAACTACCGAAACCGAGCAGCCGGCCGATACTACTAATAAACCCAAAACCAAGCGTAAGACGGTGAAAAAGCCAACTAACTGATCATTTGCTGGCGATAACTAACTATTCTTACTCCTTTGTAAATCAGACGGGTATTTACCTGTTTTTCAGGAGCAATCTATTAATAATGGCTAATGAAGCAAGCGGACAGATCGGCAAGGTTGTACAGATCATCGGCCCGGTCGTCGACGTAGAATTTTCGGATAATTATTTGCCGCCTATCTATCAGGCGCTTCGCGTTACCAGCGAAGGCTTTGATGTCGAAACAAAAGTCGATGTCATTTGCGAGGTCCAACAGCACCTTGGCGAAGGCCGTGTGCGTGCAGTTTCGATGCTGCCGACCGACGGTATGGTTCGCGGGATGAAGGTCGAGGATCAGGGCGGGCCGATCATGGTTCCTGTGGGATCCGCGACTCTAGGACGCGTGATGAACGTCATCGGCGACCCGGTGGACGAGCTTGGTCCGGTCAACAGCGAAACAAAATCCTCGATCCACCGTCACGCTCCGTCGTTTGACGAGCAGTCGACCAGCCTCGAGATGTTCGAGACGGGCATTAAGGTCATTGACCTTGTCCAGCCGTTTCTACGCGGTGGTAAGATCGGCCTGTTTGGCGGTGCCGGCGTTGGTAAGACAGTTCTCATCATGGAACTGATCAACAACGTTGCGATCGGTTCGGACGGTTTTTCGGTGTTTGCCGGTGTCGGCGAACGTACGCGTGAAGGAAACGACCTTCTTCGCGAAATGGTCGAGTCAAAAGTTATCAAATACGGCGATGCTTTTAACGAGAACATGGAAAAGACCGGCGAATTTGACCTGTCGAAAGTTGATAAAGACGAGATCAAAGGCTCGAAAGTGTCCCTTGTTTACGGACAAATGACGGAACCTCCGGGAGCACGTCTTCGTGTTGCTCTGTCGGGGTTGACGGTTGCCGAGTATTTCCGTGACCAAGGTAACGACGTGCTTTTCTTCGTCGATAATATTTTTAGATTTACACAGGCTGGTTCTGAGGTGTCCGCACTTCTCGGACGTATGCCGTCTGCTGTGGGTTATCAGCCGACGCTTGCTTCGGAAATGGGCGAGATGCAGGAACGCATCACTTCGACAAAAACCGGTGCTATCACGTCGATCCAAGCCGTTTATGTGCCCGCCGACGATTACACCGATCCGGCTCCGGCGACGACGTTTGCTCACCTTGATGCTGTTACGGCTTTGTCGCGTCAGATCGTGGAGCTTGGTATTTACCCGGCCGTCGATCCGCTCGCGTCGAACTCGCGTATTCTCGACCCGACCATCGTGGGCGAAGATCACTACAACACCGCACAGTCGGTTAAAAAGATCCTCCAGCGTTATAAGGATCTGCAAGATATCATCGCAATTCTTGGTCTCGATGAGTTGAGCGAAGACGACAAACTGACCGTGGCCCGTGCGCGTAAGATCCAGCGTTTCTTCTCGCAGCCATTCTTTGTGGGTGAGCAGTTCACCGGCCTCAAAGGCGAGTACGTCAAGACCGAAGACACGATCAAGGGTTTCAGAGAGATCCTCGAAGGCAAATGCGACGACATGCCTGAGCAGTCGTTCTACATGGTCGGCACGATCGAACAGGCGCGAGAGAAGGCGTCGAAAATGGCTGCTTCGGCGTAAGCCGAAACAATGCAAAGTGCAGAATGCACAATGCTCAATCTAAATTTTGCATTGTGCATTTCGCATTGTGCATTCGACTTTTGAACTATGTTGAAGTTAGAGATCGTCACTCCTGAAAAACGTGTCCTCGACGCCGAGGTCGATTCCGTTACGGTTCCGACCGTGTCGGGTGAAGCCGGTATTTTGCCTAATCACGCCTCACTCGTCTCAGCTTTGAAGCCGGGTATTCTGAGCTATACACAAAAAGGCGGCGGCGATAAATTTGTCGTTTCGGGCGGGTTTGTCGAGGTTAGCGGCGGAACCGTTTCGGTTCTCGTTGATACAGCCGAGAGTGCTGACGAGATCGATGTCGAGGCAGCAAAAGCCGCGCGCGAAACCGCTGAAAAAGCCCTTGCGGCTGCCGGACAGGCATCCGTCGAGGAAAACGAACAAACGCGCGAAGCCCTCGACCACGCACAAACACGAATACAACTGGCGTCGAGTAGATAGTAAAAGGTCAATC
>JBGAVK010000001.1:0-136131 GCA_044228165.1 Pyrinomonadaceae bacterium | reverse complement strand
GACGTCCGCCCCTAATAAATCATCGCGACCGGTCAGAGAGGTGATCGTGTATGCCCATGGATGACCATCAAATTCTTGCCCGCTGGCGTGCTCAACTCCGCGACGTCGAATGCTCACCCTTGAATTTCCTTGACCTCGTCCGGACGGCGGTTGAAGAGACGCTCTTTCCCGATATCCACCTCTCGAAGGTATTGCGGCGCGAAGGCGCTTTTTTTTCTCCGGACCGCGTTTACCTTCGTATCCGACATCATCGGTTGTATTTTGATGTCTCCGCTCTGGTGGCAGGCAGGGTTCTCAGCGTTGCATACTGGCTCCACGAAGATCCTCCGGGTTTGCGAGATCTCTTTTCTGAGATTCCGGGCATGCGAGCTGTTCTTTCGCATCTCCTTGAGCGGCCCTCCTACTATCGCGTGGATGTTATCGAAACGTTTCAGCACGTGGTCCACGACGCGATACTTAGCGTGTGTGATCAACTCGCTGATGAAAGGCGAAACCCGTTGTTGCCCGGGGAGGAACGCCAGCCTGTGTGGGAGGAGATCTGGTAAATGCCGGACGTATTCTTTAACCTTGACAACGCCCAGGTGGACGCGATAAGCGTCGGTCGCGGGAGCGAGGTCAGCGACCGAATCGTGCCACTCGAGCCTGAGTTTCCGTCCGACGTAGTATCGGGGGGCGCGACCTGCATTATTGATGATGGTCGCGTACCGAACCGAATCTCCCGATTTTTTGGCTCGGCCCGGCCCGAGTCATCCAGCGTTTCGCCCGTCGAAGCTATTAGGCCTCGTCCCTCGCGCCCAAGTTCCCAGGACGCAGACTCTGTTTTTTCGGGTAAACCTACCGATGGAATTCAGGTTCCAGGCCTGCAATTCAGATGGGTAGCTCATCGGGAGCCTGATCAGCTCTTTAGATTTCATTGCGTACGAGATCATCGCCAGCTTGAGTTCGAGCTGGCTACTTTCAATTCGTTGCCGCACGGAACGGCAGAATGACGTGCTGGCGAGGCAACTGCGGGTCCATTTGCCGGGGTTCGATATCCGATGCGCACCGGACGGTCAGCAGGAAGTCGATATCTGATGTCGATAACTCGGTCGTTATTGTGCCATTCGGTCTGGCGAATCATTGGTTTCGACCAGACCAACTGGCCAGGGACTAGGTGCGGACCCTCTCATCCCGCTCGTCCAGCTCTGGATGGTCTTCGAAGTGGGGGAGATGCAGCATGCGTCCAAGTCATCTTCGGATGACGAGACATCCTGGCAGCGGGTGGTGCGAGCGTCTATTCGATAACCAAGGCAAAGCGTCTTGCGCGGGCCTGACCGATCAACTCAAAGCGATACGTCAAACACGGTCGCGTAGCGGCCTTGGTAAATGTGCGGCTTTGGGTCAGCAGCGCCGACCAACGTCGAGTCAGATAGCCCGACAGATAATGCCATACTTCAAACAATTCGGCGGCGTCAGCAATCGCTCTTTGGTCCCGCTCCGAACCATCGATGCTGGTGTGAGCGACGGTTGCCGAGAACATATTAGCAAGAACTTCGCACCAGAGGGGGTTCTCTGGTGCGTGAACTCACTTCTCTAATCCGTTTCCGGGTGATGCGGTTAAGTCGGGCAAGTTAAAGCGGCGCGAAAAAGAAGGCGGGCTCCGCAGGTCACCTCTGGTCCGTCGTTCTGGGCCGCAATCCTTACCAAAGGCAAGACAACGAAGTAAGGCTTTCACGGGAACAGGAACAGGACCCGCCACATGCACGTGATCAGGGCTCGGGTTCGGGTAAGACGCTCTTCTTTCGCTTATCAAGGCTGATCTTGAGAACAACGACGGGGTGTGTGTCGTCGATCCCACGGCGATCTCATTGACGCCGTTATGGAGAACATTCCCGACCATCGATTACGCGATGTGGTGTTATTCGACCCATCAGATGCTGAGTTTCCTATCGGTTTCAACATCCTACACGCAAATTCACCTCTTGAAGACGATACATTCATCCGACCTCGTTGCGACGTTTCGCCGGATGGCCACGAGCTGGGGCGACGTGATGGACGCCGTTGCGGCGAACGCGATCCTTGCGTTTCTCGAAAGCAGCCGCGGAGGAACGTTGTTCGACCTACGCAGGTTTTTGGTCGAAAAAAATTTCCGTGAAGACTTTTTGCAAACGGTAACAGACGACGCGGTCAGGTATTTCTGGGAACACGAGTTTCAGCTTATCGCCGGCAAGCCACAGGCATCCATACTGATCAGGCTCGACATGTTTCTCCGTCAGTCGTTGATCCGCAATATCGTCTGCCAGAAAGAGAACAGGCTCGACTTTCGCCGGCTTATGGATGAGAAGAAGATCCTGCTGGTAAAGCTGTCGCAAGGGCTGATCGGCGAGGGAGAATGCGTATCTGTTAGGAACAATGATCCTGTCTCGAATTTACCAGTCAGCTCTTAGTCGCCAGGATTCACGCGAACGGCCCTACTGGTGGGTGTCGGCGGACGAGTTTCATCATCTGATCACTCCGTCGATGGAACGCATTCTTCAGGCGCCAGAAAATACAATCTCGGCCTCATTCTCGCGCACCAGGAATTTAAGCAGCTTCAGACACGCAGTCAGGAGGTGGCAAGCAGCGTGATGTCGAACTGCTATACGCGGGTTTGTTTCCGCCTTGGTGATGCGGACGCTGAAAAGTTTGCTGGAGGATTTTCCTCCTTCGACGCGAGGGCGTTGCAGAACCTCGGCGTCGGAGAGGCCATAGCCCGGGTCGAGCGGGCAGATTACGATTTTAATTTGAAGGTCGAGGCCGTACCAACGGTCAATCCAGAGGCGGCTCAGGATAGGGTGAACGCCATTCGCGAGTTTTCGCGCAACGCCTATGGCCGACCGAGGGGAGAAGTTGAAGAAGAATTTAAGGTCATGCGTGCCCAGGTAGAATCTGCCGAACGGCCGCGAAAAGCATCGGAGCCAAAGCCGTTAGCGACAAAACGATCGTTCGCCGACAAATCGGCGATCGACTTGGGGCAGGAGCAGGAGGTGCAAACCGACGGGAGCGGGAGTGGCGAACACGCGTATCTGCAAAAGATAGTAAAGCGGATCGCAGAGAAGTATGGCTTTATAGCGACGGTTGAAAAGCAGGTCTTCGGTGGTATCGGCCGGATCGACGTCGCCCTCGAGAACGGTGCCATAAAGGTCGCCTGCGAAGTTGCTGTCACAAACACGGTTGAGTACGAGGTTCAGAGCATACAGAAGTGTCTCGGCTCGGGATATGACAGGGTAATCGTACTTTCGGTCAACGAACAGCACCTTAACGAAATCGAGGGGTTGGCGGCCTCAACTATCAGTGACGATCAAATTGGGGCCGTGGCATTTCTTAAGCCTGATGATTTTCATTTATATCTCGAACGCCTTTGTTCGGATAATCCTGACGTGTCTGGGGATGCTAAGGTCAAGGGCTATAAGATTAATACCTCGTACTCGGATGCAACGCCTTCCGCAGCGGAACTGATAAAGGAAACTATTGCCGATATTCTTGGGTCGGAGGTTTCAAAGTGACCGAGAATGAATCAGTCAGATCGCGAGGAGGAGCCGCCCCGTTTGGGTATCGGTGGCGAGATCGCCGCCTCGAAATTGATGAGAAAGAGGCTCCTGTGCGCCGCCTCATCTTTGACCTTTTTTTGAAACATCGCAGGAAGCGAACCGTCGCCAAGATGCTAAACGATCTCGGTTATAGAACTCGCAACGGAGCGGATTTCTCGGATATGGCGATCGACCGACTGCTAAGAGATACGACAGCGAAGGGATTCCGTGACGAGGTTGGCATTCAGGTGAATGTCGATCCGATCGTAGGCGTCGACATCTGGGAGCGTGCCAATCGCCTGCTTAGCGTTCGTGAGGGAAAGCAGCCGGTCAATACTTTTGCCGGGCGCACGCGCTGCTCATGCGGCGGAGCTATGAACATTCCCTCAAAGTCGAATAAATACGTCTGCTCGACATGCCGCTTTAAGATCCCTCAGGAGGATCTCGAATACATCTTTGCGTCACAGATCGAGTCCCTTACTTTTGGGGGGCAACTGTTAGGTGAACGGTGGGCCTTATTGTCAGACGTCAATAAGCGACTGATCGTGGAGCACCTTTGTGAAGAAATAGTGGTCGCACATCGTCGGTTAGCGTGCGACCCTCTATTTAGAACAACTTAACCATGAGCAACGTTCGGAACCAAGTGCGAAACCCTTGACCCGATACCGATTCGGAAGATTCGCCTGACGTAGTAGAACCATTGTTGAGTGGGCGGAAGCTGCCGTTCCTCGGGATTTCAAGGTGACAACATCCCGCAAACGAAACGCAGGACTTATCGGATTTTTCCGCGTCGGCTTCCGCATTCTGTATTCCAAAGAAAGCATTTGCTGCTTGCTTACCTCGCCAACTGCGAGGTCTTTCTTTTAGCGTTAGATATCGCGAAGATAAATTCTGTTGTTATAGATGCTTTATAGATAAACAGCAAAGCCCGTCAAACGTTGACGGGCTAACTTGTTGATTTAGTGGCTCCGCAGGTAAGACTCAACGCTTGTCAGATGCTCTGCCTTGAGCTACTGCGGAATATGGCTCGCCTGTGAGTTTAGAACCTGGGGCGAACCTAAAGAGTAAATTTAGGGCTGGATTGTCAAGTATATTTAGAAAACCCTTGTTATTTTCTGCGAAACTCGCTTATCATCAATTCACCATTATGACAAGGTGGTAAACTTCTGAAAATGATGCAAGCGTCGAGGATTTTCTTAACAGCATCGGCAGTGAACAGCGTGACCGTGCAGTAATTGCACTCGAGATCTTTAAAAAAGTGACCGGCGAGCCGCCAAAAATGTGGGGCACGGCGATCGTCGGATTTGGCAATCGCAAAGTGTACCGCAGCGACGGCGGCGAGCTTGATTGGCTCATCACCGGCTTTCACCGCGTGGGCGGCCAGTGACGCTCTATGTGCTAAACGGTGCTCCACGACAGGCCGAACTGCTCGAAAAGCTCGGCAAACATAAGGCCTCAGGTGGCTGCCTACATATCAAAAAGATGTCGGACATAGATGAAAACGTACTTGAGGAGTTGATCGCGGCCTCGGTCGAAAAAGCAAAGTCGTAGAGTTCGATTGACTCACGTTCGACGTTCTGACAAATCAGTCCGCTGAAAGTATAATCGCTATATTACGAAAGGAACCGGATCGGTTCTGGCATATATGCCGTTACAATTTTGCGGTTGGCACGCCACCGCGACACCCGGGTCAGATTTAAGGAGCGATCGCTTGCAGCACGAAACCATACTAATTCTAGATTTTGGGTCGCAGTACACTCAGCTCATTGCTCGTCGGGTGCGTGAGCAGGGCGTTTATTGCGAGATACATCCCTTTCACCTGGCAGCAGAGGCGATCGCCGCAAAACACCCGATGGGCGTGATTCTGTCCGGAGGCCCATCGAGTGTAACAGACGAGGACGCTCCGCGGATCGAGGAAGGATTTTACTCGAAAGTCGGCGTGCCGATCCTCGGAATTTGTTACGGAATGCAGCTCGTCGCAGCTGATCTGGGCGGTACGATCGAGCCGGCGCATGCCCGCGAATATGGCCATGCCAAGCTCAAGGTGCTGAGTGGCGCCACTGCATTATTTAACGGACTTCCGTTCGAACTCGACGTCTGGATGAGTCATGGCGACCACGTGACGAAGCTTCCGGACGGTTTTGCGACGACTGCGACATCGGGCGAGGCCGTTACCGCCATCGAAAACCCAAACAGCGGCATTTACTGTGTTCAATTTCATCCGGAAGTGTCGCACACGCCGCTCGGTAAAGAAATACTTCGAAATTTTCTCTTCAATGTTTGCGGCTGCAAAGGTGACTGGACGCCATCACAGTTTATTAAAGAAGAGATCGAAAAGATCCGCGACATCGTTGGACCCGTGGGTAATGTGGTCTGCGGATTGTCGGGCGGAGTCGATTCGACGGTCGCGGCGATGCTGGTTCATGAGGCCATCGGCAACCGGCAAACGTGCATATTTGTTAACAACGGCCTATTGCGGGCGAACGAATTTGAGGACACGCTCAAGCTCTACAAAGATCATCTGCACCTGAACGTTATCGGGGTCGATGCCTCCGCGGATTTTTATTCGGTGCTTGACGGCGTCATCGATCCGGAGCTAAAGCGAAAGGCGATCGGGGCCAAATTTATTGATGTATTTGACGCCGAGGCGAAAAAGATCGGTGACGTTAAGTGGCTCGTCCAGGGAACTCTGTACCCGGATGTTATTGAGTCAGTTAGCCTTCGCGGTTCGTCCGTAACGATCAAATCGCACCACAACGTCGGCGGTCTGCCGGAAAAGATGGATCTCAAACTGATCGAGCCACTTCGCGAGTTGTTCAAAGACGAGGTTCGCCTTATCGGAAAAGATCTCGGGATTCCCGACGAGATCTTACAGCGTCATCCGTTTCCGGGCCCGGGGCTCGGCGTTCGCATTCTCGGCGACATCACTCGTGAAAAGGTCGAACTGCTGCAAAAAGCGGACCGGATCTTTATCGAAGAATTGCACAATTTCGGTGTTTACAGTGATGTTTGGCAAGCATTTGCGGTGTTGCTCCCGATACAGTCAGTCGGCGTTATGGGGGATTTTCGTACTTACGAACGCACCGTCGCTCTGCGTGCCGTAACTTCGACCGATGGCATGACGGCCGACTGGGCCCGTCTGCCTCACGAACTTCTGGCAATGGTTTCTTCGCGGATCACTTCGGAAGTTCGGGGCGTCAATCGGGTCGTTTATGATATCTCATCAAAACCGCCGAGCACGATCGAATGGGAATAGATCGCGTCGGCGGTGTTGGTCCTGTTTTGTGGCGTGTTCCTACTGATCCTTGTAGATCTTATCGTGTGACTGAAATCCGTCCTTGACGACGGTTACGTCGATGTTGTTTTTATCTACAGGGATCGGTTCTATCAATATCGAGGGCACGTCTATTTTTCCATTATTTACAGTACGCGTGGTGTTCAGCTTTTCCTTTTTCGCCAATGCGATCGCCGCTTCGACCGCCGCCGGAGCAAGCCGCGAGATCGGTTTGTAAACCGTCATCGTCTGCGTGCCTTTTACGACCCGCTGGAGAGCTCCCAGTTCCGCGTCCTGTCCGGAAACCAGCACCTTACCCGCCAGGCCTTGGGCATTGAGGGCTTCGATGACGCCGCCGGCTGTTCCATCGTTTGATACGACCATGGCATCGACCTTGTTGTTATTTTGCGTCAGGGCGTTCTCAGCATGTTTCAGGGCCTCCTCGGCTAGCCACTCCTTCGCCCACTGGTCAGCAACGATCTTTATATCGCCTTTGTCGATCGCGCCTTGCAAAATATTAAGCTGCCCCTTGCGAAGCAGAAGTGAATTATTATCGGTAGGTGCTCCACCGATCAGCACGTAGTTGCCCTTTGGCATCTTTTCAAAGAGATATTTTGCTTGCAGTTCGCCAACTTTTTCGTTATCAAACGAGACATAAAGATCAGGTGCGCTGTTCTTTACCAAACGGTCATACGATATGACCGGAACGCCCTGCTTCTTTGCCATTTCCACCATCGCACCGGCGACCTCGGCATTGTGCGGCACGAGCACAAGCACATCTATGCCTTGTGTCAGAAGGCTTTCGACCTGCTTCATCTGGGCGTCGTCATTGCCGTCAGCCGTCTGCAAAAGAACTTCGGCACCAAGCTCGGCCGCTCGCGCCAGAAAAAGATCGCGGTCCTTTTGCCAGCGTTCCTGTTTCAGCGCATCCATTGCAAACCCAATGCGGATCTTTTTAGTGCCGGACGACGTGCTATTCGCGCCGGGCTTTGAGCAGGCAAATATAGCGATCGCAGTTACAGCGATCAGACAAAGAACCAGGAGTTTCGATTTATTCATAGCTTTTGTTATAACGAAGGGCCGTTCTATTTCAGACGCCGCACCGGAAACGTCTCGCCGTCAGAGCGATAAAAAATACCTGTCGTGTAATTTTCGTCATCAAACTCAAACCTATTCGATTCGGCATCGTCAGGCATCGATTCAAATGTATATCCTTCTTTAAAGACAAACATCTCTACCCCGCTTCCTTTTGCCCAACGTACCTCGAACGCCATCTTCACGGGCTTTACGATACAAGTCGTGTCGCCCACCCGGTATTTGCCTTCAAACTCAGTGCTCACGGCCTTGCCCGCCGGCTTATCGGGATAAGTGTCCTTGAGCCATTTCATCAGGCTGTCAGCATCACTGTAGAAGATGTTGTCGATCTTCCAGGCATTGTTTTCAAGCTTGAGTGAATAGTTGATGGTCTTCTTTTCGCCAAAATTCGTAAATGTCACGGGCAGCTTGGCATCGTTGCCATTAACTACAGCTTTGCCGATGGCAAACCCCTTGATCTCCATATCCTGCGCGTTGTAGAGCGGGTCGCCGTCGATCGCTCCAACCTCGCCTGACGAATTATTGGCGTCTTTCCAGATCAAGTCAGCGAAAGGCTTGGTGAAATACTTGTCCACAAGTTGCCTGTTCTTAGTTTGAAAGAACGGGCTCTTTTTCGCATCGTGCTGTTTGTAAAGATCGGCTACCAGCGCAGCGATAGCCGCAGCTTGTGACTCAGCAGTAGCAGCTAACGGTGTTCCTGCGGTCTCGGCAACGCCGTTAGACGAAACATTTGAGGGTGGCAGAGTGTTGGCCGATGAAGGCTTTAGCGAGCAGCCGGAAATGACCGCTATCGCCGTGAATAAGACAACTGCGAACAAAAGTAATTTCGATCTCATACTTATGATTAATATCTTATGCAATAATGAAACAAACCCAAATCCCAGTGAGTAAAACACCTTTACCCGGAATCTAATACTATGCAATATTTCAAGCGTTGTGCTCCAGCCGTTCTCACTATTATCTTCCTTGTTTGTGTCCAAACCGCATATGCCCAAAAGGGTGCGTTAAAGATCGAACACACCGTCACCCTCGACGACATTGCCGAACAGCAATTTCACATCACGACCGATATTGGAAATATCGCTCAAAGCGAAATGAGCCTGAGTTTGCCGACGTGGGCACCGGGGTGGTACACGGTCGAGAATTACTTTAAGAACGTTTTGCGTTTTCGTATTACAAATTCCGCGGGCAAAGAACTGCCGATGCGTATGACTCGCAAGCAGACTTGGAATATTCCGACAAAAGGCATCGACCGCATCCGCATCGAATACGATTACCGCGCGGACACGCTCGGGCTGAATCAGGCAAAGATCGCGACTGATTTCGCCTTTTTTACCGGCATCGAACTCTTTCTCGAACCGCACGGCCATCGCGGCGATCCGGCGACCGTTCGCTTTCACATCCCGGAGGGCTGGAAGTTGATATCGGCCCTAAAAGACACCGCCAACCCTATGGTCTATACGGCGGCTGACTATGACACGCTAGTGGACGCACCGGTCATGATGGGAAAATTTGACTTGACGGAGTTTGAGGTGGAAGGCAAGCCTCATTACTTCGCAGCGGCTCCGGCGGGTGTTTTTAACGCCGAAAAGACTAAAAAATTCACTGAGATCTGGGCAAAAACGATCAAGGCAGAAAGTGCCATCTTCGGCGGTCTGCCATACGAGAAATATGTCGCCTTTTACTTTTTTATGCCCGCGCAGTCGAACGCAAGCGGAGCTCTCGAGCACCTGAATTCTTACGTTGCATTTGCCCCGGCAGGTGAAGCTTCGACACCCGAAGGCATTATCGGGACAGGAGCCCACGAGTTCTTTCACCTTTGGAATGTAAAACGTATCCGGCCGGCAGAAATGTGGCCCTACGACTATTCCCGTGAGAACGAAACACCGCTGCTGTGGGTTTCCGAAGGGTTTACCAATTATTATGGCGTGGTCGGAACGTATCGCGGCGGGGTAACGTCCAAGGAACATTTCCTGTCACGCGTTGCGGATGCCGCCGCCGGTATTGAGGGCTCAGAGGCACGACATTACATCTCGCCTGCCAATTCGTCGGTATCCACGTGGGCGGGTTACGACACGCCTGTCGCCTTTGGCATCTCGTATTACACACAAGGACAAAATCTCGCCGCGCTTCTCGATCTTTCGATCCGAAACGATACGAATGGGCGCGCGAGTCTCGACGATGTAATGCGAGCTCTTTATTACGAGCACTTTAAGCGCGGCCGCGGCTTCACGACAACTGATATGATCGGTATCGTCAATCGGCTCACGAAAAAGAACTATTCACAATTTTACGAGCGCTATGTTTTCGGTACGGAAGTGCCCGATTATGATGCCATATTTGGCTACGCAGGATACCGTCTCGAACGAAAGTCCGAAAAGGCTCCTGACTTTGGTTTCTCAGTGCGTCCGCGAAACGGTGGTTTTACGATCACCGGGATCGAACCGAACAGCGCCTCAGCGGCTGCGAACTTAATGGTTGGCGATGTCATCACAAAGGTGAATGGCGGACCGGTATTCTCAGCCCCGTTCCAATCGTTCGCAGGGAAAACCATTACATTGACAGTTGACCGTGACGGGAAGGCGACCGACATCCCGATGAAAGTCGGCTCACGCGATTTCACATCATGTAGCTTGGTAGAGATGGCAAACTTGACCGAAAAGCAGAGAAAGATACGCGATGGCTGGCTAAAACGCTGAACGTGACCAAATGTAATATTGACCCAGACAGCAGAAATTTGTGGCGCATCGCGGCAATTTCCGCTACCTTATTACCTATTATGAAAACGTTGATCTCGTTGCTCGCCATTTTGGTTTTAGCATTTGCGCTTTCTGCAAAGACTTTTGGCCAAAATAAAGACTCGGTGCAAAAGCTCGCAAAGGAACTTGCGGCCGCCTACGAAGGCAAACGTCTCGGTTCGCTTGACGCCAAAAAGCCCTATCGTGGCTCCTTTAAGATCGTCATCGAACATTCGCTTGCCGGCGACGATGAACCGGGCCGGTTTGTCACGCGCACCTTTTCGTCCATGAAAAAAGCCGAGCAGTGGCTTCGCAGCCGGAGCCATGACGGTTTGCCAAATCGACAATCCCGTCCTTTCAAACGCTGCGGAACCTCGGTTTGCAGTTTTGATTTCGACGGCGGCATTTTGCATAACCAGCTTTACCTAAAGAAGTTCACCTTTGCCAAAAGCGGCGGAAAAAATTACATTAAGACGGTTTATTTGCTCGATGGTGATTGATCTTCAATGGAGTTACCCTCCCACAAATCGCAAAATTAGCTTGCTAAATATTTAGAAAGCGCGTAGTCTCATAGTTTGACAACTCCGTATCTCATTCATCGACGGTAAACTCGCCTTTATGTTAGGGCGTAACAGATAGTTCGAGAAACGGTATTTTTATTACTGTTAGAAGAGTTTCGCTTTTGTTTGCGAACCCTCGAACGTAGGTTCCTTCCTTGCTACCGTTACACTGAAGATCACTCCGCGTTAGTCGCTTCTTATTACATCCCGAAGAAATGTTCGGAGCACCGCCTCTAGGTGGTGATTCCCCGTGTGTATTGCGTTACTGCTTTGGCAGGCGTGGCCGCCTGTAGGCGGTGATCTGAACGCGGGGACTCTGAGCTAGTGCTTCAGTAGATAGAGATCTTAATTACAAATGACTTTTAAAGACTTAGGCTTATTGCCGTATTTTACGGATAAGTGTGCTTCATTGGGCTATACAGAGCCTACTCCTGTTCAGAAACAGGCAATTCCGGTCCTCCTTCAGGGCGGAGACATTCTCGCCAGTGCCGAAACCGGTACAGGCAAAACTGCAGCGTTCTTGCTGCCGATACTTCAAATGCTCGGCGACAAAAGGCAACTGGGAACTCGCGTTCTCGTTCTCTCGCCGACGCGTGAACTGGCAAATCAGACCGAGGCGGCCTGTCGCGAATTCGCACCGAAGGGCGTCACATGCACGGCGATCATCGGCGGTGCCGGTTATAAACGCCAGATGGACAGCCTCAAACGCGGTGCTAATCTGATCATCGCAACGCCGGGCCGTCTGATCGATTTTATGGATCAGGGCCTGATAGATTTTCGCGGCCTTACGCATCTCGTGCTTGACGAAGCGGACCGAATGCTCGACATGGGCTTTTTGCCGTCGATCAAGCGCATTTTAAGGGTGATTCCGGCTAAACGCCAAACGCTGTTCTTTTCGGCGACAATGTCGCCTGAGATCGAGCACATCGCGTATTCGATGCTAAAGGACCCGACATTTATCGAGGTTAGCCCGCGGGGCAAAGCTTCCGGATTGATCGAGCAAAAGGCATACCCTGTTGCGCAGCAGCTCAAAATGCCGCTGCTCCTCGAACTTCTCGACAAAGAAGATTTTGAACGCGTCCTTGTCTTCACCCGCACAAAGCGTGGTGCCGACAGACTCGCTCACATTCTCGAAAAGCGTGAACACAGATCGAACCGCATCCACGGCGACCGTTCGCAGTCGCAGCGCGAAGCCGCACTTCGCAGTTTCAAGACCGGCCACACGAATGTGCTGGTCGCAACCGACGTCGCCGCTCGCGGAATTGATATCGATTCGATCTCACACGTGATAAACTATGACATACCCGAGGCGCCTGAGGATTACGTCCACCGCATTGGCCGAACGGGCCGTGCCGGCAACCGGGGCAGCGCGATCACGCTCTTTACGATCGCCGAAGAGCATTCGATGCGGGCGATCGAAAGATTGACCGGCGAGAATGTCGAACGCGTCCTGCTGCCGGATTTTGGCGGGCATGATTTCGTTCCGACGGCTCCGGCAAAGAAAAAAGGCGTCCCGGCGCGTTCGTTCCGTTCATTCCGCCCGCGTCGCGGCAGATAGTGCAGATACGGCTTAACATCCGTTTTAGAGGAGTATTATGGCAGAAAAAGTTGTAGCTTATGCGGTCGATCAATCGGTCGAAATGATGTGCTCGGCGTGTGATCTCGAACAAAACCACAAGGTTCAGACCGTTACCAAACAAGGCAAGATCACAAAGGCCGTCTGCGAGGCATGCGAAACCGTCAGCACCTTTACCCGCGGCGTCAAAACCTCGGTCTCGATGGGCACCGGCAAAAATGCCTCACCCTACGACCGTCAGCGTAAATACAAAAAGGGACAGGCGATGACGCACGATAAATTCGGCCGCGGCGAGGTCACAGCCGTGATCGAACCGCAAAAGATCGACGTCCTCTTCGGCGACCAAACCCGCCGCCTGATCCACTCTCAGGAATAGGTTAAGAGGTAGATACAAAAATAAGCGGCTCGAATTTCTTCGAGCCGCTATTTCTACTTTTTGGGAAAGCAATTATTTCCTTCCGGATTTGAGGATCAATCCTAAGATCAGGCCGACGGCGGCTGAGATCAGGATCGTCTGGCCCGGCTTTTGACGGGCAAATTCTTTGGCGTCTTCGACCAGTTCCTTAGGGTCCTTGGCCGAAATTTCTTTGAACTTGTCGCCTGCCTGAGCAAACTTGTCATTGGCAAATTCCTTCGCCTTGACGGCTGCGTCCTGTATCTTTTGTCCGTATTCCTGTGCCTGCATCTTGAGATCTCCTAAAAATTCGTCATCCGTCACCTTGTCCGTGAACGGCTCGCTGCCGACCGGGACGAGGCTCTGTTCCAATTCCTGTTCCGCTTTTTTTACTTCTGCTTCAAATTCCGACATAAAATTACGACCTCCGAATTTACTTAAGTATAAAGACCCGTTACCCCTTGTCCGTGCGGCTTTTCAGATGAAAACGGCCGCGTAATGGTTGTAACGAATTTTGCCGATAGTTTGTTCGCCCTATTAACTTTTTGTGACCTGCGTCACATTTCCGGTTGACAAGGCGAATCCGAAAATGAGAACCTTACGAAAATAGTAAGTGCTTACTTACTTAAAGAGAGTATAGATTTGATCAAAGATTTTTTCAAATGTGACCATGTCGGCCGGATGAAAGGCGATGAGCGCCGTGAGCAGATATTGCGTACGGCGGTCAGCCTGTTTTCGCAGCGTGGGTTTAAGGGAACGACGACCAAAGAGATCGCCCGTGCCTCCGGCGTTTCCGAAGCAATGGTCTTTCGGCATTTTGCGACCAAGGACGAGCTTTACGGCGCGATCCTCGATACAAAGGGCTGCCAGGACGGTGTTCACCGCTTTCCGTGGGAAGAGAACAAGGTGCTGCAGCAGGCGATCGAACAAAAAGACGATTTTGCCGTATTTTATAACATCGCTTTTGACGCTTTGAACAAGCACCAGTCGGACGAGGGCTTTATGCGGCTGCTTTTTTACTCGGCCCTCGAGGAACACGAGCTTGCTGAGCGGTTCTTTCACGAGTTCATCTCGCGAATTTACCTCTTTATTGGCACCTATATCAAAGAGCGTCAAGAGGACGGTGCTTTTAGAAAGATGGACGAGCGGATCGTTGTCAGGTCGCTGCTCGGAATGCTCATTCACCATTCTCTGAACAACATCTTGTGGGATAAAAAGCGAACGATCATCGATATTTCGAACGAAGAGGCCGCAAAGAATTTTGCTGAGATCCTTTTAGGGGGCATAAAGGCGTAGAACCCCAATTTAACGGTAACCATGATAAGAAGGCGAATAACTTTTGTATTAGCGTCAAACGTCCTGCTGGCTGTTTTGCTCGCGTCGACCGGCTGCGGTTCGCGTGCAAACACGGCCAATTCTAACTCGAACGCTCAACCGGTGACGGTCGATGTGCAGACGACACAGGCCGTCGTAAAGCCCATACCGACATATTTCGAGGCGACCGGAAATCTCGTCGGCGACGCCCAGACCGATGTAGCTCCCGCCGTCGGCGGCAAGATCGTCGAGGTCAATTTCGATGTCGGCAGCTATGTCACCAAAGGCAGCGTTTTGGTTCGTCTCGACGATCGCGATGCCCGCATCCGGCTAGAACAAGCCACAGCACAGGCAGAGCAGCAGAAAAAAGCTGTCGATCAGGCAGTCGCGGCTTTGCGTGTCGCGCAGATCAGGCTCGGCGTCAAGGACGGCGAGGTATTCGACATCGAGACGTTTTCGCAGGTGAAATCGACCAAAGCGAACCTCGCCTTGGCAGAAAAAGAACTGGCGCGTGCGCAGAAACTCTTTGATTCCGGCGATGTCTCACGTTCGATACTCGATCAGCGGCGTGCCCAGCGTGATGCCCTTCTAGGACAATTAGACGAGGCCCGTTCAAATGCCGCGGTCGCCGTCAGGACGATCAATTCGAACGAAGCCGCCGTCGCCTCAGCCCGAACGGCCGTTGCGACCGCCCAAACGCAGATCGACCAGGCACGAAAGGCTCTTTCCGATACCGTTATTTACGCCCCGATCAGCGGCTCGATCGCCGAACGCATCGCCGACCCGGGCGAGTTTATTTCGCCAAACACGCCGAATGCAAAGGTCGCGACGATCGTTCGCACCGGAACGCTGCGAATGAGGATCGACATCCCCGAACAATCGATCGCCAAGGTCTCGATCGGCCAGGGAGTTTCGATACAGACGAGCGCTTATCCTGACCGCAATTTCGCCGGCACGATCGCCCGCATTTTGCCGAGCCTAAACGCCACCGCCCGAACACTCACCGTCGAGGCTGAGGTCGAAAATGTCGACGGAATGTTAAAACCGGGACAATTCGCGACCGTTCGGATCACACAATCAAAACCTGAAAATGCCGTCATGATCCCGGCTTCCGCAGTCAGAGCCGAGGGCGATACTAACAAGGTCTATGTTGTCAAAGACGGTGCGGCACGCGAGCGGCTCGTTCAAACTGGGCTGCTCGAAAATGGAATGATACAGGTAAGATCCGGCGTCGCCGAGGGCGATGTGATCGCGACTTCGAACGTCAGCGAGCTGTTCGACGGCGTACTTGTAAGACAGATGAACTAGGGGTTAAAGCAGTATGCAATGGTTAGCCGAAATTTGTGTAAAACGACCGGTATTCGCGACGATGTTGATCCTATCACTCGTCGTGGTCGGTGCATTTTCATTCCTCAGCCTTGGAGTTGACCTGTTTCCCAAGATCGACTTTCCGACGATCACGATCACGGTCGTAAACCCGGGTGCATCGCCGCAGGAAATGGAGACCGAGATAACGGAAAAGGTAGAAGAGGCGGTAAATACCATCTCAGGTATCGACGAATTGCGGTCAAGTTCGATCGAGGGTATTTCACAGGTTTTTGTTCAGTTCGTATTGGAAAAGGACGTAAACGTCGCGGCCCAAGAGGTTGAAAACCGTGTCCAGACCGTAATTCCGAGGCTGCCTGAAACTGCTAAACAGCCTACCGTTCAAAAGCTCGATACCGACGCCGCTCCAGTTTTGCGCATATCTGTTTCTGCTCCTGTATCGCTTCGCGAGGTGACGGATGTCGCCAAACACAAGATCAAAGAGCGCATCGAGTCAATCAACGGCGTGGGACAGATCACCATCATCGGCGGTGCCGAACGGCAAATAAATGTCTGGGTGGATCCCGATAAACTACGTTCGTACAACGTGACTCCGGCTGAGGTCGCGGGCGGCCTTAAGATCCAGAATATGGAATTTCCGAGCGGCCGTCTCGACGAAGGGCAAACGGAAACGAGCGTGCGAACCATCGGTAAGATACAAAAACCGGAAGAGTTCAATGACATCGTCGTCGCTACTCGCGGCAGCTATCAGGTAAAGGTAAAGGACCTCGGTTATGTCGAGGATGGAACCGAAGAGATCCGCTCCGAAGCACGTTTAAATGGCCAGCCGGCGGTGACCCTGGTCGTTTCGAAACAGTCCGGCCAAAACACCGTAGCTGTCGCACATGAGATCAAGGCGCGGCTCAAAGAGATCGAATCCACGCTGCCAAAAAACTTCCAGATGCGCATCATCGGCGACAATTCGATCTTTATCGAAAACTCTCTGCACGCGATCGAAGAACATCTCATAGTCGGTTCGATCCTTGCTTCGATAGTCGTATTCCTCTTTCTTTGGAGCTTCCGTTCAACGGTCATCGCTGCACTCGCAATTCCAACATCGATCATTTCGACCTTTGCGTTGATGTACGCCATGGGCTACACGCTTAATTCGATCACGATGCTCTCGCTGACGCTAATGGTCGGTATCGTCATCGACGACGCGATCGTCGTTCTCGAAAATATCTACCGTTTTGTCGAAGAAAAGGGGATGCACCCGTTTCAGGCTGCGATCGAAGGGACGCGAGAGATCGGCTTGGCTGTTCTCGCTACGACCCTCTCGCTGATGGCGGTTTTTGTGCCGATCGGGTTTATGCAGGGCATCGTTGGCCGATTTATGTCGAGCTTTGGCTTGACCGCATCGTTCGCAGTTGCCGTTTCGCTTATAGTCTCGTTCACCCTTACACCAATGCTTGCTGCACGCCTGATCAAACGGCACAAAGCAGAACCGTCTGCGTCACCGAACGGAGAGGAAGCCGAGATCAAAGGCGATATTGAACATGAACTCGAAAAAAGTGACAGCAAATACACCGGCTGGTTTCGCAGGGTGGACGGTATTTACGCCTGGATGCTGCGATTCTCGATGGGGCATCGCTGGGTTATCGTCACGCTGTGCGTACTGGTCTTTTTGAGCATCGTGCCGCTGTTCATGCTCGTCGGTAAAAACTTCCTGCCGGTAGATGATCAATCTCAATTTGAGATCTCGGTTCGAGCGCCTGAGGGTTCGAGCCTCACGGCAACGTCTCAGATATTTGAGCGGATCGCCTCAGAGATCAGAAAAATGCCCGGCGTCACTGATACGCTTTCGACTGTCGGTGGCGGCACGCAGCAGGTCGTTAATGCCGGGACGATATATGTAAAACTCGCTGACATAAAAGATCGCTCCAAATCGCAGGAATTGATGATGGCGGATGCCCGCGACGTATTGAAGAAATTCCCTCCCGAACTTCGTACCGGCGTGCAACAGGTACAGGCATTCTCAGGCGGCGGATTTCGCAATGCCAACGTTCAGTTCCTGATAGCCGGTCCGGATCTCAAGAAACTAGAAGAGTACTCGTCAAAGATCCTCGAGAAAATGAAGTCGATCCCTGACGCCGTTGACGTCGATACTACGTTGATCAGCGGTAAACCTGAACTTCAGCTTGAGGTCGATCGTAACACGGCTGCTGATCTCGGCGTTCGCGTAGGTGACGTTTCGCAGGCTCTGAACACGCTTGTCGCCGGGCAGGAAGCGACGACATTTAATGCCGGTACCGATCAATACGAGGTTCGCGTTAGAGCCATCAATTCGTTCCGCAATGATGTGGACGGTCTGAAGCGTATGATCGTACCCTCGACAAAGGTCGGATGGGTGACACTAGATCGAGTAGTGACGACCTCGCCCGGAACCGGGCCGAGTTCGGTCGATCGGACCAACCGGCAGCGTCAGGTCACTCTGTTAGCTAATACGAAGCCGGGCGGCAGCGCCGCGAGTATTACGTCGGCGATCGATAGCTATGTAAAAGAACTAAATCTGCCGGCCGGATACCGAACAGGATATGTCGGCCAGTCAAAAGAGATGGGCAAAGCCGGGTTCTACTTTTTGCTCGCGTTCGCGTTGTCCTTCATTTTTATGTACATTGTCCTGGCCGCGCAGTTCGAGTCATTCATACACCCGGTTACGATATTGCTAACTTTGCCGCTTTCGATTCCATTTGGGATCTTCAGCCTGCTCGTACTGGGTCAAACAGTAAATATCTTTTCGGGCCTCGGCCTGCTGTTGCTATTTGGTGTTGTTAAAAAGAACGCGATCTTGCAGATCGATCACACTAACCACCTCCGCTCTCAAGGCATGTCCCGTTACGACGCTATCATTCAGGCGAACAGAGACCGTTTACGGCCGATCTTGATGACGACCATCGCGCTCGTGGCCGGTATGATCCCTCTTGTGATATCAACGGGCGCCGGGTCGGGGACAAATCGTTCGATCGGTGTGCTTGTGGTTGGCGGTCAAACCATGTGTTTGCTGTTGACGCTCCTCGCTGTACCGGTTTTCTATTCGATCTTCGACGATCTAGCCGAGCTTCGGCTTTTTAGGTACGTCAATAGTTTCTCTGACTGGTTGTTCAGCGGCATAAAGCGAAGACTTTCAACCGCTGCGACATCGATCTTTACAAAGCAGTAAGCGGCCGAACCCAAATTTTCTATGCATCGGCATTTATACATTATTATTCTCACTATCGTTGCTGCGTCGGCGCCGGGCCTCCTCGCGCAATCGCCGGCGCCTACACCGTATGCGGTTGATAAGCAAAGCGTTGCTCCTGAAGCTATCAAAGGTGTTCCCTCGATCGCAGCAGACTACCGTTCAGACGACCGCGGGCTTCCGGATCTCGGAAGGGTCGGCGTTGACATGACCCGACAGCGGACCTTAACACTTCGAGAAGCGATCGAATTGGCTCTCGAAAACAACAGAGACATCGAGATATCCCGAAAGACGATCCGTATGGCGGAGTATGATCTGGACCTCGCGCGCGGAATAGCGCAGCCGAGGGCGACCGGTCAGATCTATTATGATAGGACAACAACGCCAAATGTCAGTATCTTCTCGAGCAATCAAAAGACTACAAATGGTACATTGCTCGGAAATGCTGCCGTAAGCGGGTCGGCACCAAAAAATGGAACGCTTTTCTCAGCATTTTTTAATAACCAGCGAATCACGACCGACAACCCGATCTCGATCTTGAGTCCCCAGTACAATTCGAGCCTGGGTTTTTCGGTCACCCAGCCTTTGTTCAGAGGCCGCCGCACCGACCAGACCCGGCGTACGATAGAGATCGCCAAGCGTAACATTGAGCTAACAGATACTCAATTTCGTCAGCGTTCTATCGAAACGGTGACCAATGTCGAAAAGGCATATTGGGACCTTACATTCGCACTCAGAAACCTGCAGGTCCAGAAAGATTCCGTTCGGGACGCTAAGGAACAGCTCGACCATAATCGCCGTCTTGTATCCGAAGGCCAACTTGCCCCGATCGACATCGTTGCCGCAGAGACGCAAGTGGCGAATTTCGAGCAGGCTGTTTTCGAGGCCCTAAACACGGTAAATGCGGTTGAGAACATCTTAAAAAGTCTTCTGTCTCCAAACCGTGATAACGATCTTTGGAGCCAGGCGATATTTCCCGTCGAGCCGGTCGAAATAACTGTCCCTTCGCCAACATTGAACGAAGCAATGACACTCGCCCTCGATAATCGCCCGGAACTCGAGATAATCAAAGCTCAGCGTCAGATAAACGCGGTCGATCAAAGATTTTACAAAGACCAGACAAAACCTCAGATCGACCTGATCGCGAGTTTGTCGGAGAACGGGATCGGGGGCACCAGCAATCCTAATTTTAGTCCGACGTTTCCAACGGCTTGTACTACAAATCCCGCTTCTCCGGCATGTGCCCAGCAAAAAGCAAATCTTGCATTGCTAACGGGTAATCCGCTTCGGGGTGTTTTTGCAAATCGTTATCCGACGTTTCGCGTTGGCATCTCATTCAATTTGCCACTGTTCGGTGACAAAGCGGCACATGCTCAGTACGGAAAATCGCTCGTTGAAGCCGAGAAGATAGACATTCAACGCGAGCAGATCGAACAGCTAGTTCAGATCGAAGTTCGCAATGCTCTGCAAGCGATACGCACTGGCGAAGCGCGTCTTCGCAGCGCTTCGATCGCCCGTGAAAATAGCGTGAAGCAATACGATTCGGAACAGCGTAAACTCGATGCCGGACAATCAGATGTTTACAAGGTCCTCGAACGGCAGACCGCACTTGCCGTTGCCCGCAGCAACGAACTGAGAGCTAGGACCGAACTTAATAAAGCTGTCGCCGATCTTCAGCGCGCCACCGGCAACTCATTGAAAGCCAACGACATAGAACCACGTATCAAAAAATGAACGCAGTCTGGATCACGTCATTTGGCGATTCGCTTGATCTCGAGATCAGAGATATCCCTGCACCTCCCAAACCAAAAGGAACCGACGTTTTAGTAAACGTCCGGGCGGCAGGCCTCAATCGTGCCGATCTATTACAAGCCCGCGGGCTTTATCCGCCGCCGACTGGTTATTCACCAAACATCCCTGGACTCGAGTTTGCCGGCGAAATCGCATTTGTCGGTGAGAGCGTCATGAGTTTCAAGCCTGGCGATCGGGTCTTTGGCATAATTGGCGGCGAGGCTCAGGCGGAATATCTGCTGATAGATGAGTCGCATGTCGCGATGGTGCCGTCAGACCTGACCTTTGCCGAAGCTGCGTCGGTTCCCGAGGCTTTTGTAACGGCTCATGATGCCGTCTATTCTATAGCAGGTCTGACGCGAAATGAGACTCTTTTGATTCACGCCGTCGGTTCCGGAGTCGGCCTTGCCGCTCTGCAGCTTGCAAAAGCGGGCGGTTCATTTGTGATCGGAACTTCTCGAACCAACGATAAGCTAGATCGATGTCGCGCTTTGGGGCTAGACGCCGGCATTCTGACCGGTAAAGAGGCTAATTTTTCGTCTGCCGTAAAAGAAGCGACCGGCGGAAAAGGAGCAGACTGCATCCTTGACCTGGTCGGAGCCGCCTACTTCAATGAAAATCTGCTTAGTTTGGCTCTCAAAGGACGTCTGATCCTCGTCGGGCTGACCTCGGGACGAGAAGCTAACTTTAACCTTGGGCTCGCTCTACAAAAACGTGCCAGCATAATCGGAACTGTGCTCCGGCCGCGGACTTTGAACGAAAAAGCCATTGCTATTAGCAAATTCGTCCGCGACGTCCTGCCGTTATTCAATTCGGGCAAGATAACGCCGAATCTGGACCTGGCATTCAAAGCAGCTGACGTTAAAGATGCCTATAAATATCTAGGGTCAAATGAGAGTTTTGGAAAGGTAGTTATAGAATTCTAGGCTATCAGCCGTCCGGCTGCCTCATCCGTGACGATACAAAGCCCGGCAACACCGTCTGAGTTGAGCTTAGAGATCAGGCCCAATGCCTGTTCGTAGGTGACCGAACTAACCTCGATACGATCGAACGATATTACCGACCAACAAGACCGCTCTAACTCACAATCTTCGACCGTCGATCTTATAGACTGCAATTCCTGCGGCCAACTGCCGGTAAATAACATTTCAACGTCATTAGGTTGTGGCTCATTCTCCATCTTTTTGCTTAGACGCAGATTTCCGGACCTCATCTCTTGTATTTTCATATAAGATCAACACGCTAACGAAGTTAACATATCGTCCAAAGCTAAGTAAACACATTTTTGAATTGAATTAACAAAACTATTCAACGCGGTAACCGAGTAATTGGTAAAATAGAAATACCAATATGCTTTTCCGCGAAACAGTATTTATCACCGGTTTCCCAGGTTTCATCGCCGGACGCTTGGTCGAAAGGCTCGCACAGCCTGAAACTCAGTTCTTTTTGCTCGTTCAGCCTCAATTTGTTGAAAAGGCGATGGATACTATTGAGGAGATCGCCGACGTTACCAACACGCCTCTCGAGAATTTTGTGATCGTCGAGGGCGATATCACACAGCCAAAACTCGGGATATCCGACACCGACCTCGAAACAATACAGTACGAGACAACCGACGTATATCATCTCGCAGCGGCTTATGACCTAGCGGTCGCCAAGGACACGGCGTTTACGGTGAATCTGCAGGGAACCAGAAACGTTAACGATTTTGTTTGTTCGCTAAAGAATCTTCGCCGTTACAATTACATCTCGACTTGCTATGTTGCCGGCAATCGAGAAGGTTTGATCCTGGAAACGGAACTCGAACACAAAGCGGGCTTTCGAAATTTCTACGAAGAAACAAAAAATCTCGCCGAGATCGAGGTTGAGCAATTAAAGAGTCATCTGCCGGTAACGATCTATCGACCGTCGGTCGTCGTCGGGGATTCGGAAAGCGGCGAGACGGTTAAGTATGACGGTATCTATTATTTGATAAATTATCTAAGAAAAGCACCCTGGTTATTGCGAATCGTAAACGTTGGCAATAAGGATGTTAAGCTCAATCTCGTTCCGGTCGATTTTGTGGTTGACGCGATCGTTGCCCTCGCTTACGATCGGGACGCGGTGGGGAAAACCGTCGCTCTCGCCGACCCGGAACCAATGACAACCGCTGAACTTTTCGATGTTATCGCAAAGGATATGACGGGACGCAGATCTGAGTTTAACCCGCCCGTGAGTCTAACGCAGTGGTTTCTCAATACTAGTATCTCGCCTTTGTTGACCGGTCTTCCGCATCACGGCGTTCCGTACTTCTTTTTATCGCAGACCTACGACACTACCATCTCTTCGGAACTTCTTGAGAGGCATGATATAAAATGCCCACGGTTCGATACTTACGTAGGCAACTTGCTAGATTTTGTAGAAGATAATCCTACGCTCTCGTGAGCATACCTTTTGCATAAACCGGCATCATACTATCAGACGATGACGACCTTATTACGCGCGGCGATCATAGTTTCTGTGGTGATCACGATTTTTGTTACAACGGCCCTTTCACAGAGCGGCCGTGTTCAATCAACACCGACACCTACACCTCGCGACGATGACACCGTTAGGATCAATACAGAAGAAATAAAGCTGAACGTTTTAGCATTTGATGAGCGCGGCGATTTTTTTAGGGACGTGACCGAAAATGACCTTGTCATCACGGAAAACAACATTCTCCATCAGCCGGCAAGTGTGAGACGGCTACCCGCAAATGTGTTGATCGTAATGGATACGGGCGGTGAACTCCGCAGTGTAAAATCACTCGACAGGACACGCGCAATTGCCGTTTCACTGGTGACCGGGCTGAGGCCTGGTGATTTGGCTGCGGTGATCCAGTACAGTGACAAAGCCGAGGTCGTAGGTGAATGGACGAGCGATAAGGCAGATGTACTCGCAGCGATCAAACGAGCAAAGTTTGGAAGACTGTCAGCCTTTGTTGACGCTCTCAAACTCGCGACGGACTTTTTCATGCGAAGCGGACTCGAAAACAAACATCTCGTCCTGATCACCGACGGCACGGATAGCGGCGGCCGTTCGTCCGCCAAATTTGACGCGTTTCAACGTTTGCTTGCTACCGACATCAGCGTCCATGTGCTCAGTTACACAGCAATGGAGGCTGCAGACATCGAGCCGCGCACTAAGGGTATTTCCAATTCGCCCCCGCCAAAGGCGATGCCCGACGAGATCGCCGCAACCCTGCCAAACGGCGCACGTGATGTCGCTACCGCACCGAAAATAAAGACCATCAGTCTCGATCGCACCCTTATTAAGCGACTCAAAACACGCAAACTCGAACTTGAGATAAGTCAGGGGCAGCTCGAAAAGATCGCCGAAAACACAAATGGCGAGTTTATCGCTCCGGACAGCGTCGACGAATTGACCGAAAAGGCAAAGCTCGTCGCCCGAATGATCGATTCTTCTTATGTCGTCACCTATACGCCAAAGATCCCTGTCGTCGAGACCCGTGGCATAGCGGAACGCACCATCGACGTCACGTCACGCCGGCCAGGGCTGGTCGTTCAGGCCCGCCGCAAGCTGGTGATCGACGCAAATAAATAATAGTGATAATTAGATCGTGCTGTAAGTAATGGCCCACGCAAGCCAGGCAATAATGTAAAGGCTTGCTGAAATTGATGCCAACAGAAGAAGGACCAAGATCAGCATCAGGCCGAAGACGAACACATAATCACTGGTGGTCCCCGTGCCGTGTCCGGCAGCTCTAGAGCGGATGAGGTTCATGTTTTGCTGATTTGCTTTCCAAACAAAATCGAATGCATCGCCAATAAAAGGCACCATTCCGACCACATAATCGAGGCCTAGATTAAAGGCCATTCGCAGAAGAGTGATCTTTGGCACACCATAGCGAACCCCGGCGACAAGAATATAGAAGGCCGGGAACATCGTTAACGTATCCCCTACGTTTGGCACTAGGCCGATCAAAGCGTCCAGACCGAACCGCCATTCAGTCCCCGGTATTCGAAAAAGACCATCAAGATAGTGCGAGAGGTCATCCAGTCCCTTTTCAACCTCGACCTGCTTTCTTGTTTTAACTTGATCCATGGTCATCGATTGCCGCATTAGAAACAACTAGAGAATACCCCGAAAATACAAATTGCGGCCTGACAATTTCACTTTCCTACGATCTTGACACTCAGGATCCTATCGCCTCGGGCGATCGAATCAACGACCTTCATATCAGTTTCGTTCACATGGCCAAAGACGGTATAACCGCCGTCAAGGTAGGATTGCGGACTATGGGTAATAAACCACTGTGAACCACCAGTATCTTTGCCCGACAGAGCCATCCCGACCGCGCCCCGATCGTAGCCCTGCATATTTATCTCACACCGGATCGACAAGCCTGGTCCACCATTACCGTCACCGCGAGGGTCACCGTCCTGCATTACAAAGTTCGCTACGACGCGATGGACTTCGAGGCCGTTAAAATAGCCTGAACGCGCAAGTCTGACATAATTATCGACGGTCAACGGCGCTTGTTCCGGTGCGAATTCGATAGTGAAGGTTCCCTTATCGGTAGTGAGAACCGCCTTTATCGACCCATTTTTGCGAGAAAGTGCCCGTCGATAATCGGCGTCAGAGCTGAGCACCTGCCCAAGTTTTGACCCGGCGATCGGCGTATAAGTCAAAACCTGATCACTTTTCTTTTCTCGGGCCGACTCAAGAAAATTAGGAATACCTGGCAAATCTTTCAGTAGCTGCTTATCCTCGAGAAGCTCGAACGCTTTTTTTCGCACCAGATAATCGTAGTCATTCAGCGCCATCAAAATGTTGCCCGAGCCGGCTTTCTTGTCTAGCTTTCCGAGTGCATCGAGTATCGAAAGCTTTGCGTCGTTATCATGCTTGTCAATTAGGACCGCCTTGATATAAGCAGAATTTAGCGCATCAGTATTTTCTTTGGTTTTCGGTCTGCCCGCGATCAATTCTGCCGCTGCGGCTCTGATGAAAACGTCTTCATTTTTGAGCTGGCCTCGAAGTATCTCATCGAGATTTTCCGGGTTCAGCGCGGCAAGTCCGCGTGTCAGATCCGGTATCGCCTTGAGCAAATTGGCCTGATCTTTCGGTTTGACCACGGTTGCCATTCCCGCTATGAACTCAGTCAGCTTTATGCCCGCTTCGGCCACCAGATCTTTGTCCTTTGACTTGCCGATCTCGCCCATTCCTTGAGCGTAGGCCGCGGCCAAGTGCCAACTCTTGTATGCAAAGCCATCCGGAAATCGCATAGCTACGTACTCTTTCGGCGCGATCTGTGCGAGCGCGATCTCGGTCTCAGGCGAACTAAATCCGTCAGCCATTCTAAGTTTGTTCAAAAAGATCACCGCTTCCTCATTCGCAGTGCCCGGCAACAACCTGCCGAGAGCCGTGGCGATCTCGAGCAATTCTGTCTTTGGGATCCGTATCTCGATGGGCTTTAGAGGGCCTCGTTTCTCACCGGGTTTGAGGGGTGCGGGATCGCCGTGTATTGGGATCAGGAGTTCATTACCTCGTTTGATCAGTTTGACAGCGGCGTCTGCATGTCTGAGTGCCGCGAGCGAACGCAGCGCTGACACGCGAACCTTTCTGAGCAGATCATTAGCGTTATTTGCCCTAATTCGCCCCAACCCGTTTGCGGCATCGGCCCTTATCCGCGCATCCTCATCGGTCAGATATCTCGCGAGTGCAAATTCGACCGCCGGCGGCCGGGCTCTTAAGCCGGCCGTAATCGCTTGGATAACGACCTCACGATCGCGCTCCGGACCCTTACGACTTTCTGTTTCGAGAACCTCGAGTATAGACTTGGTCAATTGAAGTATTCGTTCTTCTCGGGTATTTGCGGCTACTATCTTGCCCGCCGCTTCGACCGCACGAGCGCGTAGAGGAGCCGAGGACTTTTGATCGGAAAGAACGCGTATTATCGAGTCAGCGCATTTTGCCGATTCGATCTCGCCGAGGGCAAAGGCCGCCATTACCCGCACAGCATCGTCCGGGTCCTTTTCCATCATTTCGCGGAGTACCGGCACAGCATCTTCGCGTCCGATACGCCCCGCTGCAAGAGTTGCGCGCTCACGCACCCGCGGATTCTTATCGGCAAGGATCTCCGCGAGCGGTTCAATGTCACGCCGGTCTTCGGCCTTGACGATGCGAATGAGTGTCGGCATCGGGACCTGTGCCACTGCGTTTATTGCCGAGGCCAAAATTACTATCACCAGTAGGTTCAGTTTCTTCATTTTGTGGTAGTGGCGGTGCGCCGGATCATTTCTCATCGATGATCTCAAAACTCGTCGTGATATTCGCCGTGGGGCGGACTGTGGCAGCAACCGAGCAGTAAGTAGTGTCAGAAAGTGCGATCGCATCGGCAACGGCCTTTTCGGAAACGTTGCGGCCATGCACGATATGGTT
Organism: Pyrinomonadaceae bacterium; assembly: GCA_044228165.1. Taxonomy (GTDB): domain Bacteria; phylum Acidobacteriota; class Blastocatellia; order Pyrinomonadales; family Pyrinomonadaceae; genus OLB17. The sequence continues at coordinate 108,875 of JBGAVK010000001.1, read as the reverse complement.
GATGTGAAACGCTATGAATTTTCGCGGATGATCGTCATTTCGAGTCCCCTCGATCTCCACCCTATAATCGGTCACGTCCTGTCTCTTTTTTGCCAAGATCGACTGAACATCGAACGCCGTACATGCCGCGACCGAAACAAGCAGCATTTCAAGCGGTGTCGGAGCGGCACATCTATCTCCTTTAGAATCCATTATTTGGGCGTGCCCGCTTGGTGGCGTTCCTACAAAGAATTCGTCACCAGCGTATTGAACGATAGCTTTATAAGTGTTTCCTGACATAATGATTATTAGCGGTGCTGACGCGATTTTAACATACTTGCAGCGGGCGTTGACGCGATCTCAAACAACCATTGGCACGTAAAATGCTTCAAATTGCGCGGGTTATAACGCGTGATGAGCGCCTGTCAAATTGAGGGTAAAAATGAATCAGTTCAAAAATACAATTTCGCTTTCTCTTGTGGTTGTTTGCATGTTGGCCGGTATGATCGGTGTCGCCCAAGCTCAGCGGCGAAATGATCGAGATATACGTGACGCTGTCCGCAGTCTGAATTCGAAGATCGACGATTTTGAGTATAATTTGCGATATCAAATGCAGAGCAGTTCGGCGGCGAACGGCCAAGTATCGGATATTTCTGATGATGTTCGCAATTTGCGCGACAGCGTTCGAAAGTTCGAAGATAATTTTGACAGGCGAAGGGAAAATCGCGATGACGTGAACTCAGTGATCGATGCTGCCAAGCGGATCGAAACCTTCCTGGATACGAATTCTCAAAACCGGCGAGTCACGGATGACTGGTCAGGTATCAAAAAGCAGATCGAAAGGCTCGGCTCTAACTATGGCATTACGCCGTCGTGGGACGAATTCGAGCCCGAAAATGTCAGAGATCAAAGAGACCCTGTTATAAAAAACACGGTCGTTGTCGGCCTTACCGGAACATATGACCTCGATGCTGGGAGAAGCGAGAATATTGATGATATTGTTGCTGACACGAGCCTCAGCGGCTCCCAACGAGACGACCTTAAAGAAAAGCTAACACCGCCACAGCAGATCGCGCTTGACGTTCGCTCGCAGCAGGTGACACTCGCCACTTCGACCGCGTCGCCGATCACGATAACGGCCGATGGACGTGACAAAACGGAGAAAGATTCCGCTGGTCGTACAGTCCGTCTACGTGCAACGCTTACCGGCGACACGCTTACAGTGTCGTCACTCGGCGGCGAAACCGACTACTCGATCAAATTTGTATCGGTTAGCGACGGCCGTGTGATGAAGGTCTCACGGCGAATCACGACCGACTATCTAAGCCAGACCGTTTTCGCCGATAGCGTTTACAACAAGTCCGATACCGTTGCCCGGCTCGGTATTCCGGCCGGCGGCGGCGGCTTTGACCCTCCGGGCGACTATTCAGACCAATGACCAGACAGGTAGTATAGCTAACGGCGGTTCGACGAATAGTACGACACTCCGGACACCGACTGCAGTTACATCAAAACCCGGAAATTATGTGGTGCCTAACGGCTTGGTCATTACCGGATCTCTGGAAAATGAGATCAATACAAAGGTTTCACAGAACAACGACCGATTTCGCATGACGGTGCAATCGCCCGATGAATTTCGAGGAGCCGTTGTCGAAGGTTATATTTCAGGCATCAATCGTTCCGGAAAAGTTACGGGCCAGCCGAAGATCACCTTCAATTTTGAAAAGATCACACTGCGAAACGGCCAGACCTATGATTTCGCCGGCAACCTACAAGAGATAAAGGACACTAATGGCAAGTCAATTAAGATCGACAACGAAGGGACTGCCACCGGCGACAGCCAGACAAAGCAGACAGTCAAACGCGGCGGCATCGGTGCCGGTATCGGAGCAATAATAGGTGCTATTGCGGGCGGTGCGAAAGGTGCTGCGATCGGTGCTGCCATAGGCGGCGGTGCCGGAGCAGGGTCGGTCGTGGTGCAGGGCAAAGAAGATATTAGATTGGCGCAGGGGTCAATGATCTCAGTAACGTCGTCGTCACCAGTAAATGCAGGACCCAGATAATAACTATCGAATTCGAGTTTGAAAACATGAAGCCCGCAAAATCCAGGGCGTTTCTTTAGAGATCCGGAAGGGGAGTCGTACAGATTGCCCATCCGGATCTTTTTTTCTATTATTTCTTATCCGTGTTTACATGCGGCTGAGTACCCATGCGAGATCTGCCCGAAGAGATAGAACTTTACCGTGACCGAAAATGGCGGCGCGAAGATTCGTTAAAAGTCGACTCTGCCGAGCAAGTTGAGGCGATGGTCGAGGAACTTGGGTTTTGCCTCGGTCTGACTGATGCCCGCAAAATGATGCCCTCAGTTTACATCGCCGTTTGCGGGCGACGAGACGCACACATGCCCCGCACGGTGCAAAAAGACGTTGAAGCAAGCCGTGCATGGGTGCTGAAAGACGAGGTCATGGCCCGCGGCAAGGTCTATTACGCCAAGCTGCTCAAAGGAAAATCCTGGTTCATCGCCCCGCGCATGATCCCGATCTTCAACTCGATCTGGGGATGTTCGAAAGCCGGAGAGAGCGGCGTTCTGTCAAAAAATGCGCAGACCGTTCTGAAAGTACTCCGCAAAGAATGGGAAATGGCGACCGCCGATCTACGTGAGGAGTGCAGATTTAAGGATAAAAAAGACGTCTCAAACGCTCTTGACGAACTTCAACGCAGAATGAAGGTAGTGCCCCAAGAGGCACTCTACGTTCCCAAATTCACCTACATCTGGACGCTGGCCGAAGCTCGGTTTCCGGCTGAAATGAAAATAAAGATCCCGCGTGACGAAGCTGTTAAGGAACTAGCTAGAACTTACCTTAAAATGTGCGGAATGACTCTTTTGGGGGAACTCTCAGGAAAATTTGGCCTTTACCGATGGGAATCTGGCAGAGCAAACCACCAACTCGTTGACGAGGGTTTCGCTGAGAGGTTGGCGACCGGCGTGTACAAATTGTCGAGTATATAGTCCTGCCGTTTTACAAACATGTGAACCGCACGCTTACCCGGAACCATCTTTTCGACATGGTATCCCAGTTCGCTAAGATCGAGACCTGTGAAAAGCGGCTCCCCGCGTCCCAAAATGACCGGTCGCAATGCAAGGTGCAGTTCATCGATCAGTCTCGCCTTTAGATATTGTCGAACGGTTTCAGGGCCACCACCTATGCGAATATCTTTGTCGCCAGCAGCGGCCTTTGCCTGTTCGAGGGCTGATTGAATTCCGTCGGTAACAAAGTGGAAAATCGTACCGCCATTCATAACCAGCGGTTCTCGTGCATTATGCGTTAGAACGAATGTCGGAACACTATACGGCGGTTCATCGCCCCACCAACCTTTCCAGTCGTCGTCGGGCCAGGGTCCTCGAACAGGGCCAAACATATTACGGCCAAGGATCCACGCTCCCTTGCCCTTCATTGACTCGGCCGCAAAGCTATCATCAATTCCCGTCTCGCCGCCGTCGCCAACGCCATGCTGCTCACGAAAGGTCCTGGTCGGAAAAAACCACTCCATCAACTCGGGGCCGCGAATCCCTAGCGGATTCTCAAGTGATTGATGGTTCCCGGCAGAAAAGCCGTCGAGCGAAACCCCAAATGCTTGGACGACTACCTTTGACATATTGACAACAAGAATAAGGCCATGCCTCAAGAATATTGCGCCCTATTGCCTACTGTCTTGGCTGCCTTAGAATTCCGGAAAGTGCTTTTAGCCTTGTAGCGTCGGCCGAGTCTTTTGCCGCTGCGGCACCTTTTTCTAGCGACGTTGCATAATTCCTTAACTTTGCGAGTTCGGCTCGCGAGGAAGCGTCCTTGTCGATCGACTGACGGATCGCTGATACTTTGTCCGCACGCATCGCACCAGATCGTTCGAGCTGATCGATGTATGCCTTTGCAACGATAAGCTTTCGCGGCCATTCGACCTTTTGCTGGTTCTGGACATTTAGTTCCGCGACCGTCACTGACTTGGCGGCATCGATCTCGTTTTGTGTGAGCATATCCGAAGGCGTGAGCTCAAAAATATCGAGACCCCGAGAGATCTCAGACGAATAGATGTGGCCGTTGTACCAGTATGCGGACCATGAACCGCCGAGAACGAGCAGGTAAGGATCAATGGGACCGCGGTCGAATTATGCGATCTCTTTCGGGTGCCGCGCGTCCGTGAAATCCATGACCGAAATGCCACCCTGATACCACGATTGGACCATAATGTCGCGGCCCGGAACCGGTATGAGCGAACCATTATGGGCAACGCAATTCTCGTTATCGCCCTGTGCTGACGGCATTTTGTAGTAACCGGCAAACTTGAGCTTGCGTGTCTCGATGTTAAATATCGAATCAGCCCCCCAGACATTCGGATCATTTTCGCGGCAACGGGCACCGAGCCCGCCTCCCCATTCGTCTGTAAATACAACTTTCTTGCCGTCATTTGAAAATGATGCCGAGTGCCAATATGCGTAATTGACGTCATTTACGGCATCCACACGTTTAGGTTCGGCAGGATTTCTAATATCGAGCAGTATCCCGTTGCCTTCACAGGCTCCTGCCGCAAGCCCGATCGCCGAATAAACGGTGATGTCATGGCACTGGTCTGTAGGCGTCGGTTTGTCGAGCTCGCCATGCGTACCGCCATTATTCAAGCCCGCGATCTCATTGGTTCTTGAGTCCATAAAGATACGCGGACTCGACACGACCTTCGCATTTTGCGGCGTCTTTACCGGTACCTTGATCACATCGATACGAAACTTCGCTGTATTTGGATTCTTGTCAGGTGTTCCATCAGAACAGCCTGCCAATTCCTCATCCTGCCTGACAAACGATGTCCCAGAGACATAAATATAGACGTTGTTCTTATCTCTCGGGTCGAGGACCAAAGTATGCGTATGCGACCCACGACAGGTTTGTACTGCGCCGACCTGCCTTGGGTTCTTTACGTCCGAAATATCAAATATTCTTACGCCTCGAAAGCGGTCTTTTGACGCGGCTGGCAGCCCCGGAGCGGTTTGGACCGGGAATCCCGCGGCACTGCAATCGAGACGGCCGTTCGGCATCTCGACCGACATGAACATCAGGTTTCCGAAAACGGACACGTCACCTTGGCCACCCGGACATATGATATTTGTCAAAAGCTGAGCATTTGCGGGGTTTGAAATATCATATATGCTCATCCCGTAAAAATTGCCCTGAAACAGACGGTCGCCCTGAAACGCCATGTCTGAATTTGCAAACGCTAGGCCCGCAAGGACAAGCTTCATCGGCGGCGGGATCTTGGATGTGTCGCCGGCTATTATGCCGGCTCCCGTTTCGACCTTTGGGTCAGCGGGATCGTTCGAAAGCAAGAATGGATCCGGCTTTTTCATCAACTTTATTAACCTAAGGCCCGATGCCGCTTCGCCTGCATCATACATCCCCGGCTTCAATTTAGCTCGCGGGTCATTTGCATTCGAGCCGGTCATCCCTGACGGCAGAGGCGGTGCAGGAACCGGGGCAAACGGATTATCTTGTGCCGAAGTTACGGCGGCAAATCCCAAGGTCAAAAGAAATGAAGCCAAAAATAAACGACAAATGTGCATTTGATACATAATTATCCCTCTAACGATCTTTTCGTAACATTTTCTGCATGATGCGGATCTCGGCCCGCTGGCCGCTATCTACATCAGATGTAAAGCCAAATAGCTCGGCGTCCTGGCCGGTCCCAGGCTGTTCGTATAATTCCCTGACCATCGTCAAAGCCCCTGTGTGATGCTGTATCATTCCAGTCAAAAACAACCGGTCAAAATCTGCTTTGCGTGCGGATCTCAACGCCGCCATCTGCCGTGCACTCAACATCCCCGGCATCAGCATATTGTGACCACCGTGATCCATTCCGGGCATATCCATTTTCATTCCGCCCATATCTGCCATTTTCATCGAAGTGGATTCGCCGCGAACGATCAGCCACCGCTTCATAAATTCCATTTCGGCTGACTGCGATTGGCTAATTCGCGCTCCGAGCAACCTGATCTCCTTGTTGTCGGTGCGCGACTCAATCAGTGCGGTCATTTCTATCGCCTGGGCGTGGTGCATTATCATGCCCTGCATAAACTCGATATCTTTTCTCGATGGAATGGGTAGGAAGGGTCGTGTAGTTGACGGCAAAACGCGGCTCGGTTGTCCGGGCGCGCCAGGTTGGACAATGACAGGCTCAGGTCGCTGTGCAAATGCTGGCAGCAACAGAATGCACACGAGTGCTGTCGTTCCTGATCCTGAAATCAAAAACCGTATCCAATTTGGTGACCGATCGAACATATTGAGCTACTAAATTAACACAATTCGATACGGAATTGGATAGAACAAAGTTGCGACAAGTCATTTACGGATCCTTTGTTTGGAGTTTATCTGCCGTTTTAGTTTTGGTCGCTAATATAAATCAATAGATTCCGCTGTGACCGGACAAAAAAATAGATAGGCGGCGGATGCTTCAACTATCTCTTTTGTGCGGTTCCTGTTGAACTCCAATACCTGTCTACGCTTGTTCGTGCTCAGTATTTCACTAGTTCCTGCACGGCCTTTTCGACATCCTCGCTCTGGGGCAGGATGAAATCTTCGACTTGCGGAGCGTAGGCGACAAAGGTGTCGGTTGCACCTACGCGGCGGACAGGAGCGTCGAGATATTCGAAAAGCTCGTTCGAAATCCGAGCCGCGATCTCTGCCCCATAGCCGTAGGAGACCGCATCTTCGTGAGCGACGATGACCCGCGAAGTCTTCTTCACAGATTCGGCGATCGCCTCCCAATCGTATGGGACGAGCGTGCGAAGATCGATCAGTTCGACTGATATACCCTGTGTTTCGAGCCGTTTGCAGGCCTGGTTGGAACGTTCTACAAGTGCCCCAAAAGTTACGATGGTGACATCACTACCCTCGCGGACCTTTTTCGCTTTGCCGAACGGGATCAGAAAATCGCTCGAAGGATACTGCGATTTATTATAAACCTGACGATAAAGGTGCTTATGTTCGAGGAACAAAACAGGGTCATCGCAACGGATCGCAGTTCGAAGCAGCCCATTGGCATCAAGCGCCGTTGATGGATAAACGATCATTAACCCCGGCGTGTGCGCAAAGATCGTAGTACCCGATTGCGAGTGGTAAACGGCGCCGCCCTTGAGGTAGCCGCCTACCGGGACACGCATGACCATCGGGCACTTTGTGTCGCCATCCGAGCGCCAGCGCGTGACAGCGACCTCATTGCGGATCTGCTGCATCGCCGGGAAAATATAATCAAAAAACTGTATCTCAACGACCGGTTTCAGGTTGCGGATCGCCATACCGACTGCCCGGCCAATGATGTTGGCTTCAGCGAGGGGTGAATTAAATACCCGCGACGAACCAAACTCACGCTGAAGATTGGCCGTCACCTTGAAGACACCCCCCTTACCTTTGACCTGTTCGAGATACTGCTCGCGTGAGCAATCAGCAACGTCCTCGCCAAAGACAACGATGCGCTCGTCACGAGCCATCTCTTCGTGCATGCAGCGATTTATCAGATCGACCATAGTCCCGGCATTTCCACTCAGTTCCGCACCGTCCTCGGTATCAAAAAGCTGTCGATCTGTCGGGTCCACGTCAGGCGAAAATACATTGCGAAAAGCCGATTCCGGAGCCGGCTGCGGCGTTTCGATCGCTATATCGGCTGCCTCGTTGACCTCGTCATCAACATTTTTTCGCAGAGCTTCGAGTTCCTCTGATGACGCGATCCCCTCGGTCATCAGAAACTCTGCGTATTTCTTGATAGGATCGGTCGCCTGATCTGCTTCGAGTTCCTCGGTCGGGCGATAGAGTTTCTCGTCATCAGAAAGCGAGTGAGAGTAAGGTCTGATGACCTTTGCATGAACGAACGCCGGGCCCTTACGCTCGCGACAATAAGCGACAGCCTTCGTGAAAACGTCATACGACGCCATCACATCGGTCCCGTCCACCTTCTGTATAAATAGGCCGGGAAATCCGGCAACTAATTTAGAAATATCGCCGCCGGCGGTTCCAACCTCGACCGGCGTCGAAATGGCATAACCATTGTCCTCAACGACGAAGATCACTGGCAGCTTAAGATTACACGCAGTGTTTAGCGATTCCCACCATTCGCCTTCACTGGTAGTGCCGTCGCCGACGGACATATAGACCACCTCGTCGCCTTTGAATCCCGTGACCTTTTCTTCCAGGCCCTTGACCATGGCCGCTCGGTAGCTTGCCTCAGCGGCGCCGACACTGTGTAATGCCTGAGTTCCCGTACAGGATGACTGCGACGGAACGTTCAATTTGACGCTGCCCCAGTGAGAAGGCATCTGACGCCCGTGAGAATTAGGGTCCACCTCTGCACCGACCGCGGACCAGAGCATCTCCTGTGCTGTCATACCCAAACCCAGCATCAATGCACGATCACGATAATAAGGGAAGAACCAGTCGTAGCCGGGCTTCAACGCGAGAGCGGCCGCGACCAGGACACCTTCGTGTCCGGCTCCCGAGATCTGAAAGAATATTTTATTCTGGCCCTTGAGCTGGATCTCTTTATCGTCGATCCGGCGAGACATATACATTGTGCGGTAAAGCCCGATCAATGTTTCAGTGTCAAGCCCGTGATACTTTTCGGCTGCAGCCGCCTTGCCGTTCTTTTTTGTTCCGGTCGCCATTAAGAATTATTCCTATCTATAACAGTATATTAATGATCAGATAACTTTTTAAGATAGCAAATCAAGCAACGGCGGGCAATTTGGGCGGAGTGGAGCGGCTAACGCCAAAAAAGCAATTATTCCCGACCTCGCCAGATCATTGGATTGCGGCTATTGTGGAAAATGGAAAGGATAGCAACAACTTCGTCATCGACTGTGAAAAAGATCGAGAATGGAAACTTGTTTACAACAGCTCGACGAATCTCGTTACCGAAAACGACAGGATAAGAATCAGGGCTGTGGGTGATCTTTGAAAGAGTAGCTTCAATTGCGATGATAAACCTATTGCTTGCCAGCGTATCTTCCTGGTAGTACCAATCGGCAGCATCATTAAATTCTTGCTCGGCGGCCTCACGAATTTCCAGCGTTCTGCTCATCGACGCGCAAAATATCGAGTTTTAACATCTTCCCAAGATGAGCCCGTATCCGGGTTATTACGATAATCTTCTAAACGGCGTTCGAGTTCCTTTTTCTGCTCTTCAGTTAGCGGAAATGCGTCCGGATCCTGCTCGACACTGTCATACAATGCATCAGCGATCCTCACCCTTTCCGGTGCAGGCAATTTAAGAGCTTCTTCTAATACAACACTCATATTGAGATTAGAGTAGATCGAAATGGATTTCGATGCAATGAATTATTCTTGTTCCGTCTTGGGAGCGAGGCTCCGAAACTTGGCTCCTAAGGTTGTGATTTGTCTAATTGGGCACCATGTCAAGAAACTCATCCCGATAATACAAGAACCTTCCTTTTCCTGAATCGGTAACTGAATGCTGAAGCTTCTGCACTAAGGAAATATTCGAACAATCCTTCGGCAGTTTTCGCGTCAAAAGCAAAAGAAAGTCCTTCCATTCTTTTAGAAAAGGTTTAATAAGATCGTGCGTTGAGTGACGCCGATAGGCTAAATAATAGCCGCGAAACCAATCATCGAGACGGGTCGCGAAATGTCTAACTCGAGGAACATCCACGAAATCGGCCTGTACAAGAGCATTACTTGCATCATTACCAATAGCGATTAGGCGGGGCTCACCTAATAGTTGGAGTTCTTTTTTTAAAATTGGAAACCACCCTGTGTATCTCGCTTCCCGCTCATGGTCAGCCATTCTTACTTTCATAGCGCCCTTTGAGATATCAGTGATGTGATAGCCAAAATTCCCATCGCACAAGAATTTATATGCGCAATAATGAAGAAGAAGGTCACCTTCGTATTTAAGAAAGTTTCGGAAGCCATTCTTTACTGAGTTTTCAAACTGCTCGATCGTAACATTTCCCATTGATGGCTCAGGAGAAACAAGACACCAGTTCGGTGAGGGCGTTAAGATTACGTTTGGCAAGTATGCCGAGCTAATTCCGAGAATTTCATTATCCTTTCTCACTTGAGCGCGACACAATTTATCCAACTCCTTATCCAACAATTCTATTTCCATAATCCAATCATTTAAGCAAACCTACTCACTGAGCCTTCAAAACCCACCCTTTCGGATCGACGATAGGCATTGGTCCGGTGAATGTGAGGCTCCCTGTCCCGTTTTTCATCTCTACCCGTTCCGTTTTTCCGTTAACGACCACGTCGATCGGCATCGGGAACGGTATATCGTTAGGTGTTTCCCATCTGAGTATCAACTGTCTCGGCAATGCGGTAGCACTTCCGTCAGCGGGGCCCGAGGCCATCAAAACGAGTTTCGGCAATTTGGGCTGACGCAGGTACATTTCAAAAAACCAATCGAGTTTCATACCCGAATCTTTCTCCGCTATGGTTAGGAAATCGTCGGTGTTTACGAGCCGTTCTTGGCGGCCGTCGGTGAATTTTTCCATTTCCTTGGTCGGATATGCCATGTGGCGAAGGGCGTTAAAGAATGCTTTGTCGCCGATCAGATAGCGGAGCGTGTGGAGGAAATAGGCACCTTTGCCGTAGATGTCGCCATCGGAATTTACATAGTCCGGCTCGGACATATAGACCTGATAAGCGATCTTTTGCTCACGGGGCGCTATCGGCTGTTTATTCTTAAATCCCTTTGCCCGACCTGCCATGGCTTTCAAATATGCTTCGCTTCCATGCAGATATTCGGTATAGAGTGTGTCCATGTAGGACTGAAACCCTTCGTGGATCCAAAAATCGCGCCAGTCGCTGGCCGTCACGAGATTGGCCCAATATTCATGGCCAAATTCGTGAAGCAAAAGCCAGTCGGTGCCGTCGGCGTTGTATTTGAACTGGTTGCCGTAGGCTATATTCGTCGAGTGTTCCATCCCAAGATGCGGAGTCTCGACGATTCCCACTTTGATCGCACGAAACGGGAACGGGCCTAAATACTTTTCGTAAAACGCCAGATACTTCTTCTGCTCGGAGATCAACCCCGCACCTTTGTCGTAACTCTCGGGCAAAATGTAAAAGTCGATCGGCATCACCTCGCCGGTGATCGACTTGTATTTATCTTTGATCAGCTTATACGGCGCCGCGTTGAAGACTATCGAGTAGTTCGAGATCGGGTTGTTCATTTCCCAGTTATAGGTCGACGTTCCGTTCTTGTTTTTGACCGTGCTGGCCAGTTTGCCGGGCCCGGTGGCAATAAGCGGATCCGGAACCGTGATATGCATCTGCACCAAGGCAGGTTTATCGGACGGATGGTCTTTACACGGAAACATCAGATCGGCGCCGTCATTCTGCAGGGCGACTGAGATCCAATCGGCACCTGACGGTGTTTTTTTCCACATAAAGCCGCCCACCCACGGCGGACGCGGGGCCTCTCGCGGCACGCCGGAATAGTTGATGGCGATCGTGATGGTCTCGCCGGTTTGCTTTGTCATCGGAAACCATATCCAGACCTTTCCGTCCTGGAATTGATATTTTCGATCTTCGCCGCTCTCACGTACCGTTTCGATCTTGAAGGGCGTGTCGAGATCGAGTTGTATGACATTGGTCGGAATGACGATCTTTGCCTGCATCACCGTTGTCCCCTTTATTGACTTTGTCGTCGGATCGACATCCAGCGAAACGTCGTAGGAGTGGACGTCGAAAACTGACTGCTCAAACCTGAGCGGGCCTCCGGTTTCGGTCGGGCGCACACCAAGTTCGCGTTGGGCAAATGCTAAAGTGACAAAGACGAGGATGGCAGCAAGTGCTGATAGCTTTTTCATAATATTTCTTCCGAGTGGCAAAACAAAACTGACTGGTTCGGTGACCGTGTGGATCTTACTTTTCCACTTTACACCCGTTACTGTTTTACGGAAAATGAGTTCAATGCCTAGGATCAACTTTATTACGTTCGCTCTTGCAGCAATGTTTTTTGCTGTTCCTGCATACACGCAAACAGCACCAACAGCAACACTAATTAAGACTGAGCCGGCAAAGTTGAACGAAAGGCCTTCGCCGACCCCGGCAGTGTTAGCCGAACCGTTTGACAAAGCTGATGTTGCTGCGATGGCAACAAAATGCGTCAAGTTAGAAACCGAAGCCGGCGACATCGAAGCTGAGATGTACCCTGAAAGTGCTCCTGAGACCGTTCGCAACTTCCTTAATTTGGTCGCGATCGGGGCACTCGATACAACTACTTTCAGCCGCGTCGTACCGGGATTTGTCGTTCAGGGTGGAAATCTCTGGACCAGGTCCGGTGGGGTAACACGGGATCTTGGAGCGCGGGCTAGACGGCCGCTTCGGGATGAACCGAATCGCATCCTGCACGAACGCGGAGTACTTTCAATGGCGCGCGGCGCCGAACCGAATTCGGCGACGACAAATTTCTTTATTCTCGTGTCGTCTGGATCTCATCTCGATGGTATTTTTGCTGCTTTTGGCCGCGTAACGCGCGGAATGGAGGTTGTTGATGCGATCAACAAAGCATCTGTAACGGAAGAAAAGCCTGACAAACCGGTCCATATCAGAAGAGCCGGCGTAGTTCCTTGTCAGGCCGTCCCCAAGCTATGACAGCCGTTTTGATTCTTCCGCGAAAGCGAGGATATAACCATCCGGATCCATCGAGTAGGCAGCCGTATGTCCCCAGTCGCGTTTTTGCATGCCGCTTATCTCACGGCCGCCGTGTTCTAGAGCCCGTTGGTGATAGGCATCAGCATCCTTAAGTAAGAGATAAATTTCCGCCCGCGGGGACAGCCCTGCGGTTAGCGGGTGTTCTATTCTGTCGCCAAACAATCGAACCGCTCCGGCTTCAGGCATCAAGCCGAGGATCGCCGCAGGGCCAATGGAAAACTCGGTCATCCCCGGCACGTTTAACGTCGGTTCTACTGCGAGTACCGACGAATAAAATGCGGTACTTTTTGCCTGATCTGCAACATACAGAATTAAATGAGCCTTCATAATGCAGGACTATTCGCTGAGATCGAGCTCAAGGGTCATCTTATACTCATGTGCCATTGACGGATGGCCGTGTTCTGTCGCGACATCAATACCTCTTTTATAAGTTTCGACAGCTTTTTCCCGATCGCCGCTCATCAGGTAAGAATTCGCGAGAACGCCATAAGCGTTGCCTTCGTCGTCGGCTTTTGCGAGATACCTTTCGAGCAAAGCGATGACCTCGGTGTGTTCGCCTAGTTTTTCATACTCCTTTGCGAGACCGAACAAAACCATAATGTTGTCGGGCTCTGAAACAAGCATCTGTTTGAAAACTTCGATTCGATTTTGCATTACACTAGGTTAGCGGATTTGAATGATTTAGAAAATAAGCCGCAGATGTATGCTTGCGACTCTGATCACAAAAAAGGCATGATCGCTAAAATTTTCTCTGTCTGTGTTGACGTATTGTGAAACCCTCGATCAAAAGAGTGTCTGTTGAATCGGCATCGCCTCTATTTCGGTTTCGGCCGGCTTTTGATGTTGTTTGAATCCAAGTCTCTTTGCGTGGAAATCGAATAACCTTCTGGTCACTTCCCACTGCTCCGTTTTGCCCGTCATTCGGTCTTTGAAGCTGGCGTGCCGCAGCGTACCGCCGCGTTCGCGTTTCATTGTGTTGATGATCCTTGTGACCCGCGTCGGCGGCAGGCGTTCATGCATCTTTTGAACAAAATAGGCCTCAATGGAATCTGTGTCGAGGTGAAGCATCGACATAAACGCCCGGCTCGCGCCGCACTCCTTTGCCCTTTCCAAAAGGCCCGGAATATCTGACTCGTTATAGCCCGGGATCACTGGCGCAACCCCGATCCCCGTCTCGATGCCCGCATTTGCTATCTCAGCCATTGCGCGAAAGCGGGCCTCGGGAACCGGGGTATAGGGTTCGAACGGGTTAGATCTCTCTTTGGTGAGAAAGGGCATCGAAAAAAAGACTGAGACCTTTTTCAGTCTTTTTAGGATATCAATATCCCGCGTCACAAGTGGCGCTTTTGTAATTACAGCGACAGGCACTTGAAAATCGATACAAACCTCGAGGCATTTTCGTGTCAACTCATAGCTTGCTTCGAGCGGCAGGTAGGGGTCGGTTGCAAACGAAAAATCAAGATGCGGCATCTTGTCACGGCATTTCTTCAACTCCTCGCGAAGCAGCTGCGGGGCGTTCGGCTTTGCGACTATCTTAGTTTCGAAATCCGTCCCGGCCCCATAACCCAGATATTCGTGATACTGCCGTGCGAAACAATAGGTACAGCCGTGAACGCAGCCACGGTAGCAATTGACCGTGTAACGCAAACCGCCTTCCCAGTCCGACGCGAACGCTTTGGTTATCACTTTCCTGGTAGCTGTTTCCTCAAAAACCTCGAGTTTTGTCGGCGGAGGTTCACCGACATACTCGGCGGAGTAGCGATCGTAAGGATTAGGGGGATTCTCAATATATCTCACAAATGCAACACTATCGCATCCATACAACGGACGCAAGCCCAAGAATATTTAGCCCGTCGTTCACACAATAGTGTTTATATTTACTTTTTTTCTAGAAAAGTTCCCTTTGCATCACAAGGTCCGTCTGGGCATCGGTTCCGAGTTGGAATGTGTGTTTGCCAACCTCACGAAAGCCGTTCTTTTCGTAAAATCGCTGCGCCCGTGGATTGTATTCCCATACACCGAGCCAAATAACGTCGTGATCGTGCCGGCGCGCCTGCTCAAAACATGCGTCCATCAGATTTTGTCCGACGCCCTTGCCGATGTATTCCTGATGTGAGTATAGACGCGAAAGCTCGATCGGCCGCTTTGCGGTTACGCCATTTTCGCATTTTCATCGGCTAGTTCGGCGGCTATCTGATCCACGTTAAATGCCTGTCGCATGTAATGGTTGAGATCGTCCGGGGCGTTTTTCGGATGATGCGCGAACGCGTCCCAGAAGGTCGTATAGGCCAGGTCGGTTAGCAGTTGAGCATCGCCTTCAATGGCCTTTCTGATCAGAATTTCGCCCATCTATTTTCCGCTCGTTATCAGCTTGGCGATCGTCTGGAGCTGCATATTTGAGGTTCCCTCATAGATCGCACCGATCTTCGAGTCACGCCAGTATTTTTCGACCGGATAATCTTTGACATAGCCGTAGCCGCCATAAAGTTCGATAGCTTTTGACGAAACAGCCTCAGCGCAGCGTGATGAATAGAGCTTTGCCATCGCAGCTTCTTTCAGGAATGGCTTGCCGGCGTCTTTTAACCGGGCTGCGTTATAGACCAAAAGTCTGGTTGCTTCGATCTCGACTGCCATTTCGGCGAGCTGGAATTGAACTGCCTGAAAATTGTTGATCGACTGGCCAAACTGCTCTCGTTCAGCCGTATATTTGAGAGCCGCCTCGTAGGCACCTTGGGCGATACCCAGCATTTGCGCTCCGATACCAATTCGTCCCTCGTTTAAGGTCTCGATCGAAACTTTGTAGCCCTTTCCAACCTCGCCCAGGACATTTTCTTTCGGAACAATGCAGTTGTCGAGAATGAGCTCCGTCGTAGACGAGGCCCGAATTCCGAGCTTATCTTCCTTCTTGCCCACGCTAAAGCCCTCGAAGCCCTTTTCAACTATAAACGCCGTGATGCCTTTGTAACCTGCCGCCGGATCAACGGTCGCAAACATAATGAAGATCTCGGCTTCATTACCGTTGGTGATCCATAGTTTTTGGCCATTGAGCACAAAATGATCGCCATTATCGACCGCACGTGTCGTCAGCGCAAATGCATCAGAACCCGAGCCCGCCTCAGAAAGTGCGTACGCACCGACCTTTCCGCTGGCGAGCTGCGGTAAGTATTTGCGTTTCTGATCGTCACTTGCCCATCGCATAAATGCATTGGTGACCAGAGTGTTATGAACATCAACGAAAACCGATACGCTTGCGTCAACGCGGGCGAGCTCTTCGATGGCAAGGATCGCATTAAAGATAGTGGAACCGGCACCGCCGTATTCCTCCGGCGATTCGATCGCCATCAAGCCAAGTTCGAAACATTGCTTGATAAGTTCAGGATCGAGTTTCGAAGCATGCTCCATCGCCTCTACACGCGGACGAACTTCACCCTCGGCAAATTCACGAACCGACGCTCGAAATAATTCTTCTTCTTCTGACAAAACGGTCAAACCCGCATTTGAAAGTGCTTGTCCTGCTGCAGTACTCATAATTTTTTCCTTAAAAGTGCTTTGTTATTTAGGTTTCAATAAAATACCATTTTAGACACCAGTAGGCTCAAAGGCAAAGCAGTGGACCCTTCAATCGAACCGCAAACCCACCATAAAAGAAACCTTTCGCGGATAAAGATCGCCGCTTTTATCTTGACGCTTTTCGGTATCGGTCTTTTCGCTTATTTCGTTTATTCAGTAGGATTTCACGAGATATATGACGGCGTCTCACGATTTGGGTTCGTCGGGTTTGCCGTAATTCTAGTAGCCTATTTTGGACGTGTTTGTGTTAGGGCAATGGCTTGGAAGTTCGCTGTGCACGCTCCATATTCGCTTTCAATGCGGGACACTATCCCTGCCGTCGTTATCGGCGAAGCGATGAGTAGTACTGTGCCGCTCGGCATTTTGATCAGCGGAACCTCAAAAGCCATCGCCGTTAGACGGCGAATACCAATGGTTGCCGGACTTTCCTCTGTCGCAACTGAGAATTTGTTCTATAGCCTTGTCACCGGGATCTTCTTGATCTTAGGCGGGATTGCCCTGTTGAGCAGTTTTGCTATCGACGAAACCCTGGTAATAACTATCGGCGTGATGATCGGGACTTTAGTATTTCTGCTCTGTCTGGGTGTGTTAATGGTTATCCGGCAATGGCATTTTGCGAGTGAGATCTGCGAATGGGTCTATCGGCGTGGTTTTCTGACAAAGCTACTTGAGAATGGACGGCTCGATGTTCGCTTATTCGAAAATCTGATCTATGGGTTTTACAGAACACACCCGCGGCGGTTTTTGCCGATCTGTCTTTGCGAGGCATCTTTTCATTTACTCGGAGTTTTCGAGGTCTGGTACATATTGAACCGTTTGAGCGACGCCGCACCGACGATCCTGAATGCATTTCTGCTCGAATCCGTCAGCCGCCTCATAACCATAATGTTCAAACTGATCCCATTCATGATAGGAGTCGACGAGGCAGGCGCACAGTTTATCGGACAAACGGTCGCTCTCGCTGCCGGATTGGGTGTAACGCTGGCCATTATTCGTAAGGGGCGAATTTTGTTTTGGACTGCGGTCGGTTGGCTTTTTATCGCGAAGCGCGGCCTTTCGTTCAAAGAGATCTCAAGACAAGATCTTAACTAGAGCGGCCAGAATATTGGCACTAACGTGATCGATACGACAAACACGATAACCGTCAGGATCGTGCCGATCTTTACAAAATCCATGAACCGATAACGGCCGGGGGTATAGACAAGTACACAAGCGGGTTCAAGCGGCGTGATAAATGAGAACGAAGCTGCGTATGTCACGGCAACGATAAACGTACGCGGATTAAGCCCAAGCGCTATCGCGGCCTTCACCGCAACAGGCAACACAACAAGCGCAGCGGCCTGATTGGACATCGGCTGCGTTAGGGCGACAGTCAGGACGAAAAACCCGGCGAGCACGGCTCCCCCGCCATATTGACCAAAATAGTAATTGATTAGTCCAGCGAGATATTTATCCGCGCCTGTGTTTTCCATCGCGACCCCAAAGCTCATCATGCACGCGATCAAAACGAGAAGGCGAAAATCAATGAGATCATACATCTCGGCATAACGAACAGTCTTTGTCGCAAGCAGCACCATCACTCCGCTGAGCACACAAATGGCTAGCGGGATGTCGTAGCCGACCACAACCTTTGAAAGTGAAAGAAATAGAAATAGGCCAAATGCCGCTATGGCCCATTTACGCTTATCAACCCGGACGCTGCTCGCCGAGACATCCTCGAGCAGCATAAGTTCGCGATCGGCAACAAGCGTTTCAATACGGTCACGTCGTCCCTGAACGAGGAGGACATCGCCGAAGATCAAAGGCACTTCGCTCAACTTTTCAACAAATGTTCGGCCATGACGATTGATCGCCAGAACGGTCAGGTCAAAGCTCTGACGAAAGCTGAGCGAACGCAGAGTGTGACCGACAAGGCGGGCATCGCGCATTATCATCAGCTCAAAAAGCTCAATGTCATCGCTCTCTAGCACGACGTCATTGAGCATAAAATCGGCCTTGATCTCGAGCCCGGCTTCTTCCTTTACACGCAATATATTGCTGATCTTTCCTTCGACGATCAGTGAGTCACGCCGCTGGATGCGTTCCTTTGGGCCGGGAGCATTGATCCGTTTTCCGTCTCGAATGATACCGAGAACGTTTAGCTCCAGCGACGTATTCAGATTAGCCTCGTCTAGCGTCTTGCCGACCAATTCCGATTCGGGAAGCACAAGCAACTCGGAAATATAATCGCGTATCTGGTACTGTTCGGTCAGCGATTGCTCTCCGCCGCGGCTGGGCAGCATCCTTCGGCCAATGAACAGCATATAGAGCATCCCAACTGAGAACGTAATGATGCCGACCGGAGCAAGTTCGAACATCGAAAACGGCTGCTGGCCGTAACGTTGGATCGCACCGCTGACCGCCAGGTTCGTTGATGTTCCGATCAACGTGCAGCTTCCGCCTAGGATCGCACCAAATGCGAGCGGCATCAATAGTTTGGAAGGCGGAATCTTTGCCCTTGAGGCAAGCCCGATGACGACCGGAAGGAACATTGCCGTCGTGGTAGTATTCTTTAGAACGCAGGCGCTAACTGCGGCGGCGAACATGATCAGTGCGGTGAGGATAAACTCGTTATCGCCTGAGATCCGATGCATCCGCCGGCCGATCATATCGACCATCCCGGTCTTGATAAGGCCGCCGACTAGCAGAAAAAGCCCTGCGATCGTTATGATCACGTCGTTTCCGAACCCGGCGACAGCGTCCTGGACGGTCAAAACCCGGGTCAAGACCAGGCCCATCACCAGCAAAATACCGATGACGTCTACCGGCAGTTTTTCCGTTGCGAACAAAATGATCGCGACAAGCAGCATAATCAGAGTGATCGCGATCGGTGGTGACATCGTTTGCAAAGAATATACGAAAACGAAGGGATTTGAAAGAAAAAAGGCGGCCCGCTATTGGGCCGCCCATGTATGCTAACTAATACGGAGCTACATTATTGTGCCCCTGCGGCGATCGGAATGTCTCCGGTTGCCCCGAACTGGGTCACATTAGCGCTCAGTCCGTCGGTTGACCGCACAAAATAAAGCCCGTTCGAAGGACGCCATACCGCGACGTCTGTTATACCGTCTTTGTTATAGTCTCCCGGCACGGGTTTGTCGCCGTTAATGCCAAATTGGAATTGCGTCACTGAACTATTGCTGCTGTTGATACGGAACCACGTTCCGGTCGATGGGCGAAATAGGCAGATATCCGTTCTTTGGTCACCGTCGAAGTCTCCATCAACAGGGATGTCGCCGTTGGTGCCGAAAACATTGACATCCACGGTATTTGTTCCGCTTCGTAAGACGAACCATGTACCGGTCGATGGGCGATAAATACTGAAATCTGTCGTTCCGTCTCCGTCATAGTCAGAGGAATGCTGCGTCATTGCCCTTGGTTCACCGTAAATAAAATCATCCATTGCAACAACGTCCACGCCATTCGCACCGTCATTATTTGATGCCGAGAGTCCTGCGTTCCCGCATTCGATAACGACTCTGGCGATCCGTTCGCCCCCATTGTAGGAGACGCCGACAAAGGAAAGGCCGCCATCCAAGGCCGGAGCCGACGCGGCTCCATTTAATAGCCTGCCGTCCGGGCCGTAGAATCTTACCAAGCTTCGATTTCCGCCAGTCGACGAATCGACATCGGCAAACACGAGGCCAAAACCGCTCACCGTAGCAGGAATATTTGTGCCGGGAATGAAAAATGTTAATTCCAGGTTTGGCGTATTGCGCGCGATAAATAGCCTTTGTGCACTGAAGGTTTGAAAGATGCTCGAATACGTTGCGTTGATATTTCCAAACCTCACAGCAACGCCCGAAGCTGTCGTTGCGCTGACCGCGAATTGATTAAGAGCGGCGCCGGTATCGGTTTCGATCGAATTAAACATCAGTCCTCGAGGACTATTTACATTAAAGAAATCGGTCGGGAGATTGTTTGGCTCGGCAAAGTTGTCTGGAACACCATCCCAATTTACCTCTCTTCGGCCGTTAAAGAATGATCCGCCGACGCCATTATTCGAACCTCCGAGATCGGCTCGGAATTGGTCGACTATAGCCTGTAACGCAGCCGCGTTCGCTCCGGTGCCTTGACGCACGACCGGTGCTGCAAAGGTTGCCCCGGCTACTGTAAAGATCAACGCCGCGATCGCGAATATTTTACAAAGTCGTGTTTTTTCAGATATTTGCATTTTTTTCTCCTGTTTCCAAAAAATTGTTGTCCCGGACCTCGGGTCCGATCAGCCGAATGCTGCCATTATATTTTTTATCCATCGCGTTGAACATTGAGCGAACGCAAAGTGCTATGGCCCCTTCGCCGTTCGTCCTGAAATGACAACCTTGCGAAACCGCAAATTCGAGGATCTCGTCAGCGTCTGATTCAAAGAGCTCAGCTGCCTCGACCACTCCCACAAAATCAACCGCTTCTTCGCATTTGGGACATTGTACGACTTCGGTCCGTGCCCTCTTTCGTGTCAATTGCACCCTTTCGAATTCGATCACGATCTCTCTGTAATTCTTTACGGTCATTCTTTGACGACTATCGTGTTAAAATCGCTCAAACGCGATCATTTTCAAACAAATGCAAGTTTATTCGGGTACCGCGGAATTATCTTTAGCTTTCGCTGAAGGTTTTATGAATATTTTGTGAAGAGCGAAATTTACAGCTTCGGCAGCTTCCGGCTAGACGTCGGCGAACGCGATCTGACGGATGGCGGACGGCCCGTGACCCTGCCGCCAAAGGTGTTTGATACGCTGGTAATGCTAGCCGAAAATGCCGGGCGTGTGCTTAGCAAAGAGCGGATGATGTCGGAGATCTGGGAAGATTCGTTTGTCGAGGAAAACAATCTTGCTCAAAATATTTCGCAACTTCGCCGTGTACTAGGCAGCGATACGATCGAGACTGTACCAAAATACGGTTATCGTTTTACCGCAACTGTACAGCGGAACGAGCAACTCGTATCGACCGAAACGGTCGAACACACGCGGGCACATATCTACATTACCGATTCAGAAAACGATCAACTCCGCCCGGCTGTCGGTGCACTACCGGATCTGGTGCCCGTAACACAGTACGTTCAAAACGGCGATGTAAATATCGCATATCAGGTCATCGGCAAAGGCGATGTAGATATCGTATTTGTCATGGGTTGGGTATCGCACCTTGAATATTTTTGGAAACATCACCTGTTTGCCACATTCTTAAAGCGCCTGGCATCATTCTCGAGGCTGATCCTCTTTGACAAACGCGGAACGGGCCTTTCCGATCGCGTCCCGATCAACGAACTTCCCACACTCGAACAGCGAATGGAAGATGTCCATGCCGTCATGGATGCGGTCGGATCTGAGCGTGCGATACTCATCGGCGTCAGCGAGGGCGGACCGATGTGTTCGCTGTTCGCTGCGACCTATCCCGAGAGAACTGCCGGCCTGGTGATGATCGGCACGTATGCAAAACGAATTCGCGACGAAGATTATCCTTGGGCGCCTACCGAAGATCAGCGAGAAGCCTTTTTCGAAACGATGCGCAACGAATGGGGAGGACCGGTCGGTATTAATGAGAGGGCACCATCGATGTCCGCCGACGAGGATTTTCGCGAGTGGTGGGCTACATATCTTCGCATGGGCGCAAGCCCGGGTGCGGCGGTAGCTCTGACGAAAATGAACGCCGAGATCGATGTCCGGGGAGTGCTGCCGTCCGTGAGAGTTCCGACGCTGGTCATCCACCGCAAAGGCGACCTATGTCTCAAGGTCGAAGAGGGCCGGTTCGTCGCCGCCCAGATCCCTGTGGCACATTACGTCGAACTAGATGGCATCGACCATCTCCCGTTCGTTGGTGATCAAGAAGAGGTCGTCGATGAGATCGAACGATTTGTGGCGAGCGTTCGATACGCCGGGGAATATGACCGCGTCCTCGCGACGGTTATGAGCGTTTCGTTTGCCGACACCGACGCCGAACGAAATTCTCGCGGTGATACCGAATGGACCCGTTTTGTCAACGCCTCGCGCAAATTCATGTACAAACAACTTGCCATCTTCAACGGCCGCGAGATCTCAGTAGGCGAGGACGAAACGCTTGCCGCATTTGATGGTCCTGCGCGAGCTATCCGCTGCGCTTCGAGAATCAAGCAAACTGCAGCCGCCCAAAATGTAAGGCTGCGGATCGGGCTTCACACCGGTGAATGTGACGTACAAGGCGGCGTTTATACCGGTTTTGCTGTTGACCTCGCACATAAAGTGGCGGAAATTTCCGATGGGGGCAACATTGTGGTTTCACGAACCGTAAAAGACCTTGTGGCAGGCTCGGGCCTTTCGTTCGATGAGATCGGCAAACGAACCTTTGACGGTATCGACGGTGAATGGCGGCTTTTCAAGGTCGTCGAATGATCTAAAATTCAATTAGTATGAAAAAACTCAAATTATTGGTCCTCGTTCTTCTCGTATTCCCGTGTGCGATTTACGCCCAGACCCTCGATGAAAAGGTCGCCGAGATCGACGCCTATGCAAACAAAGTGATCGACACCTGGCGATCATCGTCGGGCGCCGGCATGGCGATCGCGATCGTCAAAGACGACAAGGTCGTTCTCGAGAAAGGCTATGGAGTCCGCGATATCAACAAGGCTGACAAGGTAGATGAGAATACCCTGTTTGCGATCGCTTCGAACACAAAGGCGTTTACAACTGCGAGCCTTGCGATACTTGTGGACGAGAAAAAGATCGCCTGGAACGATAAGGTCTCGAAATACCTGCCCGATTTTCAGATGTACGATCCGTGGGTGACTAATGAACTTACCATTCGCGACATCGTCTCGCATCGAGTGGGGCTCGATACCTTTAGCGGCGACCTCCTCTGGTATGACACGACGTATTCGACCGACGAAATGCTGCGGCGTGTGCGGTATCTCAGGCCGGTGTCGAGCTTTCGCAGCCGCTACGGCTATCAAAATTTGATGTACATCGCGGCGGGACGCATTGTCGAAAAAGTCTCGGGCAAGCCGTGGGCCGATTTTGTTCGTGAGAGGATACTGACACCGCTGGGGATGAGTCGGACAACGACCAGCGTCCGCGATATGAGGGACAATTTTGCGATGCCCCACAACGAATCGGGCGGCAAACTGCGTGCGCTGCCTGTCGGATTTCTCGACAACGCCATCGGAGCTGTCAGGCTGAATGCGTCCGTCCACGACCTCTCAAAATGGATCCGTTTGCAGTTGGGAAGAGGCACCTTCGAGGGCAAAAAGATCTTCAGCAGCGAGCAAAGCTGGCAGATGTGGTCGCCAAATACACTACAGCCGATCTCTGAACAAGCGTGGAAAAATAACCCGACCAGGCATTTCAGTGCCTATGCAATGGGATGGGGAACTTACGATTACTATGGCCGTAAGATAATCAATCACAGCGGCGGCCTGGACGGTATGCTCTCTTACACGGTGCTGATCCCGGAGGAAAATGTAGGCTTTGTCGTTTTGACCAACAGCGAATCGCCGGCGTTTCAAGTGATGATGGCTAAGATTCGCGACGTTTTTGTCGGCGCTCCGAAACGCGATTGGAACGATGAAGCTATAAAGCAGATCGCCGCCGGCAAGCAAGATGACATCGAAGCGGACAAAAAAGCAGACGCCGCTCGAGTACCGAATACCAAACCATCTCTCGATATGGCTGCTTATGCCGGAACATATTCAAGCCAAATGTACGGAGACGTGAACGTCGCGAACGAAGGCGGCAAACTTGTGATGCGCCTAGGGCCGGCACCAAATTTCGTCGCCGACCTAGAACATTGGCATTTCGACACCTTCCGGATACATTGGCGGCCGTCGGTCAATTACAATTTTCCACGAGGGTTTGTGACCTTTACTATAGACAAGGACGGCAAGACCGATCAGCTCAAGATCGACCAGCCAAACAACGATTTCTGGTTCTACGAGCTGGACCTGAAACGAAGCGACAAGGCGGCGGGCCGATAATTTCCGTCTTCCGATCTGACGCTTGATCGTGAGAGATAACTAAGCGTAACTCGACAAAATCATTGTAGATATGTCAGAATTTCGTTTCGAGTAAGAGTTTGTTAGTTTTATAGAGTTAAGGAGACCATTGATCCAAATGTCAGAAGAAGCAGTACAGGCCGCACCCGCGGCAGAAGAAACGCCGGTCAGCACCGAGGACGTTTCGTATCAGGCAGTAGAAAAGGAAGGCGAAGTTACTGCGATCTGGGAAATGCAAGGGCAAAGACACCTTCGCACCATCGATCCGCGCTCGCACGAAGGCAAACAGATCCTCGCACTTTTCGAGACCGCAGGGTAATAATTCCACCAAAGAAATTCCACGAACATACACGAAATGATCTTCGTGTATTTTCGTGTTTTTTTAATTTCCTAAATATCAGTTGGGATCAGATGCAGAATCGGATGATCCGGTTTGCTGAGTGGTTTTTCGTCAAATTCAGCAGCAGCGGTAACGCCGAGACCCGCCGACGTCAGAAAGATAGCATCGGCATCATGGAGCTCGTCGATCCCGGCCTCAACCTCGCAGCATTCCACGTTTTCTAAAACAAACTCCCGCGTCGTCCCGGCGAGGCAACCCGTCGCAACCGATGGCGTGTATAGCCTTCCGCTCTTTGCCCAAAATACATTTGCCATGCACCCACTCGTCACATACCCGCGTTCATTCGCACGGATCGCCTCATGAAAGCCGCGAGCGCTCGCTTCATCAAGCGACATGATCGGATCAAGATAGTTACAGGATTTGACGCCGGCGAGCGGCGATGACGAGTTTAAAGGATGGGGCGAGACGCCAATGCGAAATTGCTCTGGGGCGGGCCTCAACGGCGAAGCGAGAAAAGTGACCTTCGTCGCGATCGTAACCGCAGCTTCGCTCCATAGGGGCGATGGCCTCTCGTCTGCGATGGTGATCCTTGCTTTGTGGGGTCTAATTCTATCACTGTCCGGAATGCTCTCGTCGAGGCCCCGCCGGATCATATACTCCGAGTACGACGAAATGTCGATACCGACCTTCGCCGCATCTTGCTCCAGCCTTCGCCAGTGCTTTTCCCACAGCCACGGTTTGCCTTCGACGATGCGAATGGTGG
Organism: Pyrinomonadaceae bacterium; assembly: GCA_044228165.1. GTDB lineage: Bacteria > Acidobacteriota > Blastocatellia > Pyrinomonadales > Pyrinomonadaceae > OLB17. Next base: position 83,505 of record JBGAVK010000001.1, on the reverse strand, counting down.
TAAAAACGCCCGTTCCGTAGAGTGTGGAATTCGAGGCGCTCATTTATGCTTCGAGACGTACGTTGTCGCCTTCCCTTGCCGCGATCTTGCCTTTCTTATCTTTACAAAATTCGGTAACGAGGTCCGTAAACAGTTCGCTCTTTTCCTCTTGCGGTACGTGGCCGCAGTCTTTGAGTATGACAAAGCGGGAATTTAGGATCTCGCGGTGCAGCGTGTAGCCGTGCTTGATCGGGATGACCGTGTCCGAGTCGCCCCAGACAATAAGCGTTGGCTGGTTAATTTGGTGAGCGTCCTGCTCCAGTCGATCAGCACTCCAGTTTCGCGAGGTCGCAAGAACCGCGTGGTGTCCGTCAGCGGCATAGAGCGGACGGCGAATATTTTCGATCCGCTCGTCCGTGATCATATAGTGATTTGCCTTAGCGAGCGTGCCGTGCATTCGCATCCGCAAGAATGCCTTGGAATCGACCAAAAAGGGCGTGATCGCTTCGCCGACGCCGGGAAGCGATGCGAGTCTTAGGATAGGGTGGTTTTTAGGTTCGTCGTTACAAACGGCATCTACCAGCACTAGCTTTTCCACCTTTTCGGAATAATCAAGCGTCAGATTTAATGCAACCGCACCGCCGTATGAGCTGCCCACAACGGTCGCACGGCCGATGCCGAGCCGGTCCATAAACCGCGAGACCATCCGCGCCTGTGCCTGGATCGAATAATCGAACCATGACGGCTTTTCAGAATAGCCAAAGCCGAGCAGATCGACCGCGATAACACGAAAACCTGCGTCAGCCAGCAGCGGTGCCGAAAATGAACGCGGGCACCGTCCACATTTACAAAACGCGAATGGTCGGAATGAACGACCCGGTCGGCGACATCATTCCAATCGACAGTCCGGGGGCGCGTCAGCAATTTCACCGCAACCGCCGCACCGACCGCACCGCCAAGAGCTATTGCTACGTTTCTCTTTTTCATACGTATTACTCTGCCGCCATTTTATACCAAAACGACTTTTGGCTGGATAATATTTTCACCCGCGTCAAAAAAACCGATAGCGACCAGTTGACCCTCCGGGCCGAGCATCCTGACAGCTTCTCCATTTGTAAGATCAGTATCGAAAACCCGCGTCGAGAGCCCGTTTCGAGTTTTGGCTACACGATCGCCGCCCAAAATGAATTTTGATAAATGCCCGACCGCTTCGGTCATCGGAACAAGTGCGGACGACGGGTCGGCCAAGTCTGCAAGTTGATCAAGTGTGACACTCCGTTCGACCGTGAATTTTCCGGCGGCAGTTCTTCGAAGCCCGGCCAGATGAGCACCGACGCCGATCTTTCGACCGATGTCTTCTGCCAAGGTTCGGATGTAGGTTCCGGCGCTGCACGCGACCCTGATTTTCAGATCCGAGGTTCCGCGTTCTAAGTCCCGGTCGACAAAAGAGCCGATAGCCTCCAATTGACCAATCGTAACGGTAACCGCTTGTCTTTCAATGGTTTCGCCTTTGCGGGCATGCTCATATAGTTTTTTACCATCGATCTTTTTGGCCGAGTACATCGGCGGGGTCTGCTGGATCTCGCCGCGAAAATCATCAAATACCCGCTCCCGATCAGTTTTACTAAGAACTCTGGCAATCTCTTCAATCTGCAGTCTGCGTTCTGCATTCTGCATTTGTCCTGTGAGGTCGCCTGTATCGGTCTCAAAACCAAAGCGGACGATCGCCTCGTATTCCTTCTGATCCTTATCTAAAAACTGTGCGAGACGTGTCGCCTGGCCCACGAGTATCACCATCACGCCGGTCGCAAAAGGGTCGAGCGTTCCGGTGTGGCCGACGCGTTTTGTTTTGAGGATTCGCCGCACAAGGTAAACGACATCGTGAGATGTTATGCCGGCGGGTTTGTCGATGATGAGAATACCGTCCACCTGCCAATTTTAGAATGCACCATACATAATGCACAATGTGAAAAGAAATTTGGCTGGAGCTTATGTGGGGACGGCGAAGACAACCGGTCGATGAAGAAAAGCGTGTGGTCAATGACCCGACCCGATCACGCGAGCGGACGATGAACCGGGCAGTCAAGCTGCTGGCTGCTAAACCGCGTTCTGTCAGAGAACTACGCGAACGTCTGCTCGAAAAGCTCTGGACCAATGAAGAGATCGTCGATGCCGTCATTGAAAAGCTAAAAGAGTATAAATATCTTGACGATGAACAGTTTGCCCGCGACCTAGCTGTCTCAAAACTTCGTCAAAAGCCGCAAGGCAAACGCCGTTTGCAGCAAACGATGTCGCAGAAAAAACTTGATAAAGAAACTATTGCAGACGCAATAACCGAGGCGTTTGTAAAGCTGCCCGAAGACGAGCTGATCGATCTTGCGATAGAGAAACGGCTCCGGCTAAAAGGCAAGCCAGAGACGCGCGAAGAACTAAAGAAATTCTGCGACCATTTGCTTCGGCAAGGGTTTTCTTACGACCTTATCAGAGACCATATGTCCGCAATCTCGCGTTCTGAGACAGCGGACGATGATCTGTGACGCTATACTTTTTGTTTTGGTTTGAGCGGAACTCGCTTTGTCGTGTCTCTTGCCGGAAACGGCTGTTTATCAGGCTTGTGGATCACTTGAAAAACGGTCGAATCTGAGCCCGGAACATCTTCGCCAAGCCCACTACCCTGTCGTGTAAATTCGAACAAGATCGGATAGCCTGAACGCCGGTTTTCCGTAAACTTGAACATACTATCCTCTACCATGCTCTTTTGATGGGCGATATGAAAACCTGTCCCCCCAACCTCTAGGAACGGCAAGTTGATCGGCGGCAGATCAGGCATTTTGATCGACGCCGCGGCTGCGAGCATTGCCGGTGAGAATATCATCTCGAGAAAGTCCTCACCGACAGGTCTCGATTTCGAATTTCCGGCTTCGTCAACGTAAAATTCTTTCGACCTGAGCGTCATTTTTGCGATCTTTGCATAAGCCGATTTCTTTGGTTCGCCGCCGGGCGAGCAGGTTACCGTTGCGTCCGCAGCCGAACAATCGAGCTTTTGCAAAAATGGATTGTCGCCCCTCATTATCTCGCCCTCAAATTTCAGGTTACTCATTATCTGAGGCCCATTGTCGCCCTCAATGACCGGTTTTAAAGTGATCCGTCCGTCGATCACTGAGCGGATCTTTAGCTCGTCATCGATATCCGTCGTGGATACATAATGCACTTGGTAAATAGCACACTCCTGGAGGACCGGCCCTATCCAATCGCCCTTATAATTAGCGGAGAGCATGCCCGCCTGCCGCGCTTCGACCATCATCATCCGCAAGATATGATCGTAACGACCGGTCGCATTGCATTCATCAAGAGCCTCTTGGTGACATCGGTTCTGTACGTCTGCAAATACACTTAACATAAGATCCACCGAGTCGTTACCCGCCCCGATCAGTGCTTTTTGCCGATTACGGACAAGTAGTATTCGGATCATATCGCTGGCCTCTTCGCACGATGCTGCCGGATTATTGGCGATTCGGCGAATAGGCTCATCTATCTCTTCTTTCCACCACTTCTCTAACAAACTCAAAAGATTTTCGGTCCCTTCACCCGCCCCGCCTTCGACCAAAATTTCCTTTATTCGTTCTTTGCCCACGATGCCGTTACCGATCCTTTCCATACGGGCGAACTCCCGTTTGAGCTTAAGCTGGTCAGCGAGCAGTACTTCGACATCACCTTCGGTCGCGCGTCCAACTTCAAAACCCCAGCCAAGCGGAGCGGATACAGGCCGCGGCAAAGTTTCGCGGTTCTTCGCAAACACGCTGCCGGCAGCTAAGACTATTATTGAAATGAGCAAGATCCGGGACACAGTGGTAGATAGATGGCTCATGGATTCCCCCTTTATTGATAGGTTAAGGTTGGTTATTTCTAATTGGTTCGTTGATTATAGCGCGCTGTTTTGTATGCAATGCAAATTATTTTGAATCTGAAAATTCAACCATCGCGAAAACTAGCTCAAAGGGAAACAAAAACCTTTTCTGAAAATTAATTTAACAAGGGAGATTGGGTAATGAAATTATTTATTGGTTTAGTTGTATTGACGCTTAGCGTCGCATTTGGAACAACGGCAGCATCGGCACAGAGCGACAATCCTATGGTCGGCGGCGCGGCGATGTACAAGACAAAGAACATCGTCGAGAACGCAGTCAATTCGAAAGATCACACGACACTCGTCGCAGCGGTAAAAGCCGCCGGTCTCGTCGAAACGCTTATGAGCGCAGGCCCGTTTACGGTCTTTGCACCGGTAAACAGTGCTTTTGACAAACTTCCAGCTGGAACGGTCGAAACGTTGCTCAAGCCGGAAAACAAGGCAACGTTGACAAAGATACTCACCTATCATGTGATCGCCGGAAAATTCAGTGCTAATGATGTCGTCAAGGCAATCAAGAAAGGTAATGGCAAGGCAGAGTTCACGACCGTTTCGGGCGGCAAACTCTATGCAATGCTAGACGGTAAGAATGTAGTTCTCATGGACGAAAACGGCGGCAAAGCAATGGTCACGATCGCTGACGTCAATCAATCGAACGGTGTTATCCATGTGATCGATTCGGTAGTACTGCCTAAGTAACTACTTGAGTTTCGCTCAATGATCGAAGGCAAAAGGTCAAGGTTTCTGCACCGCGGGGTTTCTGGAGGGGTACACCGCACCGCAGGAAGGGTAAAGTCCTTCGGTCATTGAGCGAATTTCTTCTTTGTCGTCAGATCAGCTCAAAATACGCTAATATCGAAGCTCATCATAGAGACAGAGTTTCAATGAACCGGCTATGAGACGAAAACTATCAGCACTTTTATTTCTGTTTGCGTTGGTATTAGCTGCATCTGCTTACCATTTTCCAATTGCCGGTTCGATCAAGCCTTCCGTATTGGCAGATCCGCTGCCGACTCCCGCCGGTAAGGTTGTAGCACCTGTTTTGACCGATGCTGAATACGACGGCGTTGCGATCACCAAGACAGATGCAGAATGGAAAGCGATCCTTACTCCGGAGGGCTATTACGTAATGCGGCACGAGGGTACTGAGCGGCCATACTCCGGTGCACTGCTAAAAAACAAAAAGCATGGCTCTTATCACTGTGGGGCTTGCGGACTCCTCCTGTTTCGCTCAGACGCAAAATACGACTCCCAGACAGGCTGGCCCAGCTTCTATCAAGGAGCATTCAAGAAGAATCTCGTCGAAAAAGAAGACCGAAGCATACCGTCTGACGTCCGCACTGAGGTCGAATGTGCAAGGTGCGGAGCTCATCTCGGGCATGTTTTTGACGACGGCCCGCAGCCTACCGGCCTGAGATATTGTATGAATTCGGCCGCCCTTCGTTTCAAAGCAAACAAGTAATTTTGGATAGGACAAAAGATCTTAGGTTAGCCGGATGCGAATGTGTATCCGGCTTTTTTCTTGCAAATGCGCCGGAGAAACGCTTTGTGTTAAAGTTTTCGTATGACTGGAAACGAGATCAGAGCGAAATTTCTTGAGTATTTTGAGCGTCACGGGCACAAAGTTGTTCATTCGTCGCCACTGCTGCCGGCTGACGATCCGACTTTGCTTTTTACAAATGCCGGTATGAATCAATTCAAGGATGTCTTTCTCGGAAATGAAAAACGCGATTACACCCGTGCGGTCTCGTCACAAAAATGCATCCGTGCCGGCGGCAAACACAACGACCTTGACGAGGTAGGAAAGACCGCCCGGCATCATACGTTTTTCGAAATGCTCGGTAATTTCTCTTTCGGTGATTACTTCAAAAAAGAAGCCATCGAATACGCGTGGGACTTTCTCGTGAACGAGCTAAAGCTCGATGAATCGCGTTTGTGGTTCTCTGTTTTTGAGGGCGACGGCGAGGTTGGCCCTGACGACGAAGCGCGCGAATTGTGGGTCAAGGCAGGGGCCAAGCCGGAACGTGTTCTTGGATTCGGACGGAAAGACAATTTCTGGCAAATGGGCGACACGGGCCCGTGCGGCCCTTGTTCCGAGATCCATTATTATATGGGCGACGACCCAAACGATCCCGAGAAAAATCACCCCAAATGGGTCAATGGCGAGGGCGACACGACGATGGAGATCTGGAACCTCGTTTTTATGCAGTATAACCGCACACTCGAACCTGACGGATCATTTAAGCTGACGCCGCTGCCAGCTCCATCAGTCGATACAGGTATGGGCCTCGAACGGATAACTGCCGTCATGCAGAACGTTAAAACCAACTACGACACTGACCTGATCAAACCGTTGGTCGAGTTCGTCTCGGCATCCGAGCGGCGCTGGCGGATGAGGGAGATATCGAACTTATTGGAGAGTCGGACAACGCGGCAGATGGCTTTGAATTATTTCGCCGGCTAGATCCTGACGTAACGATACTCGGCCTTCGCTTTCCGGATTCGTGTTCGATCGATGATCTCGACAATTACTTCGCTGAACGTCCTAAAGCAAAGATCATCGTACTTGCCGAACACGCCGGCGACGCTGAGATCTCGGCAGCCCTCAGAAAAGGCGCCATTGGTTATATCTGCAAAGACGTCACTCCCGAAACTCTAATCGAAGCGATACGCACCGTCGCGTGGGGCCGAAAGTACATCCCGAATGATATCGCTCAGATCCTAAGCGAGAACGTCGGCAGGGAAGAACTAACGCCTGCCGAATCGAACGTTTTGCGAATGATCGTCGGCGGTATGTCCAACAAGGAAATTGCTTTCGCCCTGGACCTTTCAGAAAACACGATCAAATCGCATGTCCAAAAAATCTTTGGAAAGATCGGCGTCTCAGACCGGACATCTGCCGCCACGACCGCGATAAAACGAGGATTGGTTAGGGTAGACCTATAACTCAGAACCGCGTGCGTGCCGGTAAGTCGAGTATTAATGTTATGGAATTTACAGAGAAGATCATTGATTACGCTGAGAACTTTACATCCGACGAGAGCGGCGTACTCCGCGAACTGCGTGAGCATTGCTACGCCAATTTTGAGGACAAGGCGATGCTTTCAGGCTTTGTCCAGGGCCGGCTGCTATCGATGTTCTCGTATATGATCAGGCCCAGAGTTGTTCTTGAGATCGGAACATACCTCGGTTATTCCGCGCTGTGTTTTGCCGAGGGACTTGCCGACGGCGGCAAGGTAATTACTTTAGACATACAAGAGGACACTAACCGCGTTGCTCGTTCATTTGTCGAAAGGAGCGAGTTTGCCGACCGTATCGAATTCCACCTTGGTTTTGCGACCGAGATCATACCGACTCTCGATGAAGTGTATGATCTCGTATTCATCGACGCCGACAAGCCAAACTATTCGAACTATTACGATCTCGTTTTCAACAGGGTCCGCCGCGGCGGCTTTATCATCGCCGACAACGTCCTCTGGAGCGGCAAGGTCCTCGACGACGAAATGGACGAAAACACACAAGCATTGCACGAATACAATCAGAAGATCCTGGCCGACGATCGGGTCGAAAATATCTTGCTGCCGATCCGTGATGGACTGATGGTTTCCAGAAAGAGATAGCTTTGTCGCGGCCGGCTTTCGTGATCCCGTCTTCTCACCCAAAAGTATTAGTATTTGTCCGTTACAATTACCGATGTGGATCCCCGTGAGGGGTTGTAAACTCTCCTTATAGGTCGACGCCGCGAGCGTCGTAATGAGGAGAAATTATGAAAACGAAAATGTCTGCAGTTACGAAAAAGGTTGAAAAGATAGTAGCCCCGCCGCCGAGGCATTGGGTCGGCGATGGGTTTCATGTTCACGGGTTTTTCCCGCACGGTCCTCTCACAGGTGAGCGGATGAGCCCGTTCTTTTTGCTAGATTACAACGCCCTCGAAGACTTTCCGCCGCGGGAAGCTCCGTTTGGTGTCGGACCCCATCCGCATCGCGGTTTCGAAACTGTAACCATCGCCTATAAGGGCAAAGTCGCTCATCATGACAGCCGGGGCAATGGCGGCGTCATCGGTGAAGGTGATGTTCAGTGGATGACCGCCGGCAGCGGCCTGCTGCATAAGGAATATCACGAGCAGGAATACAACCGTCAGGGCGGGCCGTTTCAAATGGTCCAGCTTTGGGTTAATCTGCCGGCTAAGGACAAGATGACCGAGCCCAACTATCAGGCGATCACGAACGGTGAAATGGGCCGTGTTGTACTATCGAACGGAGGCGAGGTCGAGATCATCGCCGGAGAATTCGGCGGCGTAAAAGGGCCGGCAACGACGTTTTCACCCGTGCATCTTTATAATCTAAAGATGAAAAAGGGCGAAAAAGTCGAGCTCCAATATCCTGACGGTTTTACTACTGCGATCCTCGCCGTCGAGGGTTCGGCTGTTTTCAACGGAACTGAAACTCTCGCGACCAACAACCTCGCTTTATTTGAACGAGAGGGTGAAAATATCACCGTTGAGGCGGCCGAAGATAACGTACTGCTGGTTATGAGCGGCGAACCTCTGAACGAACCGATCGCCCAGTACGGGCCTTTCCTGATGAACACCAGGCAGGAGATCGTCGAGGCAATGAGTGATTTTCAGGCAGGGAAGTTTGGGGTTCTGGATTAATGCAAAACGGGCCGCTAGATGCGGCCCTTACCTTCTTAACGTGCGGCCCTGATTATGTCAGCGAAAACTCCCGCCGCCGTCACATCCGCTCCGGCACCCGCGCCTTTTATCACCAGCGGCTGTTCAAAATACCGGTTCGTATAAAAAAGCACCGCGTTGTCTTTGCCTGAGAGATTAGCGAAATTATGATCGGGGCCGATCGATTGCAGGCCGACCGCGGCATTTCCTTCGTCAAACGAAGCAATATATTTGAGTATCTTACCATCGGCTCGGGCGTCGTCGAGTAGCTTGCGGAAATGCGATTCATGTTTGTCCATTTCCGAATAAAAGTCCTCGACACTGCCTTCCAGACAGGACTCGGGTAAAAAGCCGGTGTTCGCGATATCGCTCATCTCCATCCTATTGCCGGCTTCGCGCGCGAGAATCAGTATTTTTCGAGCCACGTCAGTCCCGCTTAGATCGAGCCGTGGGTCGGGTTCAGTATAACCCTGATCCTGAGCCTGACGGACAACCTCGGCAAACCTGCGAGTGCCGTCGTAATTATTAAAAACGAAATTCAACGTACCCGAGAGAACGGCTTCGATCCGATTGACACGGTCACCGCTGCGGAGCAGGTCATTGAGCGTATTGATCACGGGCAGTCCAGCACCGACATTTGTCTCAAAAAAGAAATTTGTGCCAAATTCGCGTGCCAGATCTTTTAGACGAGAGTATTTTTCGTGATCCGACGAGGCCGCGATCTTGTTACAGGCTATAACAGAGATACTTCGCGAGAGAAGTTTCGGGTAATTTTCGACCACATCACTGCTCGCTGTAACATCGACAAAAATGGAATTTCGTAAGTTCTCTTCGATAACTTTGTCCGTAAATTGGGCTACGGTCATATCTTCCGCATCATTCAAAGCCTCGACACAGTTATCGAGATCGATCCCTTCCGGCTGAATAGCGGCTCTCTTACTATTTGCCAACCCCACGACCTGGACGTTTAGCCGCAGCTCTTTTGAGAGAGCATCATGCTGCGATCGAAGCTGGTCGATCAATCTGCTGCCGACCGTTCCGACACCGGTAATATAGACATTGATTTGCTTGTTACCGTCTGAGAAAAAGGCCTCATGCAGTGTATTGACGGCTTTTTTCACGTCTTTTGACGAGATGATCGCAGAAATATTTCGCTCGCTCGACCCCTGCGCGATCGCGTGGATGTTTATGCCATTGTGCCCGAGCGTCGTGAACATCTTGCCGCTGACGCCGGTGTGCTCCTTCATTTTGTCGCCGACCAGAGCGAGTATCGAAAAACCATTTTCGACCTTTAGAGGATCAATGCGGCCGACGGAGATCTCATACTCAAACTCACGATCGACCGCGCGCTTCGCCATCTCTGCGTGCTTCTCTTCGATCGCAACACAGATGGAATGCTCGGAAGAGCTCTGAGTAATTAGGATGACATTGATCTCTGCCCTCGAAAGAGCGTCAAATAGCCGCTTCGAGAAACCCGGGATGCCGACCATGCCGCTGCCCTCAAGATTGAGCACCGTAATATTATCGATGCTCGTGATGCCGCGGATCATTTCCTTTTCCGCAGCCGAATCTGATTCGATCAGTGTTCCGTGATCGTCGGGCGCAAATGTATTTTTGACGAGAACCGGAATGCCCTTCGCCATCACGGGTTGAATCGTCGGAGGATAGATTACCTTTGCTCCAAAGTGGGACAATTCCATCGCCTCTCGATAAGTTATATGCGAGATCTGACGGACGTTACGTACAAATCGCGGGTCGGCAGTCATCATACCCGAGACATCTGTCCAGATCTCAAGCACATCGGCATCGATCGCGGCGGCGATGATCGCAGCAGTATTGAGATCGAGGCTTCGAAGTAAGCATTAAGCCTTCGGCCCGATTCAGCAAGATCGACAGCCCCAAAGCCGTGATTAGAATCTGTACGGATCACCAGTCGGCTGTCTTTCCATTCATTTGTCAGGCCGGCAGCCGAGAGCTTTGCAGACAAGATCTTTGACGACACGATCTCGCCAAAACTCAAGATACGGTCGAGTGTCTTTGGTGAAAGTTCCCGCACGAGGCGGACGCCTTCGCAGATGTCCTCGAGCTCTTTGACCGTCGATTCGACAAAATCGAGCACTTCGGTATGAGGGTCGTCAGGAAACAGCCGGTTGATAGTGTCGATGTGCTGTTCGCCAATATTGCTGAGTATCTCGATATATCCGTCATCACCGGCTTCAGCTCGGCGGCCGGCGTCGATCAAGGCATCCGTTGTCCCTTGCATTGCCGACAAGACGACTACACACGAATGTTCTTCATTCGTGCGGCGAATGATTTTTATGACCTCATTGATCGCGTCGGCGCTGCCAACAGATGACCCGCCGAATTTCAATACCTTCATATTTTGGCCGCGAGCAATGCCTTTAATTGATCGTAGTTGTTTTCCATTTCGATACTTTGCTTTTCCCTATTGAAAAGTCCGCTAACCGATCCGGGCACGTCGCCGTAGGTTCCGATTATCTCATTTACCGAATCGAATTTCACCGGATGAGCAGTTTCGAGGAAAATGCCACGCGAATCGGGCCGAGATTCTAAATGATCCGCAAGGGCCCGATACCCGACCGCACCATGCGGATCGAGGACATAACCCTCTTCAGAATATACCTCCCGCATAGTGGCTGCGGTCGTTTCGTCCGAAATGCTCACCGCTTCGAGACGGCTTTTCAGTTCTGGAAAATCATTTTCAAAGATCTCAAGCACTCGTACAAAATTACTCGGAGATCCCACATCCATAGCATTAGAAAGCGTCGGAACCGACGGACAGGGCCGGTAATCTTCGCTTTGCATGAAACGTGGAACAACATCATTCGCGTTACAGGCTGCAATAAACTTTTTCACCGGCAGCCCTGAGATTTGCGCGAGTATTCCAGAGGCGAGATTGCCAAAATTGCCGCTCGGTACCGAGATCAAAGGCGGCTTGCCCTCCCATTGTTTTAGCGCGTAAAAATAGTAAAACTGCTGCGGCAGCCAACGCGCAACATTAATCGAATTTGCCGAAGTAAGGTGGACCATTGATTGCAGTTCGGCATCCCCTAGTGCACGCTTTGCAAGTGCCTGGCAATCGTCAAAATTACCATGTAATTCCAATGTAGTTACATTTCCGCCGAGCGTCGTGAGTTGTAGTTCCTGAACCCGGCTAACCTTTCCTTTCGGGTAAAGGATCACGACCTCGATGCCCTCGACACCGTGAAAACCCGCCGCGACCGCACCGCCCGTATCACCTGATGTCGCAACGATGACGATAGTCGTTTCCGCTTTGTCTCGGGAAAAATATCTTAGGCACCGGCTCATGAACCTCGCCCCGACATCCTTGAAAGCAAGAGTTGGGCCGTGAAACAGCTCGAGAGCCGAAATTTTGTCTGTTACACGAACAAGTGGAAAATCAAAATTGACCGTCTCTGAGCAGATCCGGAAAAGTTCGTCATCAGGTATTTCGCCGTTGACATACTCTCTGATCACATCGAACGCGATCTGTTCATTTGACGTCTCCCTGAGGCCATCGAGAAATTCGCTGCTAAATTTTGGCAGCTCAGAAGGAAAATAAAGCCCCTTGTCATCAGGTTGGCCTGCCAATACCGCCTCGCGAAATGTGGCGTGAGGGGACGATCGGTTTGTGCTAAAGTAGTGCATCTGTCGGTGAGAGACGCCCATTTTGGGTCTCAAGCCTTAAATAATATACGCCCGTGCGGAAATTTCGAAATATGGACGAAGTTAGGGTTTTGTCGCCTGCCACTGTCGCAAACGTTGTGTGCGGTTTTGATTGCCTCGGTTTTGCACTCGAGACTCCCTTCGATGAGATGACGGTTCGCAAGATCGCCACGCGAGAGGTTCGTATAACACACCGTGACGATCATGGCCTTCCGACCGATCCGGCAAAGAATGTAGCGGGCGTTGCTTTAAAGGCAATAATCGAGGCTTCGGAGATCGGCCACGGTTTTGAGGCCGAGATCACCAAAAACATCAAGCCCGGCAGTGGGATCGGTTCGAGCGCGGCTAGTGCCGCCGGGGCGGTGGTTGCTGCAAACCGATTGCTCGGAGACAGGTACACAAAGCCGGAACTCGTCGAACTCGCGATGGCTGGCGAGATGCTCGCTTCGGGCTCTCGTCATGCAGATAATCTTGCACCCTGTATCTATGGCGGATTTACACTTGTTCGGTCAACTGAGCCTATGGATATTGTCGAGATAGATTTTCCAGCTCTTTTTGCGAGCGTTATCCACCCACAGATAGAGATCAAAACAAGCGAGGCACGAGCAATGCTCCCAAAAGAGATTCCACTAAAGGACGCGATCCGTAATTGGAGTAATCTCGGCTCGCTCGTCGCGGCACTTTCAAAAGGCGATCATGGCCTGATCTCGCGCTCGCTCGAGGATATGATCGTGGAACCTGTTCGGAAAAATTTGATCCCAAAGTTCGACGAGATAAAAGAAAAGTGTCTAGCTGCCGGAGCTCTCGGCGGTGGAATTTCAGGTTCCGGTCCATCTGTATTTATGTTGTCGGATTCGGCTGAACAAGCTGAAAGGGTCGGGTCCGCAATGCGGTTTGTTTACAACGCGACGGGGATCGCATTTAACATACACATCTCGCGGATCTGTACCGAAGGAGTTCGTTTTGCCTAGAGGTATCAAATTGATTATTTCCAATCGAGGCAAAACTGCTAAGATAAACTCAAGATGCTGACAAGGGAATTAGAAGAAACACTTAGCGCGGCGGTCGAAGAAGCAGTAAAGCAGCGCCATGAGTTTGTAACGCTCGAACACCTATTATTTGCCCTGCTCGAAGATTCCGCCGCGCGAGACATATTGTTCAATTGCGGGGCACAGATCGATGAACTCTCCCGCGCCCTTTTGGAATACTTTGATAATGTTCTCGAGAAGTTGCCGGCCGATGTGAAAACGATGCCGGAATTAACGTCGACCTTTCAATCGACCATTTCTTACGCCGTTCTTCAGGCTGAAGGGAGCGGACAGGGTGCCGTTGACGGCGGTAACATTCTTGCGGCTCTCTATCAGGCAGAACAATCGTTTGCGGTCTATTTGCTCCTGCAGCAGGGTGTCAAGCGAATCGACATATTAAATTACATCTCACACGGCATTTCAAAGGTCGACCCAAATGAGTTCATGCCGGATCTCGACAACGAACTCGATGACGACGGTGATCCGATGCCGTCTGCGCCGCGTAAAAAGCCGCTCGAGAGTTTCACCGTAGAGCTTGTTGCCAAAGCTGCCGCAGGCGAGATCGACCCGATCGTCGGGCGTTCTGCTGAGATCGAACGCACCATCCAGGTTCTGTGCCGGCGAAAGAAGAATAATCCGCTTTATGTCGGCGAACCCGGCGTCGGCAAGACCGCCCTCGCTGAGGGCCTCGCACTCAAGATCAGCGAGGGCGAAGTGCCTGAGGTTCTTCAAGGTGCCAAGGTCTTTGCCCTCGACATGGGGGCCGTACTCGCCGGTACACGGTATCGAGGTGATTTTGAACAGCGGTTCAAGGCTATAATCAACGAACTAAAAGAACAGGAAAACGCCATCCTCTTTATCGACGAGATACACACGATCGTAGGGGCAGGAGCAGTCTCAGGCGGTTCAATGGACGCGTCAAATATTTTAAAGCCGGCACTTGCTGCCGGTGACCTGCGATGTATTGGTTCGACGACTCACGCCGAATATAAAGCTGCCTTTGACCGCGACCGGGCGCTTGCACGCCGTTTTCAGCGGATCGATATCAATGAGCCGACGGTCGATGAAACGTATCAAATACTTAAGGGGCTGAAGAGATTTTACGAGCAGCATCATGGAGTGAAATACGGCAATGACGCCCTGCATACCGCCGCTGAATTGGCTGGTAAATATATCAATGACCGGTTTCTGCCTGACAAAGCCATTGACGTGATCGACGAGGTCGGTGCGTCGGTCAAACTTTTACCTGCGAGCCGCCGCCCAAAGAAAGTTACGGTCCAGATGGTCGAAAACACCATCGCCCGCATGGCAAAAATACCGCCAAAGACCGTCGTCGCTGATGAAAAACAGCGGCTCAAGACACTTCGAGACGATATCAAGAAGACGATCTTTGGCCAGGATGAAGCAATCGACAAGATCGTTGACGCGATTCAGATCTCGCGCGCCGGTCTCGGGCACCAGACAAAGCCTGTCGGCTCTTTCCTCTTTTCAGGGCCCACCGGTGTAGGCAAAACTGAGGTCTCGAAACAGCTTGCAGAGATCCTCGGCGTCGAGTTCATAAGATTTGATATGAGCGAATACGCCGAGCCGCATACCGTTTCCCGTCTAATCGGTGCGCCTCCCGGCTATGTCGGTTTTGATCAGGGCGGCTTGCTTACCGAAGCAATAATGCGGACACCGCACGCCGTACTCGTCCTCGACGAGATCGAAAAAGCCCATCCAAACCTGTTCAATTTGTTACTTCAGGTAATGGATTCGGCAACGCTGACCGACAACAACGGTAAGAGGGCGGATTTTCGCAATGTAATTCTGATAATGACGACCAACGCCGGCGCCCGTGAACTTTCATCTGGGGGAATGGGCTTTCGAAACAGCTCAGATACCAAGGGCAATGCAAAAGGTGCGATCGAACGGACGTTCACACCTGAGTTTCGCAACCGCCTCGACGCGTGGGTGCCATTTAAAGCACTAGACATTGAGGTTATCAAGCTGATCGTTGATAAATTTATCAAGGAACTCAACGGCCAGCTTGCAGAAAAGCGTGTTCTGGTAAAACTCACCGAACAAGCTCGCGAGTGGCTCGCCAAGAATGGCTTCGACGCACGATACGGTGCCCGTCCAATGTCGCGGCTCATCCACGAAAAGATCAAACAACCGCTCGCAAATGAAGTTCTATTCGGCAAACTCGCTAACGGCGGCAGCGTTATGGTCGAGCTCTCGGGCGAAGATTTGAAGCTTGATTTCGACTAGCGGCGGCCGATTGACGGCAACTAACCCAAAGCAATGGTAAATACCGACGTCTTAATCATAGGAGCGGGCCCTACGGGCCTCGCAATCGCGTGCCAGTTGATCCGGTTCGGCGTTGATTTTGTGATCATTGACAAAAAAGAAACGACCACTCCGCATTCGCGGGCGATCGGTGTTCAGGCACGGACGCTCGAGATCTACGAACAGATCGGCCTCGCCAAAAAACTCATTTCGCTCGGCAAGCCCGCTGAAAAGGTGCGGATGATCGAAGGCGGTGTCGTTCGGGGCGAGGCGTTTCTGATGGAGATCGGAGCCGGTATGAGTGCCTATCCATACATGCTTGTGGTCGAGCAGGGTAAGCATGAATCGCTACTCTACGACTACATCTGCGAACAGGGACGGGACGTAAGCTGGCAGACGGAACTTCTAACTTTTAATCAAGATGAGGCCGGAATATCGGCTAAGGTAAGGAACGCGGATGGCGACGCAGAAACGATCAACGCCAAATATTTGGTCGCCTGTGACGGATCGAAAAGCAAGGTCCGGCATGATCTCGGTTTGACTTTCGAAGGCGATACGGTCGGGCGGCTATTCTATGTTGCCGATGTACAGATCGACTGGGAATTTTCGCACGACGCTTTGCAGGTCTGTCTCGCCAAACACACGATCACGGCATTTTTCCCCATGGCCGGTGAAAACCGTTACCGAATTGTCGGTACGTTTCCCGAAGGACACGAAGCCGACGAGGGCGAAATCCTCTATGACGAGATCGAACGACAGATCGAGCTCGATACTGAAATGAAGCTCAAGATCAGCCACGTCAACTGGTTCTCGGTTTATAAAGTGCATTCTCGCGCCGTCAACAAATTTTCCGAGGGCAGATGTTTTGTGGCCGGTGACGCGGCTCATATCCATACACCCGCCGGCGCGCAGGGTATGAACACCGGCATTCAGGACGGCTATAATCTGGCATGGAAGCTAGCTATGGTATGCAAGGGCCATGCTAGTAAAAAATTGCTGGACACCTACAACGAAGAGCGACTGCCGAACGCACGGCATTTGCTCAAAACGACCGATCGCTTGTTCGAATTCGGTTCAAGCGACGAGTGGTTCATTTCGTATTTCCGCACTCATATTTTCCCGCATATTCTCGGTTTCGCGTTGAGTTTAGATATCGTCAAAAAAGCAATATTTCCGCTCGTTTCCCAGATAGGCATCAGCTATCGAGAGAGTTCACTGAGTGAAGATAAGACACGATTTGCGGTCAGGGCCGGCGACCGGATGCCGTACATAAACGGCGATTTTAACCTTTACGACAGGCTGCGTGAACCAAAGTTTCATGTGCTCGCGTTTGGCGGCGATGGGGTGGGAGGCGTATCAACCGGCCGTAAAGAAATTTTGGACGCTCACACTCTGCCGCTGACCGAGGACATCGTAGAGCATTTCGGCGCCGACCGTCCATTCGTCGTCGTACTCAGGCCCGACAATTATATAGGGATGATCACGTCAGATCTCTCGACGAATGAAGTTGTAAGATACTTGGATCAAGTATTGACAGTGTAGAGTTTCGGCTGCTTGATGTGAGACAAGATTCGATTCGCCGACACCATGCCTGAAAGTCTTATTTCTTGGGGCGTTTGACTCTCGGTGTCACGAGGATCGCATCAGACACCTTTCGCTCGCCCTCTTTGTCCGAGGGGTGATTGACGACCTTGCCGTCGACGAACATCGTCGTCGAGCCGCCGCCATCTAAATTCATCGCATCGGTCGCCCCGAGACTGAGCAGATATTCCGCCAGGTCCTGCAAACCGAGCCCGCCGCTTGCCTCGCTTCGGCCATCGACAGTGATCATTAAAAACTTGCCGTCCGCTAATTTGGCAACTGCCGTTCGGGGATGCCGCGTTTCAAAGAACGATTTCGGTGCCTTTTCCTGTTCCCACGTAATATCGATCTTTCCGTTTTTGATCAGCTGCGGGACGCCGTTCGTAATGTCTTCGAAGCCATATGGCGGAAGCTCTTTGGCGGACGCATCGACCTGTTCGACTGCAGTGAATCCCTTTATCTTCGAACCTATTTTTAACCAGCCCTTCACGAGCCAGTCGAGTATCTCATCGCGTCGTTTGCCTGATGCTGACAGGACAAAGCCATCTGCCGGGATCCGCGTGCTGCCCGTGCGGTCAAGGATCGTGGTGACCTTTCCATTTCGGACAACGATCTCGATACCGTCAGGAGTTGTAAGCGTGGTTGGGTGGAGCTGCGGAGTATATTCGATCAAATCGTTTTCCTTACGTTCGCGGTTCGTCCCGTCCACACTAATGATCCGCTTATTGATCTCGTACCATGAATGAGTAGCGAGGCGGCCAAACACTACGTATGTTTCCCGATCCCAATTATCAATGAAGATGGCACATCGTTGTTGTGTCGGCTCACTTAGAAGAATGTGGTCGATCTTTAGAATTCCGGACGGGTCGCCGCCAAAATTGCTCGAATCCAAGCGAAAGAAACCTGCGTTGATAGCTGCGAGAGCTCCGTGCCGCGTAGCGATGGACGAGGTCTTTTCAGTGCCAATGGCGGAGTCCATGGCATGGTGGACGTCGAGGCGGACCTTTGTCAGGTCGAGCCGGAGCAGGTTCATATTGACCTTGAGCCCGCTGATCTCTTTGGTCACCTCGGCGTATTCGATGCCGTTTTTGAGGGTTTTCCACTCCTGAGCGGGGATATTCACCACAGAGGCACAGAGAACACAGAGGACAGAAACTAAAAAGAAGAATCGAACGAACTGTTTGTTTAGACTGTATTTCATATTTTTTTGCTATTCTCTGTGACCTCTGTGTCTCTGTGGTGAATCCTTACTATAATACGAAGAAAATGCGGATCAACGAAAGAGTTATTCAGCTAAACGACCGGCCGGTTAATCCACACGCGCGATATGTGCTCTATTGGATGCAAATGTATAAACGCGTGGACAATAATCACGCGCTCATTTGGGCGATCAGAAAGGCGAATGAACTCAAACTGCCGCTCGTCGTTTATGAGGGGCTTAAATATTACTATCCGTGGGCGAGCGATAGGATACACACTTTCATCCTCGAGGGCGTCGAGGAAAAACGGCGTGAATTTAAAAGGCTGGGTATTCGTTATGTCTTTTATTTGCAGAAAGATGCTGATTCGCCAAAGAACACGGTCGCCACACTCGCTAACGACGCGGCGTTGATGGTCACCGACGATTTCCCATGCTTCATCATCCCCGAACACAATCGACGAATCGCGGAACGAGCTGAGATCCCGGTCTTTGCGGTCGATTCGAACGGCATTATCCCGATGTCGAAATTCGACAAGGAGGAATACGCCGCCTACACGATCAGGCCAAAAATAAAGAAATTGCTCGACAACTATCTCAAGCCGCTCGCCGCTGAGAGTGTCGAGCAATCGAGCGTCGGTATTGATATCGATTGCCCGGAAACTCTGGTAACCTCAGCAACGATCCCAAAAATTGTTTCCGAGTGCGATATCGATCACAATGTCGCACCGTCATGGCAGTATCACGGAGGAACGACCGAGGGCCGCAACCGGCTGCGCAATTTTGTCACGGATATACTTTGTAATTACGAAACGGCCCGCAGCAAGCCGGACCGTGACGGGTCATCGCGGTTATCAGCGTATCTTCATTTTGGCTTTCTATCGCCACTTGAGGTCGCGCTTGCGGTGCGAGAATCGGATGCCCCGCAAGAGTCTAAAGAAGCATATCTCGAAGAATTGATCGTTCGGCGCGAACTCTCATACAACATGACACGGCATAACGCGAATCACGACTCGCTCGCAGCGCTGCCGCCGTGGGTTCACAAGACGATGCGCGATCATGCAAATGATGAGAGACAATATCTTTATTCATTAGAACAATTAGAGGCTGCCAAGACGCACGACGAACTATGGAACGCTGCTCAGCGTGAGATGGTGCGAACCGGTGGGATGCACAATTATGTTCGAATGCTCTGGGGCAAGAATGTCATCGCCTGGTCGCCGTCGTACGAGGTCGCGTTTGAAACGCTTGTACATCTCAACAACAAATACTGTCTCGACGGACGCAACCCGAATTCATACGCGGGTATTTTATGGTGTTTTGGTAAACATGACAGGCCGTGGTTTGAGCGCCCTGTTTTTGGTACGATCCGCTATATGGCGAGCCACAGTACGGGTAAAAAATTTGATGCTGAGAAATATATCGAGTGGACACGCACCCTATAGCTTTTGCCAACTACCTTTCCAGTTAAATTGCTCGACGCCCGAAAATCGCTTTTTGTAATCGTAAAACGACCTAACGTCATAGGCGTAACCGTGGTAATAAAACTGTCGCGCGCTATCGAGCGAATGTTCGATCACCTTTAACATCGTCAAAATTCCGAGGCTTCGATGCGTTTCGTCGGGGTCAAAGCACCCGTAGATCGCCGAAGTGCTCGTCTCGCCAACATCGAAAAAGCTGACAGCAAGCAACCTGTCGCTTCCGTCTCTCGCCGTGATCTGGCGGCATTCGGTGGGCATTGTTGCCGGCTCGCGAGAAAGAAAATCGTAGATCGAATCAGGCACATTGTGCTCGAAGCGGCGTCTGTGACGGCGAAAAAGTTCGTGGACCTCATCATCGACTGCAGCGGGAACGATATCGAGGGTCAGGTCTTCATTTCGCTTGAGAATTCGCCGTTGACTCCTGGACAACTCAAAGTCGCTTAGCCGGATCCTGAGCGGTAGAACACGAACGATCTCGTCATTGTGCAAGTTTAGGCTGTAACGAAAGAAATGCGTCCCGAAATGGCGCCAGCCCTCAGCGAGCAACGCGTCGAGCTGGGTGGCTGTGGCGCTATCAGCATCAAATGCTTCGTTAATGAATACCAGATCAGAGCCCGGCGTACCAGTCATAACCTTGTTCTGCCCAATAGTCCCGCGGCCTCTCGGCGGTAAACTCGATTCGCCCTATCCGCTTGATCTGCTTGATGCCGTACTTTGTCGGACTTGCAAGACGCAGCGGCGCACCATGCTCGGGCCTAAGCGGACGCCCGTTCATCTCGTACGCGAGCAACGTCTGCGGGTGCATTATGGCGGGTGTGTCCCATCCGACAAAATAGCCCTCGTCCGGTGTTACCAGTGAAACATATGGATGCTTATTATCCGGAGCGTATCTCGAAGCGAAGTCGGAGAATCTCACTCCAGCGAAATGAGTTATAGTTGACCATCCCTCAATGCACTTGAACTCGACGACCATATCGGTCCGTGGCAGCTCCTTAATGTCGTCGATACTCAAGATAAGATCTTCGCTGCGGCGGGCAAGGCCGCCAACCTTCAATTGCCAGGTCGCCGGGTCAAATTCGCCCCTAAGGCCCGCATCGCCGTTAACGCGAGCCGCCGTGACCTCGTCCCCGGAGAATTCCTTAGCAAGCCTAGCCGGGCTGTAGAAGATCTGGCTTACCCGCTCGTTAAGTTCGAACGTGCGGCGGAGCAGGGTGGCCTTGGTCTCGTCGGCCATCCAGCGCCAGCCAAAAATGCCGAGCGCGGCAGCGGCCCCTCCGATAATGAAGTTTCGCCGGGTCATAGTGGACATTTTTCGACGAGCTTCGTCCGGAGTAAGAGGCTCGGAAAGATGTCGCCTTTCGCCAAGAATGTCGGCCGTGCCGCTATCGGACACAGTTTGCTCGAACTCACGAACCTTTTCGAGAAGTACATCGTCGCGTTCGCTCATGCTTCGGCCTCCTGATTTGTGACTGCGTCGACTATCTCGCGGCCTGTGATCATTGACCGAAAATTGCTCCATCCGGCTATCACAACCTGCAAAATGTGAACGAGAAAAAACATCACGAACATCATCGTCAGCCAAAAATGTATCCACCGCGCCCATTGATAACCGCCAAAGGCTGCCGTCAACCAGGCGAGCTGAGTCGGTTTGTAAATCGCGAGACCGCTGAGCAGCGAACAAGCTCCCATGACGACCACAGTAGTGTAGGCTATGCGTTGGGCGTCGTTGTATTTGCCCTGCGGGGGTTTCTCTTTGACGATATAAGCGTCGTAGAGAGCGACACGAAATGCGCGTTTTAGCGACGATGGCACGGGCACTATGGCCCTCCATTCACCGGATGCGATCGTGTAAATGACATAGGCCGCACCATTTACGGCGAATAGCCACATGAAAAAGAAATGGAGCTGTAGCCCTTCGGCAAGGCGGAAAGGTATGCCTAATGCGTCGTTGAACCAAACCGGAAAGAATTTGAAAAGCTCGTAACCAAAGATGCGCACTCCGTACGCCGGATTTGCCCAGTAAATGAGCATTCCGCTCCAGATCATCATCGCGAGTAGCGGAAAGTTGATCCAATGCAGCCAGCGGACCGCAAGCGGATGTTTATTTTCGAGTTGTTTTCTGCTCATTTCCAATTATCCGGGATTATAATCTAATTCTTGCGAAATATATGTGTGAATCTAAGGACCATCACAAACCGAACATATTCAAAGCTATGAGAGTTATCACCTATTTCGCAATCTTCACCTCATTAGTTTCAATTTTAGGAACGACCGGCTGCCGTCCGGTGACAAATCTTGAAGCTCAACCGCATGCAAAGGCAAACCCGGTTGCAACTACCTTCGAACCGGTAAACGACGACGAATTCGACGGAAAGAAAATAGTCAAAACAGCGGATGAGTGGCGATCAATTCTCACACCTGAACAGTTTCACATCCTTCGTGAAAAAGGGACCGAACGGCCGGGAACGGGCGAATATGCCGACAATCACGATGAAGGGGATTATTACTGTGCCGCGTGCCACCTCAAGCTGTTCAGCTCGAAAACGAAATTCGAATCCGGTACGGGCTGGCCGAGCTTCTATGCTCCTGTCGATCAGAAGAATGTGACCGAGATCAATGATCGAAGCCTTGGGATGCTAAGAACGGAAGTTGTTTGTAGCCGCTGTAACGGACACCTCGGCCACGTCTTTGATGATGGGCCAAAGCCGACTGGGCTTCGCTATTGCATCAACTCCGCTGCGTTAAAGTTTGAGAAGCATTGAAGGAACGCCGGCAGATCGTCTGTATGAATACCGCAAGACATGAACGCTGGTAGCCAGCGTCGATCCCTTAAGACACCCAGGCCTACATCTTGCGTTCCGGCGTTCTACCAGTTGACCTTGCCCTCTTGCGACGTATCTATCTGCGCCAGGTCAACACCCTCGTTGAATAAAAAGATCTTTAGGTTATCGAAAAGGAAATCGTGCGAGTCGGGGTTGGAAACATCGAGCCCGAAATGATTGATGAGTTGATTTTGCTTCTGCAGCCACTCTTTCCAACAGCCCTGACATATCTCGTCTAAAACCCGCTGGCCGAGTTCGTTGGGGAGCGGCGCAAACTGCATTCGTTCGCCTTTGCCGCCGCATCGTGTACATTCAAATTTGTCGCCAAATAAAGCCATAATTAAATTTTACCATAGCAGGTTTTAGCCACAGAGTTCACAGAGATCACTAAGGATCGTCGAATTTATTTGAGAATCTCTCTGTGTCGTGTTTGTTCTCTGTGGCTAATTCGCTTTAGCTATCGCGGCGAGGACATCTTCGTCACTAGGTTTGAAGAGGCTAACGGGCTGTGCCTTTTGATAGGCGATCTTACCTGCCTTGTCGATCACCACAACGCCGCGGGCAGAGCGCCCCGGCAGCCAGCTTTTCATATCGTACATCTCGGAAACTTTACGGTCAGTGTCGGCGAGAAGCCGCAGCGGCAGTTGATTTTTTTCGGCAAATCCCTTGTGCGATTCGACTGTGTCGGTCGATATCCCGACGACCTCAGCACCCGTCGCCTGATACTCAGACCAGTGATCTCGCACCGAACAAAGCTGCGCCGTACAAACCGGCGTGTTGTCACCCGGATAGAACATCAACACGACAACCCTGCCGCGATGCTCCGAAAGTGTCCAATTATTGCCGTCGCCGTCTTTTAATGTGAAGTCAGGTGCTGTGTCTCCGATGTTCATCTTCTCTCCTGTCAAACGGTTACATAGCCATTATCCACTTTTCTCTCTCGGCCAATCTATCTAGAGCTATTCCGATGAAAAAAATGTGAACTATCAAAATGGCAACCGCAGTAGCGATTAGCACAATGCGATTCCGATTAGTGAGCCACCAAATAAATCCGCAAAGGAAGCCATAAAGGGGAAACTGAACAAAAAAGAGAGCTAGAAAAAGGCGACCAATTCCCGGTCTGATAATAATCGCGTACGGAACAACCGCCGCAGCAATCTTATGAGAAGACATGAAAAAAGCCAGAACCAATGGAAACAGTCCTAATAGACAGCTCAATAGAACGGATTTCAAGATACTTTGACTTAGGTGCGGTTTCATCAATTGAAATCTCTTATATCCTTAAACGGTT
This sequence comes from Pyrinomonadaceae bacterium, assembly GCA_044228165.1. Classification (GTDB taxonomy): domain Bacteria; phylum Acidobacteriota; class Blastocatellia; order Pyrinomonadales; family Pyrinomonadaceae; genus OLB17. The sequence goes on along the minus strand of JBGAVK010000001.1, from coordinate 59,591 downwards.
TTTCCGGATCGTTAAAATCCGGTCGGTAGTAATGCGATGCCGATTCGTATTCCTGCATGAATCCTTCTTCCATGCCGAGTGTTTCGAGCAGGGATACGGCCTGGAGCCATTCGCATTCGGAGATTCGGCGTGAGAGTAAGATGTAACGCTCGTCGGTGGCAGCTTTGTTTGTTGCGTAGTATTGGGCCATGAGCGAGATCGCTGTTTTTGGTGAAAGCTCGTCGCGTATCCAGCGCAGATTTTCCTCAATGCCGGCAATGTCGTTTGGCAAAACCAGCAGCCGGATCATCAGGCCGCGTTTCAATAAACCGTCTGCGCCAAAGACAAGCTCATCGCCCATTTGGCGGTGCATTTCTTTGATCGCGGCCCGGGCGTGTTCCTTGTAATCGCGAACCTTGGAATACTGAAAACCTGCGTCAGAATCGGCGTATTTTAGATCGGGCAGATAGATATCGACGATGCCGTCGAGCAGTTTTAAGACCTCGACCGAATCGTAGGCATTCGTGTTATAAACGATCGGCAAAGTCAGCCCCTTTTGAGCCGCGAGCAATATCGCACGGGCCATCTGCGGTGCGAAATGTGACGGTGAGACAAAACCGATGTTGTGACAGCCGCGGTCCTGCAGCTCAAGCATCATCTCTGCAAGACGTTCATGGGTGATCTCGTTCTTTTGCTGCTCGCGCCAGGTTTGCGAGATCTGATAGTTCTGGCAATAGACGCAGCGGAGATTGCAGTTGCCGAAAAAGATGTTTCCGGCGCCATTCGTGCCCGACAGGCACGGCTCTTCGCCAAAATGGGCGGTGTAGCTTGAGACGATCGGCAGACGGCCCGAATAGCATGCCGCGATCTCATTATTGAGACGGTCGTTACCGCAGTCTTTCGGGCAAATGGTGCAGGAACGCAGCAATCCCTCGAGTGCGAGCACACGCTCTTCGAGTCTATTCTCCGCTAAGAGTGTCAGGTACTTTGCGTCCACTTTTGTTTCCGATCTTGGCAAGGCCCATGCCCTTGATCTTTCCTTTGCGGGTATACTTGCTGGCGACGTCCCGCGGGGCTACTTTTCGAGCGAGTTCCCATGTGAAATCCATCTCGGCGTTGACGGTCGATGTTGCCATTCGAGTTTCGCGGATCATAAATATCGTGCCAACAAACAAGAACATTATTCCCACTATGCCGACAGGTATGGGGATCCAACGATACGTATTAAATATTGCCGCAACGGCGATCGTAACGCTGCATAGCACGAACATCCCCAGCCCGTAATAAAAAGTCTCCATCGCGCGTTGGAGTATTCGGGCTCGGCTCGTCACCTTGTCCAAGAGATCCACCATCACCTCGACCCGTTTATCATAGAGCGGCACCTCGTCTTTGTCTTCGAGATAGATCAGCTCGCTGAGCCGTTCCTCGAGCTGCCGAACGCGATCAATAACGCGGCCGAGCCGCGTCGATGTCGAAAGCACGAGCGAACCGGTCGCCGAGATCAGCAACGCCGGTGTGACCATCGCCGTCAGAAACTCTATGGTCGAATTCAGAGCATCCGGATTTATTAGATCATTGCCCGCCATATCGTAATGTTCATTTTAACCTATAGTTTTGATTCACCACAGAGGCACAAAGAACACCGAGACGGAAATGATGAAAGGAAGTAGAAAGGCCTATATTCTCTGTGCACTCTGTGTCTCAGTGGTAAGTTCACTGTTTAGGACCCGCGCGACCTCGGCACCCATGCGGCCAGTGAGCATGTAAGCGATCATTTTGAAGTCGCTGATAAACGACCAAAACGGAAAGCGAAAGCTGGCAGGCTTGTTCTTTTCAATAAAGAAATGCGAATACCAAGCAAAGCCGTAACCGATCACAAAAAAGACCGGAAAGAAATACCATTGCCCGCGAGCGACAAAGAATATTAACAACGCAACGCCAAGCGACGTCCCGATCAAATGCAGAAGCCGCGTCATCGGCAAGCTGTGCTCCGAAACATAGAAATCCCAGAATTCACTGTAATTTGTCGGGTTCGTCGTCATCCTCAGCCTCCGTCATTAGGCGAATACTAATACTTTATGCCGCTTGTTTCAATTCCACAGGCTGCCTTTCGAGGTCGGGGAGTTTAATGTTCTTGGCCCAGCCGAGGCGTTCAAATACGCGGATGGCGAGCCAGTTCATGTCGAACTGGTACCAATCGAGCCCGTGACGTGCCGAGGTCGGAAAGGCATGGTGATTATTGTGCCAGCCTTCGCCAAAGGTGAGGATCGCGACGAACCAGTTGTTGGTCGAAAGATCGCCGGTAATGTGCGGGCGTTTGCCATAGATATGTGCCAGCGAATTGACGAACCACGTCGTGTGCCAGCCAAAAACGACACGGCCAAAGACACCCCAAACGACCATCGGCCAGCCGCCGATGGCAAATAAAATGCCGGCCGAAATGATGATCGGCAGCCAATAGAATTTTGAGATGAAGACCTGACCTTTATCTTTTAACAGATCCGGGACGTACTTTTTCATCGTCGCCGCGTCGTGGTCCTGTGCGGTTCCCCAGACGACCCAACCGATCTGCGGCCACCAGAAACCTGACTCTGCTGAATGCGGATCTTTGTCGGTATCGACAAATGCGTGATGCATCCTGTGTGTCGCGACCCATTTATCGGGCGGATCCTGCATCGACATCGTTCCCATCGTAGTCAGAAAATACTCAAGCCATTTCGGCGCCTTAAAGCTGCGGTGCGTCAGCAAACGGTGCCAGCCGAGGCCGACGCCGAGGCTGCCGACTATCCAGTTGCCGATCAGCAATGCGGCAAGATTTTGCCAGTTAAATGTCCATAACATCGGGATCGCCAAAAGGTGAAAGACCGTTACGATCGCGACATTTTTCCAGTTGACAGTGTTTCGGGGTTTCTCGAACTCGAGTACGTTTTGCATTAAGGAAATTACGGGGCGGTTAAATTATTACAATATTAGAGTAACAGGTGGGTGCAATGGCAATTGTAATAATTGGGTAAGAATTAAGGGAATTGTGATCTATTGCAGTCTCAAAAATTGACCCGAACGAATTCGGCCACTCCTACGCCGATCAACCCCGCGACAGTCTCAAGCAACGAACCAATGATCGAAAAGGCCAAGATGGAGACGATCACCGTAACGACGGGGTTGTATTGCTTATTTGATAAATAACCGGTGAGAAGGAACGCACCCAGTGCCATCAACAACGCGGCGACAAGCGCAAGCACGACGAACGTGCCAAGCCCCCACATCGCATCGCTCTCGCCATAGCCGTTCATCGCAATGATCATCGTCGCCAACACAACAACGCCAACGGCAATGTTGAGAACGAACGCGAGTATTGCTGCAAGTATCTTCGCTGCCATTATTATTTAAGTCCTATCTCTCGGGCGATTATGCTCTAGTTTTTGTGACGTTTGTTGTTTTCTTTTTTGTGTCTCGAACCGGAACAAATTGAGCGACCGGTGTTTTCGATATGTCATCGACTATCAGAAAACTTTCCCCTTGCCGCACTCTTTTGAGTATCGCTGAGAAACGGGCCTTGAATTCACTGACGGACAGACTTACCATAGCGGTGATTGTAACCGGTCGTTATTAAGTTGACGAGTAGCTCCTGTTTCGGTCTTTTAGCAAGTTCGAAACAAATCTTTATGGCTTAAAATTGTCTCGTTTCTTTTCCTCATCCTGTTTCAGCTTTTCAGCTCGATTTGTAATTTCATTTGCCGATGCGGATATGCCCGACAAACTCTGAATATCAATATACGGGTCAGTACCGCCAGAAAAAGCACTGAAATTCTCAAGCCCCACCATCACCACGAATTCTCCACAACTCAATGCTGGTTCTCTAGGAGAGACGCGCCCCCATTCCCCGGGGAGATTCAATGTCGAAGCGAAGTGCTTGGCAACATCATCGACACTTTTCCAAGTCACTTCACTATCATAAAAGATTCGGTACGACGAAAGGCGTTGCTCCCGAAAATATAGATTAATGATCTTAATATCGGCAAGATCGGAGAAACGACCGATGCTTACATAAACTGAAGAGTTGTCAGAACCAAGTCCACCTTGTCTTACTCCGCTATCCTTCTGATGAAATTGAGCTGGCTGGGGTGTGATCTGTATTCTACTGGTTCCATATTCAGTTGGGGTTGGTATTTTTAAGCCCTCAAACCTTGATTCAATATCCGCTTGATTCATTCCGAGCTTGAAGCCTCGAATTTCGGGCGATTGATCGATAGTTAGGACGCACCTATTTTTGTTTGTTTCTTCTTCAACGAATCTCTTTTCGCATGCGGTTTGTAGACAAACTCCAACTATACAAACTGAAAACGCGCCGTAAAGCGAAAATAATGTTTGGATTTTTCGTGTCCTCATTTTGCGACCATTCTATCCTGCATAAAATTTATATTCTCAATCCGCAAACGCCACGGTCAGTTGTTTTAGTTTCATCGAATCGCTTTTGTCGAGGTCGTCGATGCCTTCGCGGGTGATGTAGTTATAGAGGATGTCGCGTTGCTGGGGGGTGAAACCGGCTTCGCGGATCTGGTAGCGGAGGTCGCGTTCGTTTGCTTCGACGTGAGCACCGGCGGCTGAGACGACGTTTTCTTCGATCATGATCGAGCCCATGTCGTCGGCACCAAATCGAAGTGCGGTCTGGCCGAGTTTTAGCCCTTGGGTCAGCCACGATGCCTGGATGTGCTGGATATTATCGAAGAACAGGCGGCCCACCGAGAGCATTTTTAGGTAATCGATACCGGTCGGTTCTTCGGTAATTTTGCGGCCGAGGGCGGTATTTTCACGTTGAAATGTCCAAGGGATAAACGCAGTAAATCCGCCCGTCTCGTCCTGTACATCACGTATCCGCTGCAGATGCCGTACGCGGTGCTCGATCTTATCTCCTATCCCAAACATCATCGTCGCCGTCGAGATCAATCCGACCTTGTGTACGGCACGCATCACATCAAGCCATTCCTGAGTGTTGCATTTGGTAGAGACACGCTTTCGCACCTCGTCGTCGAGTATCTCGCCGCCGCCGCCCGGCAATGAGTTCAACCCGGCGTCCTTTAGTCGCTGCATTATCGTCTCGTAATCGAGGCCGGAAATAAGATGAATATTGTGTATCTCAGGCGGCGAAAAGCAGTGGAGCTGAAACTTTGGGTATTTTGCGTGCAATGTCGAGAGTAAATTTTCGTACCACTCGATATTAAAATCGGGATGCAGCCCGCCCTGCATCAGCACACCAGTGCCGCCGAGGGCGATGGTTTCGTCGATGCGTTTGCAGATCTCGTCGATCGTATGCACGTAGGTGTCCGGCTTGCCGGGACGTCGATAGAACGCGCAGAAGGTGCAGACGACGTTGCAAACGTTGGTGTAATTGATGTTGCGGTCGATGATGTAAGTGACGACATCGCCCGGATTCTTACGTTTGCGGATCTCGTCAGCGGCCAGGCCGATGCGGACAAAATCGTTTGACTCGAGCAGAGCGGTGCAATCTTCGGCGGTCAGTCGGTCGCCGCTCAGTGCTTTGTCTAAAATAGGTTGGATCGACGTATTCATTGGCTTTATTCTACCAAATCAAAAGTCTAAAATCAGTTAGACAGATCCGGGCCTATTGAGCATTTTCTTATGTCAAAACCGATCGACCAGATCAGTTTCAAAACAACTCTGACGAGATCTCCGATCGAATCCGGGTGGCATTTTTTGCCGGTATCAAAGGCGATCGAGGCCAAATTCAAATTCGAAGGTAAATCCAAACGTGTAGTTTGCTCGATCAATGGCGGTGAACCGTTCCAATGCGCGCTGATGCCATCAGGAGATAAATTTTACATCATCGTCAACAAACAAAAGCGCGACGTTCTCGGGATCGTCGCCGGCGACGAGGTCAAGGTCGAACTCGTAAAAGACGAGAGCAAATACGGCCTGCCGATGCCAGACGAACTTCGTGAGGTTTTAGATCAAGACCCGGACGGCGACCGGTTGTTCCATGGCCTGACCGCCGGAAAGCAGAGGACCATGCTCTATTACATCGGCAAATGGAAAGACGTCGACCGCCGCATCCACTACGCTCTTACGGTCATCGAACACCTAAAACGCAACGACGGAAAGATCGTTTTTCAAGAACTCAGCGAGGAATTAAAAACACCGCTGTTTTAGCTGGGTAATGATCGACGAACTGCAACAACTCCAGATCCATTATAACGCCCTATGTCAGCGCATCGATCCAAAGGATGGCGAATACACCTTCCTGACCGAACGTGAGGATGTTGGGGTTCCCCATATCGAATTTGAGAATGGCGAATATCATTATATCGTCACCGAACGCGGCATCGATCTCTCGCGCAGATCGACGCCGAATCGAGCTGAGATCCTCTATTGGATGCTCTACGACCTGACGTTCTGGATGGGCGTTGAGTTTGAGTTCGCAAACCGCATCGAGGGAACTGATGGCCGGCGATTGATGTTCGCCTACTGGCTCGAGCAGATGAAAAAAGCCGATCGGGCGATGGCCGAGCGGCTCGAGTTCGACATAGCGGAGATCCTAAAAGAAAACCCGTTTGCTGATCACGCTTGATCCGTTTCACTTTGCCCGGTACGGCGGTTGACAAAAAAGGCGATCGAGCCAAAAATAGCGGCCATTACGATAAAAACAGCTCCGATCACCGGATCATTTGGAAGCGCTGACCCCTTAAAACCGAGATTCAAGCCGAACAGATAGTTTAGGAATGTGCCTAGAGCGGCGAGTGCGAATGCGGCAACGCCGAGATTCACGAACAGGACGAAAAAGTTCTTCATTTCAGAGACTCCAAAGTAGTGTTTTCGATACAACATATGTTGAACGCATTTGGGTCCGCCGGTTTGCAACCGCTGTCAAATAAAATTCAGAGACCTGTTTTCTGTGATAAGGCCATTTTTTTCCGCGAGCTGGAAATAAAGTTCGAGCCCCGCCATCATCTTATCGTCTAGCGAGTAAGAGATGTTGTTCGTTAGATATTGCTTCATATCATTGCGGCTGAGACCGGTATCCGACGCATAGTTGGCGGCGATCTCGTCGATGCGGGCGACGCCTTCGTCGCGAGCTGCAGCCAGATCGATCGGAAGTGAAGGTAAGCGAGTCATCCACATGGCAAACACAAAACCCAGCCCGGTATGGTCGTGCCAAAGTTCGGCAAGGTCAAAGACCTTTTGTCGAGGATCTGCCGCCGCCGATGATCGCAGGGCTGGATCGCCGATCAGAAGTGCCGCGTCTGTTTTGGCGAGCATCACGTCGATATCAGGTGCCGCATCATTCCACACCGGCTCGAAACCTAAAAATTCGCGAAAGATCAGCTTGGTCAAAACAGCCGAGGTACGGGATGAAACGTCGAGTGAAACAGAACGAACATCGCGAAGTTCGCATCCTCGCGTGACTAGACAGACACTGCGTACGCTCGCGGGCACCGACACACACGCCGGGAATCAGCTTAGCGCCTTTGATCATTTGATATGCAATAACCGGCACCAGTGCCGCATCGACCCTATCATGGGCGAGCAATTCGGCCGAGCGCGCCGGTGCGGTGTCCATTATGACTTCGACACGGCCGCGATCCCGCCCGTAAAGGAAGGACCAGACGAGCGGAGCAGTATTTGAATAACTCGAAGCCGAGATGCGCGGACTGTTCATCGCCTAATAGCGTATGTAGAAATGTGTGCGGAATGCAAATGTTGTTTTTGTGGCCGGTGATGCATTATGCTCTAAGCCTATGGGAATCAAAGGCATTGTTGCTCTGTTCATCGTTTTTTTGTTTGCCGGTTTTACGGCTGCTCAAAAAACTCGGGTGATCTATGACCCAACGGTCGAACTAATGGACGAAGTTCCAACGCTACCAGACACCGAACAGGAACTTTATGAAACTACCGTTCTGCCTCGGCTGACGGAGAAATTTCAAAGCGAAACCTGCAGTGTCGATCCGGAACTTGCCGGCGAAGTCAGCGGTTCATTTACAAAAAAGGGAGTTGTGCAAAAGCTTGCTTTCTACCAGGTTTGCCAAACGGGAAACGGTCTCGGTATCGTCGCGATCGTGGTTTTTGAAAATGACAAACTTGTAGGTATCTGGGCCGACGACAGCGGTTGGACACTTAGTGTCACAACTGTTGCCGATCTGAACACAAACGGGTTGGATGAATTTACCTTGTCGTTCGGCGGCGGAATGCACCAGGGAATTGGCGGTATCGGCGTCGATGTGATGGAATTTGCGGGCGGGAAACCCCTTTCGATCGGTTGGTTCCAAGGCGAAAAGATCGTTGACACCGAAACAGAGTCTGCGTGGAAGGTAACCGCGAGAACGGGTAAGACACCGGTTTTTTACCGGCAAAAATACGTCGCGAACAAACGCGGAAAACTCATAAAGACCGGTACGAATTCCGTCTTTAAGCTTAAAACGGTTGAGAGTGGCTTTGAGGAGATCAAGTAGTGCGAATATACGACATCACGGTCACGATCGACGCGAGAACCCCTATCTACAAAGGCGATCCGGGCGTTGAGATCTCGTCTTTCAAGTCGATCGCGGATGGTTCGTCGGCAAACGTTTCGAAGATCTCGCTTGGTGTTCATACCGCGACGCACATTGATGCGCCCAACCACTTTATCGATGGGGCAAAACGCGTCCACGAGATCGATCCTGCAAAACTAATCGGCCCATGCCGTGTGATCCCGGTGCCGAATGACGTTGTTGCTATCGAACCGGAACATGTCGGCGATCTCACGGGCGTCGAACGGATCTTGTTCAGAACTCGAAACTCACAATTCTGGGCCACGCCGGAGGACGGTTTTCGCCCTGATTTTTCGTATATCACGCCGTCGACCGCTAAGCTGTTGGTTGATAACGGCGTTGTTCTTGTTGGCATCGACTATCTTTCGATCGAAAAAAGCGGTTCGCCCGGCCACCCGGTGCACATTACATTGCTCGAAAAAGAGGTCGTGATACTTGAGGGTATCGACCTTAGGAAAGTGCCGCCCGGTGATTACGACCTAGTCTGCGCACCTCTCAAATATGACGGCGCGACCGGTGACGGATCACCGGCTAGAACTTTCTTGAGGGCAGATTGATGATCGTCAACGACAAGGATTATCGCGAACGAGTTTATATGATCGTCCGCAGCATTCCGCCCGGCAAAGTTATGACTTATGGCCAATTGGCGATTGTCCTCGGCGACGGTTACACGGCTCGAACCGTTGGCTATGTGATGCACGGAGCCGATGAGGGGGTTCCATGGCAACGAGTGATAAATTCGCAAGGGAAATGTTCGACCGGAAGGTTGACGATCCCGTTGAACCTCCAGCAGGAACTACTCGAGGCTGAGGGCGTTGTTTTCAACAATAGCGGCAAATGCGACTTGAGCAAATTTCAGTGGTTTCCTGAGGGTTTCGAGCCAGAAAATGAGGATCAGATAAGCCTTTTCGAACGGTGTTGATCGATCACTCTTCATTCTGCTTTTTCAATTTTGAAATAGAGTTATCTGCCCCATTTTAACTTGTCGCGGAGCACATCAAAATAGTTCCGATTGGCAGGATGGACGAGGTTAAATGACGTCTGGCTTTTGCGGATGACAACTCGATCAGCCGCTTTCATCGCATAGCCGGTTTGGCCATCAAGGCTCAAAAAGACACCTTCGTTCTCATTTTCGAGTTTTAGTTCAATGACGGCGTCATCCGGAACTACAAGCGGCCGGTTGGTCAACGTAAACGGGCAGATAGGCGTCATCACGACTGCGTTCATCGACGGATAAACGATCGGGCCGCCCGCCGAAAGATTGTATGCTGTCGAACCCGTCGGCGTAGAAACGATCAGTCCGTCAGCCCGAAACGAGTTTACGAACAGGCCGTCCAGCTTTGCCTCGATCTCGATTATCCGGGCAAGGGCGGATTTGTTGATCACCACGTCATTTAACACGCGGCCGGAAACGAGCCTTTCATTACCACGCATCTGTTCGACCTCTAGCATCACCCGGCGGTCGATCGCATATTCACCAGCGATGATCAGCTCAAGTGCGGGAAACATTTCTTCGATACGAAAATCCGTCAGATAACCAAGGCTGCCATAATTGATACCGAGCACGAGAACATCGGCGTCGCCGACCAACCTGGCAGTCGAGATCATAGTCCCGTCACCGCCGAGCACAACAATAAGGTCGGCGTCGAGAGAAAGTGAGTGGCCGGCCCTGATCTCGTCGGCAGCGATAGGTTCCCCGCACTCGGCAATTCCCCTCGTCCGCAGCCAAGTTGACAATTCGCGGGCGGTCTCGCGGGCTTCTTTATTCCCAGGCTTTACAACGACACCAACCGAATTGATTCTTTTGACACTCATACACGTCGGCGACTTTCCAGTTAATAATCATTTAATTGATCCGAAACTGCAAGTATTTTTGGGGCTGACGATTGTAATGTATTGGTTTTCCGCCCTGATTTTGCTAAAATTGCGGTTTGTCCCTAAAGACAATTTTTAGTTTGTATCTCGAGTAGAAGGGTATTTAATCGATGTTAAAGTTTTTCAATCGTCTGGAGAAGACACGAAATTTTGTTCTTCTCGTTTTCGCCATCCTGATGGTCGGCAGCCTTGTTTTCTTTTACACGCCGGCTCGCAACGCCTACACGACAAATCTGTCGCAGAGCGATGAGGCAGCGGCCTCGGTCGCCGGCAATAAGATAACTATCGGCGAGCTTATTCGGCAAAAGGAGAATTACAGCCGTTTTAGCCAGGGTTCGGGGTTCCCGACCAAAATGGTGCTCGACGGACTGATCGGCAGCCGCATCACGCGTGTCGAGGCAGAACGCTTGGGCCTTACGGCGAGCGATGCCGAGGTCGCAGCCGAGATCCGGAAGCAAAACAAATCGGAAGACGGCAAACCTTTTGACCAGGCGATCTACGAACGAAATGTAACTGAACAGTTCGGCAGTATTCCGGGCTACGAACAGCGGGTTCGTGACGACATCAGCTCCAAAAAACTCGATGCTTTCCTTACATCGGGCGTAACAGTTTCCGAAGAAGAGGTCCTCAGCGATTTTCAGCGAAAGAACACTAAGTTCGATGTTTCGTATGTCGCCGTAAACAGCACGGAACTCGCCAAAGCCATCAAACCGACCGACGCGGAGCTAAAGGAGTATTTCGATAAGAATAAAGCGAGCTACTACATCAGCGTTGATCAGAAGAAGATCAAATACGTTTTTATCAACACCTCAAAGATCGGTGAAAAGCTGCAGATACCTGAAGCGGATATCAAGACCGAGTATGACGCGCTGCCGGCAGATAAAAAGATCGCCGGTGTATTGGGACAGGAGATCGTGCTGCGAGTGCCGAAACCGGAATTTGACAGCCAGGTACAGGCAAAGGCAAACGAACTTCTCCAAGGGCTTCGTAAGGATGGCACCACTGTTACCGAAGCAGCTTTCGCCGATGTGGCACGCGGCCATTCGGAAAATCCGTCGACCGCACTCAATGGCGGTAAATTGGCAGGCCCGGTCAAGGAGAATGTTAGCAAGCCGGACGATCCATATCAGCGGCTGCTCAAAATGAAGCCCGGCGAGGTTACCGAGCCTATTAGCTATCAGGGACGCTATTTTATTTTGCGTCGCGGCGATGACGTTCCGAAAAAATTTGAAGACGCGCGCAAAGAGATCGAGGTCAGCTTGCGCAACCGGCGTGCTTATTCAGTCGCTGCCGAACTCGCTCAAAAAGTTGTCGATTCGCTCAAACAGACCAAAGACCCTGTTAAAACCGCACAGGAATTTGCCTCGCAGGCAAATATGAGTGCCGGCGACATGGTAAAAGAGACCGGTTACGTCAAACCGGGAGACGATGTGCCGAATATCGGTATTTCGCCCCAATTTGAGGAAGGTATCAACCCTCTGGCAAATGCCGGCGATGTTGGTGAAAAGACCCCGATCCAAAATGGTTTTGCCGTCCCGATGCTGGTTGATAAAAAAGCCCCTCGCGACGCCGAATTTGACGAGGTCAAGGCTCAGATCACTGACGTGGTAAAACTCGAAAAAGCGCGTGCCCAGGTCGAAGAGATCGCAAAACAGATCGCAGCAGGTGCCGCGAATGCCGGTGCTCTCAGCGGTTCTGCGACGGCCAAGGGAATGACGGCTAAAGATCAGAAGAACTTTATCCTTGGCTCGCCTCTTGGCGAAGGCCCGACCGCTGCCACCAGCAGTGAACTTGAGGACGCGGTCTATGCGATGAAAACCGGCGACGTCACCAAAACACCGATCAAGGTCGGCGACAATTGGTTTGTTGTCGGCGTTACAAAACGCGAAGATGCTGACAATGCAGAGTTTGCAAAGCAGCGAAGTAGCTTGATGGAACAGATGTTGTCGAAAAAGCGTGCGGGTGTATTTTCGGATTACCTCGCTGCTGTCAGGCAAAAGATGGAAGGTGCCGGTGACATTAAGGTCTATCGCGAAGCTCTTGAAAAGGTCGACGCTGACACTCCGGGGCTTCCGGGTGGCCCGGCAGATAAATAGGCGATCAACTGATCAGTAAGTGAAAAGGAGCGGTAATTGCCGCTCCTTTTTTTATCGGCCTACCACCAGCCGAGTAATTTCCACCACACGAGCCCCACAGTTGACCAGATCGCAATATTGATCACCGACGCTACCAGCCCAATCCGCCACCAGACGCCCTGTTTGACGTAACCGAGTCCAAAATAGATCGGACCAGGCGTCGTACCAAAGTGTGTCAGGCTGGCGTTCAGGGTCGAGAAGTAGTTCAAAAACAGCACCGCCAGGCCCGCAGGTGCACCCGCAGCGAGCGTGACTGCAAGAAACGGCACATACATTGCCAACACATGTGCCGTGATCGAGGCAAAGAAATAGTGCGAATAGAAGTAGATAAAAACCAAAATGGCGAGGGCCGCCATCCACGTCATTCCGCTGGTAAACGCTGCCGACTGTTGAGCAAAGAGCTTTGTTAATCCCGTCTCGCCGAGTGCCGACGCCATGTTGACGAGCCCGCCGTACCAGATAAACGTTGACCAGACGTTAGAATCGCCCATGAGCTCTTTCCACTCGAGCACACGTGTCACGAGCAGGGCAGCGATGCCAGACAAAGCGACGAACGAAATATCGACCGAGTGAATGACATCTTTGGTAGCCCACAAAAATATCACCGTCAGCAAAGTTCCGACGACGATCTTTTCGTCACGGGCCATCGGGCCCATCTTTACCAGCTCTTCTGAAGCAAAGCCTGCGGCACCGGGCGTCGAACGCACTTCCGGCGGATTCATCCGGTAAACCATCGCCGGAATCACCGCGAGCGAGATCAGTGAGGGAACTATCGCGGCAGCCAGCCATGTGAGATAGCCGATCTCGATACCGGCGGTCTCCTTGGCAAGCTTTGCCATCACAAAATTTCCCGCGTGTCCCGTAATGAAGGTCGCTCCGATCACGACTTCGCATTGATAAAGCAGGTTGACGAGATAGGAACCGAGTCGGTTAGCCGTACCGTCGTCAGGACGCGAATCGAAACTCTCGCTAACGGCAACCGCCAGCGGTATCATTATTCCGCCGTTGCGAGCACCGTTTGACGGCACAACCGACGCTAACACAAAATCCGTACCGACAAGTGCATAACCGAGCCCGAACGTACTCTTGCCGATCAGCCGGATAAACACGAGAGCGATGCGGCGGCCCAGGCCCGTCTTTACCACAGCCGCAGAAAGAAAGAATGCCGACAGCACGATCCAAACGACCGGGTCGGCATAACCTTTGAGAGCGTCAAATGGCTTGAGCACGCCGAGTACGACCGTCGTCGTCACGCCAAGCAGCACGATGGCGCTGCCTGTCAGGGGCTGGACGATCGACCCGATGATGGTCGCAATAAATATTGCGAACAGCATCCAAGCCTCACGCGTGACACCGTCCGGCCTCGGAAGTGCGGCGATGACCAGGCCGCAGCCGAGCACGATCGCCCATTTGACCCATTTGTTTTGCATTACACGGCAACGGAAATGCCGCAGAGATCAAAAAGAGCGTACTAAAATCTCCTTGATCTCTGCGGCAACCAATAGCAGCCTGTCTATTTGGCTACGTGCAACTCGGCATAATGGACAAAGAACCAGTATGTGATCCCGATCCAGATCGCAAGGTTAATAAGCGTAGCGGCGAGTCCGATATTTCTCGTTTTAGAACTTCGTACCGCATTGCGGTCGCCTTTTCCATACATCAGTACAATCACGAGAATTCCGGTCACGCCCCATGCAAACAGTCGGACCGCCATCTCGATCCAGACCAAATGTGAGACCTGCCAGACGGTCAATGCCATTGCCAGCACGATAGCGATGGCCGCCGCAATCGGCGGTTTGTAATTTGATTCGCCTTCGTCACCCCCACGGTATTCTTCTAATCCGATCTTGCTATGTGTATAGCTGTATGCGAAGTAGATCACAAGACCGATCGACATCCAGACAATAAGCCGGATCCACGTATCTAGCGGAAGGCTGTTCATCAGATATGCTGCCGACAGAACGGTAGCGATCGGGATAAACGGTAAAAGCGGCACTTTGAACGGGCGATGCAGGGCCGGATTTGACGATCTCAAAATGATGATACCGACACCCACGATCACGAATGCAAAGAGCGTTCCTATACTGACCAGTTCGCCAAGCAGACTGATCGGCACAAAACCAGCTAGTGTTGCGACGATCACGCCAGTGATAGCAGTGGTGATATGTGGCGTTTGAAATTTCGGATGGATCTTCGCCGCCCATGCCGGCAACAAACCATCTTTTGACATCGAGTAGAACACACGCGGCTGACCCATCGTCATAACGACCATTGTGGAACTCAGGCCGAGTACCGCACCGACCTTAATGATCGTCGGAAAGACAACGAGGATCGTTCCCATTGTGGTTCCCTCTGCCTTTTGAAGGGCCGCATCGATAGCGACAGCAATTGGAGCCGCAGCATTGGTCAGAAGCTTGTAATCGACCAGGCCGACCATGATTCCCGCAACCAAGATGTAAAGGACCGTACAGATCGCCAGCGAGCCCATGATACCGATCGGCATGTCACGCTGCGGGTTCTTTGCTTCTTGCGCCGCCGTCGAAACAGCGTCAAATCCAATGTACGCAAAGAAGATAACAGCAGCACCGGTCACCACTCCGCTAAATCCGTATGGCATGAATTGAGCACAGCCCGGTGCACCCACCGTACATCCGATACCGATGTTGTCTGTATTTACATACCCGATGCCGGCCACGATAAATAGCACAACGACAACAACCTTGACGATCACGATGATTGAGTTGAAGCTGGCTGATTCCTTAATACCGCGAATTAGCAGCATCGTGACCGCGACCGCGATCAGTGCCGCCGGCAAATTAAATATCCCGGTGGCAACCACGCTCCCGTCCGCTGCTTTGATTGCCATTCCGGGTGGAGCACTCAAACTTAGTGGGAAATTTATCCCGAGAGTGTCTCTGAAAAGACTGACTACATATCCCGACCAACCAACTGCCACAGTGGCTGCACCGAATGCGTATTCGAGAATAAGGTCCCAACCGATGATCCAGGCGACAAATTCGCCGAGTGTTCCGTAGCCATAAGCGTACGCCGATCCTGAGATCGGTACGCAAGCTGCAAATTCGGAATAACAGAGAGCGGCGAAAGCACTGACGATACCGGCAAGGATCATCGAGATGATGACCGCCGGGCCGGCGTGCTTACCGGCCGCCTGTCCGGTCAAGACGAAGATACCGGTGCCGATGATGGCGCCGACACCGAGCATGGTCAGATCGAGCGAGGTGAGCGTCTTTTTTAGGGTATGCTCACCCGTCTCCGCCGCTTCGGCGATGATCTTCGAAATTGGTTTAGTCGCAAAAAGTGACATTGAAACCTCCTAAGGTTGATTTAACTTATTATTGCTCAGCGGCGGCCGGCCGTGAGGACACCGCTCTCCAAATGAAATATACCGGTACGCCCGTCAGCACTATGAGAAGGCCGGGCCACGTCGCCGTCGTTTGGTAAACGAACAGAACGACCAGGATCACAAACGCCCCGACAACGTACAGGGCAGGGATTATCGGATAGCCGAGTGCTTTATACGGACGTTCGGCATCAGGTTGTTTCGCCCTGAGAACAAAAATTCCGATTATCGTTAAAATATAGAAGATAAGCGCCGCCGATATGACATAGGTCAGCAGGTCGCCATACAGGTTCCCGTAGCTTATCGTACCGTCTGTCGCTGTTTCAACGTTCGAGGCAAAACGTAGAATGTCGACCAGGATGCCTTGTATGACCAGCCCCCAGGCTGGAACATGGTGTTTGTTCAATTCGCCTGCGATCTGAAGAATAAACCGTCTTTTGCCATCGCGTAATAGGCACGAGCACCGGCAAAGATCAGACCGTTGTTGCAGCCAAATGTCGAGATCATGATCGCGACGGCCATAATCAAGGCTCCCGCACCCGGGAATATAACCTCGGCGGTCGCGGACCCGACGCGATCGCTCGCGACATTTTGGATGTCTTCGAACCTGAGCGTGACGAGGTATGCGATATTAGCCAGCAAATACAAAGTAATGACGCCGCCGGTCCCAAACAATAAAGCGAGACGGATGTTGCGTTTCGGATCCTTTACCTCACCGGCCGTGAATGTAATGTTATTCCAGGCGTCGGATGAGAACAGTGAATTGGTTTGAGCAACGCAAATTCCGACAAAAAGGCCAAACGCCGCTGCCGCTGTCAGGCCGTGGCCGACATCCTGTAATTTTCCCCGGACCGTCCAAAGATCGCCGAAGTTCGCGGCTGCGATATCCCCGTGCCAAATAAGGCCAACGATAATGCCGAGTACGATCAAGGCTATCAGCGAACCGGTCTTGGCGAACGTGAATGTATTCTGAACGAGCTTGCCGAGTTTCAGGCCGCGGGTATTCATCCACGTGAGCAGAGCGATCATTACGATGCCGACAAGCTGCGCCGTAGAGAGCGAAAATGCGTAGCTTGTCGAACCGACACGGATCGGCTCGATCAGATAATTTGTCTCAGAAATGCCCTTGAAAACCAGGCCGGAGTATCGGGCAAACGCGACCGCGACCGCAGCGATCGTGGCGGTTTGTATAACGAGGAATAGCGTCCAGCCGTACAAAAATCCCCAAAACGGAGAGTAGGCTTCGCGTAGATAGACATACTGGCCGCCGGCCTTTGGCATCATCGCCGCGAGTTCGCCATATGACAATGCTCCGACAACCGTGAGCAAGCCCGTGATCAACCACACAACGAGCAGCCAGCCGGGGGAACCAACTTGACGCGAAATGTCAGCCGACACGATAAAAATACCCGAACCGATCATCGACCCGGCGACGATCATTGTCGAATCGAGCAGCCCGAGGCCGCGAATAAAGCCTTCTTTCGATTGTTCCACTTCTGCAGTTTCAGCTGCCATATGTTTCCTCTACCGAGAAAATAAATGTCGTTTGCTCTGAAAAATCGGGGATTGATTTCAGCAAGCAGTTAATCTTCTAATCTTGACGTTGGCGAGATATTCGTAGGTGATATTATACGTTTATTACAAAAACTGTCGAGTCTCTTTTCCGCCTTTTGCCGCCGAAAAGCCTAATTTTGATCATTTTATGACCTCTGAAGCACTAAAAACAGGTGATATGCCATCGGACGAGTTCCGAAAATACGGGTACGAGATCATTGACTGGATCGCGAATTACTTCGAGCACATCGATGAATATCCCGTTCTGTCGCAGGTCGAGCCGGACTGGCTAAAGAACAATCTGCCTGCTTCAGCGCCCGAAACGGGCGAAGATTTTGGCAAAATTCTCGGCGATGTCGATAAGCTGATAATGCCCGCAGTCACACATTGGAACCACCCGAATTTTCACGGCCTGTTCTCGACATCGACCAGCTCAGTCGGAGTTTTCGGCGAGATGCTGACGGCGGCATTCGACATGAAAGGGATGCTCTGGCGGACCTCGCCGGCATCGACCGAACTCGAAGATGTTGTCCTCGATTGGCTGCGCCAGTTGATGGATCTGCCCGCACATTTCGAAGGCATTATCTACGACACCGCCTCGGTCTCGACCATGCACGCTATCGCCGCCGCTCGCGAACGTGCCGGCCTGCATATACGTGATCAGGGGATGAGCGGCCGCGATGATCTGCCGCTGCTCCGCGTCTATGCTAGCGAACACGTTCATTCATCGATAGATAAGGGCGTCATCACGCTCGGCCTCGGCCTGCGGTCATTGCGAAAGATCGAGTGTAATGAACAATTCGAAATGATCCCCGAAAAGCTGGCTGAGGCAATAGAACAAGACCTTGCCGCGGGCTATGAACCGATCTGCGTCATCCCGACCATCGGCACGACCTCGACTTCGAGCGTCGATCCGGTCGACAAGATCGCCGATATTTGCGAGAAATACGGCATTTGGCTGCACGTGGATACCGCTTATGCGGGCTCGACAGCTATAGTTCCAGAATTCCGACACCACTTCACGGGCCGCGTACCAGGCTCGGTCGCTACCGCTCCCAGTACTGACCTAAAGGGTTGGGAACGTGCCGATTCGATCGTAGTCAACCCGCACAAATGGCTATTTACGCCGTTCGACCTCTCGGTGCTCTATTGCAAAGACCTGAGCGTACTGAGAGACGCATTTTCGCTGGTAGCCGAATATCTAAAAACAAGCGACGAGCAATCGGTCAAGAACGGTATGGACTACGGCATTCAGCTTGGACGGCGGTTTCGGGCGTTGAAACTTTGGTTTGTGATCAGATACTTCGGTGTCGATGGAATGCGAGCGCGGCTTCGCGAACATTGCCGACTCGCGCGCCTTTTCGCGTCGTGGGTCGAGGAAAGCAAATATTGGGAAATGATGGCTCCGGTGCCGTTCGCTCTTGTCTGCTTTCGAGCAAAACGCGATGGTATGACCAAGAGAGAACTGAATGCCCTGAACGAAAAGATCATGAACGACATCAACGCGTCAGGCGAAGCCTATCTCTCGCACACCAAGCTAAACGGCAAATTCACTCTTCGCCTTTCGGTCGGCAGCATCCGCGTAGAAGAAATGCATTTGCAGAAAGTCTGGCGGTTGCTCAACGATCATCTTTGACCTCTGCCCAGATGCGATGTCCGTGCGTCTCTTTTAGGAATATCGCGCCGACAACGAGCGTTATACCAGCGATCGCCATCGGATAGTAAAGCCCTGCATAAATATTGCCTGTTTGAGCGATCACAGACAGTCCGATGAGCGGCAGTAGCCCTCCAAAAACGCCGTTGCCGATATGATACGGCAGTGAGAGCGCCGTGTAGCGGATCTTCGCCGGAAATGCCTCGACGAGATAAGCGGCGATCGGGCCATAGACCATCGTCACCCAGATCACTTGAATGAACACCAGGAAAATAAGGGCCCAGGCCGATGCGTTGGATGTCAGCTCGCGAAGACTGGTGTAGGGCAGCACTTTCGTCGCGGTCACCAAAGTGCCGGTTTCATCCATCGATTGGGGCGTCAAGGAAATTGCTCCTGTGACCGGGTTCTTTTGCGAGGTCGCTGTCACAACATTCGACCCGGCGGCGGACTGCATCGTCTTATAGATCGGCAAGTAGGTACAGATCGCGAGCAGGCAGCCGGCCAGAATTATCCACTTCCGTCCAACCTTGTCGCTGAGAGCACCAAAAAAGATAAAGAACGGCATCCCGAGGATCAAGGCAATAGCAACAATGTAGTTTGCCGAGGTCGCATTCACATTGAGTATTGATTGCAGATAGAACAATGCGTAAAACTGGCCCGTGTACCAGACAACTCCCTGCCCGGCGGTCGCCCCGAAAAGCGAGATCAGCACGAGCTTAAGATTTTTCCAGTTTGTGAAAGCTTCGATCAGCGGACTAGCGGATGTCAAACCGCTTGTTTTTAGTGCTTGATAGATCGGCGATTCATTCATTCGGGCACGAATGTAAAGCGAGATGCCGACCAAAAACACTGAGATCAGGAACGGGATACGCCAGCCGCCGAAACCCTCCGCCTTGCCGGCGAACTGATCGGCGCTCATCGTGTTTTGAACGATGAGGATCACCGACAACGAAAGAAAAAAACCGAGAGAAGCTGTGATCTGGATAAACGATGTGTAAAACCCGCGCTTCTCGTCTGGTACGTGTTCGGCGACATAAACGGCCGCGCCGCCATATTGGCCGCCGAGAGCGAGCCCTTGAAGCACCCGAATAAACAGCAAAGTAACCGGAGCAGCATATCCGATCTGAGCAAAGGTCGGCAGCACCCCGATCCCGGCGGTCGCGCCGCCCATGATCAGCATCGTCACAAGAAATGCGTATTTTCGACCTACAAGGTCACCGATCCGGCCGAAAAAGATCGCACCGAACGGACGAACTACAAAGCCAACGGCAAACGTTGCGAGATAAGCAATATACGCAAAGGTCTGATTTTCAGGTGGATAAAAGAGGGGTGCAATTATCAGAGCAAGACTTCCGAAAATGTAAAAGTCATACCACTCGATCATCGTACCGACAGCCGAAGTGCCGATGACCTTCCAGATGGTCGATCTCGGGGTTTGCTCGTCGTAGGCAACTTTCGTATCTTTCGTCGTCTCAGACATAAAGGATGTTTCTCCAGTTATTGTGTTACGAGATTCTCACTTACAACACCGAATAAAGCAAAATCGCCAACCGGTATTTGCCCAGTTGCTGATGGGGTTTCGTGTTATCTTTTCTTCATGCGTTTTGTAAAAGAATCAGTGATCAAAACCACGCCGGAACGCCTCTTTGCGTTTCACGAACTCCCCGACGCGTTCGAGCGGCTCGTGCCGCCGTGGGAAGATGCAAAGATCATCCAAAAGGCTGACATCTCAGTGATCGGTTCACAGGCGATAATCGAACAGAGGATCTTTGGTATTATTCCCGCACGATGGGTGGCCGAGCATACGGCTTATGATCCGCCGCGGATGTTTGAGGATGTTCAGGTGTCAGGCCCGTTCAAAAGCTGGCGTCATCGCCATCTTATCGAGCCTCATGCTGAGGGGGCGGTGCTGCGTGACGAGATCGAGTTTGAGCCGCCGATGTGGATAATTGGCGCGATCGCAGCCCCGTATCTGATCATGCCGGAGATCGAAAAGATGTTCGAATTTCGGCACGAAGTAACAAAAAAGTGGTGCGAGGCTGCCTAAAACAGGTTTCGAAGCCGGCGAATCGGATCGCTGAAAAGAAAAGTCGCGAGGCTCATATTTTCGTGAGAGCGTTCGTAACCGACGAGTTCGACATAGGCACGGCCAGGCGATTCCTTTCCGGACCGGCTTCCTGAGACCTGACACGCTCCTTCCCAATATACGATCATTGTCGTCCCGCGCGTGTCTAGTTCCTGATCGGCAAGCATGGGTTCGACAACTATATCGACCCCGAGTTTTTCGACCTCGATCCGCCATCGGCTCGGGTATTCAGTGCCGGTTTTTGGGCTCGTCCAAAACTCGAGCGTCTCGATATTATAATCATCCAGTGTCAAATATGTGCAGCTGCCATCCTGTTCGACAAATGTACCGGTTGAGTCATCATTAGCGATACCGTCCTCGTCCCGGTATTGATAGATCATCAGTTCGGTCTCATTGTCGAACTGGATACTGAACCAATCCCAGTACTTCTGTTCCCATGTGCCGTATTCCCGATCCATCCAGGCCGAGCCGGTAAATTTCTCTGAAAGGCCATTGTTTACTATCCGCCCCGCGACGTCCATCCTTGTAAACGAAAAATGATTTGATGCTCCGGTCATCTTCCGATTGATGCCGGCATCTCCATTGAGCACTACCGGTTTGTCAGTTTTGATCACCGCGTCGAATGTCAGTCCGCCGCCGAGAGTGGCGTGAAGGATATGTGAATCCGCAACCTCGCGGAACGTCCAATCACCTAAACGCAGATCGTAAGCCGCTTCGGAGGCGAAAACCGGTATGTCAAAGGGATTGCCAAAGCTGCGTTTATGGTCGTAGTCGAATGTTCCCTTGTCGATATCTGTGATCGCAAAATGTGCCGCATACATAGGGTTAGCGACCAAAGAGACCGGGAAAAAACCAATTCGGTCGAGGTCAGTGCGACGCTTAAAGAAGACAAACTCAAAACCGAATCGCCGGCCCGACTCAGTCTCGCAATGCCCGGTGTAGTACCACCATTCAGTTTGCGAGTCGCTGTGCGCAAAAAGGTCGTCCGGCAACGAGACGCCGGGTTCGTCCGAAGGATGTCTCAATGCTTTGCCGCTGCCGAACAATTCGGCGACGCCGTCCATTACGGTTCCGGCAAAATACTCCAGTGGCCTAAAAAAACTTTCGTACATATGTGATGGATCATTAAGAATCTACTCGTATCCAATTGCGTCGACAACATTCATATATGCCGCCCGCCGTGCTGGCAGCCACGCTGAGCTCACGGCAACGATGACCACGAGCGGTACTGAGATGATGGCTACCAAATAGGGAAACTTCATTTCTATGTTAAATCCCGCGACGACCTTTGCGGCAGTATTAACCAGAAAGTATGCGTTCATAGTACCCATTACCGCGCCGGCCGCAAAGCCCACGAGCGAGATCGAGATCGCTTCGAGCATGACCATCTTTGCGACCTGACGCCGCAACCCGCCGATCGCTCGAAAAATGCCGAGTTCACGTTCGCGCTCTGCCACCGAGATCAACATAGTATTGACAAGTCCAACAGACGCGACGAGTACCGCAACGACCATCTGCATGTACATCATCATAAAGAACTGGTCTAACAGCTTTGTTACCCATGATTTATATTCGTCATGCGTATAGATAAATGCTCTCTGGCTTCCCGCGATCGCGGCTTGGATCTTTTCCTTGAAAGCTGCCCGGTCCACTCCGGGTTTCACGTCAATGAAAACGTAATCAACGTCAGTATCATCCCAGTTTCGTTTGTATAATTCACGATCCAGAAAGATCGTCCCGTTCTCTGAGCGATAATAGTCGAGCATTCCGACGACAGGTAATTTGAGCTCACCGCGAGGCGACCTGATCGTCAAAAGGTCACCCATCTTTACGTTCCAACGGAATGACAAGTTATTCGATATCAGGATCCCCTGGCCCTTTGATGTCAATTCCCGGGCCTGTGCCGCATCTCCTTTGTCGAGCAGGTCAGGCGAGATGTCGAAATAGGCCTTCATATCATGTGCGAGTATCGTCACCTCGGCCCCATCGAATTCAGTCGCTGTCACGCGAAGTGCATCAGCCACGGCAACCTCAGGCAAATTACTGATCGTTTCGGCAGTCTTTTCAGTCAAGTGATAAGTTCGCGAGTGAAGTTGCTCCGACGATGTCACGAGGACGTCAGCCGCGATAGATTTCTCGATAGAGCGGTTGATAGCGGCTTTTTGACTCTGAACCAAGGCCGAATTTGATAGTACAAATGAAAGCCCGATCATGATCGCCGCGACCGTAGCGACCGTCCGGCGCGGGCTTCGGGCCATTGTCTCGACCGCGATAACACCTTCGATCCCAAAGAATAAGCTCATTATCGGGCGCAGGATAATTGCCCCGATCTCGAGCATTTTCGGCAGCAGCAATATCATTCCGACCTGGATCGTGAACGAATAAAGGACAGGGAAATAACTCCCGACTATTGGCGGAGTTAACCTTATGAGCAGCAGGCCTGCAATTACTAGCAACGCACCCATTATGATACGCACCCAACCCGATCGTCGGTCTGATTGGCGCGTTTCGATGTTTCGGAGAGCAAATGCGGGCTGGAGATTTGCCGCCGCCCGCGCCGGCAACCACGCGGCGATCAATGAAACAACAACGCCTATTACAAAAGCCTGCGCTGCAAATACTCGATCAAATCCGATCGCTGCAGGTGACGAAACGATACCGTAAACCGTTGCCGTCACCTTCATGATAATGCCCATCGCCGCACTGGCCATCACATAACCGGCACCGATGCCGAGAGCCGAACCGACAAGTCCAAGGATGACGGCTTCGGTGAGAAACATCATCTTTACATTGCCCCGTTCGAGGCCGATCGCCCGCAAGACGGCGATCTCTTTCCAACGCTGGCTTACACTGATGCTGAATGAATTAAAAATGATAAAGACACCGATCGTCAGGGCCAGGATGCTCATTATCGTAAAGCCGACATGCATCGTAGTGACCGAATTTTGGAGGCTTTGCCCCCGCAGATTCGGCCGAACAACGTCGATACCGCTCGGCAATCGTGCGGCAATATCCCTCTGAAGTTGCTCGACTGTGACGCCGGGAGCGTTGGCGATGTCGATGCGGTCGATCTTTCGGCCCCGACCAAACAGATCCTGTGCCGAATAGATGTCCATCACCGCTACATTGCCGTCATAGACCTCACCAATGCCCGATTCGCTAAATACGCCGCGAACAGTTAACACGACCGGCCCGTTTTGAGAACTGACCGTGAATTTGTCGCCATCCTTTAGCTTAAATTTTTCGGCGAGCACCCGCGTCACCGCTACCGAGTCCTTTCGGTTCGAAAAAGCCAGCGGATTTTTGACGATCAGATCATTCTGATCGATCGTGGTATTGTAAAGCGATAGATCGCTGGTGGTGTCCAGGCCGAGGATCAGAATTCGAACATCCTTACCCAGATCTGTTTCTGCAACCGTTTCGGTCACCGGTTCGGCAAGTTCGACGCCGGGTGTGTTCTTGATCTCATTGAATATGTCCTGCGAAAATCCGGATTCGGCAGATACGATCTGCAGCGTCGACTTTCCCGCGAGCTTTTCGATCGTGCCGTTGAGCGACCCCACCAAAGCCTGATTTGCTGTCTGTATCGCAAAATAAACTGCCACTCCCAGGGCGATGCCCGCAACTGTTAGGGCGAGACGCAATTTATGGCGTCTCCAATCGCGAACGATGATTAGGCTAATAGCTCCGATCATTTTTTATCAGCAGAAAGGCTGTCATCAACAATGCGTCCGTCACGAAGGGTTATACGGCGTTCACAGTGCGCGGCGGCATCGTCGTTATGAGTGACGAGCACGATGGTCGTGTTGTATTGCCCGTGGATGTCGTCGAGAAGATGCAGGATCTCGTCACCGGTCTTAGAATCGAGGTTCCCGGTCGGTTCATCAGCGAGCAGCAGCGGTGGTTCAAAGATCAATGAGCGGGCGATGGCCACGCGTTGGCGTTCACCGCCGGACATTTCATCGGGCCGATGGCTGGCTCGCGAGGTTAACCCGACCAGTTCGAGCATTTTCTCGGCCTTTGTTGCCGCTTGGCTCGCCGCCATCCCATTCAGTCGAAGCGGAAGTGAGACATTTTCAACACCTGTAAGCGTCGGCATGAGATTGAACGTCTGAAAGACCATCCCGATCTTTTCGCGCCGCAATCGAGTGCGGTCGTCGTCGCTCAGCGAATCGAGTACTCTGCCTTCAAAGATGATCCGGCCGTCGGTAGGTTCGTCGAGTCCGCATAAGATATTGAGCAAAGTGGATTTACCTGAACCTGACTGGCCCATTACGGCAATGCGTTCTCCGCGGCATATCACAAGATCAACCGCATCGAGAGCACGAATGTTGTGGTCGGCACCGTATGATTTGCTGACCTTTTCAAACGCAACGATAGTGTCTGCCATATCTGAGGCTTGTCCCTCGACTCTGATATTGTGATATTAGAAAAGGCGTGTAAAATTGGGCAATGATCTGACTTTCAGGCGGTTAGAAAATTGCGGCTGCGCCTCGTTCGAGTTGTCCTAATATATGAAAAATGGTCGCTGAAAGTAAAGGAGATGCGTATGAAAGCCGTTTTGGCTTTGTTAATGGCAGTATGGATTTCTAGTTCGACATGTACCGCCGTCGCCCCGGCGGATGATCCGGAAAAGATCAAGGGTGAGCTGGCCGCACTCGAACGCCGTCTCATCGCCGCCGTCCAGCGAAAGGATATGGAAACTCTCGCTGAGATCTGGGACGATAACTATCTCGGCACGGCACCGAACGGCGTGACAGTCACCAAGAAAGACCTGATGACCGCTGTCCAGGACGGGGTAATTGTTATCGATTCGATCGAGCCTGATGATCTTTTTGTTCGTATTTTTGGGGATGTCGCCGTAATGACCGGCAAGGCTGTTGTTTTAGCGAAGGTGGTCAATGACGAGATCAAAACGAATGTACGCGGCACCGGCATCTTTGTACGCCGCAATGGCAAATGGAAGATCGCCGGCGTTCATGTCGGGCCGAATCATCCGGACCAGCCACTAGATCCGGAGGTCAAAAAGTGAAGATCGCATTTATCCTAGTTCTAACTTTCGTTTCCGTTAGTTTGGTTGGGTGCAATTCCTCGAGCCAAGCACCCCCCGCAACGACCCCGCAGTCAAAGCCCGCCGATCGCGGAAACGAGATCATTAAGGAGTACATCAAACACGAGGAGGCACCGTTTCGAAAAGAACGTGTTCGTTTCACGATCAGGGCCGAGGGCGAACCCGTCGAGATCTATGAACTCGACGTCTGGCGCCGTCAGGCCGGGTCCAAGACCGAAACGCTTAGCCTGATCGTGAAACCTGAGGAAGATGCGGGTTCGGGAGCACTTGCGATCGAAGAAGAAGGAAAACCCACAGTAAATGTTACCTATTCACAGTCACGAGACGAGTTTCGCGAAACGGATACCGGCAAGATGTTTTTCGGCGGCCTTACAGCACAGGAATTGCTGGGCGAATGGACAAAATACAATTTCAAATTTGTCGCCGATCGCGACGTTGACGGAATGAAAGCGGTCGAGATCGAGGGAAAACTCAAGGACGGCCAGACGTCCGCCATAGCGTCGAACAAAGTTGTCATTGACACAAAAGACCAACTCCTTCTCGAGGTGCGTCTCTTTGACAACACCGGCAAAGAGTTACGCACCTACAGTTACAAGGACATCAAAACAGCGGACGGGCGGCGATATGTATCAAAGACAGAAGCGATAAATCACGTTTACAACTCACGCATTACGATCGAGATCCTTAGCCGCGAATATCCTTCAGCGATAGACGATTCGATGTTCTCACGTGAAAAGCTGAAGGCTTCCGTGCGAAAATAACCCTATGCTTATTCACATCGTATGCTGGAAATACCGCGAAGACACTGACGAAAGAACTCGCGAACTCCACCGGTCGAAATTGCTCGCACTGCCCTCAGTGATTCCCGACATTGTTAGTTTCGATGTCGGGGCGGATATCTTGCACCTCGAACGGTCATTCGACACGGGCCTCGTTGCATTGTTTCGCGACCGCGAAGCTCTCGATAGTTATACAGATCATCCCGACCATGTCGAGGTTGCCGCCTTTGGCAAAGAGATCGCCGAACGGGCCGTCTCGGTTGATTTTTTGAACTAACGGGCCCTCTCTTCAGTCGAAACCTCGTAAGCAAACGAATTCTAGCCCCGTAACATCAAATGAGAGCATATTTAGAAAAGCGATTTTGCGGATAATTGAAATGAAGAAGATCATCAGAAGCGTATTTCAAACGGCAGTGGTTTTGTCCGTTTTATCATTACCGGCACTAGCCCAGCAGATCAAACGAACGCCCTTTGACGTTACGAATTATGTGATGGATGTCGCTCTCTCGCCAGCGGAGCGCAAGTTGACCGCCACAGTCGACGTAACTTTCACACCGCTCGAAGATACGCGTTCCGTTTCATTCGAACTAAACGGTTCTCTAAAAGTTGATACGATCACACGCATCGGAGCCAGCACGCCGCGCGTTCCGGCTGTGCAGATCTCGAAACCGGGCACAAATCCCACGGCGAAGGCAACTCCGGCACCGACCGCCGTTATTACATTTATTCAAGATCAAACAAATAGCACCGATCTCGGCCCCCACGTCCGCGTCGACCTCGGCGAATCTATAGCAAAGGGAACCCCGGTTATACTCCGGTTCAAATACAGCGGCATCCTGGACGGCCCTGCCGGAGGCCCGCTTTTAACTAAGCGGCTCGCCTTTATCGGGAACGATCTGGGCTACCTGATGTACGCGGCACGCTGGTTCCCGTTTCACGATTATGCTGCCGACCCGTCCAGTTCTGATGTGACGATCTCGCTTCCGGCTGGTTATCAGGTGGTCGGTTATAGTGACTCACCGGTCGTGAGCACCGGCGGAAAATATAGGTTTGTTCAATCTTCTCCGGCCCTACCCGGAAACTTTGCTTACGGTAAGTTTACGCCTAAAACGCTGCGAATGGGCGATCAGGAGCTTCAGTTCTTTGCAAAGGTCGGCAGTGATGAATTGATCGCTAAATATGGCGAGGTTCTCGGCAAAGCGCTCAGTTATTACACAAAACGCTTCGGCCCGGCTGACAATGGCAAGAAGCTGACCATCGTTGAGATCGATGACGAAAGCCTCGAATTTTACTCAGCTCGCGGCATCCTCTTCATCGGCAGCCGTCAGTTCGAAGAAGCTCGGGACATTACAATCAACCGCCTGGAACGCGAAGCTGCCTATCAGTGGTGGGGTTTGACCGTCGGGCTCAGATCATTTGACGACGCCTGGTTATCTCAAGGCCTCGCGGAATACAGTGCCTTTAGCCTGCGTGAAAGCACGCTTGAGGACGCAAAGCTTGATGCGATCAGGCGCGAACTGCTCGAAAGATCTCTCACATTTGAACAGACAGCCTCGCTCTTGCGTGCCCCTAAAGATCTCGATGACCAGAGCATCGGCTACCAGTACATCATGTACGGCAAGGGTGCGTTCGTTTACAAACTGCTCCGCGACACGCTCGGCGAGCAGAAATTTGACCAGCTGCTGAGGACCTATTTACAGGAGTTCCGCGGTAAGAGCGCATCGATCGACGATTTTGAAAAACTCACATCGCGGATCGCGGGCTCAAATATGCGTTACTTTTTTGCTCGCTGGGTTGAGAGCACGGGCGTACCCGAATTCAATGTCGAGTACCAGATACTGCGCACCCGCGGCGGCAAATTTGTAACCCGCGGCACGGTCAGTCAAAATTACGATAATCTTCGGCTGCCGGTCGATGTCCAGCTCCGCAGTGAGGGTGATCTCGGATTGACCACCGTTAAGATCGATGTGGAAGACGCTAGCGCTGATTTTAATATCGAATCGACGGGCAAACCGATTGCAGTCGTGATCGACCCCGGTTTCAAACTGCTGCGGATCTCATCGGACCTTCGCGTTTCGTCGATCGCGCGCCGCGGCATCGAGCAATTCAAAGAGGGAAATTATGTCGAGGCTCAGCAGCAGTTCGAGGCGGCGTTAAAACTCGACCGATCAAATTCGTGGATCTTTTATCACCTTGGGCTTCTGTTCCTCGAACAACGCAATTATGATCTGGCGATCGATAATTTTAAGGCAACATTGGCCGGAAATTTAAATCCCGGTTGGCTCATGGTCTGGGCAAATATCAAGATGGGCAACGCCTACGACGCCAAGGGCGACCGCACGCGTGCAGTCGCAGCTTACAAACGTGCCGAGGCCAATGGTGAAAACTACGATAACGCCCAGGACGCCGTTAAGAAATATCTCGCAACGCCGTTCGATCCAAAGGAAAAATAGGAAGTCGGATCAAAACTGGAAAAGAGGCTCTCGTGAGCCTCTTTTCTTTTATCCCCCTTGTTTAGCCACTTAGAAGTTAAATCTAAAAGCGAACTGGATCTGACGATTCGAACCAAGCCCGACCGTGCGGCCGACCGTTGAGCGAAGCAGTCCGAATGTCGACCCAGCCGCCGACTGTGTATATGCCTGGCCCGGCTGGACCACATTCGTTGTGGTTGCCGAATATGTCGAGCAAACTCCCGACGCGATAACGCACGAGAGGTTTGGCAATGCGTTACTCAGCGTCGTTGACGGATTTGCAAAGTTCGTCTGGTTAAAGATATTGAAAAACTCAGTGCGAAATTCGATATTCATCGTTTCGTTGAACCGAAATCGCTTGGCGAGGATCATATCTACCTGACGGAAACTCGGCCCCGAGAGTTCATTTCTGGGGAAATTACCCCACTGGCCCGGGCCCGGCGTAGCAAATGCTGCGGGATTAATGAAGTTGCGATCATTATTAAGATACGGATTAACACCCGCGATCAGATCCGGCCTGCGAATGTTTCGTGAATTACCGCCGCCGGGTGTATTCACAACCGCAACAAATCCGGTTGGCAAAGCTGTAAAACTCGATCCAAAACTCGGAAGGTTTGCAACAAAACCGTTTGCAAAGGTGCCGCCTGAGCCGTTCGGACATCCAGCCGTCAATTGACACTGAACAACCACGTCCGGACGGACCACCAAGACCTCAACCGGTACCCCGCTTCTTGCGTTTAGAATTCCGCCGATCTCCCAGCCGCCGAGAAATGCGTTGCCGACGCCGCCCAGATCCCACCGCATTCCCTTGCCGATCGGCAATTCATAAAGTGCACTGAGATTAAAGGTGTGACGAACGTCGAAGTTGTTACGTCCACGATCGGCTTCGAAATTATCGAGTTGAGCCGATGTACGGGCTTCGTTCGAACCGGCGGTGTTTCCTTCGCTCTTGCCAAAGGTGTACTGGGCGTTCATCGTCAGGCCGTTGCGGAAGCTTCGCTGCAGCGATGCCTGCAGGGCATTGTAGGTATCGTCACCTCCCGATGTTTTATAGTCGACCTCAGCATACGGATTTGAGACCGTCGCGCCGTTGACGATACTGAACTGTCGAACTGTCGTCACGCCGATAACCTGGCCGCTGGCGTTTGTTCGGTTTACAACGCCGACGCCCGTCGGAATATTGGTGCCGTTGACGATGGTCGTCTGTCCGGGCAAGATCTGATTGGCAACACTTCGCAAAAAGAGATTGCGTCCCTGGCTGCCGACATAGGCGATCGTCGAGGTCAAGTTGTACGGAAGCTGCTGCTGCCACGAAAAACTGTACTGGAATATACGTTCCGGGATCTTGTAGTTTGCTGAGTAGGCACGCGGCTGATAGCTGCGGTTGTTCGGGTTAGCAGCAAAGTTCGAAATGATCCCCGGAAGATTTGCCGGAAATGCGAGCAGCGAACCGCTCGTGATCGTCGAACTCACCCGGTCGCTTTCGATCGGCTGTATCTGATCCTCGGTCTGTCCGGGGCCGTAATAGAGGCCGAGACCGCCGCGAAAGACTGTCTTTCCGCCCGAGAAAAATCCATTCCCTTCCTGATCCGGTGACCACGTCACCGCAAACCGCGGGCCGAAATTAGACTTCGAAGATTTGAACGCATCCTCGGTCGCCGGACGAAGAGTGCCGTTTGAAATGTCCAAAAGCACTTGCAAATTCCGATCTTCGCGAAGCGGTGAATAATATTCATACCTCAAGCCATAGCTCAGCGTCAGGCCCGGCCTTACTCGCCATTCGTCCTGTCCGTATCCGATATAATATTCCTGTTTCGCGAGCCGCTCGCCGGTCGCACCGTTGTTAAACGGGCTGGCGGCACTTACATCACCGAGATATTGGACCGAGGCGGGCGTGTTTGCAAGAAACGCCGCAAGATTTGAAAAGGTGTATGTCGTGCCGCCGAGCCGGTCTGTGTACATCCTGATCATTCGGTATTCGCCGCCGAATTTCAGATTGTGATTCCCCTTGACCCAACTTAGATTGTCTATAAAGCCAAGTGAATAGGGTGTGTAAGGCTGGCCGCGTCCGTTGGTGGCCGAGTTTGCGCGGACCAAACCGCCCGGTATCGAGATGCCCGATGATGTTCCCTGGCCCGCGATACCCGTGTTAGCGACGCTACCCGAAATGTTGAGCGTGATCGCCGAAAAATCGACTCCGTTGACGGTCGGTGCGGAGCCATTGACCCGCGTTCGTGCTCCGTTGTATCCGAGTTTGAATTCATTGATCAAGGTGCCGTCCTTCTTGAGCAGGGATTGCAAGCCGATCACGCCATTCTGAGGAACCGCCTCGATCGATACGACACGGCCTGAAACGCCCTCAGGCGAAATGTCCGTACCCTGGTCGCGGAAAAACCGGACATACGCCTTGTTGAACGGGTTGATCTGATAGTCAAACCTTGCGGCAAAGGCCTTTTCGTCGGTTTTTTCGAGATCCTGCAACTGGAGTATCTCAAAGCCCGGGGCCGTCGTACCGCCCGGGACAACCACGGCCTTTGACGATCGAAATGCCGCTATGAACGGCTGGATCGCCGGATTGACCGCCGTGCTTGTTCCGGGGATCAAAGCTCCGGGAGCAGCGAGGCTCAGTGCCGGAGCGGCTTCGACGAAATTGAGGCCGAAACGGCCGCGATATTGCTCGTAGCTGCCGAAAAAGAACAGTTTGTTCTTGATGATCGGGCCGCCGATCGAGCCGCCGAACTGGTCTAGCTTGAGCGGGCTCTGTGAAATGCCCGGCGTCGCATTTTCAAAGAAATTGCGTGCGTCGAGTGAATCGCGTCGAAGATATTCGAACGCCGAACCATGAAATTTGTTACCACCCGATTTGGTAACAACGCTGATCTGTCCGCCGGTTCCGGTTCCGAATTCGGCAGGAAAGTTGTTCGAATCGACACGAAATTCTTGGACGTTTTCAAGGCTTGACTGCAGCCGGAAAGGCGACGGGATCTCGCCATTCAGATTACCCGGGCTCGCGTCGATGATCGCGGTACCTTCGACACCGTCGTAACGAATGACGTTTTGATTATTGGCACGGCCCGAGCGAATATCCGAAAGGTCCACGGTGCCGCTATTTTGCCCGGAGCCTGCAAGTACAGCTGCGAAAGCTGGCGTCCGTTGACCGGCAGTCCCTCGACCTCGCGCTGATTGACGTTTGCGCTCATGCTGGCGGACGAAGTATTTACGATGGTATCCTCACCCGAAACGACATCAACCTGAACCGACAAGCCCTTTGCCTGAAGCTTGAAATCTACGTCAAGTTTCTGGCCGACGACAATTCGACTGACTTCTTGGTCGCCATTTCAAAATTGTCAGCACTGGCAGTGATCGTGTATTTTGTCGCTTTAAGTGCGACGACTAGATAGGCACCATCATTGTCGGCCACGTAATTTCTGCTTCGCCAGTCAATTCGCTCGTGATCTTGACCGTCGCCCCGGCACGATCTTTCGTGGCGTCTGTCACCGTGCCGGCGATCCGGCCGTCGGATTGGGCCGATATATTAATTATAAATACAAATAATAGTAATGTTACGTTCGTGAATATTCGTAACCCGCGGTTCGATTTCATAGTCACTCCTTTGGAAACTACTCTTGTAATTGAGAGAGGCGGCCGGTGATAAAGCTATCGCCGAAAACCGCTTCCCCTTGGTTTCTAAATTCCTAAAATTCTTGGCTGCAAGAAGCAGATTATGAGGCTGAGGTTAATGCGGTGTGAATTGGCTGTTAAATAAGTGTTAATTCTGATCCGAGGAGCAGTTTTGCGTAACGAAGACCGTGTTTGAATTTCGCACTTAGGATCAAACGAATCCCAATATTCAAGCAGCGGTGGTCTCGATATCGACCTTTATCGAACGCCAGCGTTGTTGGTTGAAACGCAGGAAGCTGAGCAGAAAGCGGGTGAAGTGGCCTGCGAGGATCGCGAGCCAGATGTGGATCGGCTGCAAGCCGATGGTTTCCTTAATTATGAAGCAGATCCCAACGGGCAAAAGCACCTGTGAGATGATCGAGATAAATAGCGGGCTTTTAGTATCTCCCGTTCCCTGCAAACCGCCGGTGTAGGCAAGCGCCATCGAAATAAAGAGGCCCGAGAGGCTCAGGACGCGGAGAAGTTCTGAACCGATCTCGACGACTGCGGGATCCGTCATTCCAAAGATCGCCAAAAGTTGGCTCGGCAAAAAGAAAAAGAAAAGGCCAACAAAAACGGCACCGGCAAGTCCAAAACTCGCCGCGGTCCGAACCGCTGCGACTGCACGATCAGGTTTACCGGCTCCCATATTTTGTCCCGCAACCGACGCCGACGCGCCCATAAGTGCATTCGACGACCAAGTTACCAGCAAAAAAAGCTGGCTGTAACAAACGGCGTACACTGCCTGTGTAGCCTTGCCCTGGGCGAGCGAACCCATAAATGCGGCCATTATCACGCCCCCGACATTCATCGCGATGCCCTGAATACCGGCCGGCAAGCCAAACTTGAAAAGCTGGCGGATGACCTTCCAGTCGGGTGCGTAACCGGTCTTTGGAAAGGCGACGACCCACGTGCCGCTGTAGAGTTTGTAGAGTGAATAAACTCCGACAAGGCCCGACGCGATGCAGGTTCCCATAGCCGAACCGGCCGTACCAAACGACGGTATCGGCCCGAGGCCGCGAATGAGAATAATGTTCAGAACGAGATTTAGCACCGTCATAGCGACGCCGAGCACCATCGGCGTACGGGCATCACCAGCCGAACGCAACGCTCCGCCAAGCATAAAATAAATAAGCATACCCATGCTGCAGGTAAACATTATCCGAAGGAAGGGCAACGCCTCAGACATGACATCAGGGTCGCTGGTGACAAAACCCAGTAGATAAGGTGCGGCGAAATATCCAATCGGAGCAAGTATCCCGAGTGCCATAAACGTGGCGGTGAGAAAGCCCTGATAGACGGTTCGGTTAACCTTGTCGGCGTCACGCGCGCCCGCAAAACGGGCGACGAGCACGCTCATACCGATAAAGATCGACGACACAAAAACGATGACGACCAAAAAAATCTGAAAGCCCACGCCGATCGCCGCGTTCGCCTGATAACCGATAAGATTGCCGACCATTATCTGATCGACCCAGCCCTGAATACCGCTGACCAGATTGGTCAAAACGGCCGGCCAGGCGATCTTCCAGACGGCACGCGCCAAAGGCCCTTCGGTGATCGAGGGGTCAAATTTTGTTTTTTTAGGCGGGACAGGAACTTCGGCTATCTCAGCTTCGTCCAATGTGGTCGCGTCGGTCATTTTGGGCCTATTATCAACCTAGAGAGTACAAGATTGCCGCCGTTCCCGGCGGCAAACGGATCTCCAATCTAGTTTCGAAATGGTATCAGAGCCTTTACGCGAGGGTCACGCAGCCACAATCCGCCCCAGACAAAAACACCGACAAGTATTTGTGTCCAAAATGGATCGCCGACGCGTACATGAGTCGCGATCGCGCCGCCCATATAGGCCGCGATCAAAATGGCACCGAGTACCGCGGTTCGAGGTATGAGATACAAAACAACACACGACACCTCGAGAATACCTAAATAAAGGAATACACCGGCCTCCCAACCGAGATGCCGGAGTCCCTCGTCAAAGCCCGCCGGTTGTATGAATTTAAACGAGGCACTCACTAGCAAAAGGAGGCACGGCAGAGCACTCAAAACATAACTGATCCAGAGCATTGTTTTCGAAATCGGCGTATCTGAAGACATAATTTTTCTCCTTATTACTGTTTAGGGCCCGCCTCGACAACCGGTTTTAATTGGGCGAGACCCTTTTCAAAATCCGCGCCGACCGCTTTGTCCATATCGAAAAACAGACAAAAGAGTTTCATTACAAAGTTCTTTTTTCCAGCCATCGACCAAGTGACTGACGTCTTATCACCCTCCGGTTTGAAGGTAAACTCCGTTACATTCTTTGCCGCAAAAGGAGCAATAAAATCTAGGTCAATGGCGATGTGCTCGCTCGGGTGGCTCTGTGTAATGGTCATTTTGCCTTCGCCGACGTCGCCATTGCCGGCCCATGCGTATGACGCACCGACACCCGAAGCCGCACCGGAATGGGTAACCTTCATATTCGGATCGAGCTTAGCCCACGGCGACCATGCATCCCATTTGTGAAAGTCATTGATCTGATCAAAGACTTTCTCGGGCGGGGCAGAAAATACTGCCGAGCGCGTGATCTTAAAATCTGTAGCCTGCATCGATGCGGCGATGTATAAACCGGCAACAAAGATCGCAAATATGACAACGATCGCGACGATGATCTTCTTTATCATTGGTTCCCTCCTGACGTGATCAACGAAAATGACTTTAGAACATTTCGCTCGGGCGGACAAATTCATATTGCCCACACGGATGTTTCGATCTTTTTTTTGTTCTTTGTTTTACTACGGGATTAAGTGATATTTGGTTCGTTAATTTAAGCGGGGTTTTAAAAAGAGAAAGGGTGCGGCCTTTTTTGTAAAGCCGCACCCGGTAGGTTTATATGGTAGGTATATATGAAGGGTATTTATGAATTCCTCATCAGTTACGGTCGAGAGGACACCGACGGGGGATAGTAAAACCTCCCCAATGTTTTGAAGCTTTTTGTATCAAATAACCTGCGTGCTCCGCACTCTGTGCACACGCGATACGAACTTGTCTTACTCGTGAACGGCCGGGTCAGATCCCTGTGCCAGCAACCGAATAACTTGCCCAGAATGCCTATCTTGGTTCCGGACGAATCGTCTAAACTATCAATTACACGTCTTCGTGTCAACTTTTGTTCCAAAATTTTTCGCATTTTCTTTTCCCTCTCTTCGGTTACCGTCTTGCGGCTGTCTCCGTTATCAAGAACGAACAGCGGGGAAAGATTTGCACCTTTTGAGATGAAAGCTTTTCGAAAAAGGTTTGACATAGTTTTCAAAAAATTTCATTCCTTTTTCTTATCCCATTTATTCGTTAGAATCATCGAAAGAGATTCAGGAGAAAATAAAAATGTTTAGATCGATGCTGCTTGTTTGTTTTTTTATCGGCGTTTTCGCCATAATGGCCATCCCCGCTTTCGCCTGGGACGAGACCGGTCACAAGATCACCGGCTTCATCGCCTGGCAGCGAATGACACCGGAGGTCAGGGAAAAGGTCATTAAGATACTGCTCGCCGCACCGGAAGACTCTGACATAGCGACGTTTTTTCTCCCATACGGATCGCGGAGTGCCGAAGCCCGCCGCCGCGAGTACTTTATGCTGCTTGCATCGTGGGCCGATATTATCAGGGACAAGAATTTCGACACACGATATAAGAAATATCATCACTCGAACTGGCACTATTCAGATACATTCTGGCAGTGGAAGGACGGCAAGGCCGTCTTTATCGAGAACAAGGACGAAAGCGGCCTCGCGATGGACAAGGTCATCGAATTTGATAAGCTCATCCGAAGCTCCGCTACTGACGCCGAAAAAGCCGTAGCGATAGTTTGGCTCGAGCACCTGATCGGCGACCTGCACCAGCCGCTCCACACCTCCGCAAAGGTCACCGACTCAAACGCTAAAGGCGATCAGGGCGGCAACCTGTTTCTGCTGACGCCAAAGGGTACTCCGCGGGCGGAGCAGAAGAATCTTCACTCATACTGGGATGGGATAATCGGCATCAATATGCCGAACACGAAGGATCTATGCGAGGCTGACTATTTGGACCCGATCGCTCAGGACATTATTAAACGCTTTCCGTACGACAAATTAAAAGACAAGATCAACTCCGACAAATTTGATCTCTGGCCAAAAGAAAGCCTGACTATTGCGACTACCGACGTATATAAGGACGCAAAGTGGTTTGAATCTCCTTCGGAAAAATACAGAAAGAAAGCATTTGAGATCGCACAAGAAAGATTAGCGCTCGCCGGTTACCGCATGGGCGATCTGTTCAATGAGGTTTTCGGTGCAAAACCGGCTGTTATCTCTAACAACACGATACCCTGCAAGATCATCCGCAAAGTGATGTATCCGGTGACGCAGACCAGTTCGGTCAAACAGACGCTTGAGATCGCTCTGCTTGATCTATGCCCGACACAGGTCGCGGCCCGGCCGATGTATAGTTTTATGATCGACGGCAAGCCGGTAATGAAAGAATACGATGTAATAAAAGTATTTAAGACTGAGGCCGAGGCGCGAAAATATGCGGCCGAGAATAACATCACGGATATCGCATTTTGATCCGGTATTGACGACCACATTATGACCCCACACGAAACTCTGCGTTATTTTGAAGAGCGACGCGATGCGATGATCGACGCGATACGCGATATCGTCGATATTGAGTCGCCGTCTCATGATGCAGAGCGCAGTGGCATGGTGGTCGATCACGTAGAGCAGCTTTTCTACGCAACCGGTGTAGAAATAGCGTTTGAGCGGATCGGGTGCGATGAAGGCACTCATCTGATAGTGCGGGCTTTCGACGGCGAAGGACCGACAACGATGATCCTCGGTCATACCGACACCGTTCACCCTGTCGGGACGGCACTCAAAAACCCTACGCGCATCGATGGCGATAGATTCTATGGCTGCGGCATTTTTGATATGAAATCCAATATCGTGCTCGCGGCTGAGGCTCTGCGTAGCATGGCAGTAACAGCCGCGCGTCCGCCCGGGCCCATAACGATCGTACTTTCTTGTGACGAAGAGGTCGGCAGTCATTCCGGGCGCGAGATCGTCGAGCGCGAGGCCGCAACAGCCGTTCGATGCCTCATACCCGAGCCGTCTGCTGACGGACGAGTTAAGACTGGGCGAAAAGGTACGGGCCAATACACACTGAAAGCGCATGGCGTTCCCGCTCACGCCGGACTCGAACCTGAAAAAGGGGCCAACGCCATTGCGGAGCTTGCCCGTCAGGTTGACCGCATCCACACAATTGCCCGCAGCGGCATCGGCACGACGGTAAATGTCTGCACGTTTCGGGGCGGAACTACTTCAAATGTAATTCCAGATCTGGCTGAGTGTGAGATCGACGTACGGTTCAGTTCGATGGCTGAGGGTCAACGTGTTGATGCCGAACTGCGGTCGCTAAATGCGGTTGATCAACGTGTTACGCTGGAACTTCTGGGAAATATCAACCGGCCGCCGCTCGAGCGAACTGAGGCAGTCGTTGCACTTTATGAAAATGCGCGCGAAATAGCTGCTTCGTTTGGCTACGAGCTAGGCGAAACTCAGGTCGGCGGCGCGTCCGACGGCAACTTCGTCGCGGCGTTGGGCATTCCCGTCCTCGACGGACTCGGCCTCGCCGGCGCCGGCGCACACTGTCTCGACGAACATATATTAGTAGATGACATTGCCAAGCGAGCGACATTGTTAACTTTGTTGTTAACGAGACAGTGATTACCCGGAGGCGCGGCTTGTCCGGTGATGGGCGCGGTCTTCAAAACCGTTGTGAGCATGCGAGAGTATGCTCAGGTGGGTTCGACTCCCACACGCCTCCGCCATTTTGATTTTGGATTTCGGATTTTAGATTTTGGATTCAGATAGAGTTTTTGCCTTTGGAGGCTCTAATATGACAGAAGAGGAATTCAAGCGTCGGACAAAAGATGTTGCAGTTAGAATAATCAAATTGGTCGACTCGCTTCCTAAAACATCAGCCGCAAATGTCATCGAAAAACAACTACTGAGATCTGGAACCTCGATCGGAGCAAATTACCGAGCCTCTTGCCGGGCTAAATCTACTGCAGATATTATTAATAAACTCTCGATCGTAGAGGAAGAAGCCGATGAAAGTATGTTTTGGCTGGAATTGTTGATCGAAGCCGAAATCGTTCCAGAGCGGAAACTGACGAGGATGTATGCGGATATCAACGAGATCGTAGCAATGACTGTAGCCTCGATAAAGACTCTTCGATCGAAAAGGGAGAGTGAATCCAAAATCTAAAATCGGCAATCTAAAATCACCAAATGATCGAATGGATAGCTTTAAATATGACGCCGGGCGTTGGGCCTCGGGCGGCGACCAAGCTCTTGGAGCGGTTTGGTTCGGCTTCGGCTGTCTTTCATGCGCGGCGGACGGAGCTCGAGTCTCTGCGACTGAAGCCGGAGACGATCGAGAGCATTATTAAGCGGGAATTTGAGGATAAGGCAAAGGTTGAACTCGAGCAGGTCAAGGCTTTGGGCGGGGATGTTTTGATCCTCGACGACGGCAGCTATCCGCCACTTTTGCGCGAGATCGACGATCCGCCGCCGGTACTGTATGTCAAAGGCGATTGGCAGGCGTGTTTTGATCAGTCGG
The DNA here is from genome assembly GCA_044228165.1 of Pyrinomonadaceae bacterium. Classification (GTDB taxonomy): domain Bacteria; phylum Acidobacteriota; class Blastocatellia; order Pyrinomonadales; family Pyrinomonadaceae; genus OLB17. The sequence goes on along the minus strand of JBGAVK010000001.1, from coordinate 19,789 downwards.
GTATAGGTGTCATCGGCTCGCGGCATTGTTCGACCTATGGTGCGAACGCGTCAGAAATGCTCTCGCGTGACCTCGCTTCACGCGGTATCACGATCGTCTCTGGACTTGCACGCGGTATTGATACGGCCGCCCATCGGGGGGCAATTCGCGGCAGCGGCAGGACCATTGCGGTAATGTGTACGGGTCTCGACGGAGTTTATCCCAAGGAAAATAATGGCCTCGTGCTAGAGATAATCGCCTCGGGCGGTTGTCTCGTGTCACAGTTTCCCCTCGGCACTCCGCCGATATCGGAAAACTTTCCTTACCGTAACCGTATTATTAGCGGCCTGAGCCTCGGTGTTTTGATCGTCGAGGCGTCTGAGCGAAGCGGTTCGCTGATCACCGCCCGCCTCGCGATGGAGCAAAACCGTGAGGTGATGGCAGTTCCCGGCAATATCACTTCCGGTAATTCGTTTGGGACGAATTACCTTATCAAGAGCGGTGCAAAATTGGTCCAGCAGTGGCAGGATGTCGTCGCCGAACTGCCGAGCGAGATCTCAGCGGCGATACTTCCGCCAAAGATCGACAAGGTAAAACCCGAAAATGCCGAACGGCAACCTGAGTTGATACCGGCTGATTTGAGCGACAATGAGCGTAAGGTCTGGGAGATTTTGAGCGGCGATGAACCCGTACATATCGACCTTTTGCTCGAATCGAGCGGCCTTTCGTTTGGGGATCTCAACAGCGTCCTCGTGGCTCTCGACCTGCGTGATCTGATACGCGTTTTGCCGGGCAAGCACTACGCCCGCCGAATATGAAACTTCTGCAAGGCACTTGCAGTTGAAATTCGCGATACACAATAAGCTGTATTGACAGACCTGCGAACGAGGTGTTAGAAGTCTAATACGTCAGCACAACAATATGTGACTGACGTATTTTTTTCCCGCACTGAAATATGTCTAAGAATCTGCTAATAGTTGAGAGCCCGGCAAAAGCAAAAACAATTGAAAAGATCCTCGGAAAGGATTTTCAGGTGAATAGCTGCTTTGGCCATATCCGCGATCTGGAAAAAGCCGGCATGGGGATCGACATCGAAAATGATTTTGAACCTCGCTACATAATTTCTGACGAAAAAAAGAAAGTTGTTAGTGAGCTTAGATCGTTGGCGAAAAGATCTGATGAAGTGTGGCTGGCAACAGACGAAGACCGCGAGGGCGAAGCTATAAGCTGGCATCTGTGCGAAGTGCTGGGCCTCGACCCTATCACGACCAAACGTATCGTCTTCCACGAGATCACCAAACCTGCTATCGAAGCTGCTGTAAATAATCCACGCACCGTGAACATGGATCTCGTCATGGCTCAGCAGGCTCGTCGCGTGCTCGACCGGATAGTCGGGTTCGAATTGAGCCCCGTGCTGTGGCGCAAGATCAGTACGAGCGGCAAAGGCCTGAGCGCAGGCCGTGTACAGAGTGTTGCGGTCCGGCTCATCGCTGATCGCGAACGCGAGATCAATGCTTTTCAGGCGGAAAGTCATTTCAAGATCGAAGGATTGTTCTTTGCCAATGACATCACTGGAAAGCAGGTAATATTCAAAGCCGAAGGTAGAAAACAAAGCAGTGCGCAGGACGCGGAGACTTTTCTAAAAGGATGTATCGGTGCCGACTATAAAGTTACCGACATTAGAGTAAAGCCGGGCAAACGCTCACCTGCTGCGCCCTTTACGACATCTACACTTCAGCAGGAAGCATCAAGGAAACTGGGATATGGTGTGGGGAAAACTATGCTGATCGCTCAGAAGCTTTATGAGAACGGCCATATCACATATATGAGGACCGACAGTGTAAGCCTGAGTGATACGGCTCTCTCCGACATTTCGAAAACGGTTGGCAGCCTTTACGGCGACAGGTATCAACAGTTCCGCAAATTCAAAAACAAAAACGAATCTGCACAGGAAGCACACGAAGCAATTCGCCCGACCTACACGAGCAAGACATCGATCCCCGAAGACGAATGTCAGCGTTTATACGAGCTGATCTGGAAGCGAACGATGGCGTCGCAGATGGCAGATGCTGAGCTCGAAAAAACTACCGTCAAGATCGAGATCTCAACAAATAAAGAAGAGTTAACGGCTTCGGGAGAAGTGCTGAAATTTGACGGGTTTTTAAAGGTTTATCAAGAAGATAAAGACGAGGACGACGCGGAAGAATCATCAGAAGGCCTTCTTCCGCCAATGTCCGTCGGACAGTCAATGCCGCTGTCTGAGCTCCGAGCGACCGAACGGTTTAGCCGGCCTCAGCCAAGATACACAGAGGCTTCGCTCGTCAAGAAGCTAGAAGAGTTGGGCATTGGCCGTCCCTCAACGTACGCACCGACCATTTCTACGATCCAGAAAAGGGAATATGTAGAAAAAAGAGATAAAGAAGGTACACCTAGAGCCTTCCGCATTCTGGTTTTAAAAGATGATGCCATCAGTAAGAAAGAGGCGTCTGAGAACACCGGCGCCGAAAAAGCAAAGTTGTTCCCGACCGATCTGGGGCTCGTTGTAACCGATTTTCTTAAACAGTATTTCGACGACATCATGGACTATGGCTTTACTGCCAAGATCGAGAAAGAGTTCGATGATGTCGCCGAAGGAAAGCTGCAGTGGAACGATATGCTGGAGGAGTTTTACGGCCCTTTTAAAAAGGACGTTGATATGACCCTCGAAACTGCCGAGCGTGTAAAAGGCGAAAGGACTCTCGGCATCGACCCCGAATCGGGAAAGCCCGTTGTCGCTCGTATGGCACGCTATGGCCCCATCATACAGATCGGCAGCGCCGCAGAAGAGGAGAAGCCGAGATTTGCAAAGGTACCGCCGGGACAGAGCATCGAGACAATTACGTTCGAAGAAGCCCTCGCCCTATTTAAGTTGCAAGATGCAATGGGCAGCTATGACGGCAAAGAATTGTCTGTAAACATAGGACGCTTCGGGCCGTATGTAAAATGGGGTGATGAGTTCATTTCCATACCCCGGGGGACCGATCTTGCGACAGTTGACACAGAAAAAGCGATCGAATTTATTAAGGCGAAACAGATCGCTGATGCCCCGGTGGGCGAGTATGATAATAAGCCGATCACAAAAGGAACCGGACGCTTCGGGCCGTTTATTAAATGGGATGGCCTGTTCATCAACGTGCCGCGGCGGTACGATTTTCCGAATCTGTCCCAAGCCGAAATGAACGAACTCATAGAAGCCAAGGTCAGCAAAGAAGCGAACCGCTACATTCAACGCTGGGAAGCAGAAAAGATCTCGGTCGAAAACGCCCGTTGGGGCCCGGTCATCAAATTCGGTAAGAAGATCATTTCGCTCCCAAAAAAAGCTGATGGTACGCGTTCCACTGCCGAAGAAGCAGCGGCTCTGACTCTCGAACAGGTCAAGAAACTTATCGAAGCGGAACTGCCGGACGCTTTTTCAAAAAAGACGAGGCCGCCTGCTAAAAAGGCGCCTGCGAGGAGAACCGCGAGAAACACTGGTAGATAACGCGAACGTCCGTAATTGCCAAAATATGGAATGTGATTATAAAATGGCAGTCGAAGCAAGCGAAGAAACGTCTGGCTATATCATCGGAATGAGTAATTCCGGCGACACCGGATCCGTATGAACGAGAACCTCCAATTCCTGCAAGCATTTTTAAAAAATCCGCTAAAGGTAGGTGCGATCGCACCCAGCTCTCCTGAACTGGCGGCTGAAATGCTGGCCGGCATCCATCCTGATGACCACAATATCGTTTTGGAACTCGGCGTCGGAACCGGTGCGATAACAAAATTTCTTCGCAATGCGATCCCGAGCAAAGATTCGTATCTCGGCCTGGAACTCGACCCTGATCTCGTAAGATCTCTGAACCAGAACTTTCCGGATATGAACATCATCTGCGGCAACGCAGCCGAAGCTTACGATATCCACCAGCGGTCCGGTCTCGGTAAGGTTCGTTACGTCGTGTGTTGCCTTCCGTTCGTTTCGCTTCCGAAAGAGATCAGCGAAAGTGTGCTTGTCGAGATCGAAAAATTTATGGATGAGGGATGCGAACTCCGCATCTTTCAGTATGCCCACGGATACTTTTTACCACCTGCTATCAAACTCCGTGAATTCCTAAAAGACCGATATGGCAAATCACGCCGCAGCCCGCTTGTCCTAAAGAATGTTCCACCCGCATTCACACTCACCTGGTCGACTGTTTGATACCTTTTCGCCGAATTGAAACTTTCCGCTTACGATTGTGGTATAAATACCTAAATCTCTTCATAAAGATTCAATAAAATACGCAGGAGAAATAATATGTTAAGACGCAGGGCCATGGGCCTGTTTCTGGTTTACGCAATTTTGCTTCCGACTGCCGCATTTTCGCAGTCAGCCGTGTACAACGCACCGAAAGAGGTGCTCGACAAGATAAAGGACGAGGGGATGAACCGCTCGCAGGTGATGCAGACCCTCAGTTATCTTTCTGACGTGATCGGGCCGAGGCTGACCGCTAGCCCGGGTATGAAACGCGGCAATGACTGGACCCGCGAAACACTCGAAAAGTGGGGTATGCAAAACGCGCATCTCGAGTCGTGGGGCCCGTTTGGCCGAGGCTGGACGCTGAAGAAATTTTATGCGATGGTCGATGGCCCGACCGCGTTTCCGCTGATCGCATATCCTAAAGCATGGTCGCCCGGAACCGACACCTTGTTTCCAGCGCCGGTCGTAGACCCTAAAGCTAAGAAGACCAAAACAGCCGCTCCTGCAGCACCCCAAAGTACCGCATACACCGCCGAGGTCGTCCGCTTTAACGCCACCAAGGAAGAGGAGCTCGAACAATACAAGGGCAAGCTAAAGGGCAAGATCGTGCTTGTCGGTCCGCTTCGCGAGATCAAGGCTCACTTTGACCCCGAGGCAAAGCGCAATACCGAAAAGGACCTGCTCGAAATGGCAGATGCTCCGAATCCGAATGCTCCGCGTCCGGCCGGAGCCGCACCGGGCGGGCCGCAGGGTTTCCCGGCAAATTTCGCTCAAATGCAGCAGTTCAATGCAAAGCGAATGCGTTTCCTTTCCGAGGAAGGAGCAGCGATATTGATAGATGCGGGACGCGGTGACGGCGGGACGATCTTTGTTCAGCAGGCTACCGCAGTTCAACCGCCGCCCCCGGCAGCAGGTGCCCAACCCGCTCCTCCGGTCAGGCTTTATGACAAAGGTGCCAACATCCCGATCCAGATCAGTGCGGCGGGCGAGCATTTTAATCGCCTATCGCGTATGGTCGAAGCCGGCGAAAAGGTAACCATGACCGTCGATCTCGCTGTCCAGTATCAAGACGATGACCTCAACGGTTACAACACTATCGCTGAGATACCCGGCTCTGATCTCAAAGACGAAGTCGTGATGCTGGGCGGCCACCTCGATTCATGGCAGGCTGGTACCGGTGCCACGGACAATGGTGCGGGATGTGCCGTTATGATGGAGGCGATGCGTATCATCAAGACCCTTGGCCTCACGCCGCGTCGCACGATCCGGATCGCCCTCTGGACGGGCGAAGAGCAGGGACTACTCGGTTCGCGTGCCTATGTTAAGCAGCATTTCGGCTATCGCGGCGATGGTTCGACTCCGCAATTCGGCGGCGGTGGCGGTGGACAAGCCCAGGCAGCACTTCCGCTCACGAAACTACCCGAATACGATAAATTCTCGTCGTATTTCAATATTGACAACGGTACCGGAAAGGTCCGCGGCGTCTATATGCAGGGCAATGAGAATGTCCGTCCGATATTTCGCTCGTGGCTGGCTCCATTCAAGGAAATGGGTGCTAATACATTGACGCTTTCAAACACCGGCGGCACTGACCACTTATCTTTTGACAGTATTGGCCTGCCTGGGTTCCAGTTTATACAAGATGCGGTCGAGTATGACACCCGCACTCACCATTCAAATATGGACGTGTTTGATCGCATCCAGGGCGATGATATGAAGCAAATGTCGGTGATACTGGCGAGTTTTGTTTATCAGGCAGCGATGATGGACGAAAAAATGCCGCGAAAGGCCGTAAGGTAACCGTTTACAGCAGCTTTTCCATGAACAGGACGTCGTGATGCGGATTATCGTAATACGGCGGTATCGGGCCAAAGCCGTGAGACTCGTATAGGCTCACGGCTTTTCCCATTTTTGGCGGATAGGTATCGAGACGCATACGATCATATCCGATCTCGCGGGCATCAGTTATGACCCGCACGATGAGATCAATGCCGATCTTCCGCCCCCGGAATTCATCCCTCACAAACAGCCGTTTCATCTCGCAGATCCCGTCACCCAGATCTCTCAAGGCGATACAACCCGCTAGTTGATGATCCAAATACGCGAGCAACAGCCGGCCATCAGGTTCGGCATATTTGCCTGGCAGCCCTGCGAGTTCTGCTTCAAATCCCTGAAAACAAAGGTCGAGCCCGAGCCATGCTTCATATTCACGAAACAGCTCACGAGCCTCATTTATCTGCTTGTTAGTTGCCGCTTGCCGGATCGCTACCATACTTTTTTCACTCGTTGTTTTTATTTATCATCATGTTAACATTGCCCAATTACCGTAAAGGATATATTCGGTATTAACATAATAAAAGTATGGATAGACGATCGTTTCTTTCAAATCTGGCCTACGGCACCGCCGGATTGGCACTCGCCTGTGCGAGCTTTAGCAAACGCGACTTGCTGTTCGCCCAGTCACCCGATGTTTCGAAACTTCGGGCCGCCGGCTACGGTGAGCTATTTCCGACCGCGGCGAAGAACACCGGCGAGACGTTTCTCAAATTGCCGAAAGGCTTTGAGTATAATGTCATCGGCAAATACGGAACGACGATGTCGGATGGCCGCCCGACGCCAACATTACATGATGGTATGGCGACATTTAAGGTCGGTAAAGAGCTAAGGATCGTCCGCAACCACGAGGTCACGAATGGAAAGGTCCCGCGTCCGGGCTCAGCGATCGGCAGCGGAAACCACTATGACGAGGCGGCCGGCGGCGGTACGACGACGCTGGTCATCGATCCAAAGAGCAGAACCATCGTCCGCGATTTCGTCAGTCTTTCCGGCACGCTCGTAAATTGCTCAGGCGGGCCGACGCCATGGGGAAGTTGGATTCTCGTGCGAAGAAACAACCCTCGGCTCATTTGTCAGAACTAGTGATAAAGGTATCAAAACCGGCGGTTTTCAAAAGCCGCACGGCTACTGCTTTGAGGTAAGCGCGGCCGCGAATACTAATTTGCCGCCCGTTCCGCTCAAGGCGATGGGCCGTTTCGAACACGAGGCCATCGCGGTCGATCAAAAAACAGGCGTCGTTTACCTTACCGAAGACTATAAGACTTGCGGATTTTACCGGTTTATCCCGGCAAAGAAGAAAAGGCTAGCCGAGGGCGGCAAGCTGCAGATGCTCGCGATCAAAGGAAAACCGGAATATGACACACGGACCGGGCAAAAGACTCGTGTTCCGCTTGAGGCAAACTGGGTCACCATCGAGAACCCCGATCCGCCCGAGTGCGACGAAGACACGATCGCGGTTTACAAACAGGGAATCGCCAAAGGTGCGGCGACATTCGCGCGGCTCGAAGGCTGCTGCGCTGACAAACGCGGCCGCATCTACTTTACAGCAACGATCGGCGGAGACACCAAGGGCGGCCAGATCTGGATGTACGAACCAGTTTCGAAAGACGAAGGCCGTCTCAATCTCCTTTTCGAATCGACCGACCGTTCAATACTCGATATGCCCGACAACATCTGCCTGCGGCCGAAGACTGACCTCCTATTTGTCTGCGAAGACAGCGATTACGTAGGCGTAGGCGGCACGCCGGAAAATCTCGTCCGCGTACTCACACCCGATGGCCGGATCGCCGATTTTGCCGAAAACATTTCTACCGTCGCACCCCGCGGAGAATTTGCCGGCTCGACCTTCTCGCCGGACGGAAAGACGCTTTTCGTTAACATTCAGCAGGTCGGCGCGACCTTTGCGATCTGGGGCGATTTTTCAAAATTCAACTTTAAGTAAGCTGGGGAGCATCGCCTCGGAGCAGACGGCATCCAAATTTGCTGGCAGTTGCGGATGCATATTCGAAACGGTTCGTGTGCATTGTCCGAGCCTTTTTTCTTATACTATTTTTTATGGAATTAGCGGTTGAGAAATACAAGGTCGCGAGCGAACCGTTTTATTTACCCATCGGCCAGGAAGTCGAGCTTTTCGAAGCGGCGTTTGCAGCAAAACTGCCGGCGATGCTCAAAGGTCCGACGGGCTGCGGCAAGACGCGCTTTGTCGAATATATGGCGCATCGTTTGAATCGTCCGCTCATCACGGTCGCCTGTCACGAGGACCTCTCCTCAACCGATCTCGTCGGCCGTTTCCTGCTCGAGGGTGAAGAGACCGTCTGGCATGACGGCCCTTTGACGACCGCCGTCCGTCACGGTGCGATCTGCTATCTCGACGAGGTCGTCGAGGCCCGCAAAGACACCGTCGTCATTATCCACCCGCTCACCGACGACCGCCGCCGCCTGCCGATCGAAAAACGCGGCACCGTGATCGAGGCTCCCGACGATTTCATGCTCGTCGTCTCGTACAATCCGGGTTACCAGTCGATCCTGAAAGATCTGAAACAATCTACGCGCCAACGCTTCGTCGCGATGGAGTTCGACTACCCAAACGCAGAGGCCGAAGCCGAGATCGTCGCCAAAGAAGGCGGCATCGATATCGACACTGCCGCAGATCTCGTCAAGATCGGCCAAAAGGTACGCAACCTCCGCGGCCACGGCCTCGAAGAGGGCGTCTCCACCCGCCTCCTCATCTACGCCGCCCAAATGATCGCCCAAGGCATCACCCCCATAGCCGCCGCCGAAGTCGCCATCTGCTCCCCCATCACCGACGACCGCGAGCTGCAGCGAAGTATCAGAGAGATCGTGACGACGATTATTTGAAAATACTCTTATTATTTCAAATAATCTCTAAGAATTGCATTCAATATCTATTTATCGTAAAAACCTCTTAAAATTTAATCCGACGACTAATTAATTGATCAGACAGAGGGTAATCTAATCTGACAACTAATTATTTGAAATAACACCTAATAACGTTAAAAAACCTCTTGTAATTTAAATTCCGCAGTGATATTTTGTTTTGCACAAACAATTATGTTGTTTTTCAATCTAAAAAGAGTTCTGGACATGCGCGGCATCGAACGGCCGTATACTTTTCTTGTAAAAAACGGATTTTCTGCTCAGGCAGCGACGAGTTGGTCGCAAAATCAGGTTGGCTGCATCAAACCGTCACAGATCGAAACGCTCTGCACGTTGCTCAACTGCACGCCCAACGACTTTTTCGAATGGCGCGAAGACAACAAAACCGTCGTCCCCGACGGCCACGCGCTCCGCACTCTAAAGAAATCGAATAGCAATCTCGCTTTGAACGAACTCCCGCTCGATAAACTGGAGAAGCTGGGAGAGATGCTTGCGGAGTTGAAAGGCGACGATACAGTATGAAAAAGACATTCGTCATCGGCCTAGTTTTGTTATTGCTCTCCGCGTATCCGCTATATTTAATGGGCGTTGAGCTGTGGCTCAGCCATTATGCTTATGATCGATATGAGGTGTCTCAAAATACCGGCGAGAATTATGATTACAAGAGTGGTGACTTCAACGGTCATCGAGCTGTAGTCTCGGTTAACTTAGAACCCGCCGCAAATCTACCAAAAGACGAAACTACACATTTCAAATCACCGGTCAGCACAACGATAGATGGCCACGACTATTCGCTGCCATCGCCCGTTGATGTCAAGGTCTACAACGGCTCGACATCCGTCACCGGATCGGTTGCCCTATTGAATCTAAAAGATCGTCAGAGCTTGAACGAGCGTTTGGCGATAATTCAACGCGTGGATGGCGAAAAGTATCCGGATGACCTACGATACCGAGTTTTATTCGTTCAGCCCGATGGGGCGGTAACGGAAGAGTGGTTTAGCTACGCCGACCGCAGTGAGCCTCTTTACCGAACCGTATTGGCGGTATTTGTGCATCCAGAGCCGCTGGGTTTCCGGTCTCAGGTTCTAAGCTACTGGCCTACTATTTTCTATCCACTTCTTTATCCGTTACTCACCGGTGCGGTCGGACTGTTCTTATCGATACTAGGCGGAACTCTTCTTTTATACCGGGGGATGCGTAGGTCGTGACAAAATCACGCAAATTACTATTTCTTTGCACTCTTCTGTTGCTCACAGTAACGATGTGTAATGCGCAAGTAAAGCGTACTTCCTATCCCGCCGTCTGGTTCGCGCCGATCAACGATCCCAACAAACCCGACTGGGAAATATTGCCGCAGGAGGCAAAACCCGGCGAGGTTATCTTGTCGAAGCGGAATGAGCTTGGCATTTTGTCGAACTTTGCGGCGACGCCGTTTGAGCTTTATGGCAAGCGTTACGCGAGCGTCGAGGGCTTTTGGCAGATGATGCTTTATCCCGAGGGGCCTGAAGACGAGCGGGCGAAGGCAAAAGGAATCGAGTGGAAATACACCCGCGAGCAGGTCGCCCAAATGACCGCCTTCGAAGCAAAATCCGCCGGCACGCTTGCCGAGGAAAACATGAAAAAACTCGGCATCGATTGGGTGACATTCGACGGCAAACGCTTCCCATACCGCTCCGCCACTCCCGGCGAGCACTACAAACTCATCCTCGCCGCCATGCGTGCCAAAGCCGACCAAAACCCCGAAGTAAAACGCATCCTCCTAGCCACCGGCGACCTAATCCTAAAACCCGACCACCACGGCGAAGCAAACCCGCCGCCCGAGTGGAAATACTACGACATCTGGATGAAGATCCGCTCAGAAATGCGCTCGGAGTCCCCGCGTTAGCCGGCTTTCGCTTTGAGTCGCTGCTTTAGTAGGCACTTGCTTAAAATAAGAGGCCGCCTAAAGGCGGTACTCCAAGCTCTTGTCCGCGAACTCAGCACGCCCACCAAAACACCGACCGCGAGTTGCAGCGAAGCACCAGAGAGATCTTGACGACGATCTTATAAAGGTCCGCTTGCTATTCGACGCAGACGGGGAATAAACTACGCCTATAGAAATACAACTTTAGGAGGTCACTATGATCTACAGATGCCTGACGGCTGTGCTTTTTGTGTTGGCAATGTCGGTGTTGGGTTTTGCACAGCCGGCGATGTCTCGAGGTGAGCAAAAATTGTCAATAAATTATGACGAATGTATGCGGCGGGCAAACGCCGCTTTTACGGCTGAGGGCTGGAGCAATATCGGCCCGGGCGGGGCATATGTTTACGCGAACAAAGGAATACACTCCGCCTATATCATGTGCAACACCGCGCCTGAAAATACGATATGGGTCAACATCGTAGTTGCCAGCAATGCCTCCGACGGCACTATCCCCGGAGCCGAGCGTGTCAAACTCCAGGGAAGGATGGAACGCTCGGCAAGCGACGACAATTACATCGACTGGGCCAAACAGGCCAATCAGATAGAGGGCCGGCAGATCGGCTCGCGGTATACATTTACCTGCAGAGGAGGCGGTTCGACCGGAGGTAGGCTGTGGGGCAGCGATCTCTATACTGACGATTCGTCGATATGCCTCGCGGCTCTCCACTCCGGTTTGATCTCTACGTCGGGCGGGACGATCACCATCGAGATTAGGGCCGGAGCCCAGAGCTACGTCGGCTCGACCCGCTACGGAGTCACCAGCAATGCCTACGGAGGCTGGGGCGGCAGCTTTGTTTTTGTGAGATAAAATAAACTCCCCTCCTTACAAAGGAGGGGAGCCTTCAGAGATCATATCCTCAGCGGCATGACGATGTATTTGTAGTCGTAGGTGGTTTCGCCGGCGATCGACATTTGTGTCTGGGCGTTGGCGTCTTTGAAGTCAAAGGTGATACGAAGCGGCGGACGGCCTTCGCGGGCGGTGGCTGTCGCCGCACCCGAACCTTCGTCGCTGGCGCCGTTTGATCCTTCTGACATTGAGGCTTCGGCGTCACCGGTCGCGGCGTTTGTCAGGAATTCGAGCAGGTACTGCCAGTTAAAACCGAGCTGGATCTCGTCGCCCTTATACTCTGCCTGAACGACCTCGCTGCCCTCGCCCTCTTCGGTAGCCTGGGCGATGACCTCGATCTCGCCCTCGCGGATCGTCATACGGATCGAGCGGTTGCGTTCGTCGGCGATCAAAGACATACGGCGGACCGCACCGCGCATCTCCTCGAGGTCAAAGACGACCGACTTGTCATTGTCCTTGGGCATGACCATTTCGTAGTTGGGGAACTGCCCCGTTAACTTACGGGTAATGAGCAGGCGTCCCTCGGTCTCAAAAAACAGATGGTTTACATCCTCGCCAAACGCAACCTCGCCCTCACCGCGAGAAAGCTTGACGAGCTCGAGCAGAGCCTTTTTCGGGATGAGCGCGTCCATCACGCCCTCTTTGTCGTCGATCGCACGCTCGACATAGGCGAGACGGTGGCCGTCGGTCGTGACCATTTTGGCCGAGCCCTCGCCGATGATGAACTTGGCACCCGAAAGCGTAAAGCGCGACTGCTCGTTAGTGATGGCAAACGCCGTGTTGCGGATAAAATATGCAAAGGTATCGGCCGGCAGGCGAAGCGGCGTCGACTTGAACTGCGGCAGCTCAGGAAACTGGTCCCGGCTCACACCCGCAAGGCGGAAATTCGCACGGCCGCATTTCATCGTCACCCATTCGTTATCCTCTTTCTTAAAGTGAACATCGCCCGAATTCAGAGCACGTACGATATCAAACAGCTTTCGAGCCTGGATGCAGATCGCTCCCGACTTGATGATCTCTGCCTCAGCATCGCAGCGGATCGTACAGTCGAGATCGGTACCGACGATGCGGATCTCGCCTTCGCCGATAGATTCGATCAGGATATTGGATAAGACTGGTATCGTCGTCTTACGCTCGACAACGCCTTGTATATAACCCAATTCCTCTTTGAGAATGTTCTGTTTGATCTTGAATTCCATGACTTGTTACTCCTGACTTTCTTATTGCCCGCAAAATACCCGAAAAATTCCAAATACGTGTCACATCACCTTTATTTCACTTATTCTAATCATACCTGACTAGAATACCTTCCTGGCTTTTACTGATACTAATAACCTTCAAAACAAGGTTAAGAACTAGTAGTAAGAATAGGCCCTGTGTAAATGTGTAAAAGCGGCCTAACCTCTTATAAATTAATCGTTTTTCCGTCCACAAACGTATGTGGAAAACCTGTGGAAAAAACCATACACTGCGGATAACTCTTGATCCGGCGCTTTTTCCACGACAGTCCACAGGTGTCTTTAACCCTGCCTTGCGGAAAAGTGGAAAATATTTATTCAAATATCTAAAAACAAACAACTTACGTTGGCGATAACTTTCGCTTATATGTGGAAAAATGAACCGCTAATGATGCGTTAAAACAGCTTTAATTAACTGCAAAGATTATCGATAAGCTCTTTTATTTCCCTGTGGAAATTCCTATCGTCTTTGAACAGAGTTTCGATCTTGTCAACTGAGTGCATTACGGTCGTGTGATGCTTGCCGCCGAACTCTCGGCCTATCTCCGGGAAGCTGTGACGCGTCAACCGCTTGCACAGATACATTGCTACTTGTCGTGGCACCGCAACACCACGCGAGTTGCTCTTTGCCTTGATCTCGTCGACCGTCATTTTGTAATGCGAGGCCACCGTGCGGGCGATATTATCCATTGTGAGGCCCGCGGGCCGCTCGGCGTCGAGGATATTTTTCATCGACTCCTGAGCAAGAGCTTTCGAGATCGGCACGCCCTTCATAGACGAGATCGCAACGAGACGCACGAGCGATCCCTCGAGTTCGCGGACGTTACTTTTTACCTTGCCGGCAATAAATATTGCGATATCGTCATCGAGGTGGATGCCGTCCATATCGGCTTTTCGCTTGAGTATGGCTACCTTTGTTTCGAGATCAGGCGGTTCGAGATCGGCGATCAGTCCCCATTCGAAACGTGAGTGCAACCGCTCTTCGAGCGTAGGTATCTCACGCGGAGGGCAATCGCTCGACACGACGATCTGCTTTTGACCGTTGTGGAGCGTATTAAATGTGTGGAAAAACTCTTCCTGTGTTCGTTCTTTACCGGCCATGAATTGAACGTCGTCCATCAGCAACACGTCGATCGAACGGTATTTGTCACGAAACGCCGGCGTTTTGTTAAAGCGAATCGCGTTGATCAGCTCGTTCATAAAACGTTCTGACGTGATATACGCGACACGCAAATGCGGACTGCGCTGCTTGATCGAGTGGCCGATGGCGTGCATCAGGTGTGTTTTGCCCAGCCCGACGCCGCCATACATGAACAGCGGATTGTAGGTAGATCCGGGACTCTCGGCAACGGCCTTTGCCGCGGCGTGGCCGAACTGGTTGCACGAACCTACTACGAACTTTTCAAAGGTGTATTTAGGGTTTAGCCCGTCTTCAACAGGTTCTATATCTATAAAATGAGATTGCGAAGGCACCGGCCGCACCGGAACACCGCTGCTCATAGGCGTAAAAAAGAGTTCCTTTTCTGCTTCTTCTTCGAACTGCAGTTCGGCGGGCTGGTCGGGGTCGATCTGCCATTCGATCGTATGATCACCAAAGCCGGCCTCGTCAAATGTCTCTCTTAGCAGGTCAGCGTAATACAAACAGACCCAATCTTTTGTCACCTGGCCTGCTTTGAGCACAACCTTTTTTGACTCCGCGTTCGCCTCGACGTAGGAGATCGGGCGGAACCACGTGTTAAAAACATCCTGGTTAAGCCGGCCCTCCACCGCCCCGAGAACGTGATCCCAAATTGTTAGATTTTGCGAAGTTTGTTTCAATGTCGCCTTATGTATGGGCCTGCTTAACGTGCCCAAACTATCGAAATAAAATTTGCTGCTGCAACCCGAATTTGTGCCGCTGCTTAAGCCCGCTTGTCTGTGACCGGAAGTCGTTTTGTTTTGGCGGTTTCCGAACCGCTGAAAAGCGAACTTGCTGTGAGTTTTTCACAGGTTTTACACAGCGGTGAGAGGAAAGTGCATAAAACCTAAAGTAACGCTTCAAGCCATTTACTTTCAACAAGTTACAGCGGCAATACTTTCGGAAACGGGTAACAGACTAACACGAAAAAACCACTCGCGCAAACCGAAATCCACAGGTTTTTTTCGGCACGTTTAACACGAATTTAACTTCCTTTTCTGACAACAATTCGAGTGATTTTTCGAATGTGTTAGACTAAGAAATCTGCCCAAATTTTGATCAAAAAAGCGATAAAAATGACGAAAAAAGATCAAAAAATTTTCAATAAACTCGATAAATCTCACCCCTCGATCGATGCTGCTATCGAAACTGCCTGTGAGGGGCTGACCTACGTCAGTGAAACAGATGCGCCTCTTGCCGTGTTCACTTCGCCGGCCGGACTCGAAGGCCGGGATGCAATTCTACAGCACGCCGGGGCGAAAGCCGACACGCCGGTACGAGAAATCCCGTTTGCCGCCTGGTTTGCTCAACTGACGGCGGAGAAAGATTGGTTTGGTGATGCCGAAAAGGGACGGGCAAAAAAATTCCTCCAACTGCAAAAGCTGCTCGAGGAGGGTCTCACTGATCTAAAAGTGTACCGCGTGGGTACGGTACAGATCGATATCTATATTGTGGGAGAATCAACCGACGGCAGGATCATTGGTGTAAAAACCCATGCCGTCGAGACCTGAGACACCTTATTTCTGTGCAACCCGGCTCGCACCGTGGGTCGTTTTCTCGACGTTGGCCGGGGTGCCTGTATAAAGGACCTTGCTTGCACCGTTAGCCTCAGAGCGAAGGTCGCCTGAAACATTGACGGTCACGCTGCTGGCTCCGCTTGCTTCGACGTCAGCGTCTATCGCTTTCAGTTCCTCTGCATCGATCTTTGTCGCTCCGCTTACCTCAACCGTCAGTTTCGCGGTCTCACCTGAGACCTTGACCTTTGACGCACCGCTCGAATCGATATTCAGTTCGCTGTTCTTGAGCCCGGCGATCGAAACACTTGAAGCACCGCTCGCCTCGAGACGCTCGACGTTCGGACACGAGATACGGATCTTCATCGGAGTCGAGGGCGAGACCTTTTGCTCGGTTTCGATATGGAGAACGCCATTGCGGACCTCGGTTTTGATCAGGCCGAGGATGTTGTCATCTGCCTCTACCTCAACTCCAAAATCCTTTTGGGCCGCTATCTCGACCTGAAACACGCCGCCGACATCTACCGATTCAAAATCAGCCAGGCTGCGCGATTCCTTCACCGCGTTGCCCGAGCCTTTCACTCCGCTAACATTGAATGAGAAGTTAAAAACCTTTGCCGATGTATGGCCGAATGAGAACATATTCGCGACCACCAACCCGGTCACAAGTGCTGCCGCGAAGATCAAAAAACCAATCTTTTTCATATAAAGCCCTCCGAAAAAACTATCTAACTGACAAGGCAAACGAACCTGCGCCAAAAAAAGTTCGGAAAAAGTGGTTTTCGCTCTCAGGTGTACCGATATCGCTAGCCGATTTCGCGGTCTTTGGTTAAACTCAATCTCTGAAATGACCACCAACAATTAGAGGGATTGCACGATCACGCGTATGGCAAAATACACACTTCGCGAGAAGTTTCGCTATCATTTTGAGAACACGATGTCAGGCGGCCCGGTCGCTGTTATTCGTTGGCTGGCAGTTGTTTCGATCGTCTCGGTCGTAGTACTGGGCGGTGTGATGGCTCTGTTCAGCATCAGTGGTTCGACCGAGCCGGACGCTGAACCGCTCGGTTTTGTCGAAGGTACTTGGAAAAGCCTGATGGCGACACTCGACCCCGGGACCATGGGCGGCGATGAAGGCTGGGATTTCCGCATTGTCAGATTTATCGCGACATTGATCGGCATTTTCCTGATCTCGATACTTATCGGTTCGATCGCTTCGGGCATCGATCAAAAGATAGAGGAGTTAAAACGAGGCCGTTCGCGCGTCCTCGACGGTAACCATACGCTCATTCTCGGCTGGTCCGAAAAGATCTTTACGATAATCAAGGAGATCGTTGAGGCAAATTCGAATCAAAAAAGGTCGTGCATTGTCATACTTTCCGAAAAGGATAAGGTCGAGGCCGAAGAGGAAATAAAGGCGCGGATACCATCAACCGGTAGGACCAAGATAGTCGTCAGAAGCGGTTCGACGCTCGAATCATCCGCGTCCGAGATGGTCAATATCAATGAGGCACGCTCGATCATAGTCCTCTCGCCCGAAGGCGAAAACCCTGACACCTATGTCATTAAGACCGTTCTCGGCATCACCAACGGAAGGCATCGAAAAGCGGATCCATATCACATCGTCGCTGAGATACGTGACCCGCGAAATCTCGATGCAGCCGAGCTCGTCGGCAACGGCGAGGCGGTCTATGTGCTTTCAGAGGACCTAATTTCCCGCGTTATCGCGCAGACCTGCCGCCAATCGGGCCTCAGTGTGGTGTATTCGGATCTGCTCGAATTTGAAGGCGACGAGATCTATTTCGAAGAGCTGCCGGCCTCGCTTGTCGGCAAAACATATAAGGAGTCGCTTTTTGCCTACGAAGATTCGTCGGTGATAGGTGTCTTTACGGCCGACGGCGAGGTGCTGATAAACCCGCCGATGGATCGTGTATATGGTTCCGGCGAGAGTGTGATCGCCATCTCAGAGGACGATGACACCGTGATCGCAAACGGACGACCGGACATCGATATCGACACCTCCGTCTTTAATCACAGCGACGATGGCGGGCCGGTCCAAGAGCACACTCTTATACTAGGCTGGAACGAAAATGCATCGCAGATCGTCAGCGAGCTCGATAATTATGTAAAAGAGGGTTCCAAGGTTCTGGTTGTCACAAACGACCGGACGGTTGACGCAGCGGTCAACAAACTGAAAGGGGAACTGCAAAATCAGATGATCGAGTTTTGCGAGGGCGATACGGCCGAAAAGCAAACGCTGCTCGATATCAATACGCGCAGCTTTGACCACATCATTGTCCTGTCGAACCGCGAAATAGACTTACAGGAAAGTGATGCCAAAACGCTGATCTCGCTGCTCCATTTGCGCGCCATCAGCGAGAGCGAAGGCGTCGATTACAGCATCGTCACAGAGATGCTCGATATGCGCAACCGCGAGCTTGGGCGTGTCGCAAAGGCAGACGATTTTGTCGTCAGCGACAATCTGATCAGCCTGATGCTCAGCCAGTTAAGCGAGAACCGCGAGCTTAAGAAGGTCTATGATGTGCTGTTTCAGGCGGACGGTTCTGAGATCTATCTCAAACCTGTCAGCCGTTATGTGAAGACCGGAATTGAAACAGATTTCTACACCGTCACCGCAAGCGCCGCCGAGCTCGGCGAATCTGCCATAGGCTATCGCATTGCCTCCGAAAGCGGCGACAGCGACATGCATTACGGCGTTCACCTGAATCCGGCCAAATCGAAGAGGATTTCCTTTACCGAAAACGACCTGATAATTGTCTTGAGCGAGGATTAGATTTAATTTTGCTTTGGGAAATAGAAAGGCGGGCCCTTCATGGCCCGCCTCTTTATTAGGACGAACTTCGTCGTGAGGTTATTTAGCCTTTGGCGACTTGATCGACGCTTCATATTTGCTTGCGGCTGGTCAGCATCATTCACAAAACGAAGTTATAAGTAATTAGACCACTTACCTTCATTGGTACGCCTCCAGCAAGGGTCGGGCTAAATTGTGCGTTGCAAGCGGCAGTTGCGGCCGCTTTTAGCAAAAGAGGATGGCCAGACTTTGCCCTCACTGAAACGACCCCTCCACTTTCATCAATGGATACTTGAATACTAACGTTGTCCTCAACACGATAGTCTCTCGCCTTAGAAGGGTATTTAGGTTTTGGGAGGTATATAGCCTGACCGTTTTTAAGATCGCCTTTAATAACCTTTAGCTCAGAAGACGCTGGCGAAGGCTGCGTTCCTTTAATCACCAAGGTCACAACCAAAGGCGCATCAGCGGGTTGTCCGCGCCTTAGTCCCGGTATAAATCTGGTCTGCTTTACAGCATTGATTGCGGCTTTCTGCAATTCCGAGGGAATGATGTCTGGTGTACCACATGCAAACCAGGGTCCAAAAGCCTCGACGCCCACGACAAATCCTCGGAAATTGACTTCGACGAAAAGGTCAATTCGCTCGCTATTGTGGAACTTTGCCAGAATATCTGCCGGAAACTCAGGTTCTATAGGTACAAGAGGGATCGGTGTGTCGGTTTCCGGTCTCGAGCTCTGCCCAAGTAAATTGGAAGCCAGCAGGATTATCGCAATCATAGTGGCTACCTTCCGCATGCTGCTATTGTACCAAATATGATATGCGCACATAAGGAAACGGTGCGAGATTGTTCAACATTGCAGATCATTAGCTAAACCAGGGCGGATTGAATTCCCGACCAAAACAACAAAAGGCGGGCGTTTAGGGGCCCGCCTTTCAATTAGGACGACTTTCGTCGTGAGTTTATTTTGCCTTTGGCGAAGCTGTAGCGGCGGGCTTGATCTCCTTCACGTCTTTGCCGGTCTTGTCGTCGGCCTTTTTGACCTCAGGCGATGAACCGGGTTTTGCCGGTGTCTGCGAACCGACGGGCGAGGCGGTCGGTGACGCTGACGGTGATGACGAGGCGACCGGTGTTGCAGTTGCCGACGGTTTTGGCGTCGCGTTGTTTGTTCCCGGTGTCTGACAAGCACCGAAAAGGGCGGCGCTTGCCGCCAAAACTGTTGATAAAATTACTGATCTTCTCATTGTATTTCTCCTATATTGCCGCG
>JBGAVK010000048.1:0-22856 GCA_044228165.1 Pyrinomonadaceae bacterium | reverse complement strand
AGCTCAAATGTCTCAGTCTTTGCGCCAAAATCGTCGAGGATCCTTCGGTGATACGGGTAGTATGGCTCGAAAACGAGTGCGGACTTGCCCCGCAAATAGCTTTGAGCAATGCCGATCAAGGCCCCGGTCCCGCCATTAGTGATCATCACTTCAAACGGACGAGCGTCCGGATCGACCGAAATATTGTTGTATTTGGCGATCTTTTCGGCAACGGCTTTTCTTAAGCCTTCGTGCCCCTCGCTGCCGCCGTAATGATTCTCGCTTGCTGCAATTATTGAGGCAGCTTCGGTAGCAAGCTGCGGGTCGATCGGCAGTTCCGACTGTCCTTGAACGAGATTTCCGGCCGGCGGAACCAGCCGAGTGATCGCACGAATATCCGGTTTGACTTTCTTCAAGATGGGTTCTGACATGCTTTTTAAAATATCAGTTTTCGCTGAATATTTCTAAGCGGGGCTTGCTGACATGGGGGTTCCGTCTTATCCAGAAACGCAATGGCATCTCGGCATCGTCGCCCGCGTAGTCGATGCCGATGCGTTTGCCGACTGCGACCTCAGCACTCGTAAATCTCTGATGATCTTCGATCCAAATTCGCTCGCCCAAAAGATCCTTGCCATTAAGGCTGCGATCGATCGCTAAAGCGATACAGAGTTTTCCCGGGCCAGATGTGAGATCCTTGTCGTTAACAGAAAGGCAGGATCCCGCTTTCGAATGAGACTTTCTTTCTATGCGCCGGTCGCGCATGATCTCGATGCCCTCAACGGGCTCAAGTGCTCTGATCAGCACAACGTGCGGCGAGTCAACCGCCCCGCATACAACATTTAGCTGGTAATACATACCGTAAATGAAAAAGACGTATGCATGGCCGCCGCGGCCATAGGTCACTTCATTCCGAGGTGTTCGGCGTCCGCCGTAGCTGTGTGCAGCCCTGTCCGACTCGCCCAGATATGCCTCTGTCTCAACGATCATCCCCGAGACGCGCCGGCCATTTTCGTCCGGCACGACGATCAGTTTCCCCAGCAGATCCCGCGCGATCTCTGCCGTTTCATCCCGGAGATAGAATTTTCTTGGCAGTTTGCGACCCATTTTGGCTCAATATTATCAGTAACAGGCAACCGCCATGCATACAATGGCACGACGGCAGTCATCAAATACGGGATAGTCAATGTCCGGCGATATTGATAAAATCCGTTTTCGTGGCTTTGATGGCAAAATTTATGAAACTCACGTCTTTTTCATTTCTCTTCGTAATAATTTTCGCTCTCACAACATCCGCACAAAAACCGGATGAAGTCTTGGCGACTGCAACGGCTCATTCGTTTACTGTTCGCGACCTCCCTGCCGAAACTCAACAGGCGATCAGTCAGTTGCCTTCAAAACTCCGTTCGACCCGCCTCGCTATCTTAGAGCAGATGGTCAATATGCGGCTGCTCGAGATCGAAGCAAAGGCGCTCGGTATCTCGTCCGGTAAGCTGCTTGCGAACGAAAAAGCAAAAGTGCCGAATCCTACAGACGCAGAGATCAAATCAGTATATGACGCGAACCGCAGCGTACTCGGCGACCTCACGCTCGAACAGGCGAAAAAGCAGATCGTAGCATACATACGCAGCACACCGGAACAAAAAGCACTCGGAGCCCTTTTTGTGCGGCTAAAGAACAAATACAAGTACGCGGCCGGAAAAGATATCAATCTCGATACCCTTGCACCCGCTGACGTTGTCGCAAGATATGGAACGGTCTCGATCACGGCGAAAGAATTTGAGGATTTTGCCCGGGTTGCTTTGTACGAACTCAGAGCATCCCTCAGCGACATCATTCTCGAGGATCTGAACGACACCATTTATGCTTATCTTTTGATCGATGAGGCAAAGGCGGCAAAAACGGATGCCGGCGACTTGATCGCAAAGGAGATCACAAACAAGATGAAAGAGTTTTCGGATGAAGAGCGTTTTGGCCTCGAATCCGCGTTTCGCGAAAAACTTTTTGCGAAATATAAAGCGTCGATCACCTATACACCGCCCGAACCGATCGTCCAGAACATCTCGACCGATGACGACCCGGCGACCGGCCCCGCGGACGCTCCTGTTACGGTCATAATGTTTAGTGATTTTCAATGCTCGGCCTGCTCAGCGACACATCCGATACTCAAAAGAGTAATGGCTGAGTTCCCCGGAAAGATCCGGTTTGTTGTTCGTGATTTCCCGCTTGAAAGCATTCATGAAAACGGTTTTTCAGCCGCCCTGGCCGCAGGAGCGGCTAACGCTCAAGGCAAGTTCTTTGAGTATATCGAAATACTATATAAACATCAGGATGCTCTAGACGCTCCTTCACTTAAAAAATACGCGGGTGAATTAGGTTTGAATGTAAAGCAATTTGAGATAGACTTTACTTCCGAAAAGATCGCCGCCGAGGTACGAAAAGATATGGACGATGGCGATGACTACGTCATAAATTCCACACCAACGATATTTGTGAACGGGGTAAGGATCAGAAATATTTCGCCTGTCGGCATCAAGGCCGCGATCGACAAGGCACTCGCCAAAACAAAATGACGAGAGCCGCCATCCAATTGAATATGCGTCTTATCATCATTGCTTTGGCTTTCTCGGTGGCTGCCGGCTGTTCTGCCGGAGCAAATACCACTCGGCCAAATGCGGCCAATAATTCGAACACCACAAAGCCGGCACCATTACCAGTCTACGGATATGAGGTGGTCAAATCCTATCCTCACGACCCTAAAGCGTTTACCGAAGGGCTTTTCTTTCATAATGGTTTCCTTTACGAAAGTACTGGCGAAGAAGGCCGTTCTTCGTTACGAAAGGTAGAGATCGAAACAGGAAAGATCGCGCAGAAATGGGATCTGCCGCGTGAAGATTTTGGCGAAGGCATAGCGATGATCGGTGACAAGATCTATATGCTGACATGGCGGCAGCAGCTCGGCCGCGTATTCGATGCTAACAGCTTCAAATTGATCAAAGAATTCTCATATCAAGGTGACGGCTGGGGCATGACGACCGACGGGACCAACCTTTATATGACCCAGGGGACGCATGTCATAAAGGTCATGGAACCGGAGAACTTTAAAACAGTCAAAACGATCCCGATCATGCGTGAAGACGGCCGTCCGCTGATGAATATCAATGAACTGGAGTTCATCAAAGGCGAGATCTGGGCGAATGTCTGGCACTCGGAGCAGGCTGATATTCTTGGTAAACCAAATTACATCGCCCGTATCGATCCCGTCGCGGGCAAACTCGTCGGATGGATCGACCTCGCCGGCATTTCGCCGGACGATCAGCCTAAGAGCGGTGATCTATACGACCCTAAGGCCGAAAATACACTTAACGGCATTGCATACGATGCGGCCACCGATCGCATCTTCGTTACCGGCAAAAACTGGAAAAAGCTCTACGAGATCAAGCTAACGCAGCCAAAGGGACAATGACCGACCAAGACGAACAATTTATGCGACGGGCGATCGAGCTTGCACGGGCCGGAATGGACTCAGGCGTCGGCGGACCGTTTGGCTGTGTCATCGCAAAGGATGGCAAAATTATTGGCGAAGGGAGCAATTGCGTGACATCGACAAATGACCCAACGGCACATGCCGAGGTAGTAGCTATCCGCGAAGCTTGTCAGACGCTCAGTGCATTTCAACTCGACGGCTGCTCGATATATACGTCGTGCGAGCCTTGCCCGATGTGCCTTGGGGCGATCTATTGGGCACGCCCTTCGCAGGTTTTCTTTGCGTGTAACCGCAAAGACGCTGCTGCCGTTGGCTTTGACGACGATCTGATCTATAACGAAGTGGCGCTGCCAAATTCCGAACGCCAGCGTGTGATGATCAGCCTGCTCCGCGACGAAGGCGTTGCATTATTTGACGCCTGGGCGGCAAAACCCGACAAGATCGAATACTAACAGATCTCTCTTTTCGATGATCGAGTTCATTCTTAACGATCAGGATATATCCACAGACCAGCCGCCCGGCACGACCGTGCTTGATTTTGTGCGCTATCACAAGGATCTTAAGGGCACAAAGATCGGCTGCCGCGAGGGTGATTGCGGGGCGTGTACTATTCTTGTTGGTGAGGTGATCAATAATAAGGTTCGTTATCGCACGATGACCTCGTGCCTGATGCCGCTTGCCAACGCCGCGGGAAAACACATAGTCACTGTCGAAGGGATAAACCCAACCGATGGCTCGCTTACCTCAGTACAACAAGCGATGGTTGATGAGAGCGGGACGCAATGCGGTTTCTGTACTGTTGGTTTCGTGATGTCGTTGACCGGTTTCTGCCTCGAAAACCGTGGCTCGCAGGCTGGCAGCCTGCGCTCCGACGCGGTCTCCGCGATAGACGGCAACATCTGCCGCTGCACCGGTTACAAGTCTATAGAACGAGCGGCAGAAAAAGTGTGCGGCCTCTTGTCAGAATCGGGAGCGGTAACGACCGGGTACCGAGGCGCTGTGCCGGAGTATTTTGAGGGAATCTCGAAACGACTCGCTGGATTGCATAATACGGAAACTCAAGAAGCAGGGAGTGTGCCTGCGGCATTCGTTGGCGGTGGGACAGACGTCTATGTTCAAAAACCCGAACACATGGCCGAGTCCGACGCGATGCCTCTGCTCTACGACGAGCGGCTTCGCGGGATACGCGACCTCGACGAGCATATTGAGATCGGCGGTTCGGCGACCGTCACGGATCTGCTCGAATCGCCCTTGATGAACGCGATATTCCCCGATCTCTACAAGCATCTGAAATTGGTTTCATCAACCCCGATACGTAACATGGCGACGCTCGCCGGCAACTTCGTCAACGCCTCGCCGATCGGCGACATGACGGTCTGGTTCCTGGCTCTCGATGCTGAGATCACTTTGAGCTCGGCGGCGGGTGTCAGAAACGGGAGCGGTAGCGACCGGGTTCTTCCGTTCCGCGACCTTTACCTCGGCTACAAGCAACTCGCAAAGACCGGGGACGAATACATCTCCGCGATCCGTTTCCGCAAGCCCAAAGGCGATTTCCGTTTCAATTTCGAAAAGGTCTGCAAGCGAACCTATCTAGACATCGCAAGTGTCAATACAGCGATCTCTCTGACCGTACGCTCGGCACCGAGTGACACGTGGCTGCCGCCCGCACTGTCAGAACCGGGAGCACCAACGGGGTCACTGGTCACGTACACCATCGAGTCCGCCCACGTCGCCGCTGGCGGCGTTTCGCCGATACCGCTTTATTTGCGTAAGACCTCGGAGTTTCTGGTCGGCAAAACGGTCAATACGGAAACCATCGCCGCCGCCAGCGAAATCATCCGGTCCGAGATATCACCGATCTCCGACGTTCGCGGAAAGGAACAGTATAAACGGCTGCTTTTGCGGCAACTATTTACCGCTCATTTTGTTGAGCTATTTGGAATATGACTCACCACAGAGGCACAGAGAACACAGAGTTTCTTATTTGAATAACTCAGTGAACTCTGTGCCTCGGTGGTGAGATCTTTTATGAAAAACATCGACTCAAGATCACACGTTCGCGGCGAGAGCGTTTATCTCGACGATATTCCTGTTATTCGCGGGACGCTGTACGCGTGTGTATTTGATTCGCCGGTCGCTCACGGCAAGCTCGTTTCGATCGACACGACCGCGGCCGAGGAGTGCGAGGGTGTGGTTCGCGTTATTACGGCGAAGGACATTATCGGCGAAAATCAGATCGGCGGGATCGTGCCGGACGAGCCGTTGCTGGCTGACGGCGAGGTGCATTTTCAGGGAATGCCGGTTGCGATCGTGGTGGCCGAGTCCGAAGCGATGGCCCGCAAAGCGGCAAAGAAGATCATTGCCGAGATCGAACCGCTCGAGATTGTCACCGACCCGCGTGTTGCCGCCGCAAACGGCGATCTGATCGTGCCGCCAAAGAAATTTGTGATGGGCGATACGTCCGACGCATTTGCACGCTGCGAGCATATTTTCGAAGGCAAGACCGAGCAAAACGGACAGGAGCATCTTTACATCGAGACGCAGGGAGCGTACGCCGTGCCGATGGAAAACGGCGGTATTCGCGTTTATTCTTCGACACAGGGGCCGACTGCGGTTCAGCGGGCGGTTTGCCGCGTGACGGGCCTTGCGATGCATCAGGTCGAGGTCGATGTGCAGCGACTCGGCGGTGGTTTTGGCGGCAAGGAAGATCAGGCAAACGCCTGGGCGGGCATTTGTGCTGTGGGGACACAGTTGACCGGGCGTCCGGTGAAATACGCTCTTCACCGAATGGAAGACATGCGAATGACCGGCAAAAGGCACCCTTATTCGTCGGACTACAGGATCGGGCTCGACAAAGATCTGAAGATCGTCGGCTACGAGGCCTCGTTCTATCAAAACGCCGGTGCGTCGTGCGATCTCTCGCCGCCCGTGCTCGAACGCACGCTGTTTCACTGCACAAATTCGTATTTCATCCCAAACGTCACTGCGACCGCCTACTGTTGCCGCACAAATCTGCCGCCAAACACCGCGTTTCGCGGATTTGGCGGGCCGCAGGGGATGTTCGTTATCGAATCGGCGATCGCACACGCGGCGGAACAGCTTGGCGTTTCGGCCGTCGACATTCAGAAAAAGAACCTGCTCCAAACCGGCGACGAATTCCCTTACGGCCAGATCGCCGAAAGCGAGGCTGTCACGTCATGGTCGCAGGCCGACGAGAAATACGATTTCGCTCAATTGCAGCGAGAGGCGGACGAGTATAACGCGTCGTCAAAATATCTCAAAAAAGGCGTCGCTCTGATGCCGATCTGTTTTGGCATCTCGTTCACCAAAACGCCGATGAATCAGGCACGCTCACTTGTTCACGTTTATACCGATGGCAGCGTCGCAGTTTCGACCGGTGCTGTCGAAATGGGCCAGGGCGTCAACACCAAAATGGCGCAGGTGGCCGCAAAGATGTTCGGACTACAGATCGAAAAGGTCAAGGTCCATACGACCAATACTCTGCGTATCGCAAACACGTCGCCGACCGCGGCATCGGCCGCGGCCGACTTGAATGGAAAGGCGACGCAGATCGCTTGCGAAACTATTCGAAATCGTCTGCTCGAAGTGGCCCTTCCGCTCGTCGAAGCTGCGACCATCGACGACCTTTCGCTCGAAAACGGCTTCGTTCACCGCAACGGCGAAAAGACGCAACTCGACTGGCAAACGCTCGTCATGGACGCTCACCTGCAGCGTGTGAACCTCAGCGAACACAGCCATTATGCTACACCGGGTATTGGATTTGACTGGTCGACCGCGAAAGGACATCCGTTCGCCTATCACGTATACGGCACCGCGATCGTCGGCGTTACCGTCGATTGCCTTCGGGGGCGATACGAGGTCGATTAGGCCAGATCGAGGGCGGCATCGTCCAGGGCCTCGGCTGGATGACAATGGAAGAGGTCGTTTACGATGAAAAGGGCAAACTCCGGTCGAACGCCCTCTCGACCTACAAGGTGCCTGACATCTATTCGGTCCCAAAAGAGATCGCCGTCCTTCCGCTCGAAACCGACCGCACAAACCTCGCGATATTCAACTCGAAAGCAGTCGGCGAACCGCCGCTGATGTACGGCATCGGCGCGTATTTTGCGATCCGCAATGCGATCAAAGCATTCCGCGATAGCGAGCCTGAATTCGACTGTCCTTTCACGCCTGAAAAGGTGTTGATGAACCTCTATTCCGCCGAAACGGGTATGCGATAGAATTTTCAAGTGTCCAAAGAACTCGAAATTTGGCAATTCATTTCGTCCCGTCTTGCGAAGGGCGAAAGAGTAATGCTTCTCGTCGTCGCCGAAAGCAGCGGCTCCAGTCCCGGCCGCTGCGGTTACAAAATGGCCGTCGCGTCCAATGGCGAAATGATCGGAAGCATCGGCGGCGGAGTGATGGAGGTCGAACTCGTAGAACTCGTCAAGTCCAATGTCCAAAGCCCAAGGTCAAAGGTCATTGATCAGGTTCACCGTCGAGGTGTGACGAACTCAAGCGGAATGATCTGCTCGGGGCGACAGATCGTAATTATCGCGACGATTACGATGGACGACACTGCCGCAGTCGCGATGATCGTCGATTCGATCCTTGAACGAAGATCTATTGTGTGTGAAATTTCAGGTTCGGAATTTCACATTGTTGACAATACACACGATAGCTCGCCGAACTTTTTTTCCAGGGAGAGCGATACTGAGTTTATTTATCAGGAAAAATTGAATTTGCGAGACGCACTTTACATCATCGGCGGCGGGCATTGTGCTTTGGCTTTGAGTGAGATCGCGTCGCGATTGGGGTTTGCTATTTCGATCTTTGATGATCGGCCCGAGTTGAATACGATCGCAAAAAACGAGTTTGCGGACAGGGTGACGATCATTGATTCGTACGAAAATATTGCAAACCATATAGATCAATCTGAAGACGCATACGTCGTTGTGATGACGCTCGGCTTTGTTAGCGACGCTGTCGTCATTCGCCAATTGGCCGGTCGCGATTTCAAGTATTTTGGTGTGCTTGGCAGCAAGGCCAAGATGGCGACGCTGTTGAGAGAACTTTGCGACGAGGGCATCGACCCGGAATGGCTCGGACGTATCCGCACCCCGATCGGATTGCCGATCAACAGCCGCACGCCCGAGGAGATCGCCGTGTCGATCGCCGCCGAGATCATCGCGGTCAAGAACACCTGACAACATTTCCTTTGTGGTACAATCGGCTTTCGCCAAATACCGCGATGGAAAGACAACAGATCGCTAAACCAACGAAACGCAGCTATTTACGAAGTGTAGTGGGCCGCGAGTATTTTGTGCTCAGACGCAAAATGGAATGGCTCGCAAATTCGCGGTCGTATGCCCGTCAGGCACCCGAAACAGTGCTTCCCCACTCAATATTTCGTCACAAAACCATGATGCTGCGTCCGCTTCGCGACGTCGAGATGTATCTGCAGCACAACAAGATCACTAATCTTCGGCTCGCTATCGAACCATTGAACGGCATGGTGATCAAACCCGGCGAAACGTTTTCGATCTGGCGGAACGTCGGCCGTCCGACCGCCCGACGCGGATTTTTAGAAGGCCTCGTTCTGCATAACGGCCGTATCGAAAAAGGCATCGGCGGGGGACTTTGCCAACTCGGCAATCTTCTTTATTGGATGGCGCTGCACTCGCCGCTGACCATTACGGAACGGCATCGGCACGGCTTTGACGTTTTTCCGGATATCAACCGCAAGATACCATTCGCGTGCGGTGCGACTCTCGCTTACAACTATATCGACCTGCAGTTGCGAAACGATACAGATGTTTCGTTTCAGATTGATCTATGGCTCGACGACGAATATCTGAATGGCGAGATCCGGTCAGACCGCGAACCGGAATACAAATACGATATCTACGAGACCGACCACCTCATTAAAATGCAGCCGTGGGGCGGCTACACCCGACACAACCGCATCTGGCGGCGTCAAACCAGCCTCGTCGACGGGCACGTGTCAGAAAGCCTGATCACCGAAAACCACGCAATTATGATGTATAACCCGCTTTTGACAGCATAATTCCCCGTCTGCAATTTCCTCCGGAACAAAACGTTCTAAAAGGTGTCTAAGTAACCGGATGCTTGGCACCGGCATCAATGGAGGAAAAAAAATGTTTGACAAATTGATCGAATCTGAACCGGAAGGCGCGGACTTCAAAAACCGCCGAAATTATTTTATGGTGTCATCGGCTGTCGTTGGCATCATTTTTGCTGCCGCAGTGGTCATAAGCATTTACGCGGCTGACTTCTCGCTCGGCACCAGCCGCTTTGAACTGGTCGAGCTGATCGCTCCGGACTCGCTCTCAAAGCCCGAGCCGGAACCTCGTCCACAGCCGCGCAACTCACAGCCGCAACCCGCGAAGCAGGCTCAAGTCGCGATGCGTCCTGAGCTTGTAGCGAGAGTAGACGAAACGCCGAAAGATGTTCCGACCGCTATTTCGACGGTAAAGAACCCCGTCAAAGAGCGTGCCGAAGGCATCACCGAAGTCGGGCCATTGACGACAGACCCTGTCGGTGACCCGTCCAGTACGCGAGGAACCGGCACACAGCCAACTGCAGGCACCGGGCTTACAGCTAGCGGGCCTAAAGATACCGAAAAGGAACCCGACCCGGAACCTCCGCCGGTGAAGAAGCCCGAACCTCCGGTCGTTAAGACGATCGTTTCGGGCGGCGTAGTCAACGGTAAAGCCACGTCGCTGCCAAAACCGTCGTATTCGGCGGCCGCACAGGCGGTCGGAGCACAGGGCAAGGTTACTGTTCAGGTTTTGATCGATGAATCAGGGCGTGTGATCTCAGCGAATGCCGTCAGCGGCCACGTTCTGCTCCAACCATCGGCAATAGCCGCGGCACGAAACGCTCGTTTCTCGGTAACCTATTTATCAGGTGTGCCAGTCAAGGTGACGGGAATGATCGTTTATAACTTCACCAAGTAATTCGATCCCGAATAAAACGATAAGCGGGCTCGTCGGGCCCGCTTTTTTATTTTGAAAGAAATTTGATCAAACCGTCGAGGTCGAGGTCAATGACCGGGATCGGAAACTTGGCTCTTAACTCATCGTAACTCATCCCGTCGAGAAATATCGGCTCATCAGATTTGATAGTGATCTTTGGAATGATCGCAAAATCACCAACCAATTGGTCTCGCACGGCAAGCAGGTCCTTTCCCGTCAAAAGGCCGGCAACTGAGACATCGCCGCCAAAATAAGTGTTCGGAACAGCGAGCACGGTCAGGCGAGAGCCGGTCAAGGTATTGTATTTGTTTATTTGTGCCCGCAAGATCGGAGCAAACATTTCGCCGGTTAGCAACGTGCCGCAGAGTGAGTCAGAACCAGGAGCGATAGCGACTCGGTTCTTTGACGCTGTGGATGATGGCTGTAAATCTTTTGGTAATATCGCCGAAGCGTGAGTTCTCACGTTGAAAGGAACCCGGTCGCTACCGCTCCCGGTTGTGACTAGTAGTTCAAACGCATTCGTAAACGACAGCACCATCCCGACACCGTCCTCGATCTGCGGGTAATTGCCATAGTGCCTTCGCGATGGGATCTCGGCACCCGCTTTAAGATAGATCTCATCCCCGAGAAAGGCGAACGTCACGCCAAGCGTTTTCCGAAACTCCTTTTGCAGCTTTTCGACCTCTTTGATCGTCCGGCGGCAGAATTCCGGCGTGACGCGCGTCAGCCGCGTGTCGGTGTTGTAGCGGGTAAGGGCCACAGGCACAACTGCTGTGCTGACAACTTTCGGATAATGGGCAGCGAGATCGCGAAGGGTCTTTTCTAGAATTGCTCCGTCGTTGATCTCAGGACACAAAACGACCTGTGCATGCAGTTCTATATCCGCCGCAAGTAGCCGTTCAAGCTTATCTGAAATATCCGCCCTTGATTCTTCAACGCCGAGCAAATATGCCCGTGTCTTGAGGTCGGTCGCGTGAACCGATACATACTGTGGCGATAAACGCTGCTCGATGATGCGTTTCATCTCATCTTCCGTTATGGACGAGAGCGTGGTGTAATTGCCGTAAAGAAATGAGAGGCGAATATCCTCGTCGCGGACAAACAGCGAAGGCCGCGCGTCTTCCGGATTGCCTTTGCAAAAGCAAAAGATACACTCATTTGCGCATTGACGGGGAACGATCTGCTCGAACATCAGGCCGAAATCTTCGGATTCGTCGCGGTCAAATTCAATATCTATCGTCTCACCATTAGGCTTCTTGACCTGGAATATCAATTCCGTCTCACCAGCCGTTTGAAACCGGAAATCCAGATAATCTCGTACCGGCCGGCCATTGACACGGACGATCCTATCGTTCGGCTCTAGCTCCAATTCCTCAGCCAAGCTCTCAGGGGTGACCTCTGTAATGATCACGCCCGGACGGCGAAGCTGGGTTATTGCTGGTGCAACGGCAAATTCGTACATAAAACCAATTAACCACGAAAAAACACGAAAGTCACGAAACAGTCGCTTCTATTTCGTGTTCTTTCGTGCAATTTCGTGGATACTTACTAAGCTGTCGCAGCTTTCAGATCGATCAGTGAATCGAGCGGCGTGTACTCGATGCCCTGCGATGTCGCGACGGCCTCGTAGGTACATTTGCCGGCGTAGGTATTTACGCCCTCGCACAATCCGGCGTCGTCCTTGATCGCCTGTTCAAAACCTTTATTTGCAAGGTCGAGTGCGAACGGCAGGGTTGCGTTCGTCAGTGCGAACGTCGATGTACGCGGCACGGCACCAGGCATATTCGCAACGCAATAGTGCAGTACACCTTCCTCATAATAGGTCGGATTCGAATGCGTGGTCGCGTGAGTCGTCTCAAAACATCCTCCTTGATCGACGGCTACATCAACGAGTACGGCCCCTGCCGGGATCAAGTGGAGCATATCACGAGTAACCAGTTTCGGAGCCGCAGCTCCGACGACCAGCACCGCGCCTATCACAAGATCAGCATGCGAAATTGCTTCTTCGATCTGATAACGCGAAGACGCGAGCGTCTGAACCTTTGACAAGAAAATATCGTCAAGCTGACGCAAACGGTCGAGATCGCGGTCGATGATCGTCACTTTCGCCCCCAAACCAACCGCCATTTTCGCGGCTTCGGTTCCAACGATCCCGCCGCCGATGATCACGACATTCGCCGCCGGAACTCCGGGAACGCCGCCAAGCAAGATGCCCCGGCCGCCGTTCATTTTCTCAAGATATGTCGCACCGACCTGAACCGACATACGGCCCGCAACCTCTGACATCGGTATCAGCAGCGGCAGACGTTTACCTTGAGTGATGGTCTCGTAAGCGACGCCTGTGACCTTGCGGTCCATCATCTGTTTGGTGAGTTCGAGCTCTGGTGCGAGGTGCAGATATGTGAAAAGCAGTTGGTTTTCACGCATGCGCGGATATTCAGGCGCGACCGGCTCTTTGACCTTGACGATCATATCACCTGCCTGCCAGACCTCGTCCGCCGTATCGAGCAGCTGTCCACCCGCCTTTACATATTGCTCGTCCTTAAACCCTGAGCCCTCCCCAGCGGTCTTTTGGACAAAAACCGTGTGCCCGGCCCCTGTCAACGCCTGAACCCCCGCCGGCGTCAACCCGACGCGGTATTCGTTATCTTTAATTTCTTTCGGCAAACCGATCTTCATAAATATATTCTCCCCAAAATTCTGATCCTATAAGAAATTGCTATAAACACAATTCTACGATTTTTTCGCGACTTTGTTAACGGGCTAGATCTCAACGGCATCGATCTGCGCTTTTTGCAGTTTGCCGCTGTAGTCGATGTAGAGCGATTTCCACTCGGTAAAGATGTCGAGCACCTGCGTTCCGGCTTCGCGATGGCCGTTGCCGGTTCCCTTTGTGCCGCCAAAGGGCAGATGAACTTCGGCTCCGATGGTCGCTGAATTTACATAGCAAATACCGGTGTAAAGCTCCTGCATCGCGTAGAATGCGTGGTTGACATCCTGCGTGTAGATGGCCGACGAGAGGCCATAGGCGACCCCGTTAACGATGTCGATGGCTTCATCGAGAGTCGAGAACGGAACAACACTCGTGACCGGGCCGAAAATCTCTTCCTGCTCTATCCGCATTCCGCGTTTTACGTCTGTAAATACTGTCGGCTCAATAAAATAGCCGTTTTTATAAGCACCTTTTGTGAGGCGGTTGCCGCCGCATGCCAAAGTGGCTTTGTCGTGATTTTTACCGATCTCGATATAACCAAGTATCTTGTCCATTGCCCGTTCATTTATGACCGGGCCAACTTCGGTCTTTTTGTCGAGGCCATTGCCGACGCGAAGCTGTTTTACCTTTTCGACCAGTTTTTCACAGAATTTCTTATATATCTTCTTGTGGACAATAAGCCGCGACGAAGCCGTGCAACGCTGCCCGCTTGTGCCAAACGCTCCCCACAGCGAACCCTCGACCGCGTTATCTATGTCAGCATCATCCATCACGATGATCGCATTCTTACCGCCCATTTCGAGGCTGACTATCTTATTGTCGCGAGCGCATTGCTCGGCGATAATGCGCCCCGTCTTGGTCGACCCGGTAAACGAAATGAGGCGGACATCTTTGTGGTCAACCAGCGCCGCACCGGCGTTTCCGAAGCCGTTGACGACATTGATCACGCCTTTCGGAATACCAGCTTCCTCACACGATTTGACCAAATTGATGGTCGAAAGGGGTACATCTTCTCCGGATTTAATAACGACCGTATTTCCGCATACGAGCGCCGGGATCAGCTTCCACGACGGTATCGCCATCGGGAAATTGAACGGCGTGATCAGACCGCACAATCCGACCGGCTGGCGGACGCACATTGCAAACTTGTTCGGCATTTCAGCCGGCGTCGTAAAACCATGCAATCGACGGCCTTCGCCGGCAGTGTAATAGGTACAATCGATCGCTTCCTGAACATCGCCGCCCGCCTCTTTGAGCACTTTGCCCATTTCGCGGGTCATTTGCTGTGTAAACGCGTCCTTGTTCTTACGCAATATCTCGCCAAGTGTAAACAGTATCTCCGCTCGTTTCGGCGCAGGTGTCCGACGCCAGCGAGTCGCAGCGTTCTTTGCCGCTGCAACTGCGGCGTTCACATCGTCCTCATTCGAAGCCGGAAAGCGGCCAACGATATCCGTCGTATCCGCCGGGTTTACATTGTCAAACCACTCGCCCGAAGAGCTTTTCACCCACTCGCCATTGATATAATTGTGATATTTCTTGATCTGTGTCTTTGCCATAACTTTTTTTGCCTAAACTCCAAAGTCTAATGTCCAAAGCCACTTATCGCAACTTTGGACATCAGACTTTGAAAATGCGGCCGTCCCTATTTGACTGTAAACTGAACGATCTTTAACTGAGTTGTTCGCAGCCCCGGATTATATGTCAGAACGTGCATTACTACGGGGTCGCCGACCTTCAGCTTCGACACGATCTCGTTGAAGGCCTTGAGGCTTACTACGTTTGTCCGGTTAATTCGCTGAATGAGATCGCCTTCGCCCAGAGCATCGCCGCCCGTCGAAGTCTTAACGTCGGCAATAAAACTCGATGGATTAACGTCTTTGACGACCAGGCCGGTTTCGCCGACGAGCCTATATTTTTCGGCAACAGCAGGTGTCAATTCGCTGAGGGTCAGGCCAAACGGCTTTGGGTCCGCCTTAAGCCCGTCGATCGGAAGTGGTTTCGGGTCGTCATTATCGTCATCCGCGAGTCGGTTACCTGGCCTCTCTGCCAGTTTTATCGTTGCGTTCCTTTTCTCAAGTTCACTGCCGACCTCACGAAGATAAGAAACCGAAATAGTCTGCTCGGGTTGTGCGGATGCGACTTTTGCGATCAGGTCTTGGGCATTTTCGACCCTTTGCCCGTTAAAATCAGTGACCACGTCGCCTACCTTTAACCCTGCTGTCGCAGCCGGTCCCTGCTTGTCCCGCATCTCCGTTACGATCGCACCCTTTGGCTCTTTCAACCCGTAAACCGAAGCAAATTCAGACTTCACCGAATCAAGTATCACCCCCAGATATCCGCGGCGAACACGCCCGTTCTTGACGATCTGGGAATATACGATTTCCGCCTCTTTCGATGGCAATGCGAATGCAATGCCGTTGTAATCCCCGGTCGAGGTCGCTATCTGCGAATTGACGCCGATCACCTCGCCCTCCATCTTTACGAGCGGGCCGCCCGACTTGCCTCGATTTATCGCAGCATCGGTTTGGATGAACCGCTGAAACGCCGTGGTTGACGGCGTTTCGCGGCGGGTCTGTGAGATGATCCCTGCGGTAACGGTCTTATTCAGGCCAAAAGGCGAACCGATCGCCAGCACCCAGTCGCCGACCTCTGCCAGGTCTGAATTACCAAATTTTACAAATGGCAGATCACGCCGTGCGTCGATCTTTAGAACCGCTAGATCCGTTTCGCTATCTGTGCCAACGACCATCGCGGTGTATTCATCACCGGAATCCAGTTTGACGACGACCTTTGCGGCACCCTCGACGACATGGGCGTTCGTGACGATGTAACCTGCTTTATCGACAATAAAACCGCTTCCAACAGCGTGAACCGGACGCGGCGGCATTTGGCGACGAAGAAAATCCATTATGTCGCCGCCGTCACCCGGGGCGGACGGCGTCGCTGCGACCGATTGTATTGCCTTGCTCTTAGTATCAATGCTTACAACGGCGGGCTCGATCTTTTTTGAGATCTCAGCGAATAGTTTTGACGGCCGCTCGGTCTGTGCCATTGCACTTGCTGAGATCAGCAGTACACATAATGCCGCGGCCTGGAATAAACGAAATGACGATAAAAAAGCTAGTCGGTTTTGGATCATTACGGCATCTCCGGGATCTTCATTGTCGAAAGGTAAATCGAGAATCGATTATAGCAAAATCAACGGCAAGCCAACTCAAAAAAGATCGAGGTCATGGCTCCAGCAAGACCTTAAGGACGCCGTGTTCCGACGCACGTTTCATGGCGACAAGGGCGTCGTTGAGATCAAATCGGCTATCGATCATCGATTCAATATTTACCTCACCGGCGGCAAGCAGTTCCAAGGCAGGGGCGAACCGGCCGCACCGCGAACCAACGATCGTGATCTCATCGACCACGACACGGGATGCGGCCCAAACAGGATTGCCGTGAAACGTCGATTTGAGAACGATCTTGCCACGCGGACGCACGAGATCAATGGCGGTCGCGAAGCCCGATTCCGACCCGCTTGCTTCGACGACGATGTCGAATTGTTTGAAATCTCCGGCCTGCAGGTCTCCAAGCAAGATGCAGTCGATCCCCGCATTTTTCGCGATCTCTATCTTTGAAGCGTGTTTGCCGATCAGCGTCATTTTGTTTGATTTTTGCCGCAGGCTCATAGCGCATAGCAGGCCCAGTTTCCCGTCACCGATGACCGCCACTTTTGCGTCCGGTGCGATCTCGACTTGTTCCGTTATTCCAAAAGCAGCGGCAAGAGGCTCAATAAAGACGGCCTGGGCATCGGACACGGTATCCGGAACCTCGATCAGATTCCTGTACGGTAACTGGAGAAATTCAGCATGCGCTCCGTCACGCCCGACTATCCCTAGAACGGTCCGCGACCCACAATGACGCGGATCACCCGCCCTACATTTTTCACATACACCGCAACCCGCGTTTATCTCGCCGACGACGCGTCTTCCTACTAGTTCTGGCGCCTCGTCGGCTCGCTCTAAAACACCTACGAATTCGTGTCCGATCGTGCCTTCAAACCCCGCATAACCCCGCACTATCTCGAGATCGGTGTTGCAGATCCCCGACAATGTCACGCGGACCAAAGCTTCATTGGGAGCTTCCGGCTTGGGAATATCCGCGAGAGCAAGTGAGCCATTTTCGAATCGTAAAGCCCTCATTTTTTATCGTGTGTAATAAACTCGCAGGTCTTTTTCAGCGGCGATATACCATTGCCCGTTCGCCTTTGTGAGCCTCATTAGCTGGCGAACCTTCCCAGACGAACTACCGTTCCCTTGAAAGTCCCATTCCTTATCGAACGTTGCCGTTGCAGTCTGGCCGGAAGGGTCGGTCGAAACCGAAATATTCGAGAGATTTATGCTGATCGACGAATAGCGCGAAAATGCCCGCTGCTTGTCCGCTCTGACAAATGCCGAACTTGCACCGGGTTTTCGGTAATAATCTACCGTGCTGGCGTAGTGGGACATATAAGAACCTAGATCTAGGGCCTCCGCTTGTGATTTCCAGCTAAAAAGCCTTTGCGAAACCTCACGGCTAACTTGCGACGGATCGGCGGGCGACAAAACCGGGCTCGACGGAACTGTGGCAGATTCTGAACGAGTCGCTGCCGGTTGGGGTGAATATGCCGGCGATGCGACCGTAACAGGGACCGTCGGGCCGCTGGTAGAATTCAAATTGGTCACTGTAGGCGTAACAACAGGCTGGCCGCGAAAATACAACACAGCTCCAATGCCGGCAATAACAAAAAGTGCCAGCATTCCGAAAATCGTCACCAAAACTGCCACCAGCGTGTTTGATCGTTGGGGAGGCTGAGTACCGGCGACCTGCGTCACCTGGCTCGGTGCCCACGCGGACGATCCGGAAGGCGAACTTTGCGACCCAAAATTTGATGAGCGGCGGGCAGCCACAGTCTCTGTTTCGCCCAGTACGACCGTCGGTATCTCAGGTATCACATAGCCGGCCAATGCCGCGCCGTCCTGAAAACAGTATGAAAGCGTGTCATCAGAGTATTGCGTATTGCAGTGAGGACAGCTTTTCATTAGCACATCGGAACAGCGGTGATTTTACACTTCGATGATATTTCAGGGCGATCTGGAAGTAAATACCGGACGAGTGCGAAATTTGCATTTCTAGGGCGGCCTAATATATCCTCAAACCTCAGGTAAAGGTCTCAATTAGAACCCGACTTTTCGTTTTATGCTTAGAATATTCATACTCGTTATCATCCTTTTTTCAATGGCCCTCGGTTTTGCTTGTGGTGGTCAAATGGGCGGCGGCAGCGGCGGTGATACGCCGACGTCAGCTTACAAAAAGCTTTATGCGGCCGTAAAAGCAAAAGACATGGCTACTATCAAAGCCGTCCTGACCAAAAAATCGATCGAATTCGGCCAAATGGCGGCTCAGCGAAACAACACGCCCGGCGACAAGATCTACGAGAACGGCTTTACGGGCACGACCTTTGCCGATTCGCTGCCGGAGATACGCGATGAGCGAGTATCGGACAACATGGGTGCCATCGAGGTTTGGAATTCTAAGGAAAGCCGCTGGGAAGACCTGCCGTTCATTCTCGAAGACGGTTCCTGGAAACTTGCGGTCGGCGACCTTTTTGCCGGCACCTTCAAGTCGCCGGGCCGCGGCCGCGACTCATTGGAGAAAGAGGCCGCGAACGCCGTTGCAAACGGTGCACCACCGGCGACCAATGTCATTAATACCAATTCGATCGCGGTTACAAAGCCTACGGTGATCCCTGAGGATAAAAAGGCAAATGCCAAATGATCGACATAAATTCCTTTAGCGAGATCATCGCACTTTATCAAAAACACGGCTGGGTTCTCCGCCGTGTTTTGCTTTCTGACGACCCGAGCCCCGGCCTGAGTGAGATCATTTCGTCGCGTTATAACGACATACCCGTAATTCGAGCGAGTATAGATGCAGCATGGTTCTCGCGGCCGCCGGCGGATGGCGGAATCGCCTGGGAGATACGTCACCTGGGCAATTTACCATATGCGCTTGTCGAGAATTTGGATGAAACGTCGCCTGATTTTATTGCATCACTTGCGAAGGTAGAAGCCCGGCTCATCGACGCGATCGCCAGAAGACAAACGGCTTGACAACTCATTCTGCGGATTGCAAACTTAGTAAATTGACATGACGATAAACGAAATCGGCGGGCGTGTAGCGACTGTGTGGCAGGGATTACGGCCCGTAACTCAAAAAATGCTCGTTGGAGCACTAAAGTCAGGCAAAGCGGGGACTTTTCCTTCAAAATCGCCCAAATTTTCTTACGATGCCCATGCAGACTGGGAAGTAAGCCGTTTGCTAACGGCTCTCGACGAGCAGAGCCGCACTCCGGAATCGCGAAGCGATAAAACAAGACTTTCAGATATCAAGGAATTAGCCGACACCTGTGTCCGCGTTTTGGAGGCACAGTCTGCCTCTGCCGAAGTTTTCGTACAGCTCGCGGAAAGGGCGATCAAGGATAATGATTACGATCGGCTTGACCGTCTGGCCGACCACCTTAGTGAGCGATATTCGTCCAGCGAGATCGCTGAGATCGTCCGGCAGACCGATCTGCCGCAGATCAGGGCGATCGCCTATGAAACACTGGCAATGCTTCCGATCAATTCGCTGATACCGCTGCTTGACGACCCGCTGTATTCAGGGATCGCCGCTGCGGCTTTGGAGCAAAAAGCTTTCGAATTTGATAGCGACGAAGCCCGCGACATTCTCGATCAGCTCGATTCCGAAGAAAACTCGAGAGATCAGTAGTCTAGTTGATCTCTGAGTTTCTAACAGGTTTAGCGGAACTTGCCTTTATTTTTTGCTGACCGAACCCCCATCGGAACGGCGTTGGCAGAAAAGGAACCCCGCCGATCCGCACACCAACCCAAATAATTGGAGCTAAATACTTGTGTCCTTTCGCTCTCACACATTTGTGAAGCTGATCATCTGCATCTCGACGCCCTTTTGACGAGCCGCCGACATAATAGGCCTTGTCGTGTTCGACACAACAGTTTCGATAATCGCCGTCAGGAAACATGCTGCAGCCGTCGCTTTTGAAATCGATACCTAAACCGACGGGGCCGCTCGATTGGCAAACTGACGAGGCATGCAAAAGAGCGAGTAGCGCTGTAGCCAAAATCGCAGATCTCATACGAATGCGGATCACGGATCGGACAATGTTCAGGCCGAGATCGAGCCCTCTCGTTTGTCCTTAAGCCTGGCCGGATACATCGGAAATCTCGCCGTGATCTCAGCGACACCGTGCCTCACCTTTGCCTTTATTTCGTCTGATTCGGGCTCATGAATAACTGACGCGATCATTTCACCGATCGATCTCATCTCGGCCTCCTTCATCCCACGCGTAGTAAGAGCCGGCGTTCCCAATCTGATGCCCGATGCAACGAACGGCTTTTGAGTATCAAACGGGATCGTATTTTTGTTGACAGTAATGTGAACCTCATCGAGCGCCTTTTCGGCCGCCTTGCCCGTAATTCCCTTACCGTCCATAAAGACATCCACGAGTAATAAATGATTATCAGTGCCGCCCGAAACGATCCTAAGACCGGCGCTAGCCAGCGTTTCTGCCAGCACATGGGCATTGTCGATCACCTGCTGCTGATACGCCTTGAAATCAGGCCGCAGAGCCTCTCCAAATGCGACTGCCTTTGCCGCGATAATGTGGATAAGCGGCCCGCCCTGCACGCCCGGAAAAACGCTGCGGTTCACATCGGCGGCAAATTCCTCACGACACAGTATCAAACCGCCGCGCGGCCCCCTCAGGGTCTTATGGGTCGTAGTTGTAACGAACTCACAATGCGGCACCGGCGACGGATGCAGTCCCGTAGCAACGAGGCCAGCGATATGGGCCATGTCTGCCATGACCTTGGCACCAACACTGCGCGCGATCTCACCAATTCGAGCAAAATCGATCGTTCGAGGATACGCTGAAGCACCACAGATGAGCAGTTTCGGCCGCGATTCTTCCGCTTTCTTCTGCAGCTCGTCGTAATCGATCTGTTCGGTCTCCTTATTGACGCCGTAATCCGCGACCTCATAATTTATTCCCGAAAAATTGAGCGGATGCCCGTGTGTCAAATGCCCGCCATGCGACAGATTCATTCCCAAGATCGTATCCCCGTGATCGAGGGCCGTCATCAAAACGGCCATGTTCGCCTGAGCGCCGCTGTGCGGCTGGACATT
The DNA here is from genome assembly GCA_044228165.1 of Pyrinomonadaceae bacterium. Classification (GTDB taxonomy): domain Bacteria; phylum Acidobacteriota; class Blastocatellia; order Pyrinomonadales; family Pyrinomonadaceae; genus OLB17. The sequence continues at coordinate 1,450 of JBGAVK010000048.1, read as the reverse complement.
GGCGTGCTCGGCACCAAATATCTCCTTTGCCCGATCGATCGCAAGATTTTCAACGACATCCGCAAACTCGCACCCGCCGTAATACCGCTTTGCCGGGTAGCCCTCGGCATATTTATTAGTAAAGACCGTGCCCATCGTTTCGAGCACCGCTTCGGAGACAAAATTCTCCGATGCGATCAGCTCAAGCCCATCCGTCTGCCGCCGCACCTCGTCGTCGATCGCATTGCTAACGATAGGGTCCGCGTCCGCTATATTTGCTGTAAAAAAATTATTTGCCATTATGTTTTTCTTCTTCAAAAATTGAGATTATCTTATCGTTCTCAATATCATCATCAATACGCTCGCCGGGAACCAAAGCCGCTGAAAACTTGTATAGAGCCGGAACTAAATCTCCGACAAGCACCGCGAAAAATAGAAAAGTGTAAAAATTGTAACTTTGGATCGCTTCAGCCAGCTTCTTTAAAATCTCGTTCTGCTCTACAAGTGCCTTTTGAGCATCTTGGACAGTTTTTAACTCTGCGTCGAAAGGGGGAATGTAAAAAGATAATGATGGCCAGTTACTAAAAAATATCGGCAAGAACATAATGCCAAGGAGCAACATTGCAAATCTTAATCGCGTTAATTCTTTATTAGGTGATGGTAAATCTTTGCTCCGATACCACGATAAATATCGGAGACCGACAAAACCAACTAAAACAAAGATGAATGCCCAGAATCCCATAACAATAAGGCGCTGTTGATAAAACCCGACTTCCTATTATTACATAACCAACGCGGCAAATTGAGCCTCGTCAATTACCTTAACACCAAGGCTTTCTGCCTTGGTCAATTTCGATCCCGCGTCGCTCCCGGCGACGACGTAATCCGTATTTTTGCTGACGGACGAAGAAACTCTGCCGCCGCGGTCTTCGATCAGTTTGGCGGCCTCGTCGCGGGTGTAGTTTTCGAGTTTGCCGGTCAGGACAAAGGTTTTGCCCTGAAATCTCTCGTCGAGCAAAGCTGTCGAGGCGGCGTCTGCTTCGGTTTTGACACCGGCGGCCTTGAGACGTGCGACCAGGTCGATATTAGCGGGCGTTCGAAACCATTCATAGACGCTCTCGGCGACCGCCAAGCCGATCTCGTGGATGTCGTCGAGTTCCTGTACGCCGGCCTCAGCCAGTCGATCAATGCTGCGAAAATGATTTGCGAGAATTTTGGCGTAACGCTCGCCTACGTGCCGAATATCAATGCCGTATAGCAATCGCTGCAGCCCGCGTGTCTTGCTCGCCTCGATCTGATCGATCAGATTCGTACCGGATTTTTCTGCCATTCGCTCGAGCGAAGCGATCTGTTCGACGGTCAGATCATAAAGATCGGCGACATCTTTGATCGAGCCATTATCGACCAGAGTTTCGACCAGAACCTCGCCGAGGCCCTCGATATCCATGGCTTTTCGCGATGAAAAATAAAG
>JBGAVK010000047.1:0-24250 GCA_044228165.1 Pyrinomonadaceae bacterium | reverse complement strand
GCAGCCGTGACGAGCCGGTCCGAAAAAGTGATCGGAATGCATTTTTTCAACCCGGTCCCGCTTATGAAACTAGGTGAGGTTATCCGGGGAATTGCAACAAGCGATGAGACTTACGCCACTGTGAAATCTCTTTCCGAAAAACTCGGCAAGGTGCCCGTTGAGTGCAATGATTATCCGGGATTCGTGTCAAATCGTGTATTGATGCCGATGATCAACGAAGCAGTCTTTGCCTTGCACGAGGGCGTAGCAACAAAGGAATCGATCGACGAGATCATGAAGCTCGGTATGAATCATCCGATGGGGCCGCTCACACTCGCAGATTTTATCGGACTCGACGTATGTCTGGCGATCCTTAACGTTTTGCATGAGGGCCTCGGTGACCCGAAATATCGCCCCTGCCCATTGCTCAAAAAGTACGTTGATGCCGGGTGGCTTGGGCGCAAAAGCGGAAAAGGATTTTACGACTATCAGTAAAGTTTTGCCCGTGAAATACGCGAAACGACGCGAAAGACCTACGGATACTTTCTTTACGCTACTTTCAGGTATTTAGCGGACAAAATTCTTATGCATTCAAATCTCAGAACGTTTATCAACCTATTACGCCACGAGGACGAGATCGTCGAGATCTCGGCGGAGGTTGACCCATATCTTGAGATCGCTGAGATCCATCGGCGCGTGATCGACGAACAAGGGAAAGCTCTGCTTTTCACAAATGTAAAAGGCTCTGCGTTTCCCGTCGTGACAAATCTGTTTGGGACGAAGAAACGGATCGATCTGGCGTTTGGTCCGAAACCGTTCGAGTTTGTGAAAAGAGCGGTTCACGCCGCTGAGGACCTCTTGCCGCCAAAACCTGCGAAGCTCTGGGAATACCGTGACCTCGCTTTTTCTGCTCTTAAGTTCGGCACAAAAACCACGAGCAACGCTCCGGTGCTTGAGACACGGCAATCGCCAGTAGATCTCGAAAAATTGCCGCTACTCCAGCTTTGGCACGAGGACGGAGGGCATTTCGTGACATTACCGCTGGTCTATACCGAAAGCCCTGTTACCGGCAAACACAATCTCGGAATGTACCGTATCCAACGGTACGACAAAACGACTACGGGGATCCACTGGCAGATAGGTAAGGGTGGAGGCTTTCATTATTTCGAAGCGGAACAGCAGAACAAGGCGCTTCCCGTCACGATATTTCTCGGCGGTGCCCCCGCAATGATCCTTTCAGCTATCGCTCCTCTGCCCGAAGATATTCCTGAACTCATGCTCGCCTCGCTGCTTGCAGACGGGAAGATCACGACCGCCTCTAATCCTCTTGGTGTTGACCGTCACCGATTGATCGCGGAAGCGGAATTTGCGATCTGCGGCAGCGTTGAACCGCATGTGCGAAAACCGGAGGGGCCATTCGGCGATCATTACGGTTATTATTCGCTTGTGCATGATTATCCCGTATTTCAGGCAATGCGGTCTTTCACCGCAAAGGCGCTATCTATGCTGCAACAGTTGTCGGCAAGCCTAGGCGGGAAGATTTCTTTGTCGGCGATTATCTGCAAGAGCTGCTCTCGCCGTTATTTCGCTTTGTTATGCCCGCCGTTCGTGATCTCTGGAGCTACGGCGAAACAGGATTTCATTCGCTGTCCGCAGCGGTTGTGCGGAGGAGCGGTATGCCCGCGAAGCCCTCTCCCGCAGATTCCGAATCCTTGGTGAAGGCCAGCTATCGTTGACCAAATTCCTTTTGCTCACCGATGCTCCGCAAGATTTGCGTGACTTCAGAACGCTATTCGAACATATTCTCGCACGCGTTGATTGGCAGCGTGATCTGTTTATCTTCAGCCAAACCGCGTTCGACACACTGGACTATGCCAGCGGAAAGATAAATCTGGCAGCAAAGCGATCCTGATGGGGCTCGGCGACGCAAATAGGGAACTGGCAAACGAGTTTCACGGCGATCTGCCGTCCGATGCACACAGCCGAGCCGTATTGCGGCGGATGCCTTGTCGTCGAGGGCGACGCATACGTCCGGGGCCAAAAATATCGCCGAACGGCTTGCAAGGTCTGGCAAATTGAAGATTGGCAGGTCATCGTCATTCACGACCGTATCGAATATGCCCGCTCGACCGATAAATTCCTATGGGCGACATGGACGCGGTTCGATCCGGCGAGCGACATCTACGCCAAAGAGATCACCACCAAAAACAATTCCATCGGCTACACCGCCCCGATCGTTATCGACGCCCGGATGAAGCCGTGGTATCCGAAAGAAGTAGAGGCCCGCGATGATATTGTGAAATTGGTCGATGAACGTTGGGGCGAGTATTTTTCTTGAGATTCAATTGCCTCCAGCTTTAGCTGGAGGTTGAAGGCAATAACTACAAATGGGCTTTAGCCACAAATATAAGCGGTTGGGCTAAAGCCCATGATCTTTATTCGATCCAACCACTAGCTAAAGCTAGTGGCAATTGAAATGAAAAAACCCTTCCGGACGATCACTCTATATTTTCTCGATCATTGGCATCGTACTCGCCGCTTGTCTTGCCTACGCATTTTTCATCGAACCCACGCGCCTCGTAGTTAACCGCTCAGATATCAAGATAAAGAACTGGAATAAAGCATTCGACGGCATGCGGATCGCGTTGATCGGCGACCTCCACGGCGGTTCGAACGGCGTGACCGAGGAAAGATCCGTCAGGTTGTCGAGCGGGCCAATGCTGAGACCCCGGATATGATCGTCCTCCTCGGTGACTCATGTTGCGGAAAAGCGCAATTTGGTCGATGCTCAAGGCGTGCCTGTCCTGAATATGTCTGTCGAGACGATCGCGGCAAATTTCAAAGGTCTCAAGGCCCGGCTCGGCGTTTTTGCGGTGCTTGGCAATCGCGAGGTTTGGTATGGCGAATCAAAAGTAGCCAACGCTTTGACCGGGCTCGGTTATCGAGTTTTGCAAAATGAGGTCGCCGCCGTCGAGCAAAACGGCGCCCGTCTGCGGATAATTGGTTTCAAGGATCATTTAAAACTAAAGAGCAACTGGCAGGAGGCATCTGATGACGCAAAGGCCTTGCTCGCCGGTTCAGGGGACGGCGATGTCATCGCACTCGAACACAGCCCGGATATAATGCCGGTCATTACCGGCGATCGGTCGATATCTCCCGACCTGAGGCTTGTCCTCGCCGCACATACACACGGCGGGCAGGTCTGGATGCCGATCTTTGGCCGCCCGATCATACCTTCAACCTACGGACAGAAGTACGCGTACGGACATTACAGAGAAAACGATGTCGATCTATGGGTCACCAGCGGCGTCGGCGAGAGCGTGCTGCCGATCAGGTTCATGGTCCCGCCCGAGATCGTCGTACTAACGATAAAGTCAGAGTAAGGTTTCACCTAAGCATCCCGCGCACGTGATCGAGATCTCCGTCGTTCGCGGCGGGTTTTAGGCCGAGGATCTCACACATTACGTTATAGACCTCGATATTCGCGAATGGTTCCGCGAGAAAGCCCTTCTTGAACGCTGAACCGTGTGCGATGAATGTCGCCTGCATCTCTTGGTACTTATTGTCGTAACCGTGGGCTCCGCGGGGGCGATTTACGTCGTCGAGATCTTTATACCATTCATCCCAACGCTTGTGGCTCGTAGTTATCCAACCGATCTCGCTCGAACAAATGATAGGCGCGACGCGTTTGCCGTCGGCGTAATGAAGGCGTGCGGGGATGTCGGCCTTTTTCCAGCAAGTTGTGTGTTTTAGGTCTTTGACCTTTGCAAAGATCTCGTCAAGCGTTCCAGCCTTTGGAAATATCTGCTGGATCTCGTTCGTCCACAGAATGCGTTCAGTGTCGTCAAAATCAAAAACGTCGTCTAGATAGGTGACCTGCTTCGGATAATAGTTGGCCATTCCATGATCTGAAACGACGATGGTATTTACCTTTTTATCGATCTTACGTTTCTTGAGGCCCGTCATGAGGCGTTCGATGTATCTGTCGACTTCCCACACGCCGTATTTTATCTCTTCACTGTCCGGTCCGAATTCGTGGCCAATATCATCGGTCGTACTGAAATAAAGCGTAATAAATGTCGGACGTTTATCAGCGGGCAGGTCGAGATACCCGAGCACTTTATCAACGCGTAAATCGTTGGGGACCTTTCCGTTGTATGTGACCCAGTCTGAGGCGTAAGTATTCATTATCTTTGCCTCACTGCCGGGCCAGAAGAAACTCGATGTGCGTTGTCCCTGCTTTTCCGCTGTAACCCAGATCGGTTCGCCGAGCCACCAGCGTGAATTCTGCACTTCGTTTCGCTTCGACATGGTAAAGACCTCGCCGAAATCGTATACATTGTTTTCGACGATCCCGTGATGAGCCGGATAAAGGCCCGTCACGATAGTGTAGTGATTAGGAAAGGTCTTGGTCGGAAATGACGGGATCATCCATTTTGCCCGCACGCCTTCCTTTGCGAGGCGGCTGAGCGTTGGCGGTGCGAATTTATCAATGTAATCGTACCGAAAACCGTCCAGCGAGATCAGGATCACCGTCGGTTTCAGGTCATTGACCGGCCTCTGGGACAAAACTTGAAGCGAAGCCAGAAATAAGATCATCCAAAACAGAAAGCAAGACCGGATCGAAAGCTTTTTACCCATCTATTCCCCTTATCGTTTAGTGAAATTACACAGACTAGATTATTATATTCGGCAACCAAGCAATACAAAACCAACCATAAGGAGAACTGAAGTGAAACTTACAAATTCCGTCTTCGTCTTGTTCATTGCGATCGGAGCGTTGCTAGTCGCAGGCCTGGCGTGTGGCGGCAGCAACACGTCAACGACAACTAATTCGAACGCCGGCCCATCGAATGCTGCTAATACGGCAAATACCGCGTCGGCCCCGGCGAAACCCAAGAATATCGCCGGCAATTACTCCGCCGAGGGGACCAATCCTAATGGTGCGGGCACCTACAAAGCTGACCTTGTCGTGACGCCTCATGACGATGTCTATCAGTTTTCATGGAGTTCTGCGGGCAAAGATTACGACGGTGTCGGTGTAATGACCGACAATGCAGTCGCCGTTTCGTACACGAACGGTTCCAACGGAAAAGGCTGCGGCGTTGTTCTCTACAAGATCAACAAGGATGGTTCGCTCGACGGCAAGACGGGTTATTGGGGCGTCAACAAAGCCGAAAGCGAAAAGGCCGTCCGCAAGTCCGGCACCGACCTCGAAGGTGAATATGAAATTACCGGCAAAAATCCGGAGGGCAAGGAGTATAAGGGAACACTAAAAGTTACCAAAGAGGGCCTCGGCTATGTATTCGAATGGAACGCCGGGGCTGAATTCGAAGGGTTTGGTATTCGCGCCGACGACCTCATCGCTGTGGGTTTTGGCGGTAAGCAATGCGCTTTCGTCGGCTATGATGTGAAAGCTGACGGCACGCTCGACGGGAAGTGGGGCAGCCAAACATCGACAAAACTAGGCACCGAAACGGCAAAACCAAAGAAATAGGCAAGAGATCTTAGCCACGAATTACATGAACGACACGAATCAGGACATCCGATTCGTGGGAGCTAACACAATGTAGTTCCCACGAAGCCTACTTCTGAAATGAATTGCCACTAACTTTAGCTACTGGAAGAGAAACAACCGAAAATATGGGCTAAAGCCCGTTAGTTTTTGTTACCCTAAATCCACTAGCTGAAGCTAGTGGCAATTCTTATGATCGTTTCTATCGAGAGACAGTTTCTGATCTCCTACCTACTGCTGATCGCCGCCTACCTACTTGCCGCGTGCGGCGGCCCGAGCGACAGGATCAAAGAAATAGACGCCGTAAAAGCGACTGCGAGTCCAACAACCGGCGAACGCGAGATCTCGGGCATTTACAATGTAAGCGGTTCCGGCGATAACGGAATTGATCCCTACAGCGGATTGCTCACGATCGCTCCGCAGGGTGATCTCTATGGCTTTCGATGGACTACTAACCGCGGCGTTCGCGTTGGATCAGGTGTGCAGATCGGCAATACATCCGCCGTCAGTTATTCATCTACGGGCGGTGGCAAGGGCTGCGGTGTTGTCTTGTATAAGATCGCTTCAGATGGTTCTCTCGACGGCAAGATCGCTATTTGGGGCGAAACTTCCTTCACAGTGGAAAAGGCCGTCCGCACCGAGGGACGCGGCTTTGTCGGACAATATTCGGTTACGGGTACAAATGCTGACGGCAAGCCATATTCTGCGGAATTAAATATCGTAAAAGACGGTGCGGGCTACGATCTCGGCTGGAAAGGCGACAAAGTACAAGTCGCGTTTGGCATCTGGAAGGGAAGCTACGCCGCCGCGAGCTTTGGCGGCCGCCAATGCGGGTTTGCTCTCTACGACATTCAGTCAAACGGCAACCTCGAGGGAAATTGGGGCGGCCAGAAACAGGTCACATTCGGCACAGAGACCGCGAAGCGTCAGTAACTATGGCACGTATCCCATCCGGCGTTGACGCCATAGCCATCCGTTTTACAAACTCTTCACAGACTAATTCGTTTGGAAAAGTTGGAATCGCGACCCGTCTGCTTGTAAGAAAGAATCGCTGTCCGTTAAATTCTCTTTCGGGGTTTAATTCCTTTGTCGGCAGCGTAATGTCGCTTTCGGCGCAGGTCTCGTGTTCAGCGGGCACGGTTATCTCGATAACCTCGGAATTTGCCTCGCATTCGAGCACTCTGTGACGGATCTCGGGCGGCTGCAACACACAATCACCTGGTTCTAACAAAAACGGCGGCCCTTGGTCTTCGTACACAACCTTTATCCGCCCTTTCAGACAGTAGATCATCTGAAAATCGATCTTGTGATAATGAACGTAATCGGGAACCTCGCCTTCGAACGGTAAGCGGATGTGCGATGCGACCACGTGCGACTTAAATTCGTTCGGTGTGAGATCGCGGTAAAGAATCCCGGCCCGGCCCACGACCCATTGTTCCGAGTTTTCGCCAAAAGTGTTTTCCATGAATTGCCACTAGCTTCAGCTAGTGGGCAAGTTTCTTGTAAGTTTGCGGGCTTTAGCCCAATGTTCGGCTAAAGCCGGAGATATGTTAGAGTTCGGTAGCCACTAGCTGAAGCTAGTGGCAATTCATCTGATAACACCGGGATAAATGACTCAGCGATCTCAGCGTCCTCTGCGTTAAATGCTCGTCTAAATGCCCGCGACTACTATCTCTGACTTGATCGAATTGGCAATATAACACTGCTCGTGCGAACGGTGATGCAGGTCAGCAAGCTGTTCGGCTGTCGGGGGTTCGTCTATCCATTCGATCTGCGGGTCTAGCGTGATCCTTGCCAGCCACTGCCGCCCGTCGTCCATCGCGGCCATCTCGCCGACGGCATCGTCGGTGTACCTCGCGATATTAAACCCAGCCTTTGCCGCCAAATACAAAAATGTCAGCATGTGGCACGACGCGGCGGACGCAACCAACGCCTCCTCAGGATCAACCGCCGCCTCCACCGAAAACCTCGGCACCACCTGCGGCGAAGACGAAGCCGCAACCGTCACCCCGCCGTCAAACTCCCACTCATGCCCGCGTGTGTATCGCTGCTTTGTAAAGGTCTCCGGCGAGTCAGATCTCCAGATGATCTTTGCTGTGTACGTAGACATAAATCTTAACGTCGCGGCAGTTTGAGACCTGCCTTGTCATGATATTCTCCGATGACGTAAGCCGTCCCTCTATATCGCTTCTTAATCGGTGGACAACTTTCGTCAACGGTAGGGTTATCAGGGTAAGTTCTTCCGTTAAACCGACCTATCGAATAATATGCAGGAAATATTCCTCCACCCCAGTTCAAAAAGATTAGATCGTTCCAACCATTCGTTTTCGTTGAACTTACAATGATTGGATTGCGTGCTGGTCCAAACGCAGTTACCAGTCGATAGCTTTTACCGGCTTTCTTGAAAAGATATGCATGACATCCTCCGCTACCACACTGATGCTCACCAAAAACAAACACGAGGACTTCAGAAATGCCATCAGAATTTAGATCAACCTTGTTAAAGTGATATCGAATATTGGCGTCTTCACCGATTCGAGCAACCAGAACACGCTCTAAAGCTCGGTCTCGGCGCTTTTCAGGACTAACAGAACTAATAATCCTTGGTTTAACGCTGCTCTGTGCAATCCCGATGGCACAAAGCATTAGCAACCCAACAAATAAATTTAAAATGCGCGTCATTAACTTCATGGCCTCAGCCTATACAACATCCTCGGAAACGGAATTGTTTCTCGGACGTGTTCGATGCCGGACATCAATTTACTTCGATCTCATCCGGTCTCAGAGTGACGATCTCACCATTTCGCGAAACAACAACAGAATTGCCGTTCTTTTTATGTTTTATAAGGGCCTCTCGAACAGCTCGTTCGTAAGCTTTATTGATCTCTTCCCGGTGGGTCACAAAAAGATTCGTCGTATCGTTTTTTATCTTTTTATTTGTTTCCATAATTCAGTGTCGAAGATCACTTCGCCTTGCTGCTCATCATAACGCGCTATCTCTTTTGGAATCATAGGTGATGCATGAAAAACTCGCCACGAATTTGTTATCGGCAGATATAGATCGAAAAAATTATTTAGACCTCGCTCGTAACGTCGTCGTATGGTGTCTTCGGGTATTGAGTGGCCGCCTGCTTTGACTCTCGCTGCTACTCTCTTAATGGCAATCTCAACTGATTCAAGCCAGAGAAAAACAATACTCACCTGATAACCTGTTTCTCGCAATTTAATAAGTCGTCGTGCATAAGTACGGCTAGAAAGGGTCGCTTCAAACGCAAAGTTTTTCCCTTCGTCCGCTAACTCTTGCTGTCTGCGCAACGCTACTCGGCCAGCTTCGAACGCCGCTGTTTCCGGGGCAAATCCTGAAAGGCCTTGGGCAATAATGTCTGCGTTTACAAATTCCGTAATATGTAATGTGTCTCGCAGTAACACAGGAGCAAGTGTCGATTTACCCGCTCCGTTAGGACCTGCTATGACAACGACATTTGGCATTTACGGTTTCAACCTATACAACATCCTTGGAAATGGAATGGTTTCGCGGACGTGTTCGATGCCGGCCATCCAGGCAGTGCAGCGTTCGATGCCCATGCCGAACCCGGCGTGCGGGACGCTGCCGTAGCGGCGGAGGTCGAGGTACCATTCGAAGGTCGCCTGGTCGAGGCCGTGGTGTTTCAGCTGCTCTTCGAGATATGTCAAAGACGCGGCACGTTCGCCGCCGCCGATGATCTCGCCATAGCCTTCGGGAGCGAGCAGGTCGATTCCGAGAGCACATTCCGGACGCTCGGGATCGACCTCGAAATAAAATCCCTTGATCGCGGCAGGGAAATGATGGACAAAGACGGGCTTGCCGTGTTGATTTGAGAGATAGGTCTCGTCCGGAGCGCCAAAATCGCCGCCCCACTCGAAATTGTTCTCAAGCTCGCCTTTGGCAAAGCCCTCCTTCAGCATCTTGACGGCATCGTCGTAATGCAGCCGCGGGAACGGGGAATTGATGGCTTCGAGGACGGTGGTGTCGCGTTCGAGTGTCTTTAGCTCTTCCTGACGGTCGTTGAGCACGCGTTCGACGACCGACAAGATCATCGCCTCGCCTAAATCCATCATGTCGATGTAGCTCGCATACGCAACCTCAGGCTCGACCATCCAGAATTCGGTCAGGTGACGGCGGGTCTTTGATTTCTCCGCACGAAACGTCGGGCCGAATGCATAGGATTTGCCAAACGCCGCCGCGGTCGCTTCGTTGTAAAGCTGGCCGCTCTGCGTGAGATATGCTTTGTCGTCGCCAAAATAATCGACCTCAAACAGCGTAGTCGTGCCTTCGCAGGCCGCCGGCGTAAAGATCGGCGTGTCAGCGAGAGTAAAACCATTATCGTCAAAGAAATCGCGAACAGCTTTGATGACCGTATGACGTATCTTCAAAACCGCATGCTGCTTTTTCGACCTGATCCACAAATGCCGGTTGTCCATCAGGAATTCGGTTCCGTGTTCCTTGGGCGTGATCGGGTAATCGTGAACGTTCTGCAAAACTTCGAGCCCTGTCACATCGACCTCGACGCCGAGCGAAGACCACGTGTCTTCCTTCACAGTTCCAGTGACAATGATCGACGATTCCTGCCCGATCGAATCAGCTAGGTCATAGAGAACTTCGTCATTTGGCTTAAAAACAACGCACTGCACGATCCCCGTGCCGTCGCGAAACTGCAAGAACACGAGCTTTCCGCTCGAACGTTTGTTATACAGCCAGCCTTTCATGACGACCGATTCGCCGATATGATCTTTTAGTTGATTAACGTAAGTCTGTTTCATAGATAAAGGTAAAGATAGATTCTAATGGATAAACGAAGCTCAGCAAAACAAGGCGTTTGACATAATCTCTCGCAGTTATCACACTTGCAGAATACAAATCATGGCGGATGAACCAAAGAAAAAGAAAGTTGACTATTCGGCGGCTTGGGCTGAGGCCCGAAAGATCATCTGGAATGCTCGCTGGCGGCTATTGTTTGGCAGCGTTCTGATGCTCATTTCGCGGCTTGCGAGCATGGTACTGCCCGCGTCAACTAAATTCATCGGCGACGAGGTTTTTGCCAATCAGCGTTACGATCTGCTCAAATGGATCGCCCTTGCGGTAGGTATCTCGACGATAATCCAGAGCGTTACCGGATTCGCTCTCTCGCAAATTCTCGGCGTCGCGGCACAGCTTGCGATCACAAATATGCGTATGCGCGTCCAGCGGCATATTGAGCGGCTGCCGATCTCGTATTTTGATTCGACGCAGAGCGGTCAGCTTATTTCTCGGATCATGAGCGATGCTGAGGGCATCCGCAATCTCGTTGGTACCGGGCTCGGACAGATCCTTGGGAGTTTAGTGACAGCCACGATCTCGATCGGCGTGCTGTTTTATCTGAACTGGCAACTAACGACCGCGACGATGATCGTGCTATTGATCTTTGGCGGGGCGCTGATGTATGCATTCAAAGTGCTGCGGCCCGTCTTTCGCGAACGCAGTGTTATCAACGCCGAGGTAACCGGTCGTCTTGGCGAATCGCTCGGCGGTATTCGTATCGTAAAAGCCTACACAGCGGAGAAACGCGAGGAGCTGATCTTCACGCGCGGCGCTCATCGGTTGTTTCGCAACATCGCCAAATCCGTCACAGGCGTCTCAGCTATTGCGTCCTTTTCGTCACTCGTCATCGGTGCAGTAGCGGTCGTAATGATGGTGATCGGCGGCAGTGCCGTGCAGGCAGGCACAATGACGCTCGGCGATTTTTTGATGTACATCTCGTTCACCTTTTTGCTAGCAATGCCCGTATTTGAGTTGACCTCCATCGGTACGCAGATCACCGAAGCTCTCGCCGGGCTCGATCGTATCCGCGAGATCATGTCGATGACGACCGAGACAGAGGAAGACGCGGCTAAGGAGCCTCTGACCGAGATCAAAGGAACGATCGATTTTGAGAATGTTCACTTTGAATACGAAGCGGACACTCCTGTGTTAAAAGGCGTCAGCTTTCACTCGGAGGCGGGAGCGACGACAGCGCTTGTCGGTTCAAGCGGTTCCGGTAAATCGACGATCCTGAGCCTCGTGCTCAATTTTATCCAGCCGACCTCAGGCACGATCAAGATCGACGGCAAAGACCTCAACACAGTCAAACTTCGTGATTATCGGAAGCATCTCGGTGTCGTACTTCAGGACAATTTTTTGTTCGACGGCACGATCCTCGATAACATCAGGTTTTCAAACCCCGAGGCAAATTTTGCTGAGATCAAGAATATGTGCGTCATCGCCAATGCGGACGAATTTATCGCAAAATTCCCGAGCGGCTATGACACCATCGTCGGCGAACGCGGTGTCAAGCTTTCCGGCGGGCAGCGTCAGCGTATCGCCATCGCCCGAGCGCTGCTTGCCGATCCGCGAATATTGATCCTTGACGAAGCCACGTCGAGCCTCGACAGCGAATCCGAAGCGTTGATCCAAGAGGGCCTCAATAATCTACGCAAGGGCCGTACGACGTTTGTCATCGCTCACCGTCTCTCGACTATCCGCAGCGCCGATCAGATACTTGTGGTCGAGGCAGGCGAAATACTTGAACGCGGGACCCACGAAGAGTTGATCGCTCAAAATGGTCGTTACAAACAGCTTTACGATAAACAATACCGCTTTGAGCAAAATCTTTTCGTAAACCCGGGCGAAGACTTTACGGGTAAACCGCCGGAGGCTCTCGCTCAGACTAAACTATAGCTTGGAGTTCCTGGCCGCCTAAGGGACTCCAAACGGAGAAACTATGACCCAACAGACCTATTCAAATCACACACGCTGGTACCCGTTGTTCCATTTTGTGGTGGTACCCCTATTGGCTCTAAACTTCTTGTCGCATCTCGTTCGCTTCGTAATGGCACCGAGTTGGGCACTTGGCTTTTGGACGTTGCTGGGGATCACATTGATACTGCTAGCCCTAGCCTCCAGGCTTCAGGCACTTAAAGCTCAAGACCGGACGATTCGTCTCGAAGAAAAGTTACGCTATCGCGAAGTGCTTTCGCCTGAACTTGCAGCAAGGGCGGGCGGCCTGTCTGCGAATCAGATCATTGCTCTTCGATTTGCATCTGATGGAGAACTTGCCGGGATGGTCGAACGGACACTTAACGGGGAATTTGCAAAAACCAAAGATATCAAACTCGCGATAAAGGACTGGCGGCCCGACTATCACAGGGTTTGATCAGCCGATCTCGCGTTCTAAGATCTCACGTATGGCGGGGAAACGTCCGAGGCTTTCAGCGGCCCGGAGCGAGATCCTGAACATCGGTTTGATGAACGGGATAAAGTAGGTTTTGTTTCGAACGGCGGACTGGTATGAGAAGGTTCCGGCGGCCTTAAGGCATCTCTGGATCGTTTGTAGGCGAAACTCGTTTGCGAACTCCTCCTCGTCGAGTTTTCCGAGACCGAGCCGCGTTCGTACATTTAGAAAATACCGGCGCTTTTCTGCCAACCATTCGCGCGAAGGCGGCTCCGTTATCCTATCGAGCAACAGGGACACGAGGTCGTATGTGGGTGACCCGATCCGGGCATCCTGATGGTCAATGATTCGCATGCGGTCTTTTTTATCGATCATTAGATTCGCAGCGTGGAAATCCCTGTGGCATAGAACCGTTGCACAACCCTCCAATTCTTTTGCAAGTTCGTCAAATTCGCCCGTCAGCCTTTCGTTATCGTATTGAGACAGAGGCCGCCGTGCATAGGTCTCAAAATAGTGGGTTTTAAAGAAATCGAACTCCCAGATTAGCTTCTCCTCGTCAAACCGAAGCCTCGAAGCGATTGAGTTTAGTTCGAACGCCTTTGGCGTGAGAACATGTATCTGGGCGATGATTGTGATCGCTTCGTCCAGCCGTCTCAAACGGGTTGGGTTCTTTGGATCCTCAAGGATCTCTCTTAGAGTCGTATCCCCCAGATCTTCTTGAATGATAACCCCTAGCGGCCCGTCAAAGTCGAGTATTTCCGCAACCGGCAATCCACCGGCCTCGAATAGACGCGTAACATCCAAGAATGTCTGTTCGCTTTCAATAAAAGGTTCCGGATACACACATGCGACAGCCGTACCGCCATTCCAACCGACACGGTAATAACACCTGGTGGACGCATCGGCGGTCAAGGGCGATATTTCTCCGCCTTGACCACGGGCTGTTAGCAACTGTCTTAGTCTGGTCAACTGATCGGGCATTGAATTTTTATTTATCTAGTTAAGCGGCACGATATAATTATCGCCTTGGACGTAACCTTTTAGAGCTTTCGGCGGGATCTCGTTACAGCTCCTGACCATGTCGGCGCGAACTATCGCGACATTTTCAAAATGCTCCCCTGCTCCGACCGTCACACCATCTGCGATTATAGTTCGATACAGTGTAGCTCCGTCTCCAATGGTCACGTCATCCCATATCACCGAATCTTTTAGGCTGGCCGCACCGGCAAGCACGCAATTTTTACCAAAATGAACATCTCCGGCTTTCATCATTGCAAGGGAAATATCGAGATATCTCGGAATAGTAGAAAGCTCGAACCAGTTAGATTCGGTTACATGAGCAGCAATATTTCCGCCTTTTTTCAAAACCGGACTATAAAAGGTCGGTACAATGTCTGAATAGATTCCCCTTGGAATATAGTCAAAAACCTCTGGTTCAAATATATGTATTCCGGTGAACATCATCGGCGACGCGATCTCGTGATCAACATCGCGAAGTTCTTCTTCCGAAACCGGAGCAGCGTCTTCGCCAAAGCCGGTAACCCGGTTTTTTTCTATTTCTACGATCGTAAATCGTTCGCGTTTGTAATTTGGTTTCAGAACCATCGTCGCGATCGCACCGGACCGTTTGTGTGTCGCAAGCGCCGCGGAAATATCTATATCAGTTATGATCTTACCGTTTACGACCAAAAAGGTTCCATCCTCGAGATATTCCCGAGCGTTATCCAGCGCACCTGCGGTGCCCAATATATTGGGTTCCTCAATTGCGTATTCTATTGAGACTCCGAAATCACTGCCATCACCCAATGCAGATATAACGGATTGTGGTTGGTGATGAAGGTTTACGATCACTTCCTTAAACCCGTAACGTGCAACATATTCCGCAACATATCCAACTAAAGGTTTACCCAAAAAAGGGATCGCGGGTTTCGTGCGGTCGATCGTAAGTGGAAACAGCCGCGTGCCGAAACCGGCGGCGAGGATCATCGCTTTCATATTATCCACATCTTCAGCATTGACCATTTTAACTCGAAACGAAACCAACGGGAATTCCCAACTATAGAAAAAAGGCCGGAGTATTGACTCCGGCCCGTCTATTAATTAACGTGAGTCTCATTAATGAGAGTTGTATTTAGCAGTCGGATAATCTCCGTTCTGCCCCCATTCGACAGGTGTTGCACCGGAAGTAGAACCATCGTACCAGAAGTAGTTTTGAGATGGATCGGCATTTGGCCGCCATATAGCTCTGTCAGTTTTGCCGTCGCCATCATAGTCGCCTTGGGTAACAAAATCAGTAGCAGAATTACCAAAAATGTTCGTGGTATAAGCCCCACCACTACTTGGCAGCATGAACCACAGGATCTTGCCGGCTGATCCCCGGACCGTAGCGATATCAGTCTTACCGTCGCCATCATAATCACCGGGAACGATCACATCAGTTGGCGTACCAAATCGGACCGTATTTGGGATCGCACCGGTAGCAAGCAAGAAATAGAATCTAGCTTCACCACCGCCGTCATTTCGTTGAACAGCAAAATCATTCTTGCCGTCACCGTCGTAATCCCCGGGTGCAGGAAAGTCTCCATTTTTACCCCAATTCACCGGTACTTGGTTTCCGGCATTTGGCCCACTACTTGCTAGATACCACCAGGTACTTTGAGCGCCGGAGGTCGCACCTGCTCGATATACCGCGAGGTCCGCAAGGCCATCGCCTGTATAATCACCAACTACTGTTGGATCATCCCCCGTTTGGCCAAAATTGACGGCTTGAACCGTTCCGTTTGAACTCCGTAGAACATAGTATGCCGCACTGCCAGGTGCCCCCGGCCTCCACACCGCGATATCCGTTTTATTGTCGCCGTCATAGTCCTCGGGAACAAAGAAATCGCCGTTGAGCCCCCAATCCGTTTGGGACTCAGCACCACCATTTAATTTAGTAAACCATGTGATCTGCCCTGTTGGGCCTCCGCCAGTATTTCTAACAACCGAAAAATCAGTTTTGCCGTCACCATTGAAGTCTACGACGTGCTGTGCGTTAGAAGGAGCAACATTCGGCGTGTAAACTAGTGTGTCGATACCGATCGCGATGCCGTTGTTGCCGTCCGGACCGCTATCTTCAACGTAATATCGGAACGAAAAGCGTCCGCTTACACCACCGGCCGGAAGACCGGAAAGTTTCAATGAATATTGGGTCCAAGTTATCGGATATACCCCCTCATAAAGTGGGTCAATGTCTAATAGCAATTCCGTAAAATCCCCTACATCGTCCGGTCCCGTTCCAACATTAGTGCTTGTTCCGTTCAGTGATAACCTCACCTGCATCCTATCAGGGAAATTATTCGTCTGCGACCGGGTAAAGAAGCTTAATGTGTCACCATTTCGAAAGGTTCGATTGGGGCCGATCAGCCACATATTCATCGTTGCAGTTCCTGTGCCGCCATTAAAGTCAGCCTGTGCGCAGCTAAGCGCCGCACCAGAATGAGCAGGCTGGATACGGGTACCGGCACACTGCTGCCATCCAGATCGCACCGTTCACGGGTGCTGAGTGATTGACCGTAGACCAGCCTTGGGTGAATAAGGTCGCGAGTGAGGCGAAATCTTCATTAATTGCCTGAGCATTCACTAAAAGATTTCCGTTTAGTAGAATGATCGCAACGAATGCCCAAATACGCAGTGATCGCCAGGAACAGCAATTTGTTGTCGGGTTAAACTTGTTAGACATAAATCCATATCCTCCTTGAATATAAAGAAAGCAATCGAAAAAGATCGAAGTGCAGCTTATTTAAACTAATGTGATCTGTGCCCTGAGACACGGCAATTTAGGGGTAAGTCTATACCGATTGAGTTATCGGGTCAAGAAATTCGATTTTTTAGAGGGGAAGGAATTTACAATTCGGCTTTCATCATCAAATCGCCTGGGGGTTTATTGACACCGATCCGATCTTCCCGCCACTTTTCAATAGACAAATCTGGGAAAGTCTTTTATTGTGAACCATCGAAAGATCGTAGTACTTAGTGCTAAATGGACGGGCCCATATATGAGATCAGACAACCTTATCAAGAACGACCGGCGAGAGATCTTTGGCTGGCTAACCTATGACTGGGCGAATTCAGCCTTTTTTACAACGGTTGTCACGGTTTTGGCGGGCCCCTATTTGACTGCTTTGGCACAGGACGATGTCGGGAAGGGCGGGGTTGTCTTGAGCCTTGGGCCTTTAGGTTCGATCACATCAGATAATCTCTTCACTTCGACCTTAGGCGTTTCGATCTTTCTTCAGATATTCCTACTCCCTGTTTTGGGTTCGATCGCAGATTTCACTTCTCTAAAGAAGAGAATGATGGCGGCATTTTGCTATGTCGGGGTACTTTCCAGTTCACTTCTTTTCTTCGTTCACGGTGGATCTTATCTTTGGGGATGTCTATTTTTGCTTATTTCCAATATCTGTTTTGCTGCAACTAATGTCTTTTACAATTCCTTTCTTGTGGACATTACCACCGAAGACAAACGGGACAAAATAAGCAGTTACGGTTACGCAGCCGGTTATGTCGGCGGCCTGATAATGTTATTTATCAATCTCGCATTGATCAATTTTGGTGATTCGATCGGAATTGATAAGGGAACGGCAGTACGCGTTTCCATGTTATCGGCCTCACTCTGGTGGGGCATTTTCGCTGCAGTTTCTTTCACCACCATTCGGACCAGGGAACCGCTTCGTCAAAAGAACGGACGCAATCTTGTTGCGATCGGTTTTGTCGAGATATGGCAAACTCTGCGCGAGTTAACGGGGCTAAAGTACACTTTGCTATTTCTGGCAGGATATCTGCTTTATAACGATGGAATTCAAACAGTGATCCTTAATTCCTCGATCTTTCTGTCACAGGAATTATTTATTTCAAAGGTCTGCCCAGCGATTCCACTTTTTTGCTCGCGATCTTTGTGGTCGCGCAAATTTTTGCACTGATCGGGGCTATCATCTTTGAGCGCATATCCCGGACTATCGGTGCAAAGCGAACTATAATTGTCTGTCTTTCGATCTGGTCCGGCATCGTGATCTTTGCTTACGGCTTTATGCACAGTTCACTCCAAGCGTGGATAATGGCAGTCTTCATTGGCCTTGTTTTGGGCAGTACGCAGGCACTTTCACGCTCACTCTTTTCGCAAATGATCCCTAAATCACGTGAATCCGCATTCTTTGGCCTCTACGAAATATCTGAAAAGGGCACCTCATGGATCGGAAACCTTGTCTTTGCTGTTGTAGTGGGGACCACCGGCTCTTATCGCAATGCGATACTTGCCCTTATAGTTTTCTTCGTTGGAGGGATGATTATTTTGCTCGCGACCGATACGACCAAAGCGATCCATGCCGCAGGAAATTTGACCCCCGAAGAAGCCGCTTCGGAATGATCGGAAATTGGTTTTGGGCGCCGACCCAGCTATAATAGTTTTGTTCGATCATAGAAAGCACCAATTTTTTTGCCGTGAACACCAATTCTAACGAAAAGATCATAACTATCTTCGGCGGCTCTAAATGTACCGAGGATTCGCCGGAATATATCGAAGCCAAAAACCTTGGGGCACGACTCGCCGAAGCAGGTTTTACGATCTGTACCGGAGGCTATCTCGGCGTCATGGAAGCCGCTTCTCGCGGAGCTCGTGAAAATGGCGGCCGCGTCTACGGTATCGTGATGAACCAATTCAGACACGAGCCAAACAGGTATCTGACAGACAAGGTAGCAACCGATCATTTTTACGACCGGCTTCAGAAATTGATCACGCGTTCGGTCGGATTTGTTGCCCTAAAGGGCGGAATGGGTACCGTTACGGAAATATCACTGGTTTGGAACAAATTGACAACCGGTGTCATCGGACGTCGCCCCCTTGTACTTGTTGGCGAATGTTGGAGGCCGGTTATCGATGCTTGGACCGCCAATCTGGTTGTTAGCCCAAACGACGTGAGTTTTCTTGATTTTGCAGAAGATGCTGATGCGGCGGCCGATATTATCATTGATAAATCTGCAGGAGTTACCTTATGAATTGTCCAAAATGCAACGCTCAATTAATGGATGGAGCCAAGTTTTGCGGGGCATGCGGCCTTGTTCTCGGAGCCGCGTCGCCAGTTCCGCCTTCAAAAGGTGGCGGTGCGTTCCGCTTCGACACAGATGGCCGAGGACAGGGAAGAGGATATTCATGGTCGATCGAACATCAGGGGGCTTTCGCCCTGGCGGTAGTTAATTTACAGCCGGAGCAATCGATCTGTGCCGAAGCAGGCGCGATGGTCTCTATGTCAGCCAACATTGATCTCCAGTCAGAAATGAAAGGCGGTGTATTTGGCGCCCTGAAGCGTGCAGTGGGCGGGGAATCCGCCTTTGTATCAACATTTACATCGAAAGGTGGAGTTGGCGAAGTAACTTTTGCGCCCGGTGCACCTGGCGACGTCGCCGGGATCGAAATGCAAAACCAGACGTTCATGGTCCAATCGAGTTCTTATCTCGCCGGTGATACGTCGCTACAAGTCGAGACCAAGTTCGGCGGTGCGAAGTCATTCTTCGGCGGCGAAGGCCTATTTGTCCTTCAGGTTTCCGGTGTCGGACTACTTTTGGTATCGTCCTTTGGTTCCATCCATCGCAAGGTGCTTCGTCCGGGCGAGTCCTATGTGGTTGACACCGGCCATCTGGTCGCTTGGGAAGGCCACATGCAATATAATCTACGGAAGGCCGCCAAAAGCGGATATCTTCGCAGTTTGCTGAGTGGCGAAGGGATGGTTGCAGAATTCAACGGCCCTGGTGAGATCTTGATCCAAACGCGTAACCTAGCAGCATTTGCCGGCCTATTAAAGCCATTTTTCCCGTCTCAGGGCGGCGGCGGCGGCGGATTTAGCTTTGGTAGCAGCTAGGCCGTTTCGGCATATTTGATCTAGGACTAGTTTTGGAAACTCCACGACAACTCGATTTCTCAGAGAACGGTGAGGTGCGTTTGCCGGCTGTGGCGGTGTCGCGCGGAATCGGAACCGGTAAACTGGTATTCGTTGCTGGCGAAAAGAGAAAACACTTTAGGCGGGAAGTCGATGGGTCACAGATCGAGTCGGAGGTTACCCGGTTCCTATCAGCCCTCACGTTAGCCGTCAATAATCTCAATCGGCTTTCTTTTGATTCCCCGGATAATGGCAGCTCTCCGTCTTCCGACATCTTTGATGTACAAGCTGTAATTCTCGAATCTTCCATTCGCGATAAGGTCATAGAAACGATCCGTAATGAAAAGGTTGATGCCGAATGGGCCGTACGAGCTGTCGCCGATGTGTTTATCGAACGGCAGGCCGCCGTAGCCGATGAGCGCTTTCGGGAGAAGATTATCGATATCGAGGACGCCGTCGAACGCTTGTTCGCAGCAATGCAGGCCACGAGCACTGTGTCGAATTTAGAACCGGGGTGTGTGGTCGCCACGGGGGATCTCCGTCCGTCCGCACTTATCGAGTTTGCTAAGATTCGCCCCGCTGCGATCATCATCGAACACGGCGGGTGGACATCACACGTTTCGATTCTTGCTCGAGAGCTTAAGATCCCCATGGTTTCGGGCGTTACAGACATAGACCGGATTGCTGCAGACGGGTGTATCGTCATGGTTGACGGACTGAAAGGCGAAATTGTCCTTAACCCGTCTCCCGATTCGATCGAACAGGCAGAAAATGCGATCGCAATGAATCAGTTACCTCAAATGGAGTCAAATGGGAATTCGAATGGGTTAGTAACTCTCGATAATGTAGGCATTACGATCCGGACGAATACCGATTCAGCACATTCATATGGAGCGGCATCCCTTTTAGGCGCTCAAGGGATCGGCCTTTTCCGGTCAGAATCGATCCTTGAACGCTCAGGCGCTTTTCCGTCCGAAGAAGAGCAATTTATTACCTATAGAGAGATCGCGGATGCCACTGGGATCAATGGCGTAAAGATCCGAACATTCGATATTGGAGCCATTCATGACGACGACCGCCGTTCCGTCGAACGAAATCCCGCCCTCGGATTGCGTGCGATCAGATATGGATTGACCGAAGTTAACATCTTCAAAACACAGGTCCGGGCTATTTTACGGGCGTCATACGATCGACGGATCGACATCATTCTGCCTATGATCTCTGGCGTTGATGACGTCATTGCGGCTAAGACAATGATCTCAAATGAAGCCGATGTGCTTTCTAGAGTTGGAACTGCTATTGGGGAGCCCCGACTCGGCGTGATGATAGAAACTCCGTCCGCAGTCATTACTGCTCGCTCGGTTGCAAAGCTTGTTGATTTCATGTGCATCGGGACAAATGACCTTGTCCAATATCTGCTTGCTGTTGATCGTGATAACGAGTCCGTGGCTGATTGGTACCAGTCACTTCACCCCGCGGTTTTGTGGTCCATTCGCGAAGTCATTTCCGTTGCCGCTTCTGAAAAAATACCGGTTACCGTTTGTGGAGAAATGGCCGGGTCGCCCTTTTATGTGCCGTTGCTTTTGGGCTTGGGCGTACGCGAGTTCAGTATGAATCTTACGTCGATAGAACCAGTAATGCATTTGATCCGCGGTATTGATCTGGAACAATGTACCGAGTTAGCGAGTTTAGTCGAAACGCTCGAGACGGCTGATGATATCCAATCGGAATTGAGAACATTTTACCGCACCTTCTTCCCGCACCTTTTCCCGCCCGGACTCCTGGATACAAAACAAAACTAACTATTTTCCCCAAAAATAGAATTTTCCCGGTTTTGAAAGTTTTTAAATACGTAAGGACGCTCGTGCGCGGCCGTGATCGCTCTAAAAGGGAACGAGATCAATCGCCGATCTTAAATTACCGAAAACGAATGAAAATAAGATCTGAAAACAGCCGAACCTTAGTGAGAAATATTGTCTTTGGTGGTTTTTCCGCGTTTTCAATAATATTCCTTCATGTTGTCGGAGCCCATGGTCAAACGGCCGAGATCAAGGTCGTGAATAATCCTTATTCTCCGAGTCCCGCGAGTAAGGTAAAGATAACGGAAACTCTTGCAAAACCTCGCTCTAGCGAAACCGTCCGGATCGCTGATATTACAGTGGCAATAAACCGGCCGAACGAAAAAACGTCTGAAAGCCTATCCCGCCAACTCATTCAACCGTCGGTGACCACTACCCAATTTAGTGAGTTCGATCCTAAACCACCCACCGACATTTACAAGGTCGGTATCGGTGACGTGCTTTTCATCAACTTGAAAAATACGCCGCAAGGGTCGGGCTTTTACACTGTCAGGGATGATGGGACGATCGATTATCCGCTGGCGGGCGACGATGTGTCGGTCCTGGGGCAAACGACAGAGAGTATAGGTCAGATCCTCAGATCAGGTGTGAGTCTATTTTCCAATCCGGAATTTGAAGTGAAGGTTCGGGAATACAGCAGCCACAAGATAAATGTTAAAGGTGCAGTCGATCACCCGGGCGAAAAATCAATACAACGGGAAGCAGTACCGCTATACGTTATAAGGGCAGAGGCAGGCGTCGACCCGAAGGCGAAAAAGGTCGTCATACAAAGAGCCCCCTTTTTAGCACCCGAGAGCTATGCCCTTAACGCCGAGGCGACTGACAAGCTTCTCATCGGCTCAGGTACTTCCGTGGAGTTTGTCGCAGATCTCGAAAGGACTGCTATCGTACAAGACCACTACTTTATTTCGGGAGATTTATCATCAGCCGGTCAGCGTGACCTTAGACCCGGCTTGACGTTATATCAGGCCGCCATCGAGGCAAATATTGCAAAGGGCTTGCCCAAAAGGGCGATCATCAGACGTAAGCAGGGCGACGGCTCTATAAGATCCTATGAATACGACCTTAAATCGATAAAAGACGGACGCACTCCCGACCCTTCTCTGAAACCCGGTGATATGGTCGAGATCCGAAATTAACTAATCGGTAACATAAAATTTGTTTGTTCAACATTTTTTGTTATACTTTTTGAGCCTTGATAGTGAAGCGCGTCGGGTGATCGCCTCATAACTTCTGAGGAGGAAAGTCCGAACACCAAAGGGCAGCGAGCCGGGTAACTCCCGGGACTTGCGCGAAAGCGTAAGGACGACAAGTGCAACAGAAAGCAAACCAGTCCCTTTTCGGGATAATGGGTGAAACGGTGAGGTAAG
Source organism: Pyrinomonadaceae bacterium (assembly GCA_044228165.1). Lineage (GTDB taxonomy): Bacteria > Acidobacteriota > Blastocatellia > Pyrinomonadales > Pyrinomonadaceae > OLB17. The sequence continues at coordinate 1,390 of JBGAVK010000047.1, read as the reverse complement.
AGCTCACCGGCGCGGCTGGTAACAGTCGCGGCCAGGTAAACTCCTCGCGGTGCAAGGCCAAATAGGGAAACGACACTGAGCTGCCCGCTTGGGTGCCGAAAGGCGACGTTTCCGGGTAGGCTGCTTGATCCCGACGGTAACGCCGGGACTAGATGAATGATCGCCACTCCCGATTAATTGGGATGACAAGATTCGGCTTATAGACGCGCTTCATTACATGGTAAATTCATAGTCGTACATTCAGGAGAAGTTACTTTTTATGGCAAATAGGAAGGGTGTTTTTATCGGTGCTTATGTTCCGAACGAATTAAAAGAGTCCTTTCGGCGAAGTGCCGCCGGAGAGCATCGTACACTTTCGCAAGAAATTACCCGGATCCTTGTTGAAGCTGTCCATGGAAAGGGCTTGCCGGCCGGCAGTGTTGACCGAAGAACAAGTAATGTTGTTCCACGACGCCGCGCCACTGATCCGCCGATACGTCGACGTGCGGAAGATCTGCCATATATACCTGTCGATGGTAAGAAGAAATAGAGTTCGCTCGATCTGGTCCAGCCTGCGTTGCCGTAATTTGTATCGGCAACGCTTTTTTTGTTTTAACGGCGTCTGCTAACATCAGTAGTAATGCAAAAGAACACAGTACTTTTCGTTATGATCGCGGCACTTGGTGGATTTATCGTCGGGTTTGTTTTTGCAAATTCGATCAATCGTAACGCTGCAAATACCGCTCCGCAGACGCTTTCTTCAAATTCAAATACTGCGGCCCCGGCCCAACCGGGCGGGGAACAAGAGTTATCACCTGACGAGATCCGGGCTAAGATCGCTGAGGCAGACAAGAACCCGACAGTCTTTTCATTTCAGAAAGATCTCGGCATCGCACTTTACCGTTACGCGGCGATGAAGCAGGATGTTTCTATCCTAACGGAGGCCGCCCGTATATTAGAGCGAGCCGACTCGATCAATTCGAAAGATTTTGATGTTGTGGTCGCATACGGCAATGCGACCTTCGATATTGGCTTTTTTAAGGAAGACGCCGCCAGTTTCCAAAGATCGCGTGAGATATATACCCGGGCGCTTGCGATCAAACCCGGTGATGCCGATGTGATGACCGACCTAGGCATCTCATATTATGTGCAAAAGCCGCCGGCTTACGACAAAGCAATTACGGAACTTGTGAAGGTTTCTGAAGCGAATCCGAAACACGAACGATCGCTCCAATTTCTTATCCAGGCTTACGTGAAACAGAATAAGATCGCCGAGGCAGAAAAGGCTCTTTCTAAGTTAAAAAGTATCAATCCGACCGGCAACGCGATCGGCGAAATGACATCGTTGATCACCGCCGCGAAAGGTGGTGCGACGAAATGAGAGGCGAACTCATTTTTATAATTTTGCTCA